>NZ_JANIAA010000007.1 GCF_024505145.1 Streptomyces rugosispiralis | reverse complement strand
AGGCGTTGGTGGCCAGCTCGGACACGATGAGTGCCGTGTCGTCGGCGAGTGCGGGGTGTCCCCAGTCGGCGATGAGTCGTGTGGCGTGCCGGCGGGCCCTGGTCACGCTTATCGGTGTCGGGACGTAGTCGACGCGGCCCTCGTTGATGACGGGGTCGCTGGGGTCCGGGATCCGGGGGTCTTGGGGCGCGAATGCCATCGCGTACCTCCAGTGGGCAGGGCAGGGCGGAGTCCGTCCGCCAGCTGACGTCCCTGTGCGAGCGGTTCATTACGGACCGTAGCGCCGCAATGGTGATCGGTTCAACTCTGCTGAGGAAAATTCAACCGATCTCGCTTGCGAGGCGCCCCGCTACGCTCCAGACTGGCGTCACATCACGGAGGAGAGGTACGCGGTGACAGAGGGTCAGTCAACCCAGGGGAACAGCACATCCAGCGTCTTGGGGAGGAGACTGGGCGCCGAGCTGACGAGCCTCCGGACCAAGGCGGGCCTGACGCAGACGCACGCGGCGAAGGCGCTCAGCGCTTCGACGGGCAAGGTCGCGAAGATGGAAGGCGGTTGGGTTCCCATCCGGGACCCGGACATCCGCGCCCTGTGCGCGTTGTACGGCGCCAACGACCCGTCGACTGTCGGTGCCCTCTTGGAGTTGGCGCGCATCGACCGCGAACGCCGCAAGGCGAAGGGCTGGTGGAATGACGTCGCCCTTACGAGGACGATGAGGGAGTACGTGCCGCTTGAGAACGCGGCCACGGCTGTCAAGGCGTGGCAGGTGTCGTTCATTCCCGGCCTGCTCCAGACTCCGGACTACATGCGGTCGTTGCGGCGTAAGTGGGTCCCTGAAGATCAGCCTGATCAGGTCGAGGCGTTTGTCACCTCCAGAGCTGCTCGTCAGCAGAGGCTTTCCGGGGACGAGTCGCTCTCCCTTTGGGCCGTCATCTCGGAGGCGGCGCTGCGTGTCCCCGTGGCCGAGCCCGAGATGCTGCGCAAGCAGTTGGTGAGCCTCCTCGATTGGAGCGAGCGCCCCAATGTCACGATTCAGGTGCTCCCCTTTGACGTCGGGATGACACCGGCGCTCGCGGGCTCCTTCAACGTCCTCTCGTTCGCCGAGCCCGGCGCCATGGACGTCGTGTACCTGGAATTGGCGTTCTCCACAGCGTGGGTCGAGGGTGGCGAAGGTGCGGCACAGCACGTAAGACTGTTCGAGGAGACTGCGCGGGGCGCGCTCCCCGAGGCCGAGTCCCGCACCTTCATCGGGACACTCATCAAGGGACTGTGAGCTGTGACAACCTTCGTCTTCCGCAAGTCGAGCTACAGCAACGGCAAAGAAGAGTGCGTGGAGGTGGCCACGAACGTGCCCGGCGCTGTGGCCGTACGCGATTCCAAGGACCCGGAGGGTCGCATACTCCGGGTCACCCCCGCCGCCTGGGCGGCCTTCCAGCGTGTCCTCAGAGCATCGAACGGGTGAGGCCGCCGTCCACGGCGATCGTGGTGCCCGTGACGTACGAAGCCAACGGCGTGGCGAGGAAGCAGACGACGGCCGCGAGTTCGTCCGGTGTGCCGAACCGCCCAATGGGGATGTCGTCCGTGGCGTCGGCAGGCACACCGTCCGGGTAGAGGTCGTGCACTCGGGACGTCAGAATCCGGCCGGGCGCCACGCAGTTGACCGCGATGCCGTCCGGCGCCAGTTCGTTGGCCAGCGTCTTGAGGTATCCGGTCACCCCGGGCCGGATCAGGTTGGACAGCGCGACCAGTGACGACGGCTCCTTCACCGTGGTCGTCGTCACCGCGACGATCCGGCCGTACGGGCTGTTCCGCAGGTGGGGTACGGCGGCGCCGACCATACGGACCAGGGGCAGCAGCAGGGTGCGGAAGGCGTCGTGCGCGGCGTGCTCGTCGATCCGCAGTGCGCTGCCCGGACGCGGCCCTCCCGTGTTCCACACCAGGATGTCGACACCGCCGAAGCGGCTGACGGTGTGCTCGACGACCCGTTCCGCCGCACCCTCCTCGGAGAGGTCGGCGACCAGGGGAACGGCGCCGATACGCGTCGCCTCCCACTCCAGGCTCTCCCGGCGCCGGGCCACCGCGACGACGTTGGCGCCCTCGCCGGACAGGCGTTCCGCGATGGCCAGCCCCAGCCCGGACGAGGCGCCGCAGACGATCGCGGTCCGGCCGTTGAGCATGAGATCCATGGTTGTCCTTCCATGCGAGTCAGGGGCGAGTATCAGCACGCCGGTGATCGTCGGACGCGGAGTACCTCGCGCAGGATGGCGCTGGTCTCCTCGGGGCTCTCCAGGGGCCAGAAGTGCCCCCCGGTGACGTAGCGGACCTCGACGCCGGCCGCATGGGGAATGTGCTCGGTGGCGTCGGCGTAGAACTCGCGGGGCTGGCTGCGCGAGTCCCGGCCCTGCATCAGGGTCACCGGAGCGCGCCAGCGCGGGATCAGGTCGCTGCGCCGCTCGATCCACTCCTTCCGGAAGGTGGAGGCCATGTTGTAGCGCGGGACGGCGCGGGTGATCCCGGGATACGAGTACTCCTGGATGACGCGGCGCATGTCCTCGTCGGCCACCGGCAGATTCCCGACGAAGGCGTACGCCCAGACGACGAACCGTTTCGGGTCCTCCATCAGCCCGCTCCACGGTGTCTCGGCGAGGAGGTCGTCCTGCGGGGCGAGGTCGGGGTGGAAGTGGTGGAGGTGCTGCTCGCCGCGCACATAGTGGCGGACTCGTCCGGGATGGGCGGCGGCGATGTGGTCGCCCTGCACGGTGCCCCGGTCGTGGGTGACCAGGGTGAACCGATCCACCCCGATCGCGTCGAGCAGCGCGACGAGTTGCCCGGCCGCGCCGGAGCGCCGGTAGTCGCCTCGTCCCTTCTCCGACTGCCCATAGCCTTTGAGGTCGATCGCGACGCAGCGGTACGAGTCCGACAGCGCGGCCATCTGGTGGTGCCAGAGGAACCATGAGTCGGGCATCCCGTGCAGGAAGACCACGGGCTCCCCGGCCCCCGTCCCGGTCTCCACGTAGTGCCACCGGACCGTTTCGTGGTCGCCCGGGACATCCTCGAAGTGGTGGGTGAACACGGCCCCGTCGAGCTCCTCGGTGTCCCCGTCGTGATCCGTGGGGCGGGGCCGCACATCGGCGTAGCGCTCAAGGTGCCGGGCCACGAGGGCGTCGGGCGGCACGAAGCCCTCGATGGCCTGCCGTGCCCGCACGGGCAGCTCGGTGTAGCGCCACTCATGGTCCATCGACGTCTCCTACGGAGGGCTTGGTTCGGGCCGGTCTTCTCACCCTCACGCGGGTGCGCCCATCACGTCCAACGATGTCTGCTGCTGGGGGCCAGCACGGTTGGTGATAATGGACGGCGTGGAACTGCGCCATCTCGAATACTTCCTCGCGGTCGCCGACACCGGCAGCTTCACCCGCGCCGCGAAGACGCTGCACGTCGTCCAGTCAGGCGTGTCGGCGACGGTCAGGGCACTGGAACGGGAGCTGGGATCGGCCCTGTTCACCCGAAGCCCGCAGGAAGTCACCTTGACGGCGGCCGGACGTGCCTTCCTGCCCCGGGCTCGGGAGACCCTCGACGCCGCACGCGCCGCCAAGGACGCCGTGCACCGGACGCAGGGCGCCTTGCACGGCACGGTCACGGTCGGCACCCAGACCTCGATCGACCTCGTCGACCTGCCCGGACTCCTGGCCGCGCTGCGCGCCCGGCATCCCGGTGTCACGGTGCGGCTCCGGGCGGCCATGGCGGGGTCGGCGGGTCTGGCGGAGCAGTTGCGCGACGGTCGACTCGACGTCGCCTTCCTCTCCCTGCCCGGACCGCCGCCGGCCGACCTCACCACCCGGCCGCTGGCCACCGTCCCCATGGCCGTGTACGTGGCCGAGTCACATCCGCTGGCCGGGGCGGGCCGGGTGCCACTCGCGCGACTGGCCGAGTTCCCGTTCATCGACTCCCCGCCGGGCTTCGGCAACCGCGCCGTGGTCGACCAGGCGTTCGCCGCCGCGGGGCTGCGGCGGGAGGTGTCCGTCGAGGTCGCGGACATCGGCACCGCCGTCGACTTCATCCGGGCAGGGCTGGGAATCGGCTTTCTCGGCCATTTCCTGGTCCGTGACCGGACGGGCCTCGACGCGGTGCGGGTCGCGGATCACGAACTGCGCTGGCAGCTCACCGTCGCCACCGCCTCGACCCGGCGCCCCGGCGCGGCCACCGAGGCGTTCCTGGACCTGCTCGGCGAACGACATCCCTCACCACTCCGGGGTGCCCTCACTCAGGTTCACGACCCGGTGTGACCCGGCCGAAGCGGGCAATCGCTTCCAGGACCGCGGCGTGCATCGTGGGACTGCCCGTGTGCCCCGAGTCGTCGATCACCCGCAGTTCCGCGTCCGGCCAGGCCTTGGACAGCTCCCACGCGCTCTGCAACGGACTGCCCAGGTCGAGCCGCCCGTGGATCAGCACCGCCGGGATACCGGCCAGCCGGTGCGCGTCACGGAGGAGCTGACCGTCCTCGAGCCACGCGTCATGGGCGAAGTAGTGGGCGCAGATCCGCACGAAGGCCATCAGCGCGTCGTCCGTCTTGTCGCTGTAGTAGCCCGGACTGCCAAGCGCCTCGTGGGCGATGACGGCGTCCTCCCAGGCGCACCAGTCCCGCGCCGCCTTGACCCTGACCGCCTCGTCCGGACTGTTCACCAGCCGGTTGTACGCCGCGACGAGACCGCCGCCCCGCTCCGCCTCCGGCACCGCGTCGCGGAACGTCTCCCAGGCGCCGGGCAACAGGCGTCCGACACCGCGGTAGAGCCAGTCGGTCTCGTCCGGCCTGGTCATGGTGACGCCCGCGATGACGATCTCGGAGACCCGCTCGGGGTGACGCTCGGCGTAGGCGAGGATCAGCGTCGAGCCCCAGGAGCCGCCGTAGAGGAGCCAGCGGTCGATGCCCAGGTGCTCGCGCAGCCGCTCCATATCGGCGATGAGGTGGTCGGTGGTGTTGTGATCGAGGCTGACGGACGGGTCGGAGGCGTGCGGCAGGCTCTCACCGCAGCCACGCTGGTCGAACAGGACGATCCGGAAGACCTCGGGATCGAACATCCCGCGAACGCCGCGGCGCCCTCCGCTGCCCGGACCGCCGTGCACCCACAAGGCCGCCTTCCCCTGCGGATTCCCGCTGGTCTCCCAGTAGATCCGGTTTCCGTCGCCGACCTCGAGGAGGCCGTGCGCGTACGGCTCGACGGGCGGGAAGGGCTCGGCGGCCATGGCGGTCTCCTCCTGAAGGCGCGAACTGAGAGCGCGAACTGAAAGCGCGAAGAACAACCTCGCGAGGCTAGTCGACAGCCGGGCCGGCGTCCCCTGATTTGTCGTGCGACCACGCCGACCGTTTGCCGGTTCGGCAAGGCCATTTTCCGCTCATGGACAAGTGCGCGCAGGCTGCGTTCGGAAAGTGCCGGTTCACCACCCGGAGCCGGAACCAGGACAGCGGAGGCGTCAGATGGAAAATCGCCATGTCGTGATCATTCCGATTGAGATCGACGAGGACAAGGAAAGCTCTTATCTCGACGCCTGGCAGGACGCCGCGGACGTGATGGCGGCCCAGCCCGGTTTCATTCGGACGTATATGTTCCGCACCATCGTCCCGGGGAGCAAATTCTCTCTCGTCAACGTGGCGGAATGGGAGTCCACCGCTCACTGGGAAGAGGCGATGAACGTCTGCCCGATGATGGGGCAGCAGATAGCCGTCGTCCACGCCTCGAACTACGAGGCGATCCGGACGGTCCTGCCCGGCACGGAGCGGGACCCGGGCTCCGGCGACGGTCACACGCCCGCTGACCTGTCTCCGGCCGAGGCGCGTCGCCGCGTCGTGGACGGGGAACTCACGCTGGTCGATGTCCGCGAGGACGATGAATGGGCGGCGGGGCACCCGGCCGGTGCCGTCCACGCCGCGCTCGGCACGCTGCCCGCCTCGCTGTCGGATGTGCCCGCCGGTCCACTGGCCTTCGTATGCCGTACGGGCGCACGCAGCGTGCGGGGCGGCGCCCAGGCGATTCGCGCGGGCCGGTCCTCCGTCTACAGCGTGGCGGGCGGTCTTGAGGCATGGAAAGCGGCAGGGCTGCCGGTCACCCTCCCCGACCGCGAGGACGCGGCCCGAAATTGAATGACGGCGGTTTCCCGAGACGGGAAATTCCCGGGTGCACCATCCCAGAAAGGCGCAGCACCATGTTTTTTGTCGACACCCTGGAATTCGAGGGGCTGGGCAATCGCAGTTACCTGGCCGGCGGTCCGAAAGCGGCGGTCGTGGTCGATCCGCCGCGGGACGTCGACCAGGTGATCGCCACCGCCGCCCGGCGAGGGGTGCGCATCGCCTACGTGGCGGAGACGCATGTGCACAACGACTACGTCACCGGCGGGCTGGAACTGGCCCGCCTCACCGGCGCCCGCTACCTGGTCCCGGCCGACGCCAATGTCTCCTTCTCCCGCACCCCCGTCGGGGACGGCGACATGGCCGAGGTGGACGAGCACCTGATGTTGCGTGCGATAGCCACCCCGGGCCACACCCCGCACCACACCTCGTACGCGCTGGAGGAGGACGGCCGTGCGGTGGCGGTCTTCACCGGCGGCTCGCTGCTGATCGGCTCCGTGGGGCGTCCGGACCTGGTGGACCCGCGGCTGACCGAGCACCTGGCCCGCGCCCAGCACGCCTCCGTCCACCGGCTGGCGGCAACGCTCGACGACGAGGTGCCCGTGCTGCCCACGCACGGCTTCGGCAGCTTCTGCTCCTCCTCCCAGGCCGAGGGCGACGCGACCACGATCGGCGACGAACGCGCCAACAATGACGCCTTCACCCTGGATGTGGACACCTTCGTGAAGCGGGTCCTGGCCGGGCTGGACGACGTGCCCGCGTATTACACGCACATGGGCCCGGTCAACGCCGCCGGTCCCGCGCCCGTCGACCTGACTCCGCCCGAGCCCGCCGACGCCGCACAGATCGCCGAACGGCTGGCGGCCGGTGAGTGGGTGGTGGACCTGCGCAACCGGGTCGCCTTCGCCGACGGCCATGTGGCCGGATCGGTCAACTTCGAGGGCACCGGCCGGCCGGCCACCTATCTGGCCTGGCTGATCCCGTGGGGCAGGCCGGTCACCCTGCTCGGCGACACCCCGGAGCGGATCGCCGACGCGCAGCGGGAGCTGACCCGGGTCGGCATCGACCGCCCGGCCGCCGCCGCCACCGGAGATCCGGCCACCTGGGTCCGTGCGGGGGAGCGGCTCGCCTCCTTCCCCCGCGCCCGCTTCGCCGACCTCGCCGACGCACACGAGCGCGGTGAGGACGTGGTGGTACTGGATGTGCGCCGGGATTCCGAAGTGGCGAACGGCTTCATCGAGGGCTCCGTGCACATTCCGCTCCACGAGCTGCACGGCCGGGTCGGCGAGGTGCCGGACGGCACGGTGTGGGTGCACTGCGCCGGCGGGATGCGCGCGGCGATCGCCGCTTCCCTCCTGGACGCGATCGGACGGAAGGTCGTCGCCGTTGATAACGGCTTCGAGGCCGCCGCCGACGCGGGCCTGAGTGTCACCCGGCCCCCAGCGGGCGAATAGCGTGACCGCCCTGATCCTGGCCCTGATCGCGGGCGCCGTCGTCGGCCTGGTGCTTGGCGCCCTCGGCGGCGGTGGCAGCGTCCTGGCGGTGCCGGCGCTGATCTACCTGCTCGGCTTCACCCCCGCCCAGGCCACCACCGCCGGCCTGATCATCGTCAGCGCCACATCCCTGACCGCCCTGTACGCGCACGCACGGGCCGGGCGGGTGCGGTGGCGGGCCGGAGCGGCGTTCGCGGCCGCCGGGATTCTTCCTGCGGCCGCCGCTGGAGCCGCCGCCACCCACCTGCCCCAAGCCGTCCTCACCATCGCCTTCGCCGCCATAGCCATCCTCTCCGCCGGCACCATGCTCCGGCCCGCCGCCACCGCCCGGCCCGGAAGCGGCGACGTACGGCCGGGCAGGGCGGCCGGGGCCGGTGCCGGCCTGGGCGCGCTGACCGGGCTACTCGGTGTGGGCGGCGGCTTTCTCGCCGTCCCCGCCCTGGTCACCGTCCTGGCCTTCGAGATGGAGGCCGCGGTCGGCACCAGTCTGCTGATCATCACGGCCAACTCACTGGCTTCCCTGGTCACTCGCTCCGGCACCGGCGCCTCGCTCGACTGGGCGGTGATCGGCCCGTTCATCGGAACCGCGATCCTGGGCGCCTGGGACGGCAAGCGCATGGCCGCGAAGGTCTCCGGGCCCCGTCTGCAGCGCGTTTTCGCGGTGGTCCTGCTCGCCGTGGCCGTCTTCATGCTCGCCGACGCCGTGACGTGATGGCAGCTCGCACTTGAACACGGCGGCCCACGGCCCGTTTCAGACCTCTTCCTTCATCAGCCGCAGATACACCACCGAGAACGCCGCCCCCACCAGCAGCAACAGCAGGGCCACCGCCGTGCCGTAGCCGATCAGGGACTTGTTGAACGCCTGGTCGTACATGAAGACCGGCAGCGTCTGGCTGCGGTTTCCCGGGCCGCCCCGGGTCATGGCCCAGATGAGGCCGAACACCGACAGCGTCTGCAACGTGTTCAGCATCAGATTCGTGCCGATGGAGCGGCGGATCATCGGCAGGGTGATGTGCCAGAAGCGGCCGAGGCCGCCCGCGCCGTCGACCTCCGCCGCCTCGGTGATCTCCTTGGGGATCTCGGACAGCGCGGCGGAGTAGACGAGCATCGAGAAGGCCGTGCCGCGCCAGACGTTGGCGAAGGAGACGGCGAGGATGGGCAGGGTGTAGAGCCAGTTCTGGGACGGCAGGCCAAGCCAGTCCAGCAGCGCGTTGAGCGTGCCCTCGCGGCGGAAGAACGCGTACAGCAGGAAGCCCGCCACGATCTCGGGGACGACCCAGGCCGCGATGACGATCGAGCCGGTCAGCGTGCGCACCGGCCGGGAGGCGCGCTGCATCAGGGCGGCCAGGGCCAGGCCCAGGGTGTTCTGGCCGACGAGGGAGGAGAGCAGGGTGAAGACGAGGGTGAGGACGACCGCGTTGCGGAAGTCGTCGTCCCCGAAGGCGCGCCGGAAGTTGTCCAGGCCCACGAAGTCCGTCGAGGACGCGCCCGTGAGCTGCATGTTCGTGAAGGCGATATAGACGCAGTAGGCGATCGGGCCACCGAGGAAGAGCAGCAGCATGACGGTGGCGGGGGCGAGCGGAAGCCAGCGCAGGGGGCGGCCGCGACGGGGGCCCGGCCGGGCCGGGGTCTCCGTCGGGGCCGCCGCCACCTTGGTCGCGGTTGCCATCGGGGCCGGCCCTCAGCCCTGGCCGCCCGCCGCCACCGTGGCGCCGTCGGCGATGGACTTCAGCTGGTCGTCGTAGGACTTCGCGGCCTTCTCCGGTGAGGCGTCACCCGTGGTCGCCGCCTCCATCGCTTCGCCGATCGCCGTGGAGACCTGCGGATAGACGGGGGTGGTGGGGCGGTAGTGGGTGTACTTCACCAGGCCCGTGAAGAAGGTGATCCCGGGCATGGACGAGGTGTACTTCGGGTCCTGCGCGACGTCCTTGCGGACCGCGATCTGCGCGTCGACGACGTCCCAGGTGACCGCGTTGTCCCTGGTCTGGAGCTGCTGGATGAACTTCCAGGCCAGATCGGGGTTCTTGGACTTCGCGGTGATCGCCCACGTCCAGCCGCCGGACATGCTGACCTTGCCGGGCGCCTGGCCGTGCTGCGTGGGCATCGGGGCCTGGCCGAGGGTCTTGGACCACTCGGGCCACGGCTTGCCGCCGGTCTTCAGCCAGTTCTGGCCGAGCCAGGAGCCGTCGAGCGCGATGGCGAGCTTGCCCTGGGGCAGCCATTCGCTGAAGACGGTGGTGCCGACATTGGGGTCGAGGGCGTCGGAGATGTCCGGGCCCAGCTTCTCGGAGTAGAGGGTCTTGAGGAAGCCGAGGGCGTCGCTGAACCCCTTGCCGCCGGTGACCCACTTCTTGGCGCCGGGGTCGTAGAGCGGGTTCCCGCCCCCCTCGCCCGTGCCGTACAGCAGCATCTCGAAGCCCTGCATCACGGAGGTCTCGCCCGGGGCCTTGCCGGTGTAGACGTTGAGCGGGGTGACGCCGGGGACCTTCTTCTTGATCGTGCGCGCCGCCTCGAGGATCTCGTCCCAGTTCTTGGGCGACCAGTCGGCGGGCAGCCCGGCCTTGGCGAAGATCTCCTTGTTGAACCACAGGCCGCGGGTGTCGGTGCCGTCCGGGACGCCGTACGTCTTGCCGTCCTCGGCCTTGGCCGCGGCCTTCGCGGTGTCGACGAACTGGTCCCAGGTCTTCCACTTCGCCAGATAGCCGTCGAGGGGGCGCAGATAGCCCGCCTTGATGTCGGAGTTGATCCGGAAGGTGTCCTCGTAGACCAGGTCCGGGGCGGTCTTCGGGGACCGCATCATCTGCTGGACCTTGGTGGCGTAGTCGTTGTCCTGCGCCTGGATCGGGATCAGCTTGACCTTCTTGCCGGGGTTGGCCTTCTCGAACTGCTTCTTGACCTCGGCGAGATGGTTGTCCTTGAAGCGGATCTTGTTGTCGGTGGAGCGGTTGTAGGCGACCTTGACGGTGTCCGGGTCGCTGCCCGAACCGCCACCGCAGGATGTGAGTCCGGCGGTGGCGGCGAGGGTGGCGGCGAGGATCAGTGGGGCGGTGGGGCGCACGGGCACGACCTCCTTGCTGGCCTCTGTGGGCTGCGGGCTGACCGTAAGGTCGGCTTCAACGGAAGGTCAATCCCCGTGACCTGGATGGTCACTTGATCGAGCGCCGCCACCTCGCGGGGCGGGCGGGTTCGGCTCGGCTCGGTGTCAGCCGTTGTAGCCCGCGAGCGCCTTGGTGAAGTCGTACGTGCCCTGGTCGATACCGCTGCACGCGTCCCCGTCCGTGCCCGAGCCGCATTTGCGGTCGCGGTTGAGCGACCAGAAGCTGACGCGGGCCAGGTGGTGGCTCTTGGCGTAGGAGACCATGTCCTTGAAGTTGTTCAGGGATATGGTCTCGCCCGCGACGTCGGTCTTGCCGTTCATCGAGGAGAAGCCGACCTTGCGGTAGGCGGCGTCGGAGGAGAGGCCGTACGCGCTCGCCACGGTGTTCTTCAGACCGTCCACCGCGGACTTGGTGGCCCCCGCCATGTCGATCGAGCCCTGGCCGAAGTCGAACGGCATGACCGCCCAGCCGTCCACGTCGAGCCCGGCCGTGGCACCGCGCTTGACCAGGTCCTTGCCGTTGGAATCCGGGCCGCTCGTGGTGGTGCCGAAGGTGATGTACACCTTGATGCCGCTGTTCTTCTGCTTGACCGTCTTGAGCGCGTCGATCACGCGCTGGCGGACCGTCGCGTTCTCGAACTCGGTCGACTCGATGTCGATGTCGATCGACTTGAGCTTGTAGGCGTCGATGACCTTCTGGTACGCGCCGGCGAGCGCGGACGCGGAGGAGCACTTCTCGCCCAGCTTGTTACCGCTCCAGCCGCCGAACGAGACGGTGACATCGCCGCCCGCCGAGCGGATGGAGTTGATCGTCGACTGGTCGTTGCCGCCGGTGAGCGCGCGGGAGCCGTCCCACTTGGGGTTGCAGCCGCCGTCGGACAGCATGAAGGCCATCGTGAACTGCTGGATGCCGGTGGCCGACATGACGTCCGTGGCCTTGGGCGGGGAACCCCAACCCAGGTACAGGTAGGGGCCGTTGAGCCCGCTGGGCGCGGCGGCGGTGTGCTCCGCCCGCGGCGCCGCCTGGGCGGTGGCCGCCGTGGTGGCGCCCGCGGCGAGCAGACCGATGGCGGCGGCGAGGGCGAGTCTGCGGCGCGCCGGGCCGGACAGGGGTGAAGGCATGGCTGACGGAGCCTCCTGGGTGGGGGGTGGGAGGAAGTCGAGCGAGGCTGAACCTAGCGAGGCGGCATGGCCGCGACAAGATGTCGGATAGGAAACTTTCCTATTCATGTACCGACGCGCTCAGGTGTTTACGCGCCGACGCGGGTACGCGTTTACGCGCCGACGCGGCTACGCGCTTACGCGCCGACGCGGGTACGCGCTTACGCGCCGACGCGGGTACGCGTTTACGCGCTGACGCGGAGGACCGTCTTCCCCCTCGCCGAACCGGACTTGATGTCCTCCTGGACCTCGGCGATCTTCTCCCAGGGCTCGACACGCCACACCGGAAGGCTCAGGGTTCCGGCGGCGATGGCGTCGGCCACCCACTGGGGGGCGTCCAGGCGGAAGTCGGTGCCCTCGCGGCCGCTCGCCCGGACCCCGAACTCGGCGGCCTGCTCGAAGTCGGTGATCGTCACCACGCGGGAGGGGTCCCCGGCGAGCGCGATCAGCGCGGGGAGCACGCCGCCCCGGCCCATGTCCACGACGCGGTCCACGCCGTGCGGGGCGAGTTCGCGCACGCGCTCCTCGAGGCCCTCGCCGTAGCGCGTGACCTCCGCCCCGAGCCCGCGCATGAGGGCTTCCTTCGCCTCGCCTGACGTCACGATGACGCGCGCCCCGCGGCGTACGGCGATCTGGGTGGCGAGCTGCCCGACGGCGCCGCTTCCCCCGTTGAGGAACACGGTGTGTCCCTTGGCCACGCCCACTTCGTCCAGGACGCGGACCGCGGTCTCGGCCACCATCGGGATCGCCGCCGCCTGTTCGAACGCCATCCCGTCCGGGATGGCGCCCCAGTGCCCGAGCGCGGCGAACTCGGCCGCGCCGGAGGTGGTGCCGCCGAAGAGCAGGTTCCCGAAGACCCGGTCCCCGACGGCGGTGCCCTCGACGCCCTCGCCGAGCGCCGACACGACCCCCGCTATCTCGAAGCCGGTTCCCTGGGGCAGTCGACCGCCGAGGGCGCCCTCGCGCACGACCCAGTCGGCGGGGTTGGTGCCGCATGCGCGCACCTCGACCTGGATCTGCCCGGGGCCGGGGGCGGGTGCGTCGGTCTCCACGAAGCGGAGCACCTCCGGACCGCCGAACTCGTCGATCTGGACAGCTCTCATTGCCGCCTCCTGATGACACTTGGTGTTGTCGTTTGTCGTCGCCACGATAACACCAAGTGTCATCGCGAGGGGCTTGGATATTCTGAGGGCATGCCTAGGTGGGAGCCGGATGCGCAGCTGCGCCTGGAGACGGCAGCTCTTGAACTGTTCGCCGAGCGCGGCTACGACGGCACGACCGTCGCGGACATCGCGGAACGGGCCGGGTTGATGAAGCGCTCGTTCTTCCGATACTTCCCGGACAAGCGGGAAGCGCTCTTCGGCGGCGGCACGGAGAGGCTGGTCGCGCATCTGCGGCAGGAGGTGGAGGAGGCGCCCGCCGACACCCCGCCGTGGCGGGTGCTCATCGCCGCGCTCACCAGCTCCGGGCGGTTCTTCCCGGCGGACCGGGCCGTCGCGCACAGGCGGCAGAGCGTCATCGCGGCCAACCCCGAGCTGCGCGAGCGGGAAGTCCTCAAGATGGCGACGCTCCACGACCTGCTCACCTCGCTCCTGGTGAAGCGGGGCATCCCGGAGCGGCAGGCGGTGTACCTGGTGCGGCTCGCGCAGACCGTGTACGAGCAGGCCTTCGCGCGGTGGATCGACCCCGGGACCGATAGGACGTTCGAGGGCTGCATGGTGGACGCGGCGGCGGAGCTCGACCGGGCGCTGGCGCGGGGGATGGTGGGCGCGAGGGGTGGCGGCTGAGCGGGGGCCGGGCGGCGGTGGTGCGCGCAGCGCCTACGGGTGTCCGGTGGTCTTTCCCCTCCCCTCCCGCCCTTCCCGAACCAGTGGCCCGGCCCCTGGACCCCGGGGTCGGGGGCGGAGCCCCAGGTGAGGCAATGGGCGGGCCGCAGGCGTCACGAGCCGCCCGACGCCCCTAGAGCTCGCTGAGCCAGCGGTACAGCAGCTCGGGCCGTCCGATCTGCCCGTAGTGCGGGGCGCGGGCGGCCCGCCCGGCCTCCACCAGGTGCTCCAGATAGCGGCGGGCGGTGATCCGGGAGATCCCCACGGTCTCGGCGGTCGCCGCGGCCGAGATGCCCTCCTCCGCCGCACCGCGCAGCGCCTCGGTGACGGCGTGCAGGGTGGCCTGGGTCAGCCCCTTGGGCATCGCGGCGGGCTGCGGCGCCCGTAGCGCGGCCAGCGCCCGGTCCACCTCGTCCTGCCCGCTGGCCTCGCCCGCGGTCGACCGGAACTCGGCGTACCGGAGGAGGCGGTCCCGGAGGGTGGAGAAGGTGAACGGTTTCAGCACGTACTGCACGACCCCGAGGGAGACGCCGTCGCGGACCACCGCGAGGTCACGGGCCGAGGTGACCGCGATCACGTCCGCGCCGTTTCCGGCGGCGCGCAGCGCCCGTACGAGCTGGAGGCCGTGCCCGTCGGGGAGGTAGAGGTCCAGCAGCAGCAGATCGGCGGGCGTCCGCTCCAGCAGCCGCTGCGCGTCCCCGCCACTCCGCGCCGCCCCGACGACGGCGAAGCCGGGAACGCGCTCGACGTACATCCGGTGCGCGTCCGCCGCGACGGGGTCGTCCTCGACGACGAGAACCCGGATCGGCGCCGGATCCCCCGGTCTCGCCTGCGGCGGGCTCATGAACGGATTCCTCTCGAAACGCGGTCGAAACGCGGTGTACACGGAAGCTCAGGGCTCCAATTTACGGAGGGTAACCGCAAGTGGCCAGATCCCTACGGTGACGATTCCCCTGCACCCCGTCTCCCAGGGCCTCCGCCCCCGGCCCCCCGCCCCGGGGCGGCCGGATTTGGCCGCCCGGCAGCGGGATGGAACGGCGCCCCGCCCCCGGCGGCCGCCGCCTCGGGCCCTGCGGAGCCCGGGAGACACCCCGATGCGGGGCCCGCCCGCCCTGAGCATCGCCCGCGCGGCTGGGCTTCGCCGCCCGGCGGCCGGGCTGATGTGAAGGTGGCGGCTTCCCGGGGGAGCCGCCGCCTGGGCCCGGTGCGCGCCCGGCGCCGGCCCCCGCCCGGCGGCTGCCGGGTGCTGCAGGGGCCCGTGGGGGGGCGCCTCTACGCGACGTGGGGGTCAAGGCGTGGTGGCCGGGGTCGTCAGTGGTAGGCGGGCGGTGAATTCGGCGCCGCCGTCGGGGGAGGTCGTCACTTCCACCGTGCCCGCGTTGCGGCGGGCGGCCTGCTGGACCAGGGCCAGGCCCAGGCCGCGGCCGGGGGACTTCGTGCTCCAGCCGCGGCGGAAGATCTCCTCGGCCGCCGCCGGGTCGAGCCCGGCGCCGGTGTCCGATACGCGCAGGGTCAGCTCGCCGGCGTCCGCGCGGGCGGTGACCGTGACGCGGGCGCTGCGCGGGGCCGACTCGTTGCCGACGCCCTCGGCGGCCGCGTCCGTGGCGTTGTCGATGAGGTTGCCGAGGATGGTCACCAGGTCGCGGGCGGGCAGGCCGGGCGGGAGGACGCCGTCGTCGATACGGCTGTCGGGGGCCAGGACCAGCTCGACGCCGCGCTCGCTGGCCTGGGCCGCCTTGCCCAGCAGCAGGGCGGCCAGGACGGGTTCGGCGACGGCCGCCACCACCTGGTCGGTCAGCGCCTGGGCCAGTTCCAGCTCGGCGGTGGCGAAGTCGACCGCCTCGTCCTCCCGGCCCAGTTCGATCAGCGAGACGACGGCATGCAGTCGATTCGCGGCCTCATGGGCCTGGGAGCGCAGCGCCTCCGCGAAGCCGCGCAGCGAGTCCAGCTCGCCCGAGAGCGCCTGGAGCTCGGTGTGGTCGCGCAGCGTGACGACCGTGCCGCGCTGCTCACCGCTGCTCACCGGGGAGGTGTTGACGACCACGACCCGCTCCGCGGTCAGATGCAGCTCGTCCACCCGCGGCTCGGCGGCCAGCAGGGCGCCGGTCAGCGCGGGCGGCAGGCCCAGGTCGGAGACGTAGCGGCCGACGGAGTCCTCGGGCAGGCCGAGCAGCTCCCGCCCGCCGTCGTTGATCAGCGCGATCCGCCGTCGGCCGTCGAGCATCAGCAGCCCCTCGCGCACGGCGTGCAGCGCGGCCTCGTGGTAGTCGTGCATCCGGCTCAGCTCGGCCGCGTTCATCCCGTGCGTATGGCGGCGCAGCCGGGCGTTGATCACATACGCGCACAGGCCGCCGACCGCGAGCGCCGCGGCCGCCACACCGAGCAGCGCGAGCAGTTGCCGGCGCACCTGGGCGCTGATGGTGTCCACGGTTATCCCCGCGCTGACCAGTGCGGTGATCCGGCCGCCGGCGCGGGTGTCGCGCACCGGGGCGACCACGCGGACGGAGGAGCCGAGCGTGCCGGTGTAGGTCTCGGCGAAGATCCGCCCGCGCAGCGCGGGCTTGATGTGGCCGAGATAGGTGGCGCCGATCTGGCGCGGATCGGGGTGCGCCCAGCGCACCCCGTGGGTATCCATGATCGTGACGAAGGTGACGCCGGTGTCCCGGCGCACCTTCTCCGCGTACGGCTGGAGCCGGGCCGTGGGGTCCTTCGACCGCGCGGCCTCGGCGACCGACGGGGAGTCGGCGACGGCCACCGCGACGGCGGTCGCCCGCTGCCGCGCGGCCGCCACCGCCTGCTCGCGGTCGGTGACGTAGGCGAAGACAGCGCACCCGGCCACCAGGGCGGCGACCAGCACGACCTGCATCGCGAACAGCTGGCCCGCCAGGCTCCGGGGGTGGGGGATGCGCATGGCCATCAGTCTGCACACGCATCTTTGTGTGAACGAAATGAACGGAAGGGTGACCCCCGTCACAGGCTGGGGCATAGTCGCCGGGACCGTTCAAGGCGGTGTGCGAGCCGCACACGGTACAGCGCCGGGACAGTTGGACGGCAGAACAGAAGGAGGCAGCACCGTGGCTGCGGACACCACGCCGCCCGCATCCGGGCGTACGGCACCGGATGGGACGAAGCCGAAGAAGGAAAGGATTCACTACCTCTACCTCGCCGTCATCGGCGCGGTGGCGCTCGGCATCCTCGTGGGCTTCGTGGCCCCCGATACGGCGGTGGAGCTCAAGCCGATCGGCGAAGGCTTCGTCAACCTCATCAAGATGCTGATCTCGCCGATCATCTTCTGCACGATCGTGCTCGGCGTCGGTTCGGTGCGCAAGGCGGCGAAGGTCGGCGCGGTCGGCGGTCTGGCGCTCGGCTACTTCATGGTGATGTCGACCGTGGCCCTCGCCATCGGCCTGGTCGTCGGCAACTTCCTCGAGCCCGGCAGCGGCCTGCACATGAGCCATGAGGCGGCCCAGGCCGGACAGAGCCAGGCCGACGGCGCCTCCGAGTCGACGGCGGACTTCCTGCTCGGGATCATCCCGAAGACGCTGGTCTCCGCCTTCACCGCGGGCGAGGTGCTGCAGACCCTGTTCGTGGCCCTCCTCGCGGGCTTCGCCCTGCAGGCGATGGGCAAGGCGGGCGAGCCGGTGCTGCGCGGCATAGGCCACATACAGCAGCTCGTCTTCAAGCTGCTGTCGATGGTCATGTGGGCCGCCCCGGTCGGCGCCTTCGGCGCGATCGCCGCCGTGGTCGGCGAGACCGGTCTGGACGCGCTCAAGGCGCTCGCGGTCATCATGATCGGCTTCTATGTGACCTGCGCGCTCTTCGTGTTCATCGTCCTCGGGACGATTCTGCGGCTGGTCGCGGGCGTCAACATCTTCCTGCTGCTGAAGTACCTGGCGCGGGAGTTCCTGCTGATCCTGTCGACGTCCTCCTCGGAGTCGGCGCTGCCGCTGCTGATCGCGAAGATGGAGCACGCGGGCGTCAGCAAGCCGGTCGCCGGTATCACCGTGCCCACGGGCTACTCCTTCAACCTGGACGGCACCGCCATCTACCTGACGATGGCCTCGCTCTTCATCGCCGAGGCCATGGGCGACCCGCTCTCCATAGGCCAGCAGATATCCCTCCTCGTCTTCATGATCGTCGCGTCGAAGGGCGCCGCCGGTGTGACCGGCGCGGGCATGGCGACGCTGGCGGGCGGTCTCCAGTCGCACCGGCCCGAACTCGTCGACGGCGTCGGCCTGATCGTCGGCATCGACCGCTTCATGAGCGAGGCCCGCGCCCTCACCAACTTCGCGGGCAACGCGGTCGCGACCGTCCTGGTCGGCACCTGGACCAAGGAGATCGACAAGGAGCGGATGAACGAAGTCCTCGCCGGACGGCTGCCGTTCGACGCGGAGGGCTTCGCCCGCAACGGTGGCGGCCACGGCCCGGCCGCGGACGACTCCGAGGCGGCCGAGGGCAAGTCCCTCCCCGAGCGGCGTGACGGTGACACGGCGAAGGAGCACGTGCCCGCCTGACACCCCACGCGCAACGCGGCCCTGCCCTCCTGAATCGGGGCAGGGCCGTGCGCGTTTCACGGGCCCGGGGCGCACGGCCCGGGGCACACGACGTGGTGGACGCGGCCGGGGGCATACGGCCGGGGCACGCGGCCCGGGGCACACCGCGTGGCGGACACGGCGAATGGCGCCCCGCGTCTTCCCCCCGTTGGAAGACGCGAGACGCCGCCATTGGCCACGCCGCCGCTGCCCCTTGGCGGCCTTTCGGCGCCGAAGGCGCCTCAGCGCTCGCCGTCAGGCGCGCGGCGCAGCTGTTCCGGGAGGGCCGTCCACTCGGGGCCCTCGCGCAGTGGCTTGACCCAGGCGATGTTCCCGCCGGTGTCCACGTAGGCGACCCGGCCCATGGCCTCGCGTTCGAGGTCGTAGACGAGCTCGCCGATCCGTGGTGTGCTCCGTGTTCCTCCTGCGGTGGTCATGAGCCGCCTCCTCGGCACCTCACTGCCATACCGTCCCCCGTTCATCGTCGGAAGAGGGCCCGGAGACCGGAGAGTTCCGGTCCGGCCGCCGCCGTCGGCGGTGGCCGGGGAGAGCTTCTGGTGCCCGTGGGGCCCTCGAACACTCGTAGGGTGCTACGAGCCGCTGATATACCGCTGATGCCTCGCTGACCCGAACCCGTGGGTAGGCTTCCAAGTGGTCACAGTGAAATCTCTGGTACCAACGGGGGCAGTGTGTGGATGGGACCGAGTTTCGCCTGTTGGGACCGGTCGGAATATGGCAGGGCGAGCGTCCGCAGGGGCCGACCGCCGCACAGCAGCGGTCCGTTCTGGCGATGCTGCTGATGGCCTCCGGCCGCGTGGTGTCCGTCGACAGGCTGGTGTTGGCAGTATGGGGCGAGGACCCACCGGGGTCCGCGCGAAACGCCGTACAGGTGCAGATTTCCAAGCTGCGGCGGATCCTGTCCGCCTTGCCCGGGGCCGAGTTGACGACATCGGCGAAGGGCTATTCGCTGACCGTCGCGCGTGAGCAGGTCGATCTGCACCGGTTCCGCGATCTGGTGCGGGCCGCGCGGGAGGCTCCCAAGGACGCCGGGGCCACCGGGGAGCCCGAGGCCGCCGTGGCCGCCGGGGAACGGGCCGGGGAACTGCTGCGCGCCGCGCTCCAGTTGTGGCGCGGGCCCGCGCTGGCGGACGTCGCGGGCGGCTGGCTGCCGGAGACCCTGGGCGCCGGTCTGGAGGAGGAGCGGCGCGCGGCGGTCGAGGAGTGCGCCGCGATCGATCTGCGCTCCGGACGCCACCACGAGGCCGCCGCCGAGCTGTCCGTCCTGGTGGCCGAACACCCCCTGCGGGAACGCTCGGTGGCGCTGCTCATGGAGGCGCTACGGCGCTGCGGCAGGCGGGCCGACGCCCTCGCGCTGTTCCGGTCCACCCGCCGGAGGTACGTGGAGGAGCTGGGCATCGAGCCCGGCGACGAGCTGCAACGGCTCCACCGGCAGGCGCTCGAGGACAGCCGGGAGGGCAGGGACGGCCGGGACGGCCACGATGGCCGGGACAGCCGGGACAGCCGGGACAGCCGGGACAGCCGGGACAGCCGGGACAGCCGGGCCGGGGACCCCTCCGGGGCCTCCGGCGCGCACGGGAGCGCTCCCGCGGCGCCACCGGCGCAGCCCGACGCGACCCCCGCCCCGGCAACCGCTCCCGCCCCGGAGGGCACTCCGCCCGCCGACGAGCCCCCCGAGCCCGCCGCCGAACCCGCCGCCGGGTCCTCGGGCATGCCCGCCACCGCCACCGCCCCCGAGCAGATCACCGTCGTCACCGCCGTACCCCAGCAACTCCCCTCCGACGTGGCCCACTTCACCGGCCGTGAGCGCGAACTGGCCGGGCTGGACGCCCTGCTGCCCGCGGGCGCGGGCGCGAGCGCGGGCGCGAGTACGGGCGAGGGCAGGGGACGGGCGCCCACCGCCGCGAGGATCACCGTGATCGCGGGCAGCGGCGGCCTCGGCAAGACCACCCTCGCCGTGCACTGGGCCCACCGCGTCCGCGACCGGTTCCCCGACGGCCAGCTCTATGTGAATCTGCGCGGCTTCGGACCCACCGACTCGGCCATGACCGCCGCCGAGGCCGTACGGGGCTTCCTGGACGCCTTCCAGGTGCCCGCCCACCGGATCCCCGCGACCCTCGAGGCGCAGACCGCGCTGTACCGGAGCCTGCTGGCCGACCGCCGGATGCTGATCCTGCTCGACAACGCCCGGGACGCGGAGCAGGTGCGGCCCCTGCTGCCCGGTTCCCCCGGCTGTCTGGTGGTGCTGACCAGCCGTAACGAACTCACCAGCCTGGTCGTCGCCGAGCAGGCCCAGCCGCTGCCGCTGGATCTGCTCGACCGCGACGAGGCGCGCGAACTGCTGGTCAGCCGGGTGGGCGCCGAGCGGGTGGCCGCCGAACCCGAGGCCGTCGAGGAGGTCATCACGGTGTGCGCCGGGCTGCCGCTCGCGCTCGCCATCGTGGCCGCCCGCGCCGCCACCCACCCCCGCTTCGGCCTGGAGGCGCTCGCCGGGGAGCTGCGCGACGCCCGCGGCAGCCTCGACGCGTTCGAGGGCGGGGACGCCACCACCGATGTCCGGGCCGTCTTCTCCTGGTCGTACCACGCCCTGGGCGCCGACGCCGCCCGGCTGTTCCGGCTGCTGGGCGTCCACCCGGGCCCCGACATCGCGGCCCCCGCGGCCGCCAGCCTGGTGGGTATCCCGGTGCCGCAGGCCCGCCGGCTGCTGATCCAGCTGACCCGGGCGCATCTGATCACCGAGCGCGCCCCCGGCCAGTACGGCTTCCACGATCTGCTGCGCGCCTACGCCATGGAGCTCACCCAGGCGTACGACGCGCGGGAGGAGCGCCGCGCCGCGCTGCACCGGGTGCTCGACCACTATCTGCACACCGCCGTGGCCGCCGGGAGGGCCTTCACCCCGCACCGGGAGCCGATCGCGGTCGAGCCGGTCCGGCCGGGCGTCAACGCCGGTGAGTTCGCGGGGCACGGCGAGGCGCTGCTCTGGTTCATCGTCACCTATCCGGCGCTGATGGCGGCCCTGCACGAGGCCGCGGAGGCCGGATTCGAGACCCACGCCTGGCAACTCGCCTGGTCGCTGACCGAGTTCCTGGACCAGCGCGGCCACTGGCACGACCAGCGCACCGTCCACCGGATCGCCCTGGGCTCGGCCCACCGCATCCGCGACCTCACCGGTCAGGCCCACTCCTGCTACGCCCTGGGCCTGGCCGATCTTCGGATGGGGCGCTACGACCGGGCCCGCGGCCATCTGGTGCGCGCCCTGAACCTGCACCGCGAGACCGGCAACGCCATCGGGCAGGCCCTGGCCCATGGCGCGCTCAACCTCGCCAGCGAGCGGGAGGGGCGCCTTGACGAGGGGCTGCACCACGCGCTGCGCGCCCTGAAGCTGTACCGGGCGGCCGGCCACCGCAGCGGTGAGGCGTACGCCCTGAACAATGTCGGCTGGGCGTACGCCATGCTGGGCGACTTCCAGCAGACCCTCGTCCACTGCGAGAAGGCGCTGACCATGCTGCGGCAGGCGGGGGACAGGCGCGGGGAGTCCGCCGCCTGGGACAGCCTCGGCTACGCCCATCAGCACGTCGGCGACCACCAGCAGGCCATCAGCTGCTACCGGCACGCGGTGGATCTGCGGCGCGGCCGGGGCGAGCGGGTCCGGGAGGCCGAGTCGCTGCACCGGCTCGGCAGCGCCCAGCTCGCCGCCGGGGACCGGGCCGGGGCCCGCCGCAGTTGGCAGCGGGCCCTGACCCGGTTCGACTCCCTCGGCCACCCCGACGCCCACCGGGTCCGGGACGGCCTCACGGGGCTCGGCGGGTCCGACGGCTGACGAGGCGTACGGATCGGGTGCGTACGGCTCGGATGCGTACGGCTCAGGCGGGCCGCAGCCAGATCGTGCCCAGCGGCGGCAGCACCGGCAGGATGGAGGCCGGACGGCCGTGCCACCCGGTGGGCTCGGCCTTCAGCGGCTCGGCGTTGACCACGCCACCGCCGCCGTAGCGCCGGTCGTCGGTGTTCAGCACCTCGCGCCACACCGGCACCGCCTCCGGCGTCCCGACGCGGTACTCACGCCGGACCACCGGGGAGAAGTTGCTGATGGCCAGCAGCGGGGAGCCCTCGGCGTCGTGGCGGAGGAAGGCGAAGACATTGTCCTCGCGGGCATCGCCCTCGATCCAGGAGAAGCCCTCGGGATCGGTGTCCCGTTGCCAGAGCGCGGGCGTGGCCGCGTACGTCTGGTTCAGGTCGCGGACCAGATCGCGGACGCCCCGGTGGTCGGGCTCGGCGGAGTACGACGGGTCCAGCAGCCACCAGTCGGGCCCGTGCGCCTCGGACCACTCGGCGCCCTGCGCGAACTCCTGGCCCATGAACAGCAGTTGCTTGCCCGGATGGGCCCACATGAAGCCGAGGTACGCGCGGTGGGTCGCGCGCTGCTGCCACCAGTCGCCGGGCATCTTCGACACCAGGGCCCGCTTGCCGTGCACCACCTCGTCGTGCGAGATCGGCAGCACGTAGTTCTCGCTGTACGCGTACACCATCGAGAACGTCATCTCGTGGTGGTGATAGGCGCGGTGCACCGGCTCGTGCGCGAGATAGGACAGCGAGTCGTGCATCCACCCCATGTTCCACTTCAGCCCGAAGCCGAGGCCGCCGAAGCCGCTGGGGCCCACATGGTGGGTGGCCCGGGTGACCCCGTCCCACGCGGTCGACTCCTCGGCGATGGTGACCACCCCCGGGCAGCGGCGGTAGACGGTCGCGTTCATCTCCTGGAGGAAGGCGACCGCGTCCAGGTTCTCCCGGCCGCCGTGCGCGTTGGGCGTCCACTGGCCGGGCTCGCGGGAGTAGTCGAGGTAGAGCATCGAGGCGACGGCGTCCACCCGCAGGCCGTCGACATGGAACTCCTCGCACCAGTAGACCGCGTTCGCCACCAGGAAGTTGCGCACCTCCGTGCGCCCGTAGTCGAACTCCAGCGTGCCCCAGTCGGGGTGCGCGGCGCGCAGCGGGTCGGCGGGCTCGTACAGCGGACGGCCGTCGAACTCCGCCAGCGCCCAGGCGTCCTTGGGGAAGTGCGCGGGCACCCAGTCCACGATGACCCCGATGCCCGCCCGGTGCAGCGCGTCCACCAGGTACTTGAAGTCGTCGGGGGTGCCGAGCCGGGCCGTGGGCGCGTAGAAGCCGGTGACCTGGTAGCCCCAGGAGCCGCCGAAGGGGTGCTCGGCCACCGGCATCAGCTCGACGTGGGTGAAGCCCAGGTCCTTGACGTACGCCGGGAGCTGCTCGGCGAGCCGGCGGTAGGTCAGCCCCGGGCGCCAGGACGGCAGATGCACCTCGTAGACGGAGAACGGCAGCTCATGGACGCGCCCGCCGGCCCGGCCCGCCATCCACGCGTCATCGCCCCAGTCGTGGTGCGAGGCGTGGACGACGGAGGCGGTGGCGGGCGGGCACTCGGTGCGCAGCGCCATCGGGTCGGCGCGCAGGGAATGGCCGCCGTCGGGCCGGGCGATCTCGAACTTGTAGAGCGCGCCCTCGCCGACGCCCGGCAGGAACAGCTCCCACACGCCGCTGCCGCCGAGCGAGCGCATCGGCAGCGCGGTGCCGTCCCAGTAGGTGAAGTCGCCGGTCAGCCGCACCCCGAGGGCATTGGGCGCCCAGACGGTGAAGCGGGTGCCGGCCACGCCCTGGTGGGTCATCGGCCGCGCGCCGAGCGCCCGCCACAGCTCCTCGTGGCGGCCCTCGCCGATGAGGTGCAGATCGAGTTCGCCGAGGGCGGGCAGGAAGCGGTACGGGTCGTGCAGCTCGAGCTCGGCGTCCTCGTACGCCACCAGCAGCCGGTAGTCCGGGATCTCCCGCAGCGGCAGCACCCCGGAGAACAGCCCGTCCCCCTCGGCCCGCAGCCGTGCGCGCAACCCCTCGGCGGCGACGGTCACCGACCGGGCGTACGGGCGCAGGGCACGGAACAGCACCCCGCCGGGCACGGGATGGGCGCCGAGCACCGCATGCGGATCGTGATGCGCCCCGGCCAGCAGCCGCCGCAGGTCCGCGTCGCCCAGCGCGGGCGCGGCCCGCACCCCCCGCTCGTCCGCCACCACGTCGCCGGGGCCCGCGCCGGCCCCGGCCACGGGCCGCCCGGCCACCCGCGACGGCCCGCCCACGCCGCCGTCCTCCGCGTGCCGCTCCTCGTCGGGGCGGGGCGCCCGGGGCACGGGTGGTGAGCCGTAGGAGACCCGGGCCCCGGAGCCCGGGTGCGCGGGCGGATGGGGGTGGCCGGAGCGGAACGTCGCCGGGACCGCCGGGCCGGTTGTGGCGCCGGTGGCGGCGGGCGCGTGGCCCGGTCCCTCGTCGGACGGGTACTGGCCGGACGGCGGTCGTGCGGTCACGGGGTGGTCCTCCCGGGGGTGTCGGGGGTGTCGGAGGGAACGGCGGGCAAGGGGGCCGGGGCCGGGCCGCCCCGGCCCGGGGTCAGCCGCGGGTGGCGGCCAGGCGGTGGATCGCGGTCATCGGGACGGACAGCCAGTCGGGGCGGTGCCGCGCCTCGTAGAGCACCTCGTAGACGGCCTTGTCGGTCTCATGGGCGCGCAGCAGCTCAGGCTCGTCGCGCGGATCGGTGCCGGACGCCTCCGCGTAGCCCGCGCAGTACGCGGCGCGGGTGCGGTCCGCCCACTCCTGCGGGTGCGCAGGGCGCCCCACGGCCGCCGCGTAGTCGAAGGACCGCAGCATGCCCGCGATATCGCGCACCGGCGGCTGCGGGCGGCGCCGCTCGGCCAGTGGACGGGACGGCTCGCCCTCGAAGTCGATGAGCGACCACTGGCCGCCTCCGCCTCCGCCGCCGCCCGTGAGCAGCGCCTGCCCCAGGTGCAGATCGCCGTGGATGCGCTGGGCCGCCCAGGTGCGGCCCGCGCGCCCCAGCGCGGCCAGGTCCTCGTACGCGCCGTGCAGCGCGGTGCGGTACGGCTGGAGGGCGGGCACCGCGGCGGCGGCCGAGTCGAGCCGTTCGCTCATCGCGGCGGCGAGGTGCTCGATCTGCGGGCGGCGCAGCACGGAGATGGGCAGCGCGCGGGCCATCGCCAGATGGACCTCGGCGGTCGCGTGCCCCAGCGCGCGGGCGGCGTCGGTGAAGCCGCCCCCGGCGGCCAGGGCGTCCAGCGCGAGCTGCCAGCCGTCCCGGGAACCGGCCAGGAAGGGCTGGAGCAGCCCCAGGGTGAACGGCTCCGGCCGCGGCCCGGCGCCCTCGGCCGGGGGCTCGGCCTCGAACCAGGCGGCGGGCGCGGGCACCCGGGCGCAGCTGGTGCGGGCGAGCGCGAGGGGGAGCTCCAGGTCCGGGTTGGTGCCGGGGCTGACCCGCCGGAAGAGCTTGAGAATAAACGTATCGCCGTAAACCACCGAGGAGTTGGACTGCTCGGCGGTCATCACCCGGGGCGCGAGCGCGGACGGGATCGCGCTGGACGGCTCCCGTACGAAGCGCAGCGGGCCGAGCCGTCCGGGCGTCCGCAGCCGCTCGAGCAGCAGCGTGGTGAGCCGGGGGTCGGCCAGCGCCTCGTACACCGTCTGCCCGTCCAGCGGACCGCCGCTGGGCCGGCCGATGAGCGCGGGGGCGAGCGGCGGCGGCAGGGCGGGGCGCGCCCCGAGCAGCAGTTGGTAGCAGTCGCTGGCCGCCGCCCCGCGCCGGTGGCCGCAGCCGAAGCCGTGCCGGTGGCCCGGTGGCTCCGGCTGCTGGGCGCGGACCAGCAGATGGAGCAGACCGGGCGTGCCGCCGCTCGCCCGCCACGGCAGCAGCTCGGTCGCGGAGACCAGCGCGAAGCCGGTGACGGGGCGGCCCTTGCCCGCGAACCAGCGCTGCCGGGGCAGCCACTCGGCGAGCAGCGGCGCGAGCGAGGTGAGCAGACCGGGCGGGCCCGCGGCCGCGGTGGTGCGGGTGGCGGTCGGCGGGGGCTGCTCCCGCGGTACGGCGGTCGGCGGGTGGTGTGCCCCCCGGGAGAGCGGAGCTTCCGGCATGGCGTCGCGTCCTTTCCCCGGGCACACGACAGATCAGGGCAAAGTGTCCCGGATTGCGGCATTGACTGTGCGACGGTGCGGGACGTGTCGGGCGAGGATCGTCCGTACGGTGAGCCCGGTGAACGCGATCGGGCCCGTCGGTGACGATGTGAGTACAGAGTGCCCATGACGGGGGGTCGAAAACGCCCGTACGCGCCCGAGGTGGACGCGTACGGACGAGCGAAGGCCGTGCCCCGGCCGAAACCACACGGCGGAGCCTGGCGCCTGCGGCGGGCTGTTCCCCTCCCCGCCCCTTCCCTCAACTGGGGCTCCGCCCCAGACCCCGCTCCTCAAGCTCCCCCAGCTACCGCTGGGAGGTGCCCCCTGGAGGGGCTGATTTCAGCCCGCCCAGTGCCCCGCCGCTTCGGCGCGGCGCAGCCGGAACCAGTAGAAGCCGTGCCCGGCCAGGGTGAGCAGATACGGCAGCTCGCCGATGGCCGGGAAGCGGACCCCGCCGATCAGCTCCACCGGATGGCGGCCGGCGAAGGACTGCAGGTCCAGCTCGGTCGGCTGGGCGAAGCGCGAGAAGTTGTTCACGCACAGCACCAGGTCGTCCTCGCCGTCCCGGCCCGTCGGGGCCTCGCGCAGGAAGGCGAGGACGGCCGGGTTGGAGGACGGCAGCTCGGTGAAGGAGCCGAGCCCGAAGGCGGGGTTCTGCTTACGGATCTCGATCATCCGGCGGGTCCAGTGCAGCAGCGAGGACGGGCTGCTCATGGCCGCCTCGACATTGGTGACCTGATAGCCGTAGACCGGGTCCATGATGGTCGGCAGGAACAGCCGTCCCGGATCGCAGGAGGAGAAGCCCGCGTTCCGGTCGGGGGTCCACTGCATGGGGGTGCGCACGGCGTCGCGGTCGCCGAGCCAGATGTTGTCGCCCATGCCGATCTCGTCGCCGTAGTAGAGGATCGGCGAGCCGGGCAGGGACAGCAGCAGCGCGGTGAACAGCTCGATCTGGTTGCGGTCGTTGTCCAGCAGCGGCGCCAGCCGTCTGCGGATGCCGATGTTGGCCCGCATTCTCGGATCCTTGGCGTACTCCGCGTACATGTAGTCGCGCTCTTCGTCGGTGACCATCTCCAGCGTCAGCTCGTCGTGGTTGCGCAGGAAGATGCCCCACTGACAGCCGGAGGGGATGGCGGGGGTCTTGGCGAGGATCTCCGAGACCGGGTAGCGGGACTCGCGCCGCACGGCCATGAAGATGCGCGGCATCACCGGGAAGTGGAAGGCCATATGGCATTCGTCGCCGCCCGCCGAGAAGTCGCCGAAGTAGTCGACGACGTCCTCCGGCCACTGGTTGGCCTCGGCCAGCAGCACGGTGTCCGGATAGTGGGCGTCGATCTCGGCCCGGACGCGCCTGAGCATCTCATGTGTCCGGGGCAGGTTCTCGCAGTCGGTGCCCTCCTCGGCATACAGATATGGGACGGCGTCGAGCCGGAATCCGTCGATGCCCAGGTCCAGCCAGAAGCGCAGGGCGGCCAGTACCTCCTCCTGGACGGCGGGGTTCTCGAAGTTGAGGTCCGGCTGGTGCGAGAAGAAGCGGTGCCAGTAGTACTGCTTACGTACCGGATCAAAGGTCCAGTTGGACGTCTCGGTGTCGACGAAGATGATCCGCGCGTCCTGGTACTGCTTGTCGTCGTCGGCCCAGACGTAGTAGTCGCCGTACGGTCCGTCCGGGTCGCCGCGGGACTCCTGGAACCACGGATGCTGATCACTCGTGTGGTTCATGACAAAGTCAATGATCACGCGCATCCCGCGCTGATGAGCGGCGTCGACGAACTCCACGAAGTCCGCGAGGTCCCCGAACTCCGGCAGCACGGCGGTGTAGTCCGAGACGTCGTAGCCGCCGTCGCGCAGCGGGGAGGCGAAGAACGGGGGCAGCCACAGGCAGTCCACGCCCAGCCACTGCAGATAGTCCAGCTTGGCCGTCAGGCCCTTGAGGTCGCCGACGCCGTCGCCGTTGCTGTCCTGGAAGGAGCGGACCAGGACCTCGTAGAAGACCGCGCGCTTGAACCAGTCGGGATCGCGGTCGCCCGCGGGCGTGTCCTCGAATGTGTCCGGTACGGGCTCGTTGACGATCATGTTGTGGGTGACCCTCCGATCGGTGAGGACGGTCGCAGGGACAGCACATGCGCCGGAGCCATCTCCCGCCCCGGCTCCAGGCGCACATAGTTGTCCCTGCCCCAGTGATAGGTCTCGCCGGTGAGCTCGTCGCGCACCGGGACGGACTCATGCCACTCGAGGCCGAGTTCCGGCATGTTCAACGAGACCGTCGCCTCCTGGGTGTGGTGAGGGTCGAGGTTGACGACCGTGACCACACACGAGTCGCCCGCGCGCTTGGAGTAGACGATGACGGAATCGTTGTCGGCGTGGTGGAATCTGAGGTTGCGCAGCCGGCGCAGGGCGGGATGGCGGCGGCGCACCCGGTTCAGCCGGGCCAGCAGCGGGGTGATCGTTCTTCCCTCGCGCTCCGCCGCCGCCCAGTCGCGCGGCCGCAGCTGGTACTTCTCCGAGTCCAGGTACTCCTCGCCACCCGGCCGCGCCGGGGTGCCCTCGCACAGTTCGTAGCCCGCGTAGACGCCCCAGGTGGGGGAGAGGGTGGCGGCGAGCACGGCCCGCACCGCGAAGGCGGGGCGGCCGCCCTCCTGAAGGTAGGCGTGCAGGATGTCGGGGGTGTTGACGAAGAAGTTGGGCCGCATCCAGGCGGCCGCATCCCCGGACAGCTCGGTGAGGTAGTCGGTGAGCTCCTGCTTGGTGTTCCGCCAGGTGAAGTAGGTGTACGACTGGTGGAAGCCGACCGCGCCGAGGGCGTTCAGCATCGCGGGGCGGGTGAACGCCTCGGAGAGGAAGAGGACATCGGGGTCGGAGCGGTGGATGTCGCCGAGCACCTTCTCCCAGAAGACCACCGGCTTGGTGTGCGGATTGTCCACCCGGAAGATCCGCACCCCGTGCGCCATCCAGAAGCGCAGCACCCGCTCGGTCTCCCGGACCAGGCCGTGGAAGTCCCGGTCGAAGGCGAGCGGATAGATGTCCTGGTACTTCTTGGGCGGGTTCTCGGCGTAGGCGATGGTGCCGTCGGCGCGCTGGTGGAACCACTCGGGGTGCTGGGAGACCCAGGGGTGGTCCGGGGAGCACTGGAGCGCGAAGTCCAGCGCCACCTCCATGCGCAGCTCCCGGGCACGCGCCACGAAGTGGTCGAAGTCCTCGACGGTGCCGAGGTCGGGGTGGATCGCGTCATGGCCGCCGTCGGCCGAGCCGATGGCCCAGGGCGAGCCCACGTCGAAGGGGCCCGCGGAGAGCGTGTTGTTGGGGCCCTTGCGGAAGGCGGTGCCGATGGGGTGGACCGGCGGCAGATAGACCACGTCGAAGCCCGCGGCGGCGATCGCGGGCAGCCGCTCGGCGGCGGTGCGCAGGGTGCCGCTGACCGGCCGCCGGCCCTCGGTCACCTTGGCGCCCTCCGAGCGTGGGAAGAGCTCGTACCAGGAGCCGAACAGCGCACGCTCCCGGTCCACCTGGAGCGGCATCGGGCGCGAGGTGGTGACCAACTCCCGCAGCGGGTGGCGGTCGAGGGCCGCGGTCACATCGGGCGCGAGGGCGGCGGCGAGCCGGTCGGCCACCGGGCGGCGCTCGTCGCGCAGCCCGTCGACGGCCGCCAGCACCGCCTCCCGGCCGTCGTTCTTGGGCACTCCGGCCGCGGCCCGCTCGTACAGCAGGGCGCCCTCCGCCAGGACCAGATCGGTGTCGATCCCGGCCGGGATCTTGATACGGGCGTGCCGGCGCCAGGTGGCGATGGGATCGCTCCACGCCTCGACCGTGTACGTCCAGCGGCCGGGCGCGCCGGGGGTGACCTCGGCGCCCCAGCGGTCGGTGCCGGGGGCGAGTTCACGCATCGGGGTCCAGGGGCCGGAGCGTCCGGACGGATCCCGGAGGACCACATTGGCGTTGACCGCGTCATGGCCCTCCCGGAACACGGTGGCACTGACCTCGAAGGTCTCGTCCACCACCGCCTTGGCGGGGCGGCGGCCGCAGTCGATCAGCGGGCGGATATCCAGAATGGGAATGCGACCGATCATAGGATCACCTGACGGCAGTGCGGATGGAGGCGCGGAGGCGGCTTTTGTCCTTTGTATCGGTTTTGCCGCCGGGCGTTGGGTTGCGGGCATGACAGCTCCTGTCCGCGTTCACTCTGGTGGGCGGATGGGGTCGGCCATGGGGGGCGCGCGTGGAAAGCCTTCCCCTGCGGAATGGGGAGACAATCCGAGTTCCCGTGAACTACCGGTTCGTAACGCCGGGTACATGAATCGGCCCCGCCCGTAGGCGGGGCCGTCCACTCGACGCGTTCTGCCGTTACGTCAGTTGGCCACCCGCAGCAGACGGTTCGGCGAGCCCGGACCCGCGCCGCGCACCCGGCCCTTGCTCGCCCCGGCCGTCAGCGCCGCCCCGACCTGGGCCGGAGTCGCGAAGCGATGGCCGGCGAGATAGAGCGCGGCCGCGCCCGCGACATGCGGGGCGGCCATCGAGGTGCCCGAGAGCGTCCTGACCGCCGTGTCGCTCGCGTCGGACGCCGAGACGATCCGGTCGCCGGGCGCGAACAGGTCGACTCCCGGGCCCCAGTTGGAGAATCCCGAGCGCCGGTCGGCGCGGTCGGTCGCGCCCACCGTGAGCGCCCCCGGCACCCGGCCCGGTGAGAACGAGGCGGCGGGCCGGTCCTGGTTGCCCGCCGCCACGGTGAAGACCAGACCGGCGGCGATCCCGGCCCGCACCGCCGCGTCCCACTGGGGCAGCGGGGTGGCGGACGCCGAACCCAGGCTCAAATTGACCACCGCGGGCCGCCTGGCGTGTCGCAGCACCCAGTCCATTCCGGCCAGCACCTGCGCGATGGTGCCCTCGCCCCGGTCGTCCAGCACCCGGACGGCCACGATCGCGGCCTCCTTCGCCACGCCGTAGCGGGTGCCCGCCGCCGTGGCGGCCACATGGGTGCCATGGCCGTTGCCGTCCTCGGCCACCGGATCGTCGTCCACGAAGTCCCAGCCCGAGCGGGCCCGGCCGCCGAAGTCCTCATGGGAGGTGCGGACCCCGGAGTCGATCACATAGATCGTGGTGCCGCGCCCGCCGCCGCGGGGCGCGGTGTACACCCCGTCCAGCCGCCGGTCCCGCTGGTCGATCCGGTCCAGGCCCCAGGGCGGCCGCGCCCGGCCGCGTGGCGGGGACGGTAACCGCGCCCGGGACCAGCGCAGGGACACCCGCCCGTCCCGGGTCACCGAGGCGATGCGCGGATCGGCCGCCAGCCGCCCGGCCTGTGCCGCGTTCGCCCGTACCGCATAGCCGTTGAGCGCGCTGCGGTAGACCTGGCGCACCCGCGCCCCGTACCGCTCGACCAGCGCCCGGCCCGCGCCGGACGCCGCCGCGGGCGCTCCCGCGCCCCGCTTCAGGGCGACGATATAGCCGTGGGTCCCCGCCGCGCCCATGGTCTGGACCCCCTGCGCGGGAACGGTCTGAGCGGGCGACAAGACCACCAGGACCACCGCGACGACGGCGGCCGGCGCCGCCACCCTCCGCCGGGGGCCCGCAGCTGCGCATGCCATGGAACGATCCCCTCCCCAACTCGACGGCGCTTGGGTCCTTCTTCCGCGGAGATCCGTCAGAAGGGCCCTAGCGTCGCGTGGGACGAAAGATCCCGACAAGGGCGCATCAGGGGGCGTAAAACGCGACCGCCTCCCTCGACAGCAGCCGCAGCGCCGCCTCCGACGGCGACCCCGGCTCCGCCCCGTACATCAGCAGGGCCTGGCCCCCCGAGTCCGGCAGCCGGGTCATCTCGAAGTCCAGCTCCAGCGGCCCCACCAGCGGATGGTGGAAGGACTTGGTGCCGAAGGCGCACCGGCGCACCGGGTGGCGCGACCACAGCGCCGCGAACTCCCCGCTCTTCATGGACAGTTCGCCGATCAGCTCGGCCAGCCGACGGTCGTCGGGGTGCGCCCCCGCCACCACCCGCAGCGAGGAGACCGCGCGCCGCGCCTCGCCCTTCCAGTCCGGATACAGCTCACGGGTGTGGGGGTCGAGGAACAGCATCCGCTGGGTGTTGGGCCGGTCGCCGGGGCGCTCGGGCGCGTCGGCGGGCAGATGCCCGGCGATCAGCGCGTGCCCCAGCGGATTCCACGCCAGGACGTCGAAGCGCGGACCGAGGACCACGGCCGGTACGCCGTCCATCGCGGCGAGCAGCCGCCGGGTCGCCGGGCGCGCGGACTCGGCGCGCCGCGCGGGGCGGCGCCCGGCGCGCGGCGGACGGGCCAGGTTGCCGAGGTGCGCCCGCTCGTCCTGGCTCAGCCGGAGCGCGCGGGCGATCGCGTCCAGCACCCCGTCCGAGGCGCCGGTGGACTGGCCCTGCTCCAGCCGGGTGTAGTACGCCGCGCTCACCCCGGCCAGCTGCGCCAGCTCCTCGCGGCGCAGCCCCGGGACCCGGCGCCGGGTCCCGTACGCGACCAGGCCGACGTCCTCGGGACGCAGCCCGGCGCGGCGGGTGCGCAGAAAACTTCCCAGCTCGGCAGGTGTGTCCATACCCACCAGTGTCCGGCATGGGCACGCGCCGTGCCTGTCCCTGTGAGGGTCAGGCACGGCGCGCGGTCAGCCGCACATCACCGGTAGGTGATGTCGGACGAGCTGTACTTGCAGTAGGTGCCGTCCGGACCGCTGCCGTTCTCGGTCGGCTCCTTGCCCGTGTTGTTCCCGATGTACTTCTGGCACGGGACGATCTTCTTGCTGCTGTCCCCGATGACGGTGATTCCGCGCAGGGTCAGCGAGTCGCCGTAGTTGGTGTTGATCCCGCCGATGGCCTTGCCCGGGGCGGTGACCTCGGTGTTGCTCACATTGATGGTGCGCTTGTACTGCGAGGAGCAGTTGCCGCACGAGCGGACCAGCTTGCCGAAGTCCTGGACGGCGAAGTTCGAGATGTTGAGCGTGCCGCCGCCGTTGAACTGGAACACCTTGTCCGACGCCTTGCGGGCGCCGCCGCCGATCACGTTGTACGTCTTGCCGGTGCCCCGGAAGGTGGCGGCGTCCTCGCCGACGTCCTCCCACCACACGTTCTGGATCGTGCAGCTGCCCTTGCAGTGGACGCCGTCGGCGGCCGGGGCGCCGAGGATGACGTTCTTCAGGGTGGCGCCGTCCGCCAGCTCGAACAGCGGGTCCTGGTCCTCGTCCTGGCCGCCGGTGCCGAGGTCGCCGGAGCCGTAGTAGCGCTTCATCCCGCCGTCCATGGACCCGCTGACGGGGATGGTCTTGGTGACCGCCTGCGGGCTGCCGCTGGGCGTGGGCCAGGTGGCGGCGGAGGCCGTGGGCAGGGTCAGACCGGTGGTGATCGCGCCCGCGGTGAGCGCGATGGCGCCGAGGGCCCCGGCCAGCGCCCGGTGCCTGGTGCGTTGTTCAGCCATGTCGGATCTCCTTCTTGGTGGGGGTTTCACGGAGTGGTGATGGCCGGCCGCGGCGGGGTCGCCATCTTGTTGCCGATGAAGAAACTGGGGTGCGGGGGCTGGTTGTAGGCGGTGTTCTGCCAGGCCAGCGCCTCGCGGTACTGCCGGTCGTGGAGCAGCGTGGTGATCTTCCGATCGGTCTCGTACGGCGTGGAGTAGATCCGCAGCGCCTTGTTGTCGCTGGTCGGCCAGACCACCTCCTCGCGCCAGTCGCCGAGGATGTCGCCGGACAGCGACGGGGTGGCCTTGGTGCCGTTGTTGGAGTGCACCCCGGAGCCGGTGAGCAGCCGGGTGTCACCGGAGGTGCCGTACTTGTCGATGTGGGTGCCGTCCAGCAGCTCGCGCACCGGATCGCCGTCCCACCAGGCCAGGAAGTTGACCGAGGAGGGCTTGCGGCCCTTGGCGCCGCCGCCCTCGTCGCGGATCTGGTCGTCCCGCGCGGACCACATCTCGGCGCCGTCGTTGCCCGCCCAGATGTCATCGGCCACGCCGCGCCCGTTGTCGCCGCCGGACGCGGTGGACCACAGCACCTGGCCGGTGCGGGCGTCGGCGAAGTACGAACCCGGCTTGGCGGAGTCCTCGTCCACCTTGAAGTACTCCAGACCCGCCCGGGAGGGGTCGAGGTCGCCGAGGTGGGCGGCGTCGCCGTGGCCGTTCCTGTTCGTCCACAGCCCCGAGCCGTTGTCGTCCACGGCCATCGAGCCGTAGACGATCTCGTCCCTGCCGTCGCCGTCCACGTCCCCGGTGGCCAGCGCGTGGTTGCCCTGGCCGTCGTAGCCCTTGCCGGTGTTGGTGGAGCTGTTGGTGTCGAACGTCCACTGCCGGGTGAGCTGGCCTCCGCTGAACCTCCAGGCGGAGATCACAGTGCGGGTGTAGTAGCCGCGCGCCTCGATCAGCGAGGGGGTGGAGCCGTTGAGATACGCCGTCCCGGCCAGGAAGCGGTCCACGCGGTTGCCGTAGGAGTCGCCCCAGGAGGAGACCGTGCCGCGCGGCGGGACGTAGTCCACCGTGCTCATCGCGGCGCCCGTACGGCCGTTGAACATCGTCAGATATTCGGGTCCGCCGAGCACATAGCCGCTGGAGTTGCGGTAGTCGGCGGAGGCGCTGCCGATGGTCTTACCGGCGCCGTCGACCGTGCCGTCCGCGGTCTTCATCGCGATCTCGGCCTGGCCGTCGCCGTCGTAGTCGTACACCTGGAACTGGGTGTAGTGGGCGCCGGAGCGGATGTTCCGGCCCAGGTCGATCCGCCACAGCCGCTGCCCCTGGAGGGTATAGCCGTCCACGATGGTGTCGCCGGTGACGCCCGACTGGGAGTTGTCCTTGGCGTTGGTCGGCTGCCACTTCAGGACGAAGTCCAGGTCGCCGTCGCCGTCGAGGTCGCCCACCGAGGCGTCATTGGCCTCATAGGTGTAGTCCGAGCCGCCCGCCGGGGGTGAGATCGGCACATCGTAGTACCCGGGGCGGAACTGGATCGCGCTCGGCGAGGCGGGCTGCTCCGCCCCGCCCACGATGGCCCGCACGGTGTAGTCCGCGCTGTTCGGGGCGTCCTTATGGAGGTAGTTGGCCGTGGTGATGGGGGAGGAGTTGACCTTGACGCCGCCCCGGTAGAGGTTGAACGTCACACCGTCCGGGTCGGTGGCCAGCCAGCGCCAGCTGACCAGGTTGTCATTGCCGGTGTGCACGCTCACCAGCCCCCGGTCCAGCTTCTCCAGCTGGGCCGTGGCGGCCGCCCTCGGTGTGGGCCCCTTGCCCTCGGCGGCCTCCGAGACGCTCACCAGCGAGGTGACGGTCAGCGCGCCCGCCGCGCAGACGGCGGCCAGCGTCCGGACACGGGGTAGCCCCGTCCGGCCCCTGCGCGGGGTGGGTCTGGGCGGATCAGCGGGGGGCGGAGTGTGCGAACTGTCCCGAGAGCGCACGTGGTCCTCCAAGGCATGGGGGGAAGGTGTGACCCCTAGTCGTCCCCTTGGCCGGAAAGGTTGCCGCCTTCGGGCCGACTTCTCGGGAGCGGGGCGAAACAGCCGAAACAGGGACTCGTCGGCCGCTACCGTCGAAGGGTGAAGGCCATTCGTCGATTCAGCGTGCGCCCCGTCCTTCCGGAGCCCCTGCGACCGCTCAACCGGCTGGCGCGCAATCTGCGCTGGTCCTGGCACCCCGAGACCCGCGAGCTCTTCGAGTCCGTGGACCCCGAGGGATGGCGGGAGTCAGGCGGCGACCCGGTGCGGCTGCTGGGCGCCGTGCCCCTCTCCCGCCTCGCGGACCTCGCCGAGGACCGCTCCTTCCTGCGCCGTCTCACGGCGGCCGCGGATGATCTGCACGACTATCTGACCGGGCCCCGGTGGTATCAGGGGCGGGTCGCCGCCGAGGACAGAGCCGGGCCGATCCCCGTCGAGTCCGCGGCTCCCGTGGCGCCCGTACCCCCGGACGCGCCCGTACCCCCAGACGCGTCCGTACCCCCAGACGCGCCCGCCCCGTCCGGGCTCCCCACCGCCATCGCCTACTTCTCGCCGGAATTCGGGATCACCGCCGCCCTGCCCCAATACTCCGGCGGCCTCGGCATCCTCGCCGGAGACCACCTCAAGGCCGCCAGCGACCTCGGCGTCCCCCTGATGGGCGTCGGACTGCTCTACCGCCACGGCTACTTCCGGCAGTCGCTCTCCCGCGACGGCTGGCAGCAGGAGCAGTATCCGGTCCTCGACCCCGACGAGCTCCCGCTCACCCAGCTGTGCGAGGCGGACGGCCGGCCCGTCCGGATCCCGCTCACCCTGCCCGGCGGCCGACCGCTCCACGCCCGCGTCTGGCAGGCCCAGGTGGGCAGGGTGCCCCTGCTGCTGCTCGACTCCGACGTGGAGGAGAACGGCCACGGCGAGCGCGAGGTCACCGACCGGCTCTACGGCGGCGGCAGCGAGCACCGGCTGCTCCAGGAGATGCTGCTGGGCATCGGCGGCGTCCGCGCCCTGCGCGCGTACTGCGGGCTCACCGGCCACCCCGAGCCCGAGGTGTTCCACACCAACGAGGGCCACGCCGGATTCCAGGGCCTGGAGCGCATCCGCGAACTGATCGCCGACGGGGCCGGCTTCGACGCCGCCCTTGAGGCGGTGCGGGCCGGGACCGTCTTCACCACCCACACCCCCGTGCCCGCCGGGATCGACCGCTTCGACCGCGAGCTGGTCGCCCGCCACTTCGGGGACGACGCCGAGCTGCCCGGGATCGAGGTCGAGCGGATCCTCGCGCTCGGCATGGAGACGTACCCCGGCGGGGAACCCAACCTCTTCAACATGGCCGTGATGGGGCTGCGGCTGGCCCAGCGCGCCAACGGGGTGTCCACCCTGCACGGCCGCGTCAGCCGGGAGATGTTCGCCGGGCTCTGGCCGGGCTTCGACCCCGAGGAGGTGCCCATCACCTCCGTCACCAACGGGGTGCACGCACCCACCTGGACGGCCCCCGAGGTCACCCGGCTGGGCGCCCGCCAGTTCGGCCACCTCGGCGACTCCGAGCTGTGGGAGCTGCGCCGCACCCTGCGCAAGCGGCTGGTCGCCGAGGCCCGGCAGCGGCTGTACGCCTCCTGGCGGCAGCGCGGCGCGGGCACCGCCGAGCTCGGCTGGATCGACGGGGCGCTCGACCCCGACGTCCTCACCATCGGCTTCGCCCGCCGCGTCCCCTCCTACAAGCGGCTCACCCTGATGCTGCGCGACCAGGACCGGCTGATGGAGCTGCTGCTCCACCCCGAGCGGCCGGTCCAGATCGTCGTCGCGGGCAAGGCCCACCCGGCCGACGACGGCGGCAAGCGCCTCGTCCAGGAACTCGTCCGCTTCGCCGACGACCCCCGGGTCCGCCACCGCCTGGTCTTCCTGCCCGACTACGGCATGGGCATGGCCCAGAACCTCTACCCCGGCTGCGACGTCTGGCTCAACAACCCGCTGCGCCCGCTGGAGGCATGCGGCACCAGCGGTATGAAGGCGGCCCTGAACGGCTGTCTCAACCTCTCCGTCCTCGACGGCTGGTGGGACGAGTGGTACGAGCCGGACTTCGGCTGGGCCATCCCCACCGCCGACGGCGACGCCATCGACGAGACCCGCCGCGACGACCTGGAGGCCGCCGCCCTCTACGACCTGCTGGAGCAGCGGGTCGCCCCGCGCTTCTACGACCGCGGCCTGGACGGCCTCCCCGGCCGCTGGATCGCCATGGTCCGGCGCACCCTCACCACCCTCGGCCCCAAGGTGCTCGCGGGCCGCATGGTCCGCGAATATGTCGAGCGCCTCTACGCCCCGGCCGCCCGCTCCCACCGCGCCCTGAACCTCGAGGCGGCCGCCGAACTGGCCGCCTGGAAGACCCGGATCCGCGCCGCCTGGCCGGACGTCGCCGTCGACCACGTAGAGGCCCACCTCACCCCACCCGCCCCGGGCGGCGCCGCCGAACTCGGCTCGACGCTCTCCCTCCGCGTCCGGGTGCGCCTCGGCGCCCTGGACCCGGCGGACGTCGAGGTCCAGGCCGTGGCCGGCCGTGTGGACGACACCGACCGCATCACCGACGCCACCCACGTTCCCCTCAAACCCACCGCGGGCCCCGACCTCGAAGGCAGCCGCCGCTATGAAGCCCCCCTGGCCCTCAACCGCACCGGCCCCTTCGGCTACACCATCCGCGTCCTCCCCACCCACCCCCTCCTCTCCCACCCCGCGGAACCGGGCCTCATCGCCCTCCCCTCGGAGGCCGCGTCCGAGGCGGCGGGAGTCCTGATGCGCTGAGCCTCCGGCGGCTGAACGGACGACGGACCGTCCGGCACGGGGGAGTGGGACGAGCGATCCGGGGCCGAGACCACCCGGCCTTACGGCTGCGCCTGCTTCGGCAAGGTGAGGATCTCGGCTCCGTCGCCGGTGATGGCGATCGTGTGCTCGCTGTGAGCCGTCCGGCAGCCTGTCGCGCTTCGGAGCGTCCACCCGTCGGCATCGGTGACGAGTACAGCGGTGTCCGCCATGACCCACGGCTCCAGAGCCAGCAGCAGCCCGGGGCGCAGCTTGTATCCCCGGCCGGGCCGTCCGGTGTTCGCGACATGCGGGTCCTGGTGCATCGTCGATCCGATGCCATGACCTCCGAACTCGGTGTTGATCGGGTACCCCGCCTCGCTGAGGACCGTGCCGATGGCATGGGAGATGTCGCCGATGCGAGCCCCGGGCCCGGCAGCGGCGATCCCCGCGGCCAGCGCGCGTTCGGTCGCACCGATCAACGCGACGCTCTCCGGGGGCTTCGCGTCGCCCACGATGAAGCTGATGGCGGCGTCCGCGGCGACTCCGCCTGTGGAGACGGCGAGGTCGAGGGTCAGCAGATCGCCGTCGGCAAGCGTGTAGTCGTACGGCCGTCCGTGAAGCACGGCGTCGTTGACGGCCGTGCAGATGTAGTGGCCGAACGGGCCGCGTCCGAAGGACGGCTCGTAGTCCACGTAGCAGGACTGCGCTCCCGCTTCGACGATCATGGCCTTGGCCCACCGGTCGATGTCCAGGAGGTTCGTGCCGACCGTGCTACGGCTCTTCAACGTCTGCAGGATGTGAGCGACCAGGGCACCCGTGTCTTTTGCCCGGGCCAGTCTGGTGTCGTTCAGGATCTCGATCACGTGGCGCCCTTCTCATGCGAACCAATAACTATACCGGCCATACTATACCGGTACTAGAATCGTGGGCATGGTCAGGTTGCCCCTCACTCCCGCAGAGGTCGAACGCGGACAGCGCCTCGGCGCCCTCCTACGTCGAGCCAGGGGAGAGCGCTCGATGCTCGAAACCGCGCTTGACGCACATGTCTCACCGGAGACCCTCCGGAAGATCGAGTCGGGCCGCGTGGCCACCCCCGCCTTTCCCACCATCGCGGCGATCGCCGATGTCCTCGGCCTCTCCCTCGACGCGGTGTGGGCCGAGATCAACCAACCCGAAGGCGGCGTCGCGCCGACCGGGTCCGGTCACGCCGCACATGAGCAGTTGGCCTCGTAGGGGAGTTGTCCCAGTCGGCCTCGCCGACCGCATCGGCTGAAGCCTGGACCTGCCGGAGCGAACCGGGTCCCGGGGAACCCACGCGCCCGGCATGACGTCTTGGCTGCCGTCACCACGTAGCCGCACGGAGGTCGGAACAGGTCATGGCGCACGAGGGAACCCAGTCGACCGACCGGGCGGCCGACGGCATCGGCGGTGATCCCCCCGAGCGGCCGGGCGGCGGCATCGGCGGGGCGCTCCGGTCGTCGCTGGGCGTCGTCAGGCGCTACCGCGGCGCGCTGTACGGCTTCACCCTCCACGTGTCCGCCCTGACAGCCGTGCTCGGCTGCGCGATCGTGGCCGGCGGATTCGCGGCGGCATGGGACACCTTCGAGGGCGTCCGGGACTACGCGGACCGCAACATCGCCAACGAGGACTCCTACGTGGCCTACGCCGACGGGGGCCTGCCCCCGTTGGTGAGGGTCGGTTTCGTGGTGTCGCTGCTGTTGCTCGTACTGGGACTCCTCGTCGTCTCCGTCCTGCACACCGCGTACGCCATCGGCGACTCCCATGCCACGCGCGACGGCGGACCGCTCACCACCCGCGAGCTCTGGCGGCGCACCCGCCGGCGCCTCCCCGCCGCCCTCATGGTCAACGCGCTGACCGGGCTGGCCGTGGGCGCCGTGGTGATGGCGGGCCTGGTGCTGTTCAGCCTCGTGGACGGCAACAAGGTGCCCGGTGTGGAGACCACGCCGCTGGGCGAAACCGCGTCCTGGCAGTACACGCTGGTGGGGTGGGTGTTGCCGATCGCCATCTGGTGTCTCGGCCCGCTGCTGTACTCCCGCCTGTCGCTGGCCACCGCCGAGACGGTGCTGGAACGCCGTTCCCCGTTCGTGGCGTTGTACCGCTCCTGGGTGCTGACCCGCCGCGCACGATGGCGCACCCTCGGCCTGGGCACCCTGGTCGCCGCGGCCGCCGTGCTCGTCTTCTGGCCGGCCCGCTACGCGGCCGCTCCCCTCGCCCACCCCGCCGGACTCGGCATGCTGTGGCTCAGCGACGACAACGTGTGGATCACCGGCGTGCTGGTGATGATCCTCCCCACGGCCGTGGCCCTCCTCCTGCTGCCCCCGGTGGTCATGCCGGTGGTGTGCGCGGTGTTCGCCCGTCTCCACGGCGATCTGCGCGCCCGTGAGGAGGCGGAGCGGGGCGCTGGAGCGGTGAGCCCTTCGACGGTCAGCCGCCCAACCGACAGGGTCCGTTGACTACGGCCAGGCCGTCGCGGCCACTATGGGCTTCCTCCGCTAGGCGGCCAGGTCGGGACCGAGCGTGGCGGCGGTGGCCGGGGCGAGCCATACGAGCTGTGCGGTGACCTCGCCCCGGGAGAACCACGCGGCCACCCGCTCGGGCGATGCGAGGGCCAACCGCTGCCCCGGTCCGACCACTTCGGTACGTCCGTCCTCATTGGCCATGCCCCATGCCGCGATCTCCACGTCTGATTCTCCGGTGTCCTCGTACGGGTGGATCCGGGCTACGGCGAAGAGGCGGGGCGCGGTGGCGAGGACGAGTGCGCGGAGTTCTTTGCCGAGGTCGAAGGGCTCGGACGCAGGTTGCTCGGGGGATACGGTGGCCATGCGTGTCTCCTTGCTGGAAGGCGGAGTTGGGACGGATGGGGGCCAGCCACAGAGCAATCGTGGGGTTGCCGCCTGGAGTGGCCTGGATCACAGAGTAGGGTGAGGGGTTGAATTGCTTCTACGGAAAACCTGGAAGCATCTAACTTTGAACCTCTTCCGGTGACCGCTGCATCACTTGTGCGACTGTGGAGGGCCGTATGCCGCCAAGGACAGTTCCGACCGCACGTCAGCTACGTCTGGGCGTCGAGCTGCGTAAGCTCCGCGAACGTGCGGGCCTGAACACGAGGGAGGCAGCTGAACTGATCGGAGCCCAGCAGGCTCGCATCAGCAACATCGAGACGGGGCGCTTCGGGCTCAGTGAACGCAGCATCCGCACGCTGGCCGGGAACTACGCGTGTGGCGACGATGCCCTCCTCGCCGCTCTCATCGCCATGACGGGCAAACAGCAACGTGGCTGGTGGGAGGAGTACCGGGACGTGCTGCCCCCAGGGCAACTCGACATCGCCGAGCTCGAACACCACGCAACGGAACTCGTGTTGGCCACCGTGCTCCACATCCCGGGACTGCTCCAGACGCTCGACCACGCACGCGCTGTCTTCGCCGAAGGGGTGCCGACGCTCCCTCCACCTGACGTGGAAGACCGCGTTTCGTACCGCATCAAGCGACAGCGCGTTCTCTGCGCCGACAGTCCCACCCTATGCAAGGCGGTGATCCACGAGGCCGCCCTCCGCATGCCCTTCGGCGGGCGGCAAACATCCCGCGTGCAGCTCAAGCACTTGATCGACATGAGCGAACGGGACCACATCACTATCCGGGTGATCCCGTTCCGTAGCGGCACGTTCGCCGGGTCCGGTCAGTCGATCAACTACTTCGCCGGCCCCGTTCCTCAACTCGACACGGTTCTGCTGGAGCAGGCGCACGGCTCCCTCCTGCTCGACGCGGAAGCCCAGTTGGAGAAGTATCGGTTGGTGATCGGCAAGATGGAGGCCATCGCTCTGGAGCCGGAGGAGTCCCGTGACTTCATCCATGGCCTTATCCAGGAACTGTGACAAGGAGCAGCACATGACCCCGGTTTCTTGGCGGCAGTCGTCGTACTGCCAGGAATCAGCCTCCTGCGTGAACGTCGCCGAAGGGGAGCACGACGCGATAATGCTCCGCGAGAGCGAGCAGCCAGAAGTCGTACTCACGACCACCCGGACGCGCCTGAGAACCTTCATACGCGCCGCCAAGGCCGGTCAGTTCGATCAAGTCGCCGAATTTTGATCTCGGTGGTGGGCTCACGGCGAGCGCCTTTTCGCGCTCCCCTTCGGGGTGCGTGCGCTCTTGACCGAGCGACCACACAGGTGAAGAGTCGCCCACTGTCCGTGACTATGCTCGGCACAGGAGGCAGTGATGGCGCTGCGGTTCATCGCGAAAGACCCGAACACGGGAACCAATGAGTCGCCCACTGTCTGGGTGGACGATCAGAACGCGGACTTGGTGCTGCAGGGGTGGACGGTCGACGACGTGACCGTCGCCGAGTGCTTGGAAACAGGGTCGATTCCGGAGCATGAGGCGGTGATTCGTATTCCTGCGCGGATGGTGCAGGCATTAAGGGAGGCATGCGATGTCGCAGAAGGTACCATCATTCGCTGACTTGCTGGCCGACTGCCGTAAGTCAGCCGTACACCTGGAGATGCGCGACACGTACGCGGTCGACTACGAATCCGGAGACTTCCGCAGGTGGCGGGAAACCGGAAAGTGGGACAACCTCGAATACTGGAAGCCGTGGAAGGAGCTCGTATCCGAGGCAGTCGGGCGGGGTGTGATCATGCGACGGGCTCGGATTATTTCGGAGCCGGTGAGTGAATACATCCGATTCGAGTACTCGGGCACGATCCACAACATCGAGGCAGGCGAGCTGGTGCGTTGGTTGCCTCGAAGGCAGGCTTCGGATCTAGCTCTGCCCGGAAATGACTTCTGGGTGTTCGATGACCAGTTGGTTGAGTTCAATCATTTCACTGGCGATGGGGCCTCTGCCGGTCCGTCGCTCAGTGATGACCCGGATGTCGTGAAGCTTTGCTCCGCTGCTTTCGAGTCGGTGTGGCAACGTGCTACTCCGCATGGGGAGTTCAAGGTCTGAACTGCATACGCGAGTCGACCAACTCATGCCCGCGTCTCCGTCCTCAAGCGCTCAAAGAGCACGCGCAGCCGTTGCAGCTCGCCTGCGTGAGATCCGTCAGGAAGCTGGCCTGACAGGGCGTGAGTTGGCTGCGTTATGCGGCTGGCATCCAGCGAAGAATTCTCGTATCGAGAACGGGAAAGCAGCTGTCTCCGATGCGGATATTCGGGTTTGGTGTACTGCCTGTGGAGCAGATGATCAAGCCCTCGATCTCATAGCGGCCTCCCGTACAGCCGATCAGATGTACGTCGCATGGAGGCGGCTGCACCGTACGGGACTCCGCCGCCTCCAAGAATCCTATGTACCCTTGTTTGAGCGCACGCACAGGTTCCGCATCTATTGCTCCCGAGTGGTGCCCGGTTTTATCCAGACGGAGGAGTACGCGACTGCACTTCTGACGATAATTGCGGACTTCCGGCAGGCGCCCAACGACGTGTCTGACGCCGTGCAGGCTCGTTTGGATCGCTCTCGCATTATCCATGAGGGTGATCACCGTTTTGCCCTGCTGGTCGAGGAGGACGTGCTCTATTACCGATTCGGCACGCCGTCTGAGATGGTCGAGCAGCTTGCTTACCTTCTAGCTGTGATGGCTCTTCCCTCCGTGTCTCTCGGAGTTATCCCGCGTACCGCTCCCCGTCTCATGTGGCCCTTGGAAACGTTTAGCATGTTTGATGATGTTCAGGTTGAAGTGGAGCTGCTGACCGCTCAGGTGAACGTCACGCAACCAAGTGAAATCGCCATGTACGGACGAGCGTTCAGCGAGCTCGCTTCGATGGCTGTCTACGGTTCGAACGCCAGAGCGCTCATTGCTGAGGCTCTTGACTCTCTCGGGTAGCCGCCGCAATTATCCGCAATCTCGTTGTTGCCGTCCGCGCACCCGCCGTAACGTCTCCCGCACTGAACACCTGCGGGAGTGCAGCCAAATGAAAATCACTGAAGAGGCCATCGACGCCATGCGTTCCGAGCGTCACCGCTCGGCCGGAGAAGACGCGAGAGCGGTCGCTGAACTGCTCCGAGAGGCATTGGGCCGTCTCGGCTTTACTCCGGACGTGGCCATGCCCCACGGCGAAAAGGACGAACGCCTGTTCTGGCCGGTCCTGCGGGGAGAGGTGACGGTCTCGGGTCATCCCATGGTCGCCCTCGGCCGTATCCCGCTCGACAGTGCGAACCGGCTCGCGGAAATCCTCGTGCGTGCGGCGCTGGAGGAGCACACCAAGAAGGCCATCACTCGGTGAGCCGTCTCTAAAGACCCCGTCCCGGCTGGACCGGAGCCCTGGCAGGTCGAGCCCAGCGCGGAACGGGTGCATGTGCACGACGGCGCGAGGAGAGTCCCCGCGTCGACAGCACCGAAGGGAATCATCTCGATGCGCTTACGCGGATTCAAGGCCATTGTCCGCCAAGACCCCGAGGACGACGGGCCGACAGAGGGCGGACAGCAAGGCGGATGTGGTGACGGTGACGGCTGCGGTCGGCAGTAGTCGCGTGATGTAAGCGGGCGGCCCTCACCTCTTTGGGGGCCGCTCTCACCGAGAGAGCGAGTACATGCACCATCACGGCTACACCTGGCTCGGCTCCGCCCACGAATTACTCAAGGACGGCCCCCGGCGTTCCCTCCACCCGGAGTTCAGATCCAGCAAGGTCGTTCCCTTGGAATGCGCTCACTGGCTGCTCAAGCCCGCCTCATTCGTCCAGGGGACCTGGACCGATTCGCGGCAGGCGGCCGCGTGGTTCGGTCGGCAAGTGCGGGCTTCCACGGTGGCGTTCGTCTCGAAGCGCGACCGTGACGCCATTCGGATCGCAGAGACAGTCGCCCGCGCCGGCCAACGAGTGGCGAGCGGTGAGGACGTGGTCGGCGGCTGGTATCTCACGGGGCAGAGATTCCTGTCCGTGTGCCTGATCGCGTGCAGTCCGCACCGTCTGCGCCCGGAGATTCCCTGCCCCGTTGGCACTGCTGAAGGGATCAATCCGGTACCAGGTACTCCCACCGCTTGACGTGTGCACAGCTGTGCAAACCGGCCTTCTTGGCTGCCGCCCCGGCCTCCTCCGCGCTGTCCTTGACGACGTTGGCGGTCATGGCGAGCAGCAGTTCCATGCCGGGCTTGAGGTTCGGAATGGTGCTGTGCATCGTGTACAGCTCTTTCGCGTACGCGTCCAGCTTGCCCAGCCAGGCGTTCAACGCGGCTCGGTCGGCCGTGGAATCGGGTTGGGGCAGCTCTTTGACGTCCTTCCGCAGGTCCCTGATCAGAGTGTTCCGCTTGCGGATCTTCGTCAGGTCATCCGAGCCGAGCGTCTTGCCGTAGGCCAGGTCCCCGGTGAACCGGTCGGTGATGGTGTCGCACTTCTTGTCGGCACTCTCGACCAGCCCGGGAGGCGACGACGAGCAACTGCCCAGGGCGGCCACAGCGACCAGCGTGGCCGCGCCGAGCCCGCTCGTCCGCAAGGGGGCGCGTGCTCGGCGGGGCCGATGCCGATGGGTGTTCTCGTCGCGCATGTCATCCCGTTCCCGCCGTGGGCCGTCTGGGACCGGGACGTCCCGGCCATCAGCCAGGATGGTTGCGCAGGTGCTCGGGACCCCTCCCGGGAGCTGTGCGGTGGTCGCCGCTCACACGGTGGGACGCACCCGTTGTTGAAACTCCGTCGTGGGCGTCGCGTAGTGCCAAGCCGCGTCACGCACCTGGCAAGCCCGAACCACTGTCTCGGCGTCCTCGGCCACGTGCACGCCCAGGGTGGCGCCGTCGTCGCCGAAAACGAACCTCACGACGATCTGTGAGTCGAAGAGCCAGAAGTCATAGTCCGGCAGGCCGATGCGCTGCGCGTCCGACCTGTACATGTTCCGGATGTCCTCCCCTGCCTCGACGTTCCCGAGACCGGAGGCGAGCAGGAAGCGCTGCCCCTCGGAGGGTGGGTCATCGACGAGTCGCACCCGTTCGAAGCGCTTTCCGGCATCTGTCTGCGCCCGGACACCGGCATGCCAGGGTTGTTCGGGTTCATAGCGCCCGATGTTTTCGCCTGCCTTCCAGCGCTGCCATTTCGCCCCACTGCGATCGGACGCGTAACCGCTCTGCGTCTCCAGTCGCCAGGCAGTGTGTTCGAAGTGCTCGAAGAGGTGTGCAATGTCATCGAACGGCACCAGATCCGGCATCTCGCTCCTTTGTCATGAAGGGGGTCTATAGCTCTCTGGTCAAGTATGTGCCGACGCGCTCGACGCATGTGGCCTTCGATGCAAATGGTGCCGAACGAGGAGTCCGAGTTGTCCGGTTCGGTGCTGTCCGTCGTTCAACGGGCCTTATAGGCTCGCGGGTTGGCTGTCCGCCCGTTTCAGGAGGTGTTGTGCGAGACCAGAAGATGTACTGCTACACCTGTGGAACAGATGAGATGCACCGTCGGCTCACTGCCAAGGAGAAGGCTTGGCTCAAGAACCGCACGGGGCGGAAGACGGTCGAGGAGTTCTTCATGTGCAAGGCGCCCGGTTGCCGCAATCTGCGCACTGGTTTCCAGAAGCGTCCCTTCGACCGTCCCATCCGCATGCCGGAAGACCTCTGATCGCGCATGGGGCCGCCGTGCGGCAGATGCGTTTGCTGCACGGTGGCGTCGTGCCGCCCGCGCCCCTGCGAAGGTCGTGGTTGAACGCGGGACGAACATTGGATGAGAGCTGGGCCACATCGGCCACATGTGCGTGCCCGGAGCGTACATTCGCCCCCCTGAAGCCATTGCATGCACGGGGGGCAATCATGAAGTGGCTGGAACAGTTGACGGCGCCCGAGAATCTGCTGGCGCTGCTCGGTGTCGTGGTGACGGTCGGGGGGCTGTCGTATGAGCGGCTGATTCCCGGGCGGAAGCGTATCGGCTATCGCGTGCAGATGGACACGTTGATAGATGACAGCACCCAGGACGGGCCGATTCATCAGCGGTTGCGGATGCTGGAGAACACTCCGGATCTGGCCGGGGCCTCGCTCGTCCTGTTGCGGATTGAGAACGACGGGTTCCGGAGCATTGACGCCGACGACTACATCACGGCGCCGGCGACGAACCACCGTGGGCTCACCGCGACCTTTCCCAATCGCACCGTGCGGGATGTGGCGGTCACCGAGCCCAGTCATCCGGATCTGCTGCGGCATCTGCCGCAGCGCGGGACTCCGGAGAATCCCGGGCTGGTCTGTGCGGGCAATGAGATCTCGCTGCCCCGGGTGCCGCTGAACAAGGGGGATCATTTCAAGCTGCTGGTGCTGCTGACGGGTGCCGGGACCGATAAGCCGCCGCATGTGGGCGGGCGGATCAAAGAGGGCAGGATCCGGAACAATGAGAAGTTCCGGCGGCCCAGCAACCGGATGCTCGGGCTCATCGGCAGTCTGCTGGCGATGCTGATGCTCCAGTCGTTCGGTGTGCAGCTGTGGCGGGACGATCCGCTGCCGCGCGGATGTGCCGAGGGGAATCTGACGATCGTCGGCTCGACCGCGTTCAAGCCGGTGGCGCAGGACGCGGGCGAGGCGTATCAGAGCGACTGCCGGGACGCCCATGTCACCGTGCAGGCGCAGGGCAGTGGGCGCGGTACGAAGACGCTGATCGATGCCGGGGAGGCGGCGAAGGGCGGATTCCCGTCGTATCTGGCCTTCTCCGACGGCCCGGACGGGGATGGGAATCCCCAGCTCAAGCAGCATCTGGTGGCGCTGTCCGTGTTCAGCGTGGTGGTGAACAAGGACGTGCGGATATCCGATCTCTCGCTCGACGATCTCCGCAGGCTCTATTCCGGCCGGATCACCAACTGGAACCAGTTGCCCGGCGGGCCCGATCTGCCGGTGCGGCTGGTGAGCCGGGACGCGAAATCGGGGACCCGCGGGGTGTTCGAGAGCCGGGTGCTGGGACGTAACGAGATCTCGCGAACGTCCGACAACTGCAAGACCCCGAAATTCACCGGGGACACCGTCGTCCGCTGTGAACTCGACAGCACCGGCGAGGTGTTGAAGACGGTGGCGAACATCCCCGGCGCGATCGGCTACGCCGAATTGCATTCCGCCGAGGAGAGCGCCCAGAAGGGGAATCTCCATCTGGTGGCCCTCGCTCACCGCAAGCCTTCCATCGACGCGGTGCGGGAGCGGACCTACCCCTTCTGGGAGCCGGAGTACGCGTACACCTACACCGCGCCGCCCGCGAACTCCCTGACCTCGAAGTTCCTCGACTATCTGGCCGGGGACACCGGGCGGAACCTCATCGAGACCCATGGCCATCTGCCCTGCGCCGCCGCGGAGAACCAACGGGCGTGCCAGCTGGCGACCGGCGGACGGTAGGCGGACGGCAGGAGCCGGCGGGACAACCGGCGGGACAACCGGCGGGACAACCGGTCGGCCGGGCCCGGAAGCCCGGCCGACCGGCGGGGGTCACTTCACGTTGACGCCGCCCCAGGCGTTGTCGACCGCCTTGTACTCGGCGCTGGTCGCGCCGTACAGCGCCTTCGCGGCCTTGAGGGTCGCGGTGCGGGCCTTGGCGTAGTTGGTGGTCGAGGTCATGTACGTGGTCAGGGCCTTGTACCAGATCTTCTCGGCCTTGGCGCGGCCGATGCCCTTGACGGTGCGGCCGTCCTTGGTCGGGCTGTTGTAGGTCACCCCGCCGATGACCTTGCGGCCGCTGCCCTCGGCCAGCAGGTAGAAGAAGTGGTTGGCGATACCGGAGGTGAAGTGCGGGTCGTCGTTGCCCACACCGCTCTTCCAGTAGTCGTAGGACAGGCCGTCCTTGCTGGGCTTGTCCATGTAGCGCAGCGGGGTGCCGTCGCCATTGATGTCGATCTTCTCGCCGATGAGGTAGTCACCGGGGTCCTTGGCGTTCTTGGCGTACCACTCCACGGCGGTGCCGAAGATGTCGGAGGTGGCCTCGTTGAGCCCGCCGGACTCGCCGCTGTACTCCAGGTTGGCGGTGGCCGAGGTGAGCCCGTGGCTCATCTCGTGGCCCGCGACGTCGAGCGAGGTCAGCGGCTTCTTGTTGCCCGCGCCGTCGCCGTAGGTCATGCAGAAGCAGTCGTCGTCCCAGAAGGCGTTCTCGTACGCGTCGCCGAAGTGGACGCGGGAGTACGCGGCCTTGCCGTTGCCCTTGATGCCGTTCCGGCCGAGGACCTTCTTGTAGTAGTCCCAGGTCATCGCGGCGCCGTAGTGGGCGTCCACGGCGGCGGTCTGCGCGATGGTGGGCTTGCCGTTGCCCCAGACGTTGTCGGCGTCGTAGAAGGCCGACCCCTTCTTGGTCTCGTCCCACGAGTGCTTGAGGTTGTACGTCTGGTGGCCGCCGCGCGCGGTGTCCTTCAGCAGCCACTGGCTGCCGCTCTTGACCGAGCCGACGGTGACCTTGCCGTTGTGCTGGCCGGTTCCGGTGCCGTTCTCGACGGCCTGGTACTCGTAGAGCTTCCGGCCGGAGTCGGCGTCGGTGATGACGTGCAGCTTGCTGGGCGTACCGTCCTTCTGCACCCCCTTGACGACCGTCTCGTACGCGAGGGTGGGCTTGCCGGTGGCGGCCCAGATCACCTTGCGCGCGGTCTCGGCGCCCGACTTCTTGTCGCCCGCGGCCCGCGCGGCGCTCAGCGCGGACCGCTCGGCGCCGGAGGGGGCGATGGCGGCGCTGGTGTCGCGGACCTTGATGTCGGCGTCGGTCGCCTTGTCGGCACCCTGGGAGGCGCCGCTCGCGGACTCATGGACGATCAGATCGCCGCCGAGGACCGGCAGCCCGGCGTAGGTGCGCTCGTAGCGGGTGTGGGTGGTGCCGTCGGCGTCCTTGACGACGTCCTTGACGACCAGCTTCTCCTTGGCCCCGAGCCCCAGCGACTTCGCGGTGGAGACCGCGGTGGAGCCCGCCTCCCGCAGCAGCTCGGCGCGGACCGAGGGGGAGAGCGAGACGGCGGTGGCGCCCGAGCGGGTGGCCGAAGGGGCCGAAGAAGCGGCCGCGTTCGCGGTTCCGGCGGTGGCGCCGGCGGCGAGCAGGGAGGCGGCCAGGGTCGCCGCTCCGGCGGCGAGGGCGGTACGCGAGCGTCTGAGACGGGATATGCCGGATATGGCTGACGTCGAACGTGAATCCACGCGTATCTCCAGTTGTGATGGGGAGTTGGGCGAAGCTTCCACCCAACGCGACAAAGATGTCGCTTTGCCGTGGATAAAACATACCGGTGCCCGGGGCCTCGGGCCCCGGGCACCGGCAGAGTGTCGCGCGGTAACTCAGGTGGTTTTACTTGACGTTTACTCCGGCCCAGGCGGCGTCCACGCCCTTGGCCTCGGCGCTGTCGGCGCCGTAGAGGTCCGTGGCGGCCTTCTGGGTGGCCTCACGGGCGGCGTGGTAGTCGGTGTTGGAGGTCATGTACGTGGTCAGGGCCTTGTACCAGATCTTCTCGGCCTTGTCCCGCCCGATGCCCTCGACCTTGGAGCCGTCGGCGGTGGGGCTGTCGTACTTCACACCGTTGATCTCCTTCGCGCCGCTGCCCTCGGACAGCAGGTAGAAGAAGTGGTTGGCGACACCGGAGGAGTAGTGCACGTCCTGGTCGCCCACGCCGTCGGACCAGTTGTCCGCGGACTGGCCGTCCTTGCTCGGCTTGTCCATGTAGCGCAGCGGGGTGCCGTCGCCGTTGATGTCGATCGCCTCGCCGATGAGGTAGTCACCGACGTCGGTGGTGTTCTTGGTGCTGAACTCCACGGCCGTGCCGAAGATGTCGGAGGTGGCCTCGTTGAGGCCGCCCGACTCGCCGCTGTACTCCAGGCCCGCGGTCTTGGAGGTGACGCCGTGGCTCATCTCGTGGCCCGCGACGTCGAGTGCGGTCAGCGGGGCCTTGTTGCCCTGGCCGTCGCCGTAGGTCATGCAGAAGCAGCTGTCGTCCCAGAAGGCGTTCACATAGCTGTCGCCGTAGTGTACGCGGGAGTAGGCGCCCTTGCCGTCGCCCGCGATGCCGTCGCGGCCGTGCACGTTCTTGTAGTAGTCCCAGGTGGCGGCGGCGCCGTAGTGGGCGTCGACGGCGGCGGTCTGGGGGTCGTCCGGCTTGCCGGTGCCCCAGTTGTCGTCGTCGTCGGTGAACGCCTTGCCCTCGCCGTCCTCCTTGTTCTCCAGGTTGGTGGTCTTGTGGCCGCCGCGGTCGGCGTCGGTCAGGGTGTAACCGCTGCCTTCCTTGCTGGTGCCGAGCTCGACCGAGCCGCTGTACTCGCTCTCGCCCTTGCCGGTCTCGATGCCCTGGTACTCGTAGAGCTTCTTGCCGGTGGCGGCGTCGGTGATGACGTGCAGCTGGTTCGGGGTGCCGTCCTTCTGCACCCCGCCGACGACGGTCTCGTACGCGAGGGTGGGCTTGCCGTCGGCGGCCCAGATCACCTTGCGCGGGGCCTGGTCGGCCGCCGCCTTGGCGGTGTCGTCGGCCTTGGCCAGCTTGACGGCCGACTTCGCCGCGGTGCTCGGGGCGATCCCGGCCGTGGTGGAGGCGACCTTGACGGTGGCCTTGGTGGCCTTGGTGACGCTGCGGACGTCACCGCCCTTGGCGCGGTGGACGATCAGATCGCCACCGAGGACGGGCAGGCCGTCGTAGGTGCGGTCGTAGCGGGTGTGGGTGGTGCCGTCGGCGTCCTTGATGACGTCCTTGACGACCAGCTTCTCCTTGGCGCCGAGGCCCAGCGACGAGGCGGTGTCCGCCTTGGTCGCATTGGCCTCGCGAAGCAGCTCGGCTCGGGCCGAGGCGGTGAGCGCCGCGGGCTGGGCGCCGGACTTGGCCGGGGCGGCACCCGCGGTGCCGGTGCTCAGCCCGGAGGCGAGCAGGGCCGCCGCGGCGACCGCGGTACCGGCCGCGATGGCCGAACGCCGCTTACCGGCAGGGGATATGGGCATGCTGAAGGTCTTGCGCACGCGATCTCCTCGTTGCTGTGGGGGGTCAGCGCCGGGCTGCGGGGAAGTGCGGCCCGGTGCTGAACAAGAGGTACTGATGCGTAATGCGTTGGGCAGACTGTCACACAAGTCCGGGACATGTCACGGGTTTCACGACAGGTCGAAGGGAAAATGTTCGTTGAATGCTGATCAACCTTCGGATTCCGGACGGGCGGGCGTAAGAGTCCTGAAGGAAAAGAGGCGCCGCCAGGGGGAGTCGGGTCGACCCCTGGCGGCGCCTGTCCTGGGTGAGCCCCGGCCTCGGGGCTCCGTCAGAACGTCAGTGCGTCACAGCCTTCAGAACGTCAGCTTCCAGCTGTTGATGTAGCCGGTGTCCTGGGCGTACATGTCCTGCACCCGCAGCTTCCAGGTGCCGACCGCGGTCTCGGAGGACGCGTCCACGGTGTACGTGGTCCGTACGTCGTCCGCCGAGTCGAAGAGGCTGGCATCCTTCAGCCGGTAGGCCGTACCGTCCGGGGCCACCAGGTCGATCACCAGGTCGCCGCGGTAGGTGTGCACGATGTCCACGCCCACCTGGAGGTTGCTGGGCGCGTTGCCGGCCCGGCTCACCGAGATCGGCGAGGTGACGGGCTCACCCGCGTCCGGGATCGCGATGTCCGCGGTGTTCTCGAAGACATTGCCGCCGCTGGTGTTGACCGTCCAGGTGAAGGACGCCGTACCGGTCTTGCCGGCCGAGTCGGTCACCGTGACGGTCACCGGGCTGGACCCGACCGTGGTCGGGGTGCCGGAGACCAGACCGCTGGAGGAGTCGATGGCCAGGCCCGCGGGGAGCCCGCCGGCCGCGTAGCTCAGCGCGCCCGGGTTGGAGCTGGTCGCGGTGATCTGGAGGCTGGTGGCCTGGTTGACGATGCTGGTCTGGTCGCCGGGCGGGGTGACGGTGACGCCGTCCGCGATCCGGGTGCCGACGTTGACCCCGGCCCAGGCGTTGGCCACCGCGTTGTACTGCGGGCTGGCCTGGCCGAACAGCTCGCCCGCCGCCCACAGCGTGGCGTCGCGCGCACCCGCGTAGTTGGTGTTGGAGGTCATCCGCTGGCTCAGCGCCTTGAACCAGATCTTCTCCGCGTTGTCCCGCCCGATGCCGGTGACCGGGAGGTTGTCGTACGTCGGGCTGTTGTAGCTCACGCCGTTGATGACCTTGGCGCCGCTGCCCTCGGAGAGCAGGTAGAAGAAGTGGTTGGCGATGCCGGACGAGTAGTGGACGTCCACGTTGCCGACACCGGAGTACCAGCTGTCCTTGGAGGTCCCGTCCTTGCTGGGCTTGTCCATGTAGCGCAGCGGGGTGCCGTTGCCATTGATGTCGATCTTCTCGCCGACGAGGTAGTCGCCGGGGTCGCTCGCGTTGTTCGCGTAGAACTCGACGGCGGCGGCGAAGATGTCGGAGGTGCCCTCGTTGAGCCCGCCGGACTCACCGCTGTAGGTGAGGTTGGCGGTGGCCGCGGTGACACCGTGGCTCATCTCGTGCGCGGCGACATCGATGGAGGTCAGCGGCTTGGCGTTGCCCGAGCCGTCGCCGTAGGTCATGCAGAAGCAGGCGTCCTGCCAGAAGGCGTTCACGTAACCGCTGCTGTAGTGGACCCGGGAGTACGCCCCGACGCCGTCGCCCCGGATGCCGGTGCGGCCGTGGACGTTCTTGTAGTAGTCCCAGGTCTCGGCGGCGCCGTAGTGCGCGTCCACCCCGGCGGTCGCGGCGTCGGAGGTGGTGCCGTTGCCCCAGACGTCGTCGGTGTCGGTGAAGAGGGTGCCGGTGCCCGAGGTGCCGCGGTTGAGGTTGTACGTCTTGTGGTTGCCGCGGCCGGAGTCGGTGAGGTTGTACGAGCCCGAGCTGCCCGAGGTGCCGAGGGCCACCTGGCCGCTGTACTGGCTGTTCCCGGTGCCCTTCTTGACGCCCTGGAACTCGAACAGCTTCTTGCCGGTGGCCGCGTCGGAGATGACGTGCAGCTCGTTCGGGGTGCCGTCCTCCTGGAGGCCGCCGACGACCGTCTCGTACGCGAGGGCCGGCGTGCCCTTCGCGGCCCAGATCACCTTGCGCGGCGCCCGGTCGGCCGCGGTCTTCCGCGAGCCCTGCGCGTTCGCCGCCCGCACGGCGGCCTTCTCGGCGGCGGCGGGCGCGACGGCGGCGCTGGTGGTCGGGACGGTCAGCCGGGCCTTGGTGGCCTTGGCGACGGTCAGCGGCGCGCCGCTCTTCGCCCGGTCGACGACCAAGTCACCGCCGAGGACGGGGAGTCCGGCGTAGGTGCGCTCGTAGCGGGTGTGCGTCGTGCCGTCGGCGTCCTTGATGACGTCCTTGACGACCAGCTTCTCCTTGGCCCCGAGCTTGAGGTCCTGAGCGGCCTCGCCCTTCGCGGCGTCCGCCTCGCGGATCAGCTCGGCGCGCTGGGCGGGGGACAGCTTGACGGGGAGAGCGCCGCGGTCGGGGGCGCCGGAGATGGTGCGGGCGGCGGGGCGGTCGGCCACGTTCGCGGAGTTCGTGGAGTCGTCCGGGCGGGCGGCGGCCGTGCCGCTCTGGAAGCCGACGCCGATCATCGCCGCCGCGACGACCAGGGCGCCGGTCGCGATGGCCCGGTTGCCCGGGGTGCGACCGGATCTGCGGCCACTGGGTCTGAGGTGCCGTTGGGGGAGGGATCTCACGCTGACTCCTTCTGCGCTGGCCGCGCGGTGGCACGGCCGGGACGACCGGGCGGCTGGGTCGCCGTCCGGGCAGGGCAGAACGCGTGCGCACCCTGGCGTTACCGGGTGCGCCCGGCCGCAGACGAACGACTGGGCGCGGCCGCGGTGCGACCGGGTGGTGTGGAGGGTGGCTGTGGCGTGACGTGGCTGTGGCTGCGGCTTCGGGCGCGGCTACGGGCTGTGGGAAGCGCCGCGCCTCGGCCGAGGGAAGAGTGCCATCAATGGACTCGACCTGTCAGGATCGCGACAAGAACTTGTCTGGAAAGTGTCCGTTGACAGGTGTGCCGTGTTCATATGACGGTGATTTACGGTCAATTTCGGTAAGGGGTGATGTCGGCGGCGTATCCCAGCATGACCCGCCATGTCCCACCCTCCCCATGACCCGTCATGTCCCACCCTCCCTATGACCCGCCATGTCCCACCCCCTGTGTCCCACCCCTCCCGAACCCGCCGTAACCCGGTCCCCGCCGTCAGCGCACGGCGGAGTCGAAGCGCGGCTCCTCGCGCAGCAGGGCGCTCAGATCGGCGCCGGGGCGCAGCTCCGCCGGATCCTCGCCACGGCGGAAGAGGATCGCCCCGGCGTCGATGCCGCCCAGGGTCAGCCGGTCCGCGTCCCGGCGCAGCCAGGTGCCCTCGCGCAGGCCGAGCACGGGGACGTCGTTCTCCTCGAGGAACTGCTCGAGCCGCTGGGCCCGGGTCTCGCCCATGTGGGCGGTGTCCGGCTTGGCGTCGAGGTAGTGCGGGTTGATCTGGAACGGCAGCAGGCCCAGCGCCTCGAAGGTGGGCGGCTGGACGATGGGCATGTCGTTGGTGGTGCGCAGGGTCGGGCAGGCCATGTTGGTGCCCGCGCTGGAGCCCATGTAGAGCGCGCCCGCGGCCACCCGCTCCCGGATCGCCCGGACCAGATCGCGCTCGTGCAACGCCTTGAGCAGCCGGAAGCTGTTGCCGCCGCCGACGAACACCGCCTGTGCCCCGCGCACGAGACCGGCCGGGTCGTCGGCGGTGTGCGCACCGGTGACCTCCACGCCCAGCGGCTCCAGGGCCGAGGCCACCTGGGCGGTGTAGCCATCGTGGTCGGCCAGCGCGTACGGCACGAAGACGAGCCGGCGCGCACCGTTCAGCGCCGAGGCGATCTCCTCCCGCGCGTGTTCCAGATAGCCGCGGCCGGGCGCGGCGGAGTTCGACAGCAGCAGCAACTGCATGAGGGGGCCTTTCCGAGAGGGGTCACAAGGGGCGGCGGGACGCCTGGCGGCTCAGCGCCGCTCGCGGTGCGGGGCGCGCCGGAGCCGGGCGGGCGTCAGTGCCCGGCCCAGGTCGGCGGCGCCCTGCAGCAGCGGTGCCACCAGCTGCTCCCGGCGCGGGCGCAGCACCTCGGGGGTGGCGGCCAGGGTCAGGGTGCCCACCGGACGTCTGCCCACCAGAACCGGCGCGGCGAGCGCCGCGGTGTCCGGATCGTACTCGCCCTCGGAGTAGGCGTAGCCCTCGCGCCGCACCTCGGAGAAGCGCTCCTCGAGCCGCACCGGATCGGTCAGGGTGTGCTCGCTGAAGCGCGCCATCGGGCGGCCGTACAGCAGTACGGCCCGGTCACCGGGCGGGAGCATACCGAAGTAGGCGCGGGAGGTGGCCCCGGCGTGCGCCGGGTACAGCTCGCCCGCCAGCACGTAGTAGCGCAGCGGGCCGGTGGCCCCGTCCACCGCCGCGACGCAGCGCATATGCACTCCGTCCGGGACCGCGAACAGCGCGTTCACCCCGACCGCCCCGGCCAGCGCCTCCAGGGTGGGCCGGGCCAGGCTGGCCATGCCGCCGCCCCGCTCCCACACCCAGGACAGATGCCACACCGCCGGGCCCAGCCGGTAGCGGCGTGAGCGCTTGTCGGAGACCAGGAAGCCCCGGTAGGCGAGCGCGGCCAGCAGCCGCTGGGCCACCGACTTGTCCAGCCCGAACTCCTCGGCGATCTCGGTGACGCCCCACTCCGGGCGCTCCCGGTCGAAGGACAGCAGCACATTCAGTACGCGGTCCGCGGTCTGGAGGGGTGGGGCGCCGGTTACGGGCGTCTGTTCGGCCATGACGAAAGGGTAAACATTCTCGGATATAGAGAAAACATTGCGCACTGCGCGACGCCGGGCGGACCCTGGCCAGGCCGGTGCCCGGTGGCAGTGCCCGCCCCGCGCACCGCTTCCCCGCTCATGCCCGGTCGGGCCATCGCCGTCACCGACCGCATCACCCCGACCGACCGCGTCATCCCGACACCGCTTCACCCGCCGTGAGAGGCCAGCCGTGCTCAAACACGTCCTTGACATCATCGAACTCCTCGACCGTCCGCAGACCAGCGGGGCCCTCCTCGCCGACCATCTGCGCGCGGTCCAGGCCGCGGCCGGAGCCGACCCGCAGACGGCGCCCGCGATCGAGGTACGCACCGTCGAGGGCGACAAGGGCAGCACGGACTTCGTCTCCGTCACCGTCCCCGGCCGCCGCGGCAAGCTGTCCGGCGGCGCCGCCCCGACCCTGGGCATCCTCGGCCGGCTCGGCGGAGTCGGCGCCCGCCCGGAGCGGATCGGGCTGGTCTCGGACGCCGACGGGGCGGTGGCGGCGCTGTCCGCCGCGGCCAAGCTGCTGGACATGCACGCCCGGGGCGACGTCCTGGACGGCGATGTCACGCTCTCCACCCACGTCTCCGGCTGGGCCCCCACCCAGCCGCACGACCCCGTGCCCTTCATGGACTCCCCGGTGGACACCCTGGTGTGCAACCGCGAGGAGATCTCGCCCGCGATGGACGCGGTCGTCTCCATCGACACCACCAAGGGCAACCGGCTGCTCAACCACCGGGGCGTCGCCCTGTCGCCCACGGTCTGCCAGGGCTGGATCCTGCGGGTGAGCGAGGATCTGGTGTCCGTCCTGGAGAGCGTGACCGGCGAGTCGGCGCGGATCCTGCCGATCACCACGCAGGACATCACTCCGTACGGCAACGGAGTGCACCACCTCAACTCCATCCTCCAGCCCGCCGTGGCCACCACCGCCCCCGTCGTCGGCCTCGCGATCACGGCGGGCTCGGCGGTGGCCGGATGCGCCACCGGCGCCAGCCACGAGACCGACATCGCCGTCGCGGCCCGGTTCGCCGTCGAGACCGCCAAGGAGTTCGGTCGCGGCGTCGCCCGCTTCCTGGACGCCGAGGAGTTCGCGCGCCTGGTCGAGCTGTACGGACCCATGACCCACCTCCAGGCCCTCACCCCGGAGGGGTGACCGACCCGTCCGGGGCGACCGACCCGTCCCCGCCCCGGACCCCGCAGGAGTCCCCATGAACCCGAACCCCCAGGCCACCGCCGCGGCCGCGGACGCCCCACCGCGGTCGCACCCCAGAGCCTTCGAACCGGTCACCCTCGTCCTGACCATCGTGCTGTCGGTCCTCGGCGCGCTGATCGGCATCGTGCTGATCACCACACTCGGGGTGTCGCCCAATACGGCGGTGATCGGCGCCCTGGTGGCGATGCTCATCGGCCGTATCCCGCTGGGCGTGCTGACCCGGATGCGCTCGAAGCACCGGCAGAACCTGGTGCAGTCGGCGATCTCCGGTTCCACCTTCGCCGCGGCCAACTCCCTGCTCACCCCGATCGCGGTGCCCTTCGCGCTGGGACGTAACGACCTGGTGTGGCCGATGCTCGGCGGGGCCGTCATCGGGCTCGCGGTCGACAGCTGGGTGCTGTACCGGGTGTTCGACTCCAAGCTGCTGCCCGCCACCGGCTCCTGGCCGGCCGGTATCGCGGCGGCCGAGACGATCAAGGCCGGGGACACCGGTGGGCGCAAGGCCGCGATCCTGGGCGCGGGCGCCCTGGTCGGCTTCGTCGGCGCGCTGTTCAAGCTGCCCACCAGCGCCGCGGGTGTGGGCTTCCTGGGCAACATCTGGGCGCTCGCCATGTTCGGCATCGGGCTGACCGTGGGGCAGTACGCCCCCGACTTCGGCTTCGACCTGGGCGCGAACCACGTGCCGCACGGGCTGATGATCGGCGCCGGGCTGGTCGCCCTGGTCCAGGCGCTGCTGCTGATGCGGACGCGGAAGGGCGGGAGCGATGGGGCTGATCAGGCGGAGAGCGCCGACGGCGGCGCGGACGCCGATGGCGCCGACGGTGGCCGTACGGTCCAGGCCCCCCAGCTGCGGCGGGGACTGCTGGAGGGCATGGGCCTCTTCGTCTGCGGCGCGGTCGTGGTCGCGATCGCGGGCGGCGTGGTCGGCGGGCTCTCGCTGCCCGCGCTGGTCGGCTGGGTGCTGCTGGCCGGTGTCGCCGCCATCGTCCACCAGCTGATCGTGGGGCTGGCGGCGATGCACTCCGGCTGGTTCCCGGCCTTCGCCGTCACCCTGATCTTCCTGATCATCGGTCTGGTGCTGCACATCCCGACCGTGCCGCTCGCCCTGCTGGTCGGCTACACGGCCTCCACCGGCCCGGCCTTCGCCGACCTCGGCTACGACTTCAAGGCGGGCTGGCTGCTGCGCCGGGACGCCGCACCCTGGCGGCCCTTCGAGATCGAGGGGCGGCGCCAGCAGTACCTCGCCCAGCTCGTCGGCTTCGGAGTGGCGCTGGTGGTCGTCGCCGTCGCCTGGAAGGCCTTCTTCTCCGACGGCAAGGTGCCGCCGGTCGCGGAGGTCTACGTCACCACCATCAAGACCGGCCTCGAGCCCGGCACCATGACCACCATGCTGCTGTGGGCGATCCCCGGCGCGCTGGTCCAGCTCATCGGCGGGCCCTCCCGGCAGATGGGCGTCCTGCTGGCCACCGGCCTTCTGGTGGCCACGCCCCAGGCCGGCTGGATGGTCCTCGGCGCCCTGGTCGTCCGCCAGCTCTACACCGTGTGGCGGCGGCGCGGGATCGCCGACGCGCGGGCACGCAAGGAGTCCGACGAGCAGGCCGAGAACGATCTGTCGCTGGTCGGCGCGGGACTCGTCGCCGGAAGCTCCCTCAACGACGTCGGCCAGCTCACCAAGGCGCTGTGAACGAGCCCGTGGCAGGCCCCGTCGACGGCCCTGTGAGGAAGGACATGCACGCTGTGGACATCACGGAGACGGTGGACACCACGGAGACGGTGGACACCACGGAGGCCACGGAGACTATGGACGCCGTGGACCGCGACCATCCGGCGGGTGGCCCGGCCCTCGGCCTGGTCACCATCGGCCAGGCCCCGCGCGCCGACCTCCGCCCGGACGCCGAACCGCTGCTGCCCGGGGTGCGCCTGGTCGAGCACGGCGCGCTCGACGCCGACCGGTTCGACGGTGACGCCGAGGCCGCGACCCGCCGACTGCTGGCCCCCGAACACGGGGAGGCTCCGCTGGTCTCCCGGCTGCGCGACGGCCGTTCGGTGCTGCTCGGGCATGGGGCGATCGTCCCGCGCATCGCGGACGCGGTCGCCCGCGCGGAGCGGGACGGCGCCGCCGCGACACTGCTGCTGTGCACCGGCCGCTTCCCCGCGGTACGGGCCCGGCGGCCGCTGCTGTTCGCCGAACCGCTGGTGCAGCAGGCCGTGGCCGCGGCCGTGGGCACCGACCCCGTGGGCATCGTCTGCCCGCACCCGGCCCAGGCGGAGGACGTCTCCCGGCGCTGGGCGGAGCTGCTGCCCGGCCGGGTGGAGGCCGCGGCCGCCGATCCGTACGGTCCCGCCGAGCGCGTCCTGGACGACGTGGCCGCCGCCGCGCGCGGCCTGGCCGAGCGCGGCAGCTCCTGGCTCGTCCTGGACTGCATCGGCTACACCGAGCGGATGCGCACCGCCGCCCTGCGGGCCGCGAACCGCCCCGTCCTGCTGGCCCGCGCGATCGCCGTCCGGATGGCGGCGGAGGTGGTGGCGGCCTCGGCGTGAGGGATGCGCGGCACTCCACCCGCACGCTCGGCGCGGAGGGCGCGCGGCACCTGCCGCGTTCCCCACGCACACTCTCGGCGCGACGGGACGCGGTGCCTCCGCGTGCTCCAGTCGCACCCTCGGGGTGACGGGCGCGCGGCGCCTCCGCCTACTCCACTCGCACTCTCGGCGGTGACCGGTGCGCGGCGCCTACGCGCACCCTCCGCCCGCCCCATCGCCAGTGCCTCACCACCGGAGGTCCACCATGTCCGTCCCCCCGTCCGAAGCCCCGGCCCGGCCCATCGGGGTGATCCGGGTCCTCACCAGCGAGGACGCCGCCGCCGTCGCCACCCATGGCACGGCCATCGAGGAGCGCTACGGTCTGCCGACCGTCTCGCGGTGCATCCCCGGCCAGCCGCACGGCATCCATGACGACGAGTCCGAGGCCCGCGCCGAACCCAAGATCGTGGCGCTCGCCCGGGAGCTGGCCGATGCCGGGGCGCAGGCGCTGATCATCAGCTGCGCCGCCGATCCGGCGCTCGACAAGACCCGGCACGCCGTAGGCGTCCCCGTCATCGGCGCGGGGTCGGCGGCCGCCGCCGTGGCCCTGGGCCTGGGCCGCCGGGTCGGGGTGCTGGGCATCCGGGACGAGGCACCGCCAGCCGTACGCGCCCTGCTCGGCGACCGTTTCATCGCCTCCGCCCGGCCCCACGGCGTCCACCGCACCACCGACCTGCTCGCCCCGGAGGGGCCGGAGGCGGTGCTGGAGGCCGCCGCCGGGCTCGTCGCGTCGGGCGCGGACACGCTGCTCCTCGCCTGTACGGGCCTGAACACCATCGGCGTCCGGCCGCTGCTGGAGCGGCGGCTGGGCGTTCCGGTCGTGGACCCGGTGCTCGCCGCCGGGCTGCTGGCCTCGTACGCGTACGGGGCCTGAGCGGCGGCCGTCAACGGATCGCCGGGCCGTACATCCGGCGCCCGCCGCGTACCAGGTCCGGCCCCCGCCGTACACCCGGCGCCCGCCGCGCACCAGGTCCGGCCCCCGCCGTACACCCGGCGCCCGCCGCGCACCAGATCCGGCCCCCGCCTCACACCAAGCTGTCCCGCCATGCCTGGTGCAGTGCCGCGAACCGGCCCTCGCCCGCGATCAGCCGGTCCGGCGGACCGTCCTCCACGATCCGGCCGTCGGCCATGACCAGCACCCGGTCGGCCGTCTCGACCGTCGACAGCCGGTGGGCGATGACGACCGCCGTACGGCCGCGCAGCACCGTGTCCATGGCGCGCTGCACCGCCCGCTCGCCCGGGATGTCGAGCGAGGAGGTGGCCTCGTCGAGGATGAGGACGGACGGATCGGCGAGCAACGCGCGGGCGAACGCGACCAGTTGGCGCTGACCGGCGGAGATCCGGCCGCCGCGCTTGCGCACGTCCGTGTCGTAGCCGTCGGGCAGCGCGGCGATGAAGTCATGCGCGCCGATCGCCTTGGCCGCCTGCTCGACCTCGGCGCGGGTGGCGTCGGGGCGGCCGATGGTGATGTTGTCGGCGACCGTGCCGGAGAACAGGAACGCCTCCTGCGTCACCATGACCACACCGCGCCGCAGTTCGAGCATGGCCAGATCGCGCAGATCCACCCCGTCGAGCAGCACCCGGCCGTCGCTGGGGTCGTAGAAGCGGGCCAGCAGCTTGGCGAGGGTGGACTTGCCCGCGCCGGTAGCCCCGACCACCGCGACCGTCTGCCCGGCGGGCAGCGTGAGATCGAAGCGGGGCAGCACCTCGCCGCCGGTGCGATAGGCGAAGCGCACCCCGTCGAAGACCACCTCCCGGCCGGGGGCCTTCGTCGGGCGCGGCGGCAGCGGCTTGGGGTCGGCGGGCTCGGGCACGGAGGGGCGCTGGGCCAGCAGGCCCGCGATCTTCTCCAGCGAGGCGGCCGCCGACTGGTACGAGTTGAGGAACATCCCCAGCCGGTCGATCGGGTCGTACAGCCTGCGCAGATACAGCGCGGCCGCCGCGAGCACCCCGAGCGCCAGCGAACCGGAGGCCACCCGGTAGGCGCCCCAGAGCACCAGGGCGGCCACCGCCGCGTTGGCCACCAGCCGGGAGCTGACCACATAGCGGGCCATCTCCAGGATCGCGTCCCCGTTGGCGCGCTCATGGCGGTGGTTCTGCTCGCCGAAGCGCGCGTCGTTGGCGCGCTCGCGGCGGAACGCCTGCACGGGGCGGATGCCGTTCATGGTCTCGGTGAACGTCACGATCACCGCCGCGATGGCCGTCGACCGCTTGCGGTACACCCGCATGGAGCGGCGCTGGAAGGAGCGGATCAGCAGATACAGCGGCCAGAAGGAGAGCACGGCCGCCGCGCCGAGCCCCCAGTCCAGGTACAGCAGCGTGATGGAGATGTAGACCACCGACAGCGCGACCCCGAGCAGCTCCTCCAGGCCCTCGATGAGCAGCTCGCGCAGCGACTCGACGTCCGTCGTGGCGCGGGAGATCAGCCGCCCGGAGGTGTACCGCTCATGGAAGTCCACGCTCAGCGCCTGGGCGTGGCGGAAGATCCGGCCGCGCAGATCCAGCAGCACGTCCTGGCTGATCCGGGCGGAGGCGCGGATGAACGCGTACTGCAGCGCCCCGGAGGCGAGCGCACAGCCCAGATAGCCCGCGCCGACGGCGATCAGCGGGCCGTGGCCGCCGCCCCGGAAGGCGGGCACGGCGCGGTCGATGGCGTACGCCACGAGCAGCGGCCCCGCCTGCACGGCGGCCTGCTGGAGCAGCAGCAGAACGGCCGCCAGCCACACCCGCCGCCGGCGCGGGGAGAGCAGCGAGCGCAGCAGGGCCGGCGACGCGCCCTTGGGCACGGGCAGCACATCGCGGTCGAACGGGTCGTCGGATGCCGCCGCCCGGCCCCCGTCCGTATCCCGGTCGTCCCAGTCGTCCGTGCTCTCCCGATCCTCCTCGACCGTGGTCATGGGCTTCTCTCCCCCTCCTCGGCTTCCTGCCCGGACATCAGCGAGCGGTACTCCGCGCTGTCCCGCAGCAGCCGCTGATGGGTGCCGACGGCGGTGATCCGGCCCCCCGACAGCAGCGCGACCCGGTCGGCGAGCAGCACGGTGGACGGCCGGTGGGCGACGATCAGCGCGGTCGTGGACGCCAGCACCCGCCGCAGCGCCGCCTCCACCAGCGCTTCGGTGTGTACGTCGAGGGCGGACAGCGGATCGTCGAGCACCAGGAACCGGGGGCCGCCCACGACGGCCCGCGCCAGCGCGAGCCGCTGCCGCTGACCGCCGGACAGGCTCAGCCCCTGCTCGCCGACCTCCGTGTCGGTGCCCTCCGGCAGCGCGTGCACGAAGTCGGCCTGCGCCACCTTCAGGGCCCGCAGCAGCTCCTCCGTCCCCGCGTCGGCGGCGCCCATGAGGACGTTCTCCCCGGCGGTGGCGGAGAACAGCGTGGGCTCCTCGAACGCCACGGCCACCAGGGCGCGCAGCTCATCCCGGGTGAGTGCGGTGATGTCCCGGCCGTCGAGGGTGATCCGCCCGCGCGTGACCTCATGGAGCCGGGGGACGAGCGCGGTGAGGGTGGTCTTCCCGGAGCCGGTCGCCCCGACCAGCGCCATGGTCTCGCCGGGCCGGATGTGGAGATCGACCCCGTGCAGCACGGGTGGCTCCTCCGGTGGCGCGTCCGGGTAGGCGAACTCCACCCCCTCGAACCGCAGCCCGCCCTCGCCCTCCCGCTCTTGGCCGGGCTCCCGCGAAGACCGCTCTTGGCCGGGCTCCCGCGAAGCCTCGGCCCGAAGCCGGTCGGCGGCCGTGGCCGGTTCCGCGTCCATGACGTCGAAATAGCGGTCGGTGGCCGTGGCCGCGTCCTGGCTCATCGCGAGGAGGAAACCCAGGGACTCCACCGGCCAGCGCAGCGTCAGGGCGGTGGAGAGGAAGGCGACCAGCGTGCCCGCCGACAGATCCCCGTCGGCCACCCGCACCGTGCCCAGCACCAGCGCCGCGCCGATCGCCAGCTCCGGCAGGGTCATGATCAGCGCCCAGAGCGTGGCCAGCAGCCGCGCCTTGTGCAGCTCGGTGGAGCGGACCTGCTCGGACAGGGCGCGGAAGGCGCGGGCCTGGCTGCGGTGGCGGCCGAAGCCCTTGACGATCCGGACGCCCAGCACGCCCTCCTCCACGACCGTCGTCAGATCGCCGGTCTGGTCCTGCACGGTACGGGCCACCGCCGCGTACCGCGTCTCGAACAGTGAGCACAGGATCACCAGCGGCACCGCCGGGATCACCAGGACCAGGCCCAGGGTCCACTCCTGGGACAGCAGAATGGCGAACCCGGCCAGGATGGTGACCCCGTTGACCACCAGGAAGGTGAGCGGGAAGGCCAGGAACATCCGCAGCAGCATCAGATCGGTCGTGGCCCGCGACAGCAGCTGGCCCGAGGCCCAGCGGTCGTGGAAGGAGACCGGCAGCCGCTGCAGATGGCGGTAGAGATCGGCGCGCATCGCGGCCTCGACGGACGCCAGCGGCCGCCCCACCAGCCAGCGCCGCAGCCCGAACAGCGCGGCCTCGGCCGTGCCGAGGGCGAGCAGCAGCGCACCGCCCAGCCAGACCCCGCCCGGGTCCCGATGGGCCACCGGCCCGTCCACCATCCACTTGAGGACCAGCGGGATGACCAGCCCCATACAGGAGGCGACGACCGCCGCCCCGGCCGCGCCGAACAGCCGCACCCGCACCGGGCGCACATATGGCCACAGCCGCAGGAGGGAACGCGTGGCGGAGCGGTGCCGCGGGGCGGCACCGCCTTCCTGGGCGCGGGGTTCACTCGTCACAGCCATCAGTGGGGAGACTACGGTCCGCCACTGACAGTGCTCACTCGGTTTTTTGGCGTAGGTCCACGGAGGTGAGGGCGCGCAGCAGCAGGACCGAGCGTTCCGGAAGCTCGATGGGCGCGCCCGCCGCGAGGAGTGTGCCCGGGGGCGCGTGCTGCTCCTCGCGGGCGGTGTCCAGCAGGAGCTCGTACCCGCGGGCCCAGGGCGGCCCGGGGAGGGTGAAGGAGACCGGCCGCGGGCCCGCGTGCAGCAGCGCCAGGAAGCTGTCGTCGGAGACCGGGGCGCCGTGCGCATCGCGCTGCGGCAGTTCACGGCCCGACAGATAGGCCCCGAGGGCGGTCGTCGGCGCGTACCAGTCGGATTCGGTCATCTCGGTGCCGTACGGGGTGAACCACGCCAGGTCGCGCAGCCCCTCCGGAGGGCGGGCCACACCGGAGAAGAAGGCCGGGCGGCGCAGCACCGGATGGGCCCGGCGCAGCCGTATCAGCCGGGCGGTGAGCTCGGTGAGGGCGCGCCAGCCGGGGTCCTCCAGCAGCGACCAGTCCAGCCAGCCGGTCTCGTTGTCCTGGCAGTACGCGTTGTTGTTGCCGCCCTGGGTGCGGCCCAGCTCATCGCCCGCGACCAGCATCGGCACCCCGGTGGAGAGCAACAGGGTGGCCAGCAGATTGCGCAGTTGGCGGCGGCGCAGCGCGCGGACGCCGGGGTCGTCGGTCTCGCCCTCGGCGCCACAGTTCGAGGAGCGGTTGTCCGGGGAGCCGTCGCGGTTGCCCTCCCCGTTGGCCTCGTTGTGCTTGCGCTCGTACGAGACCAGGTCGCGCAGGGTGAACCCGTCGTGCGCGGTGATGAAGTTGACCGAGGCGTACGGGCGGCGGCCGCCGCGCTCGTACAGATCGCTGGAGCCGGAGAGCCGGTAGCCCAGCTCGCGGGCGTCGGGCAGCGTCCCGCGCCAGAAGTCCCGCACCGCGTCGCGGTAGCGGTCGTTCCACTCCGCCCACAGCGGCGGGAAGGCGCCCACCTGGTAGCCGCCGGAGCCCACGTCCCACGGCTCCGCGATCAGCTTGACCCGGCGCAGCACCGGATCCTGGGCGATCACGGCCAGGAAGGGGGAGAGCATGTCCACGCCGTGCGCGGCGCGGGCGAGCGCGCTGGCCAGGTCGAAGCGGAAGCCGTCCACGCCCATCTCGGTGACCCAGTAGCGCAGCGAGTCGGTGATCAGGCGGAGCACCTGGGGCTGGACGACGTTGAGGGTGTTGCCGCAGCCGGTGAAGTCGGCGTAGCGGCGCGGGTCCTGCTGCAGCCGGTAGTAGCCGCGGTTGTCCACACCGCGCAGCGAGAGGGTGGGGCCCAGCTCATTGGCCTCGGCGGTGTGGTTGTAGACCACGTCGAGGATCACCTCGATCCCGGCGGCGTGCAGCGCCCGCACCATCCGCCGGAACTCCCCGACCTGCTGACCCCGGGTGCCGCCGGCCGCGTATCCGGCGTGCGGCGCGAAGTAGCCGATGGAGTTGTAGCCCCAGTAGTTGCGCAAGCCCCGGCGCAGCAGATGGTCCTCATGGGCGAACTGATGCACCGGCAGCAACTCCACCGCCGTGACCCCGAGCCGGGTCAGATGCTCGATCGCGGCCGGATGCGCCAGCCCCGCGTAGGTGCCGCGCAGCTCGGGCGCCACCCCGGGGTGGCGCATGGTGAAGCCGCGCACATGGAGTTCGTAGATCACCGACTCGGCCCAGGGCGTCTTGGGCCGCCGGTCCTCGGTCCACTCGTCGGGCGCGCCGGCCGCCGCGTCGTCGCCGACGACCACGCCCTTGGGGACGTACGGGGCGGAGTCGCGATCGTCCCGTACGGTGTCCGCCACATGCTGCTGCGGCCAGTCCCGCACATGGCCGTAGACCTCCGCGGGCAGCGCGAAGTCCCCGTCCACGGCGCGGGCGTACGGATCCAGCAGCAGCTTCGCCGGATTCCAGCGGGCGCCGGTCCAGGGGTCCCAGCGGCCGTGCACGCGGTAGCCGTAGCGGCGGCCGGGCAGCACTCCGGGGACGAAGCCGTGCCAGACCTCGTGGGTGAGCTCGGTGAGCGGACAGCGGAGCTCGTGGCCGTCGTCGTCGAACAGGCAGAGGTCGACGGCCTCGGCGCCGCCCGCCCACAGCGCGAAGTTGGTCCCCCACGCCCCGTCAGGCCCCCGGCAGGGGCGGGCGCCGAGCGGCTCCGGGCTGCCCGGCAGCACGGCCGGGCCCGCCGCGGGGGCGCTGGTCCGGTCGCGGCGCGGCGCGACGGCGGTGGTGCGGTGGCCCGCGGGGCGCCCCACCGCCGTCGCCGAGGGGCGCCCGGGGGCGTCACCGCGCGGCTTCCGCTGGTCTGCAGGCGTCTCCCGCCGGGCTCCGGGCGTCTCCCGCTGGGCTGCGCGCGTCTCCTGCTCGGCTGCGCTGGACACATCGGCCTCCGCGGCTCGCGGCCAACCGCCTCCGCCCCGGGGGAGGGAGGCGGGCAGCACGTCATGGCGGGCCGGTGGGCCCGCGGTGTCCCGTTCCGCACGGCCCGGCCCGCGCCCTCCCACCTGTTCTGCCCGTAATCCCCCTTCTATAAGGCTCGGTTCTCCCCCAGCTACCGCTGGGAGGTGCCCCCGCCGGGGCGCTTATGCCTCCCCCAGCTACCGCTGTGAGGTGCCCGCCTGCCGACGGTCGACGTGCTCGGTCGCCCACGCGGCGGAGCCGCATATCGATCGGAGCCCTCGCTCCCTGCGCGCGACTCCCTTTCGACAGCGACGCGCCCCTTCGGCTCGCCCCCAGCTACCGCTGGGAGGTGCCCCCGGCCGGAAGACCCCAGACCCCGGGGCGCTATGGCGCCCGGCCGGTACCGCCACCCGCCGATCACCGTGGCGCCCCTCCGGCCTGCGACTGAAACGTGACCATCGGGGGGAGTCCACTGTCGGCGGCGTGTGATTACCTATCGAAAGGCGCGCCTGCGCGTGATCGGGGTTGCCGCGGGGGCGCGGCCCGGGGGAGGGGAGACCTGTTGTGACGACGCGGCGGATACCGGGGGCGGCGCGGAGCGGCCGCAAGGGGCTTCTCGCGCTGCTGCTCGGGGTGTCGCTGATGGCGGTGGCCGCGTGCGGCGGCTCCGACGGCGACGGTAAGAAGGGCGAGGACGGCAAGGGCGACCGGCCCAAGACCTCCCGGGCCGTGGTGACCATCGCGCCCAGGGACGGTGCCAAGGGCGTGGACACCAGCGGCGCCCTGAAGGTCACCTCGGCGCAGGGCACCCTGTCCTCGGTCAAGGTCAAGGACGCGAAGGGCACCGCGGTCGAGGGGGAGATCGCCCAGGGCGGGAAGAGCTGGCGGCCCGACACCCACCTCCGCTCGGACACCACCTACACCGTGGACGCGGTCGCCAAGGACGCCCACGGTCTGACCGCGACCAAGCACACCACCTTCACCACCCTCCGTCCCAAGAACACCTTCGTGGGCGTCTACACCCCGGAGGACGGCTCCACGGTCGGCGTCGGCATGCCGGTCTCGCTCCACTTCACCCGCGGTATCACCCACCCGGCGGACGTGGAGAAGGGGATAAAGGTCAGCGCCTCGCCGCCGGTGCCGATCGAGGGCCACTGGTTCGGCAACGACCGGCTGGACTTCCGGCCCCAGGAGTACTGGAAGCCCGGCACCAAGGTGACGCTCCGGATGGACCTTGACGGGATCGAGGGCAGGCCGGGGGTCTACGGCGAGCAGCGGAAGTCCGTGACGTTCACCATCGGCCGCAGCCAGATCTCCGTTGTCGACGCCAAGTCCAAGAAGATGACGGTCAAGCGGGACGGCAAGACCATCAAGACCATCCCCATCACCTCGGGCGCGCCCGGCCACGAGACCTACAACGGCAAGATGGTGATCAGCGAGAAGCATCCGGTGACCCGGATGAACGGCGCCACGGTCGGCTTCGACGGGGAGTACGACATCAAGGACGTGCCGCACGCGATGCGGCTTTCGACCTCCGGCACCTTCATCCACGGCAACTACTGGGCGGGGCGGCCCACGTTCGGTTCGTCCAATGTCAGCCACGGCTGTGTGGGCCTGTTCGACCAGCGCGGCGGAGGGGACTCCGCCACCCCGGCTTCCTGGTTCTTCCGGAAGTCGATCATCGGCGATGTGGTCATCGTGAAGAACTCCCATGACCAGACCGTCCAGCCGGACAACGGGCTCAACGGCTGGAACATGTCCTGGGAGAAGTGGAAGGCGTGACCTCGCCCGGACACCCGCCCCACCCCTCCGCTTCCGTGTTAGCGGGCGCTAACCTGCGCTCATGACTGTGAACCTCGAGGTCGCCGACGGCGTTGCCACCTTCCGCCTTGACCGCCCCCCGATGAACGCGCTCGACATCGCCACCCAGGACCGGCTGCGGCAGCTCGCGGCCGAGGTGACCCGCCGCGACGATGTGCGCGCGGTGGTCATCTGGGGTGGTGAGAAGGTGTTCGCGGCCGGCGCGGACATCAAGGAGATGCGGGAGATGGACCACGCCGCGATGGTGGCCCGCTCCGGTGACTTGCAGGAGTCCTTCACCGCCGTGGCCCGGATCCCCAAGCCCGTAGTCGCCGCCGTCACCGGCTACGCCCTCGGCGGCGGCTGCGAGCTGGCGCTGTGCGCCGACTTCCGGATCGCCGCGGAGAACGCCAAGCTCGGCCAGCCCGAGATCCTGCTCGGTCTGATCCCGGGCGCGGGCGGCACCCAGCGGCTGGCCCGGCTGGTCGGCCCGGCCAAGGCCAAGGACCTCATCTTCACGGGCCGTCAGGTCAAGGCCGACGAGGCGCTCGCCATCGGCCTGGTGGACCGGGTCGTGCCCGCCGAGGAGGTCTATGAGCAGGCCCATGCCTGGGCGGCGAAGCTGGCCAAGGGCCCGGCGATCGCGCTGCGCGCGGCCAAGGAGTCGGTGGACCGGGGGCTGGAGACGGACCTCGACAGCGGTCTCGCCATCGAACGGAACTGGTTCGCCGGACTGTTCGCCACCGAGGACCGGGAGATCGGGATGCGCAGCTTTGTCGAGGACGGGCCGGGCAAGGCCACGTTCCGCTGACACCCGACCGGTTCCGATCGCCTCGGCCGGGGCGTACCACGTCACCCCGGCCGGGTCCGCGGGGCCGCGTATGCCCCCGTGCGAGCGAATTTTCTTCGCCAACGATCGGCCCTCGGCTGACCTGGTCCGGTACGCTGGGTGATCACGCGTACGCGCGGTGACATCGCTGGTCAGGTGGGGTGTTGCGGTTCCCCAACTGCCTTTGGCATATGCCGGATCGGATTTATGGAGCCTGGGGCTCCGGTGTTCGGAATCCCATGGTTCCGCCCCGGATGGCCTTTTGGGCGGCCATGATGGGGGGCATGGCGGGCTTGGAGGGAATGGAGCAGCCGCAGCAGCGCACTGGTACGGCTGCGGTGCGGGGGGTGCCATCCGTCGAGGACGACCTGGCCCGCAGGGCGCTTGACCTCTTCGGGAACCCCGCGTGCGAGGAGGTGCGGCTGCCCTCCCGGCCCGAGTCCGCGGGGACCGCCCGCCGGATGGCCGAATTCGTGGTGGCGCGCGACTGGGGGCTGGGCCTTCAGCTCGCCGAGCACACGGTGCTGCTGGTCTCCGAACTCGTCGGCAACGCCGTACGGCACACCGGCGCCCGTACCTTCGGGCTGCGGATGCTGCGGCGGCGCGGCTGGATCCGGGTCGAGGTCCGCGACCCGTCCCGGGGGCTGCCGTGTCTGATGCCGGTGGGGGAGCTCGACACCAGCGGGCGCGGGCTGATGCTGGTCGACCAGCTCTCCCAGCGGTGGGGGGTCGATCTGCTGCCGTGCGGCAAGACGACCTGGTTCGAGATGCGAGTGGCCGAAAACTGATCGTACGTACGCCCGTACGGGCCTCGTGTGGAGCGTGAAAGAGCGTGCAGGGCAGTGAGAGAGCGAGGAAGGGGCCCCGTGTCGTCGCGCGCCGACGGCACGGGGGCCCCTTCCGTCCCCGGCCATGGCGCGAAAGGGGTGTTCGCCCTGGCATTCGGGGGAAGCGACCTCGCTCAGGTCAATGGGGGTCGCGGCCCCGACTATCGCAGAGACGGTAGATCAGTTCCAAGCCAATCCAAGGTGAGGTGCAACACTTGCCTTGTTAATGGCGGGTAGAGCGGCAAATTTCCTTTGTTGTCGACTTGATTCTTGTGAAACTCCAGTGGTCCAGACCGTGACACGAAATCTTTCATTGCGCGGCGGTTCTTGGCATGGCCCTGCCGAGGACTCACCATGGAACCGCGCTACGCGCGTCACACCCCCACGCGTCACCCCCTTTGTCCCCGCTACGACATTCGGGAGACCCCCATGGAAGCGCACGGCCGCACCCCCACCCGGCGCGCCCTGCTCCGCTCGGGCGCCTACCTCGCCACCGCCGCCACCGGACTCGCCGCCACGGCCGCGACCGCCACCACCGCCCACGCCGACGACAGACGCCGCCGCCGCGCGGCCGCCGCCTATCCCCCCACCCACTGGATCCCGGCCTCCACCTCCAACTACCGCGTCTCCAGCCGCCCGACCTCGTATCCGATCGACTTCATCGTCATCCATGTGACGCAGGAGACCTTCCCGGACGCGATGAAGATCTTCCAGGACCCGGCCAAGCAGGTGTCCGCCCACTACATGGTCGCCTCGGCCGACGGCTACATCGGGCAGTTCGTCCGGGAGAAGGACGTGGCCTGGCACGCGGGCAACAAGGACTACAACAACCGCAGCATCGGCATCGAGCACGAGGGCTGGGTGGACGACGCCAAGTGGTTCACGGACGCGATGTACGCCTCGTCCGCCGCCCTGACCGCGGCCGTCTGCGACCGCTACGGCATCCCCAAGAACCGCGACCACATCATCGGCCATGTGGAGGTCCCCGGCGCCGACCACACCGACCCCGGCCCGCTGTGGGACTGGGACCGCTATATGAGGCTGGTCAACGGAGGGAGCCGGGTACGCCGCGGAGTCTGAGGCCGCGAACCGCCGAGTCCGAGGCCGAACCGCGGCGTATGCCTGGTACGCCGCGTGCGGCTCGTACGCCGCGACCGAACGCCGAGCGCGCCGTGACACGGCCGAGGCGAACCGGCCACCCCCGACCGCTAATCTGTGCGGGTCAGGAAACGCACGGAAGGGGCGGAACAGGTGGCGGACATCGAGGCGGCGCGCAGGGCGTTCGAGCGGTATGACCTCAACGGTGACGGTCAGATCACCGCGGCCGAGTACAAGAGCGTGATGGCGCAGCTGGGGGACCCGTATGTCACGGAGCCCGTCGCCCAGGCCGTCATCAACGCCCACGACTCCAACGGTGACGGGCTGCTCACCTTCGACGAGTTCTGGGCGGCCCAGAACAAGGACGGCGAGAAGACCGGCTGAAACAGGCCGCGGGCGGACCGCCCGAACGGGCCTACGGACGGCGGCGCGGCCGGCGCGTTCAGCGCCAGCCGCGCCGCTGTGCGCCGGCCCGCCGTCTGCGGTCGTTGCACAGCAGACAGCGGCCGTAGCCGGGCGGCAGCGGGTCGTCGGGATCCCCGTACAGCGGATCGACGGCCCCGCGCGGATGCTCGGGGCAGCCCGTGGAACCGTGCTCGGCGGTCAGCGAGCCCGCCGCGGCGAGCGCCCGGCGCAGGGCGTCGGTGAGCAGCTCGGTCTCCGGCCCGGAGGGTGCGGCGTCCAGCGAGAAGGCGATGTCCGACGCGGTGGTGAGCGCGCTGCGGAGTTCGCGCAGGTCTGCGTAACTCATACCGGGCAGCGTAGGCGCCCCCACCGACAACGCCCCGAGGGGCCCGGGGCGGGTCAGGCCCCGTCCTCCACGCTCTCCGCACCCTCCGCCGTGCGGGCGTCCGCCGCGTCCGCGACGTCCTCCGTCTCCTCATCGGCGGTGAGCGCCGCCCGGCTGGGGGCGGCCCATGCCTGGAGCGCGGACTTGCTGGAGAAGTTCGCCACGTCCTTGTCCAGCGGGCGGTCGGCGTACTGGTGGATCCGCCACTTCGCCTTGATGCGCGGCTTGCCCGCCGTCACGTAGTCCGCTATCCACAGGCCGTCGCCCGCGTACGACGTGGTGTCGTAGTTGAGCCAGAAGTTCCGGTTGCAGTAGAGCATCACCCGGTGGGTGGGCCGCAGCTTCTTCACTTCCCGGATGAACCGGTCCTTCTCGGCGTTGCTGGCGCGGGTGCCGGAACCGGTGGTCTCCCAGTCCACGGCGAGCAGATCGTGCTTCTGGGACGCGCACTTCTCGACGAAGTAGCTCGCCTGGGCCGAGATGTTGCCCGGCCACAGGAAGTGGTAGAAGCCGACCACGCATCCCGCCTTGCGCGCCCGAGACGCCTGCGAGGCCTGTTTCGGGTTGATGTACGACCGGCCTTCGGTGGCCTTGATGAAGACGAAGGCCAGCCCGTTTGTGTCGAACGTGGACTGGTGCGAACTCACGTCGATGCCGTGCAGCATGGCGCCTACCTCGGGTCAAGAACGGGTGAATACACGGGTGTTATTCCCCCTCTCGTAGGCAGGACCCTACTGGGACGGGATCTCGGTCCGCAGCCGTTCGGTCGCAGACTGAGGGAGCTGGACTCGAAGAGAAGCGGACCCGAGGGTTTGGCCATCCCCCGGGCCCTGTGATGCCGCCCAACTGCGCACGCCCACCGGATGGGAACGGGTCAGTCTGATGTCGTCGTGTTCTTCCGTTGAACTACCGCTCCACGAAGCGGGGCGGGCCGGATTCGAACCGGCATCCGACGACCGAGCCCGTGCCCGGTCGGTGCGGCGATCGGCGGCGAATGCTGAGGCTGGAGCGAGAATCTGAGATTGAACGCGTGCCACGGGCGCACGGTCCGCTCGAAGACCGGGGGCTGAACCCGGCTACCTCCTGGGACGGACCGTCCCCTCTCGTGACCAAGTGCTCGGAGAGGTGGTCAAAACCTCCCAACACAGCCGCGTGCATCACGACGAGCTTCAGTATCAGCTTGCGCTCCTCGCGCACCCCGCACCGCCGCTTGACCCGGCGGCCGGGGAGTCCATGACGCTACCCGAACAGGTAGCCGAAGACCACCTCACCCATGCGCTGATCGGTGACCTCGACGCCGTTGGCCTCCTCGCGGGCGAACTTGACCGCCTGCTGGAGCTTCTCCACCCGGTCGAGCACCTCGTTGACGCGCCGCGCCGGGAGGGCGCCGGAGAACTTCACGGTCGTCCAGTAGCCGACCGGGATGTCCTCGTAGTACACCTCGACCTGCGCCGGGTGCTTCTCCGTGGCCTCCGCCTTCACGTGGTTCCTGGGCACCTTCTTCGTACGGACGGTCCGCACGGCCTCGGTCTTCCAGCAGTCCGTCGACGGGTCGAGCGACCACGACTCGGCGGCGTCCAGGGTCGGCAGCCGGCGGATGAGGGTGGCGATGTCCGTCAGCTGCTTCTCCAGGAACAGCAGATACGAGACCGGTACCTCGCGCAGCAGCGTGCGCCCCTCGACCTCGATGTCCGCACGGGCCTCGCAGTTCGTCCAGTCCTTGGTGGCGGTCACGTCGAACAGCCGGGTCAGCGTGGTCGCGGTATCCCGGAGGATGTCCTCCGCCTTCACCTGCACCCGCGTCGACTCGGGCGGCAACTGCTCGCCCTCCTCGTCCTTCGGCTGATACGTCCGGGAAATACCCGCCAGCAGCACCGGCTTGTCCAGCCGGCGCTGGGACGCCGTCAGGTCCGCCTGCGTCTTGGACTTGACGCCCTTCTCCACCGCGATGATCTGATTGAGTTTCGCCACGTGAGGGACGCTAGCAGTGCCGAACGCCCCCTCTCGAACGATATTCGAGGCGACCTTCAGGGGCGTTCCCGTCCCCGCGGCGGGCGGATGGCCCGCGCGTACCGTTCCGACGAGGCCACCGTCGGCCCGGCCGCGAGACCGGCCACGGCGATCAGAAAGACGACGATCAGCCAGGTCAGAAGGGTGAAGACGGGCCCGAGCGGGCCGAAGTCGGCGAGGCTGCGGGCCATGGCCACGGGCATGATCAGCCGGGAGAGGTACCCCAGCAGGACGGTCCCCACACCGGCGAACGCGGCGCCCGGCAGCAGATGTGTCCAGGTCACGCGGCCGCTCAGCAGGAGATGCTGGGTCCACCACCACAGCAGAACGGCCGACAGCAGGGACAGCGCCAGCCCGGAGACGATGCCCGTACCGAACCCCTTGCGCACCGGCGCCTGGACGAGGAGCACCGCGAGCCAGACGAGCAGCCACAGCAGCCAGCGCCACGCCGTGACGCGCACCTTCGCTCTGGGCAGCTCCCAGCACCGTTCGCAGATCGCCTGGAGCGCCCGGCTGAACGCCGTCGCGGACACCAGGGCGACCAGCAGTCCGACGACCCCCGAGGTGTTCTTGGCCGTTCCCCGGGTGGTGAACGTACGGCGTACCTCGTCGAGGACGTCACCGCGCACGCCCACCACCGAGCGCAGGGAGTCGGCCAGGAGGTGCTGCAACGTGTCGGGGACGAAGGCCGCCACCGCCATCAGCAGGGGGAGTGCGGTGAGGAACGCCTGGGCCGCCAGCCGGGTGGCGGCTTCCAGCACGTTCACGGCCACCAGCCGCTCCAGGAACCGGGCGGCCGGGCCGCCGCCGATCGCGGTCGTGACGCGTTCCCACAGCGTCCGCGGCGCCCTCATGGCATACCGCCCGGCCGTCAGGGGTGCCCGGGGCGGCCGCTCGCGGCTGGACCGGCCGCCCCGGCGAGGATGCCGAGCAGCGCCAGGACCCCCACGACGATGCCGAGGACGAGCCCGACGGACGCCGGAGTGGGGTGGTTCCACAGCACCAGGGCCAGCGCGCCGCCCGTGATCGCGACGCCGGTGGTCCAGGCCCGATGGGTGTCCAGCCAGCGGCCGAACCCCCCGGTGCGGGCTCCGACGCGGGCCAGGCCCCGGCCGATGGCGCCGGTGCCGCGCGCCGCGGCCGAGCGCACGGCGCGGGCCCCGCGCCCGGGGCCGTACAGATACGCGGCGACCGCGGTGACGATCGCGACGACGAGAAGGGTGCGGGTGCTTTCGCGCAGGAAGCGTACGAGCGTGTCGAAGATGAAGGCCGCCGGGTCCCGGGGCAGGGTCGCGGGCGGGACGGAGTCCAGGTAGACGCCGCGCACCACGGCCAGGCCGACCAGCAGCGCGATCATCATCACCGCCGTGCCGATCCCGGCGGCCAGCAGCGTGAGCCGATGCGCGGGGGAGACCCACACGGCGAGCGCGGCGAGCACGATCGTCACGGCGGGCAGCCAGGTGCCGAGGACGTCGAGGAGACGCATCGCGCCTTGTGCCTTGTCCAGCTTGTCCGTTCGCACCAGCGTGAACTGCCGGTCGATGTGCGGGAACTTGGCGGCCTTCTCGTAGCCAGCCCGGACGAGGCGCTGTTTGACGTTGTCGACAAGGGTGCCGATGTCCAGGACGATCGCGTTCCCGCGGGCCTGGACCGCGCTGTTTCCCTCACCGGTGAGGACCTTGACGACGGCGGCGTGGGCGCGGCGGTTGGCCGCGTCCCACACCAACGGGAACTGCTCGCTGGTGATCGCCTTGTGGACCACGTGGTGCACGGCGTTGGTGAGGGCGCTCTCCAGCGGCCCGCCGAGCATCCGGGTGCCGTTCACGACGACGGACGGGGCTCCGGTCTTGTTCAGGTTCTTGGCGAGGTGAGCGGTGATGGCGGGCACATCGACCCGGTCGACCACGCGTTTGGTGAGCCGGTTGGTGACGGCGGACTGGACACCGGGGTTCCTGGCGATCGGGGCGACGGTCTGGACATACCGGTGAGGGTCGGTGATCTCTTCCTGCAGCCAGGTGGCGACGACGGCGAGCGGGGAGAGCAGGATCGCCAGGACGAGCAGCACACACGCGCCCGCGTGGCGAAGCCGCCGGTGGCGTACGGCCGCCGCCCCGCGCAGCCGCTCGTACTCCCTTCGCTCGCCCCCGCTCAGCGGGTGGGGCTCGGCGGGGCCGGAGGCGTCGGCGGACGAATCCATGGGTCCTCCCTCGCGCGGGACGGAGGGAAGCGCCACCGGACGCATCTCCTCGATCCGCGGTCCGAGGTTCTGGAAACGCGGCGACGGGCCGTTTCGATTCGCGGCCGGGAGCCGATCTGGTGGCGGGGTGGCGCGGTGGCGCGGTGGCGAGCCCGGCGCGGGGTACCCGTGGCCCCCGGGAGGTCACATGACGTCGGCGGCACCCTGGACGGCGCGCCTGGCCCTGGTCGCGGGAGCCATGGCGGTGGTGGTCCTGCTCCTGTTCGCCGGGGCGCGGAGCGTGGTGCTGGTCGCGCTGGGGGTGGGCGGGACGGCGGTCGCGCTGGCGGGCGTGTGGTGGACGCTGGCCCACAGAGGGCCGGTCAGGGTGCTGGCCGCCGTGCTGGCGGTGGCGGCGCCGGTCGCCGTCCTGGCCCTGTACGCGCTGGCCGGGCTGTTGTGGGTGGTGCTGGTCTCCCTCGCGCTCTGGGCGCTGGCGGTCGCCTCGGGGCGGTTGGCGCTGGCGGAGGAGATCGGGCCCCGGCGCTCGGCGGAACGCCGGGTCGCCCCGCCGCGACGGCCGTTCCTGATCATGAATCCGCGCTCCGGCGGCGGGAAGGTCGGCCGCTTCGGCCTGCCGGAGAAGGCGGAGGCGCTGGGCGCACGGGTGGCCGTCCTGGACCCGGATCACCCCGTCGACGTGGCCGGGCTCGCCCGCCGCGCCGTCGAGGAGGGCGCGGATCTGCTGGGCGTGGCGGGCGGCGACGGCACGCAGGCGCTGGTGGCGGGCGTGGCGGCCGAGCACGGTGTCCCCTTCGCGGTGATCCCCGCCGGGACCCGCAACCACTTCGCCCTGGACCTCGGGCTGGACCGGGACGATCCGTCGGCCTGCCTGGACGCGCTCACCGACGGTGTCGAGCTCCGCGTGGACCTGGGCTTCATCGGCGACCGCGTGTTCGTGAACAACGCCTCGTTCGGTGCCTACGCGGCCGTCGTCCAGAGCCCCGCCTACCGCGACGACAAGGTCCGCACCACCCTTCAGCTCCTCCCCGACCTGCTGACCCACGAGTCGGGGCCGGAGCTCGTGGCGAGGGCGGGTGCGCTCGTCATGGACCGGCCGCAGGCCGTCCTGGTGAGCAACAACCCGTACCGCGCGGGCGACCCGGCGGGCCTGGGGCGGCGCGAGCGGCTGGACGCCGGTGTCCTCGGCGTGCTGGCCGTCACGGTCGACTCGGCCGCACAGGCGGCCGGACTGCTGCGCGGCCGCAACGCGCCCGGACTGGTCTCCGCGACCGCCGGGGACGTGGCCGTCGACACACGGGAGCCGACCGTCCCGGTCGGCGTGGACGGCGAACCCCTCACCCTGCGGACCCCGCTCCACTGCCACATCGCACCGGGCGCCCTGCGGGTACGGGTCCCGAGACACCGCCCGGGGGTGCCGGCCGGCAGACCGGCCATGGACTGGCACAGGGTGCGGCGGCTGGCGCTGACCACCGTCAGGACGGCGGCGGGGCGCGGACCGCACCGATCACGATTACGGCACGTGCGGGTTGCCGCGCGCAGCCCTCCCCGTCCCCCGGGAACCGGAGCCCCCCGGCGCCGCCCGCCCACCCCCGGCCCAGCCCTCGACCCCGCCCCGCTCCGGCCGGAGGAACCTACGGGCAGCAATAGCTTCACCCTTCTGACGTTCGACGATGGACCGTGCACTGTGTACGCAGATACAGCCATGGCAGGCCAGATGATCGATTCACCGGCAGAAGTGGAACTCGCGACTACCAGGTACGACCGAATCAGGGCTTCGGCTTTGTCGCCGGACGCAGCAACGGGAACGAAGGCCGCCGCGTGGAGTTCGCGCCCTCCATAGCCACCACCGCCGGTGTCGTCCCCGTCCGGGACAGCAAGCACCCGGCAGGCCCCGCCCTCGTCTTCCCCGTGGAGGGGTGGGACACGTTCACGACCGCTCTGCGAATCGGAGAATTCCCACGCTTCTCTTTTATTGTTCCCTGAACTCGCGCAGCCACTCCAGGTAGTCTTCTGTGCTGTGCAGGTAGGTTGTCGGGTCAGACTTGAGGTCTGCCCCGCTCAAGCGGTCGAGCGCTTGCCAGACATCGGCGTCCAGTAGGTCCGGGGCGTCGCCCTGCATTGTGGAAGTCGCCCATTCGGAGACGTCCTCCGGGGGGCTGGCGCCTTCTGTTAGTGCCGTGAGTCTTTCGATGATTTCATTCCTCAGATTCATGGAATCCTTAAAATGTTCCCGTGAGATTTCCGCTGCCGTCGAACATGTAATGCACCTTTTTCCCGCCCGTAAATTTTACATCGGGTCTTGTGATGCGCACCCTTCCGTTGTGGTCCAGTGATTCGTGCCAAATGCGAGTGGAGTCAGTTGCGGGATCCCACTCTCGGACGAGTCGGCGTCCCATTATTTCGCCTTCCTTCGTCGCTGGTGTTATCTTTCCGTAGAATCGGAATCTTCCGTTTTCTAGTTCCCTGTAACCGGCCTTCCCGTATTTTTGGGCTTGTTCATAGAAGCGCTTGAGTCGAGCGTGTTCAGCGGGGTTGCCAGCCCAATTGTGATTGCCGCCTGGACATGGGGACAGCCCTAGGGGGTCAAGCCAGGTGTGGGGGTTTTGGACGTAGGTCGTGGGGTTGGGGTCCGGCGTGAGGCCCAGGGGGTCGGGGGTTAGGTAGCGGGCGGAATCAGGGTCGTAATAGCGGTGGAAATTGTAGTGGAGGCCGGTTTCCGGGTCGAAGTATTGGCCGGGGAAACGGAGCGGGGTGTACGCCGTGCTGTCGGCGGCCCAGGTCGTGGTGCCCCAGAGCGTGGAGCGGGTGCGCCAGGCGATGGTGCCCGAATCGTCGATGAGTTCGGTGGGGGTGCCGACCAGGTCGGTGACGATCGCGAAGAAGCGGGCGTCGATCTCGCGTTGGGTGGTGGCTTCGGTGACGCGCTCGGTTTGGGCTATGGGGTGAAGGCCCTCGTGGTCCCAGGTGAGGGTGACCGGGTGGGGGAAGTCCACGGTGGTGGTGGTCTGTTCCACCAGGGTGGGGCCGTCCCAGGTGAAATCGGTCTGCTCCAGGACGGTTTCGCCGTCGGCCGCGAGGCGTTGTTTGGCGGTGCGGCGGCCGAAGGGGTCGTAGAGGTAGCGCCAGACCGTGCCGTCGGGGGTGGTGACCGATACCAGGCGGTCTTCGGCGTCCCAGGTGTAGCGCCAGGTATCCGGCTTGCGGGACAGGCGGGTCTTCTGGCGGAGGGTGAGGCGGCCCGCCGCGTCGTGTTCATAGCGGACCGAGCCCGCGCCGGTGATGCGCGTGCCGGTGTAGGTGCGAGGGCCTGTCGCCTCCTGGGCGGGTTGCGTGTTCGGCCAGGTCGCGTGTGTTTGGTTGCCCGCCGCGTCGTAGGCGTAGGTCTCGGTCCAGTCGTGGGCGTGGACGGCGGTGACCCGGCCCACGACGTCGAGCTCGAAGGTGCGTCGGCCCGACAGATTGTCGTCCACCGCGATGAGGTGGTCGTCGGCTCGATAGTCGTACGTCCGGTGGTGGACGCCGCCGGATGTGCCGGTCAGCGATTGGGTGATCAGGCGGCCGAGCGGGTCCCAAGTATGGCTGAGGGTGAGGGCGTCGCCGATACGGCGCGTGGTCTCGCGGCCCGCCGCGTCGTGTGCGGAGGCGAGGATGTGGTTCCCGGCGGTCAGGGCGGTGCGGTTACCCGCCGTGTCATAGGCGTACGTCGTGACGGCACCCGTGGGTGTGGTGCGGCGGGTGCGACGGCCCAGGGGGTCGTAGGTGTGTGTCAGGACGCGGCCGTTCACCATTTCGGACGTCACCCGGCCCAGGAGGTCACGTTGGTAGACGACCTCCCCGTCCGGGTCGGCGGCCGAGGCCAGGAGCCCCGCGGGGTCGTAGGTGAAGGTTGTGGTGCGGTCGTCGGACGCCTTGCGCGTCAGCCGGCCGAGCACGTCGTACTCGTACGTGATGGTCCGGCCCAATGGATCGGTCCGGGCGGTGAGATGGCCTGCCGGGTCGTAGGCGTATCGAACGATTCGGTCGTCGAAGTCCGTCTCCGTCACCAGGCGGCCCGCCAGGTCATAGACGTAATCCCACGTCAGCCCCTGGGGGTTGGTGACCTTCGTCAGCCGCAGCGCCGCGTCGTGCTCGAACTCGTAGCGAACGCCGTCCGGTCCCGTGCGGGCCGCCAGCAAGTCGAAGTGGGTGTACTCGTACACCGTCGTGCCGCCGACGGGGTCGGTGTGGGTGGTGCGGTTTCCCTCGCCGTCGTACGTCCAGGACTCCGCCGAACCGTCCGGCCCGGTGCGGCGCAGGAGCCTGCCCTCCGGGCTCCAGTCGTAGCGGGTCACCGCGCCCAGCGGGTCCGTCTCGGCCACCACGCGGCCGAACGCGTCCCGCTGGTAGCGGGTCGTGGCTCCCAGCGGGTCGGTGATCTCGACCGGGAGCCCGGCCCCGTCGCAGCGCACCCGGGTCGTCGCGCCCAGCGGATCGGTGACGGCGAGCAGACCCCCGCGCGGGTCGTAGAGGTAGCGGGTGGTGGCGGCGAGTGGGTCGGTGAGGGTGGTGCGGTTGCCCGCCGCGTCGAAGGTCTGCCGCCACACCGCGCCGCCCGGGTCGGTGATCCGGACAGGGTTGCCCTGTGCGTCGAGCGCCGCGCCGATCTCGCTGCCGTCCGGGCGGATCACGGCCGTAAGGTGCCCGTGTTCGTCGTGGCGGAAGCCGGTGGTGCGGCCCAGCGGGTCGGTTTCGGCGACCGTACGGCCCGCCTGGTCGTACATCGTGCGGCTGACCGCGCCGGCCGCGTCGATCTCCCCGACGACCTGGTGGGCGTCGTCGATCAGATAGCGGGTGACCGCACCGTCCGGTGAGGTCAGGGTCGTGACCTTCAGGCCCGGGAACTCCGGGTCCACCCCGTCGTAGCCGATCCGGAGGGTGTAGTGGCCGCCCTCGCCGCCCTCGGCGACGACCCGGTCCTGCTCGTCGTAGGCGTAGGAGTACCAGCGGTTGTTGGTGTCGGTCCAGGACGTGACCCGCCCGGCCCGGTCGTAGGCGAAGCGCAGCGGCAGGCCCGAGGAGCCCGTGACCTCGGTGAGATGGCCGTCGGTGTAGCCGTAGCCCATCACCCGTACGTCCCCCACCCACAGGCCGGTGATCCGCTCGTTCTCGGATGTCAGCCGCAGCCGGTAGCCGCCGCTGTGGAGGATCTCGAGCGGCGTGCCGGAAGCGTCGTAGGCGAAGGTGACGCGGTTGCCGTTGCGGTCGGCGATCTCCCGCAGGAGCGCCACCGCCCCGTCGCCGTGCGGGGTGAAGGCGCGTACGAGCCCGGCGTCCGGGTCGGTGACGGTGTACGTGACCCCGTCCGCCGTCCGGGCCAGCGGCCACCGCGGACCCTCCGCGGGCAGGACCGCGGCGCCGCCCGGCACCGGATGCGGATAGGCCAGCAGCAGACCGTCCTCGGTGAAGAGGACCACGCCCTCCTCGTCGGACTCCAGCCGCTGGTCCGCCGTCGATGCCCAGGTCGGGCCGAACCACCGTCCGGCGCGGTAGCCGGAGTCCACCCGGCGGGAGAACACCAGCGGCAGCACACCCGGCAGCTCCACATCCGTCTGCGGCAGGAACATCCGCCCGGTCGCCAGATCCACCGGATCCGTACGGCCGTGCCGCACCCGGTCCCAGGTGCGGGAGAACACCCCCCGGCCACGGCTCCGGAGCGCGCCGCGCGCCCATCGCGTCGCCTCGCGCGCCGCCAGCCTGGCTCCGACGCGTGAGGCGATCGGGGCAAGTGCGCGCGGAGCGAGGCCCATCAGCAGGGTCTCCGCCAGTCCTCCGCCCATGGCGAGCTCCAGCGGCAGCGCGTAGGGCATGGCGAACATGGCCAGGGTGAGCAGGAGAGGAAGGCCGACCTCGAGGAGCTTTTCCAGGAGGAAGCGGTCGGTGCCCAGGATGCGGTAGCCCGTCAGGGGAGCCTCGCCGTCGGCGATCGCGGACCAGCGGGACAGCAGCAGGACGCCGACGACGAGCGAGCCCGCGCAGACGGCGATCCGGAACTGGACCACGGCGACGGCCTCGCCCAGCGGGGACGCGCCCGCGGCCCGGTAGCCGCGTACGGCGGAGAACAGGCGCCACAGGGTCAGGGCCAGCCCGGCCAGGCCGACGCCGACCAGAACCCGCAGCCCGGTGCCCCCGGTGAAGTACTCCTGCAGATCCTTCGTGGACGGGAAGGAGCCCACCGCCAGATACAGCAGGGAGGGGACGGCCAGCAACAGGCTGAGCACCAGGAGGACTTTCTCGTGGCGCGGTCGGCGGGGGCGCCGCTCCCGGGCCCGGTGCCACAGCTGCCGTAAGGTCACGCCACGCCATGCCTCCCGGCTGTGGGTGGCGTCCATACGGTGGGTCTGCTGGACGACCGACTCGCGCAGCGGCTCCAGCTTCTCCGCGCGGGTACGGGGGTGGGCCGTGGCGTACAGCAGGGCCCGGCGCTGCCGGGCGTAGCCCAGGGCGATGATCCAGGTGACCGGAAGGCGCAGCAGGGCGTATCCGGAGAGCGCTCCGAGGGCGGTCCGGCCCTGGCGTTCGGCCGCCAGCGCGACGTCAGGCGCGCGGCGCCGGCCCAGACCGGACCGGCGCAGATCCCAGATCCACGCGGCGGCGAGGCACCCCAGGATGATCCACAGCCCCCACTCCCCGGCCAGCCGCTCCCGCCACTCCATCGCCGTGTCGTCGCCCTGGAAGGCCGCGGCGTAGTTGGTCACCCAGTGGATGGCCACCGCCCCGGCCACCGGCACCAGCGCCGCGACCCGGGTCACCACGCGGGCACCACACCACAGCAGGCCCACCCCCAGCCCGGCCAGCGCACTGGTGAAGATGTGCGCCTCGTAGGGGAGTACCGGCCCTTCGACGACTTCCAGAGTGCCGGTCGGTGAGGGAAACCAGCTACCGACGATCTGCCCGGGGCCGGGGATGTACGGGTGGTCGACCAGCCCCTTCGCGATCACCCAGCCGCCCTCGTCCGAGGGAGTGGCCTTGCCCGCGGACTCGGCGTACATCAGAAGGTTTTCCAGCAGGCTGAATCCTGCCCCGGTGGCCCCGCCCAGCACCACGAAGTCCGCCAGACCCCACTGCGTCCGCCCGCGCAGCGCCCACCCCGCGATCAGGAGCGGTGCGATCTTGATCAGCTCCTCCACCACCGGAGCCGTCGTCCACGACACCACATCCATGACGGCCGACAGCGAGGTCCCCCTCGCGGTCGCCAACTGCCGCGCCACCACCAGCTCCAGCGCCATCGAGAGCACACCGCAGCCGTACGCCCCCACCCCGAAGGCGAGCAGCACCGTCGGCCACCGCACCGTCCGCACCGGCCAGGACAGCAACAACAGCTGCAGCACAGCCCATATCGATGTCGCAGCCATCCAGAACGCCACGCCCCGTGCCCCCCTCAACGTTGCCAGTGATCCGTCACGCTAAGTCGAACAGCGGTCACGTACAAGGGACTTCATGGTCCTGTGGATAACGGGCGTGCGCTCTGTGGGTGTCCTCGGCGTGTCGGCGCGTCCGGCGCTCACTGGTGCCGGGACGGACGGGTACGGGGCAGCAGGAACGCGGTGACGACCAGCCAGATGAGCCCGCCGAAGCGGACGACCGGCAGCAGGTAGCTGAACGGGTCGGCGATCAGCGAGAGCAGGGAGACCATGCCCACGGCGGCCAGCGCCAGCCCGGTCCAGGTCAGCGGGCGGGGCAGCAGCCGGGTCATCAGCCCGGTCACCGAGATGCCGGAGACGAGCAACGCGAACGTCACCGAGTAGACGACGCCGCCGGACAGGAACGACAGGTCGGCCAGTGCGCGGGCCAGGGCCGGATCGGCGTCCATGGGCAGGCGGCCGCCGGCCCAGCCGAACAGCGCGCTGCCGCTCAGCGCCACGGCCGCCAGCACCCCGCCCACCAGCGTGATCGCCGAGCCCGGTGCGGTGATGCCCAGCGCTCGCAGCCGCCGGTAGAGCACCGCCGCAAGCAGCGCCAGTGGCGTGGCCGAGGCGAGGAGCAGGAGCGAGCCCAGCTCGATGGTGGTGCCGTTGTCCCGCGCGTACCGCAGGACCTCCTTGCCGGAGGCGTCGGGGCGTGGGGTCGAGCTGTTGACGACGACATAGCCGATGGTCAGGACGGCGAACGCGAGCACGGGCGCCGGCAGCGGAGGCCCGCCCTGCGGGCGACGGCCGGGGGCGTGCTCGCCGGGGGCGGTCCGGGTGGACGGGGTGGGGGACGTCTCGGGGGACGTCTTGGGGGTCGTGCTGGGCATGGCTTCTCCTCCGTTGGTCGGCCAGGCAGCCGATACGAAGGATAATGATTACAATCTGAAACGATTGTCAAGCGAGTATGATGCCCGCATGGGAATGACCAACGAAGGTGAACGGCCACCGGGTCCGCCCCCGACCGGTGCCGCCTTCCTGCTCGCCCAGCTCGGCGCCCACGCCGCCGAGCTGTTCGCCGAGCGCCTCGCCGAGCTGGACCTGACCCCGCCGCAGGGCGGTCTGCTCCGGCTGCTGGCCGACTCGCCGGGCCGCAGCCAGCGTGAGCTCGCCGACGACCTGGGCATGCCGCCGAGCCGATTCGTCGCGTTCGCCGACGAGTTGGAGGAGCGCGGGTTGATCGAGCGCCGCAGGAACCCTGCCGACCGGCGCCTGTACGCGGTGCATCTGACCGACGAGGGCGGGACGTTGCTGGAAGGACTGCGGAAGGTGGGCGCGGAGCACGAGCGCCGGCTGACCGACGGCCTCTCGGAGCAGGAGCGGGATCAACTGGCCGGGCTCCTGCGACGGCTGGCGGACCGCCAGGGCCTCAGCCCCGGCGTCCACCCCGGCTTCCGCTCGGTGCGCGCCGAACGCACCGGCCGCCGGGCGGGCCGCCGGAAGGGGGCGTCCGCCGACGCACCCGAAGACGTGGAGATCTTCACCCGTGAACCGTGACGGGACGGGGGTGCGGGCCGGAGGGCCCCTGCGCTGGGACCATGAGCCCGGAGCAGGGGCGCCCGCCCCGGTACGCTGAGCCCAGCAGCACACCCGTCGCGCAGGTTCAGGGAGGTGAGTCATGGCCGCCGAGATGGTCGCTCCGGCGTGGATGCATGAGCAGATCACGGCTGAGCAGTACGACTCCTGGTCCGAGGAGCAGTGCGAGGGCATTGAGATCGTGGACGGGATGGTCGTGGTGAGCCCCAGCGCGTCGAAGCGGCACAACCGCCTGGCTCGGATCCTCGCCAACGCCCTGGAGGACGCCGCGGGCCCTGCCTGGAACGCCGATACGGACTTCGACGTCCGGCTACAGGACGTTCCCCTCACCAATCGTCGTCCGGACGTGGTCGTGTATCGGGCGGAGACGATCGACGTCACGCCCACCCGTCCCGAGCATGTGCTGCTCGTCGCCGAGGTGGTGTCGCCCGGTTCGGAGACCACCGACCGCGTTGTGAAGGTGGACCAGTACGCCAAGGCGGGCATCGCCTTCTACTGGCGGATCGAGCAGGCGGCCACCGGCGTCCCGCTCGTCTACACCTATGTCCTCGATCCCGCGACCAAGACCTACCGGGAGGGAGACGTGTGCACCGGTGTGGTGAAGGTCGCGGCTCCGTTCCCGGTGCGGGTCGATCTCGGTCGGCTCTGAGGGTTCAGCGCACCGCGTAGTCGCCCAACGACGGCTCCAGCAGGTCGAAGACCCGCTCGGCTGAGCGGGTGGCCGCCGTGGCGATTTCCTCGTGGGGGCGGGCTGCGCGGGTGAGGGTCTGGACGTGGTGGAACAGGGTGCGGTGGGCGGCGGTGAGGAGCGCGGCGGCGGCGCGGGGGGTGGGGTCGTCGGGGGTGGTGGCGGTTTCGGTGGTGAGCACGTCCGCCAGGGCTTCCTCGCGTTGGTCGTGGAGTTCGCGGAGTCTCGCCGTCAGGGTGGGGCTCTCGGCGAGCATGTGGGCGAACTCCGGGCTGGAGAAGCCGACGACGGGGTCCTGACGCTCGACCGCGGCCAGGTATGCGTGGCGTAGTGCCGTCAGCGCGGATTCGCCGGTCGGGCGGTCCGCGACCGTTCGGGCCAGGGCGGTGGCGATGGTCTCGTGGTAGTCGAGGGGTGGTTCCAGGCCATACACGACGCGATGACCGCGCGCGGCATGGACTCGGGCATGCGGGAGGTGCTGGCCGAACTGCCCGCGGCGGGGTCCGGCTCCGGGTCCGCGGCGGGGCTGGAGATCACCACGCGGGTGCCGTGCGCGGAGTACTTCGCGACCAGGGACCGGGCGCTGCTCGCGCATGCCACGCAGATCGACCCCAACACCGGGTTCATGGTTCATGACCGTGACGTCGAGCGCGAGGTCTGGCCCACTGAGGACTACCACCTGGCCCGGTCCCACGTCGATGTCGATGTCGATGTCGACGCCGATGTCGCGACGCCCGAGGACGATCTGTTCGCCGGTGTGCGGCGCCCCCAGCGCCCCCAGCGGACTACGACGGCGGCAGGTGCCGCAGCTTCTCCGGGTTGCGGATGACGCGGATCTCGGTGATCCGCCCGTCCTCGACCTCCGCACACGCGACCGTGTCCGGGCGGCCCGCGACCGTGATCAGCAGTCCCGGCCGGCCGTTGACGTCCACCGCGTGCACCCGGGGGTCGTCCATCGGCTGGGCGATGACGGCGGCGAGGAAGCGGGCGACCTTGTCCGCGCCCCGCTGCGGGCGGAGGGCGGCCTTCACCTTGCCGCCGCCGTCGCTCCACGCCGTCACATCGGGGGCGAGCAGCTCCATCATCCGGTTCAGGTCGCCGCCGAGACACGCGGCCAGGAACTCCTCGGTGACCTGCCGCCGCACCTCCGCCGGGGCGTCGTAACGCGGCCGGCGGGCCTGGACATGGGCCCTGGCCCGGCTGCCCACCTGCCGTACGGCCGCCTCGCCGCGGTCCAGCATTCCGGCGATCTCCCGGAAGGAGAAGCCGAACACCTCCTTGAGCACGAAGACCGCCCGCTCCAGCGGCGAGAGACTCTCCAGGACGACGAGCATGGCGAGCGAGACCGACTCGGCCAGCTCCACCTCCTCGCCGACGTCCGGCAGGGTGACCAGCGGCTCGGGCAGCCAGGGGCCGACGTACCGCTCGCGGGTGGCGGCGGCCGAGGTGAGCCGGTTGAGGGCGAGGTTGGTGACCGTACGGGTCAGATAGCCCGCCGGGTTGTCCACCGGCGTGGACGCCTGACTGCAGCGCAGCCAGGCGTCCTGCACCACGTCCTCGGCATCGGCGACGGAGCCGAGCATGCGGTAGGCGATACCGAACAGCATCCGCCGGTGCTCTTCGAAGGTGGTCGTGTCGATCACGCCCGCGACGGTACCTGGCAGGCGTCCGAGAAGCCCTGGCTGGTCAGGCCGAAGGCGCTGTTGACGCGCGAGCGGTAGTTCTCCAGGGCGACCATGGCGGTAAGTTCGACGAACGCCGCCTCACCGAGCCGCTCGATCAGCGCGGCCGCCAGCTCGTCGGTCACCCGGGGCTCGGTCTCGGTCATCGCCTCGGCGTAGTCCAGGACGAGCAGCTCAAGATCGGTGAAGGCGTCCTGGTGGTCGCGCCACCGCGGCACCCTGGAGATCTTGTCCATCGGGAGCCCGAGGTTGCCGGCCTCCCAGTGGCCGAAGTCCAGGCACCACGAGCAGTTGATCCTCGCCGCCGCGGCCATGACCGCGAGGTGCTTGAGGCCCGGGTCGAGGCGGTTCCACTTGGCGGCGCCGCGCTCCTGCCGTACGTAGCTGAGCAGCACCCGCGAGTTGTGGCCGACGGCCAGACCGGGGTCGAGCACCTTGCCGTAGGCGCGCCGGGAGTACCAGGCGCCGACGCGGTTGAGCAGGGTGCTGGGCGGGGTGAGCGGGATACGGGCCATGGCGGGCTCCCCATCGTGTCGTACCTGCGGTGGCAATGGCTTGCGCAGGTACGACAGAGCAGCCCGCCGGAGTGTGACATCCGGCGGGCGCCGGATCCTGCCGTCGCGGGTGAGAACCCGAGACCCGGACATGTGCCAGCTCGTGCGCGATCACGTAGTCGACCAGGTGGAAGGGGAGCTGGAAGGTGGCCCAGTGGAGTGCGATCCGGCCGGGCCGGTGGGTGCCCCGTCCGCTTCCTTGACGAGTCCTGCCTAATGCGCATGGTGGGTAGCCCCGATGTTATGCGCGTGCAACTCGCCCACCTCGTGAAGGAAGCGGAGTCTCCGCACGTCACGCTTCAGGTACTACCGTTCGCGGTGGGGGCACCCCCGGCGCCGGAGAGTTTCACCCTTCTGACGTTCGATGAAGGGCCGAACGTCGCCTATGTGGATACCGCGATGGCGGGCCACCTGATCGACTCGGCCGAAGCGGTGGCGACCGCTACCGCAACCTATGACCGGCTGCGTGCCGCCGCTCTGCATCCCGAGCAGTCGCTATCCATGATCCGTAAATTGATGGAGGAACACACCCGATGAGGACCAGCCTCGACCTGTCCCGCGCTGAATGGGGCAAGTCCAGTTACAGCAATGGCAACGGAGGCCAGTGCGTGGAGTTCGCTCCCGGCATAGCCGCCACCGCCGGCGTCGTCCCGGTCCGGGACAGCAAGCACCCGGCGGGTCCGGCACTTGTCTTCTCTGCGGAGGCATGGGGCTCGTTCACGGGGGCTATGCGCAGCGGACAGTTCTCAGCCCCGGGGATGTAGCGGTTCGCAGCGCCTGCCGCACTCGTGTCGTGAGGCTGAGCGGGCCCAGTCGCCGGCTCAGCTCCTTGTGCGTCCGTAGCTGTGTGTTGATCTCGTCAAGGGCGCCCCCAGCGCCCGCTGACTGTCCAGGCCCGGCGACAGCACCGGCAGCTGCGACAGGTCCGCTGTCGTCAGGATCTCCACCGCCTGCCGTGGACGAGGCCGCCGAGGCCGAATGGTTTTCCCGGGCGGGCAGTGCGGGGATACAGTCCCGCCAGGGACCGGACCGGGACCAGGGGAGGGGCCGGTGTGATCGAGATCGTCACGGTGAGCGCGCTCACCGCATTCCTCGCGGCGGCGGGGAACGGCGCGGCCGGAGAAGTCGGCAAGCAGGTGCTCCTGTCGACGGGTGCGCTGGTGAGACGGACCCTGGGCCGGGAGACGCCGCTGCCCGCCACCGCGGAGGGGTGGGAGGCACTGGCGCGCCAGATGCATCCGCGCCTGAGTGAGGATGGCCCACGGTCCGGCGAGTGGGCCCTTCTGCTGCGGAGCCTGCCGGACGCGGCGGTGGCGCTGCGCCCCGCGGCGGGACTGCCGCCCGCCACGCGGGACTTCACCGACCGTGAGGCCGTCCTCAAGCAGCTGAAGCGGGAGGCGACCCGCGCCGCCGACGGGCGGCCACGGGTCGCGCTGCTGCACGGTCCACCCGGCATCGGCACCAGCGCGGTGGCCCTGCACTGGGGCGCCGCCCAGATCGCGCGGTACCCCGACGGGCAGTTCTATGCCGACCTTCGCGACGCCGCCGGAGACCATGGACCGGAACCGGCCGCCGTCCTGCTGAGCCTGCTGCGGCAGATGGGCGTCGAGCCCGAGCGGATTCCACCGACCGAGACGGGACGTGAACAGCTTTATCGGCGGTTGACGGCAGGCCGCAGGGCGCTGGTGGTGATCGACCACGCGTCCTCGGTCGCGCAGGTCCGCAATCTCGTTCCGGCTACGCCGGAGGTGTTCTTGCTGGTGGTGGCGTCGGGTCCGCCGTTCGCGCTGGAGGCGGAGCGCATCGCTGTCCCGCCGCTGAGCGAGCGGGACGGTTTGAGGATGCTGAGGAAGGTGGCCGGGCCCGAGCGGGTCGCGCGAGCCAAGCCGCGGCTGCCCGTCCTGCTGGACACCTGCGCGGGCAACGCCTTCGCCCTGAAGGCGGCGGCGATGCGCCTGCTGACCGAGGAACCGCCCTTCCCGGATCCGCCCGACGAGCCCGCGGGGCACCATCCGGTGCACACCATGACGCAGGACGCGTGTCGCCGTCTCGGGCCCGAGACGGCGCGGCTGTGCCGGCTGACCGCGCTGGGCGGCTGGCCCGCGATCGATGCCCGGCTGGCCTCGGACGCCGCCGCCGTCACCGAGGAGGAGGCCGCCCGGATGCTCACCGCGGCGGCGGACGCGCAGTTGGTGGAGTCGGTGGGGGACGGACGCTACCGCTTCCGGCCCGAGGTGCGCCGCCATCTGGCCGACGCCGCAGGCCCTGAGCACGGGATCCCGGAGTGCTTCGCGGCGGTGTCACGGGTGCTCGACGGACTGCTGAACCGGGCGCTGCACGCCGCCCACGCCGCCCTGCCGCAGAGCTGGCGGACCGAGCCCGCACCCGAGCGGGGCACTCCGTACGGTGACGAGGCCGAGGGCATGGCGGTCCTGCTGGCCGAGGCCGGGAACCTGGTGCGGGCGGTCTCCGTGGCGGACGAGTACCAGCACATCGACACGGCGCTGCGAGTGGCCCGCGCGCTGTGGCCACTTCAGCTGAAGGCCGGACACTGGGACGAGGTGCTGCCCGCCCTGCGGATCGCGGCCCGGTGCGCCGACGAGCAGCAGCCGCGTTCCCGCATGGCGGGCGCGCTGAACTTCCAACTGGGCCACTGTCTGGGCGAGATGGGACGGTGGGAAGAGGCCGAACCCGCGGTGCGCGCCGCCGTCGCGTGCGAGCGCGCCGCCGGCCACTTACGGGGCGAGGCGTCGTCCGTGGAGTTCCTGGGTCTGCTGTGCTTGAACCAATGGCGGTACGAAGCGGCGTACGAGCGGTTCGTCGAGGCGGAGGGCGTCTACCGGCGGATCACCCCCGGCCAGGAGGGCGCGCAGGACCTGCCGCGTGCCCTCGCCTTGATCGGGCGTCACCAGGGACGTGCCCTGCGCGGCCTGGGGCAACTGGCGGAGTCCCGCCGTCGCCTGGAGGCCGCGCGGGACTTCTTCGCGGAGCGGGGAGAGGCGTACAACCAGGCCCGCACCCTCACGGATCTCGCCGAGACGCTGCACGACGCCGGTGAGAACACCGAAGCCCTGGCGAAGATCGCTGAGGCCGAGCGCCTGCTCAGGCCGGAAAGTGCCACTCCGCACCTGGGCTATCTCTCCCGTCTGCGGCTGCGCTGCGAGGCGGCCGAGCGGGCGGAGTAGCGGGAGTCACCGCCACCGGGTGCACGCGGCCGGCCGCGTGCACCCGGAGGGTCGTCCCGCTCGGCGCCACCGCACCGCCGCCCACCAGCCACGCGTACAGCGCAGAGGCGTAGGCCGCCGGATCGGCGTCCGCTCCCGGGCCCGCCGACAGCTGGAACACACCGTGCTCCCGGGCGCGCACGGTGCAGCTGTGCGGACCGGTCACATATACGGCGAGCGAGCAGTCCGGATAGCGGCGCAGCACTTCGGCGGTCCACTCCTCCGGACCGCCCAGGCGGGGGTCGTCCGGCTGCCCCTCACGGATGATCACATCAGCCAGCGCCAGGCTGCCGGGGTCCCGGGTGTCCTCATGTACGGCGAGGTGCCTCTCGCCGACCGCGTCGTACGGGTGCCCCGTGGAGCGCTCGATCCTGACGTCCGCTTCTCGGACGCGCGTACGGACGTCCAGCGGAGCCGTACGCCGTGGAGGGTTGTGCGGGGGCAGCGGCAGGGGCTCCAGCAGGGCGGGAGCCCCGGGCTCCGGCAGATCCATCAGCGTGTAGAAGAGCCTTCGCAGCAGCGCCGCCGACGCGCCAGGGGCCGAGCTGATGAACTCCGCCGGACCGGCCACCGGGTGATGCCGCGTCAGCACATCCTCCAGTTGACCCCGCAGCGGGCCGTGCGGGTCGAGCCGAGGGGCCTCCCGGACGAACGCCGTGAGGGGCGCATCCGGGGCCAGTCGGTCCGGCGTGGCGGACGCGAGCAGGACGGGGATGTCCAACGCCGCGGCGTAGTAGGACACGGCTCCGAAATCCCCCAGCACGACATCCGCCGCCAGCAGGGCCTGTCGCCACGCGTGCACGGGATCGACCAAGGCCAGTCCGCTGCGGCGGGCCCGGTCCAGCCAGACGCGTATCTGCCCCGGCCCGTGTCCGTACCAGATGTTCGGATGCAGTACGGCCGCCAGCCGGTAGTCGTCAGCCGGCAGCTCGGAGGCGAGCCGGGGAAGCAGGCTCGGCAGGATGTCCTGGTCGCCGCCGTTTCCGAAGAAACCCTCGGGATTCCAGGTGGAGTTCAGTACGACGAGCCGCTGACCTCGGCGTACGCCCAGGGCGCGGCGGAACCGCTCCCGGTGGGGACATCCGGCCAGCATACGGTCGAAGCAGGGGTCGCCGGCGAGTACGGATGCGCTTTCGGCTTCCGGACACACCCGCCGCAACCGCTCCAGCTGCTCCGGGTGGGAGAGGACGAGGCCGTCCACGAACGGCTCCCCGCCTGCCAGTAGCCACTCCGGCGACAGGCCGAAGGTCGGCTCGTGTCTCGTGTCTCGTGACTCGTGACTCGTGACTCTTGACTCTTGACTCTTGACTCTTGACTCTTGACTCTTGACTCTTGACTCGCCCAGTTTCTTAGTGTATCCGACGCCATGTGACAAGACAGCCAATTTGCCTTTTATCTTGTGGAGTTGACCGCCGAAGCTCGCGGAGATCGCCAGCGCCACCGGTGTCGCCAATGCCTGCTCCCAGGGCAGCACGGGCAGGCCCAACTCCGCGAACAAGTCGCCGATTCCTGCCTGAAACGCGGATGACTCGGTCGAGGTGACCAGGAGTTGTACCCGGAAGTCGTCGTGGAACAGCGGCAGCACATCCAGCAGGCGGCCCGCGGAAGTGACGTTGTGTACCACGAGCAGTACGCGTCGGCTCGTCGCTCGGCTGGCCCAGCGTTCCGAGCCTTCCCCGACCGGCACCCGTATCGCTGGGGCATCAGCCAATCCCACTCGCCGTTCCCTTCGTCAGCACTCGATGACGTTCACCGCGAGCCCGCCCCGCGCCGTCTCCTTGTACTTGACCTTCATGTCCGCGCCCGTCTGCTTCATCGTCTTGATGACCTTGTCGAGCGAGACATGGTGACGGCCGTCGCCGCGCAGGGCCATCCTCGCGGCGGTGACGGCCTTGACCGAGGCCATGCCGTTGCGCTCGATGCAGGGGATCTGGACCAGGCCGCCGACGGGGTCGCAGGTGAGGCCGAGATTGTGCTCCATGCCGATCTCGGCGGCGTTCTCCACCTGCTCGGGGGAGCCGCCGAGCACCTCGGCGAGGCCGCCGGCCGCCATCGAGCAGGCGGAGCCGACCTCGCCCTGGCAGCCGACCTCGGCGCCGGAGATCGAGGCGTTCTCCTTGAAGAGCATGCCGATGGCGCCCGCGGCGAGGAGGAAGCGGATGACGCCCTCCTCGTCGGCGCCCGGGACGAAACGGGTGTAGTAGTGCAGAACGGCCGGGATGATGCCCGCCGCGCCGTTGGTGGGGGCGGTGACCACACGGCCGCCCGCCGCGTTCTCCTCGTTGACCGCCATGGCGTAGAGGGTGATCCACTCCATGGCGCGGGCGGTCGGGTCGCCCTCGGAGCGCAGCGCGCGGGCGGCGGTGGCGGCGCGGCGGCGGACCTTGAGGCCGCCGGGCAGGATGCCCTCCTGGGACATGCCGCGGGCCACGCACGCCTCCATGACCTGCCAGATCTCCAGCAGCCCGGCCCGGATCTCCTGCTCCGTACGCCACGCCTTCTCGTTCTCCAGCATCAGGGCCGAGATCGACAGGCCCGTCTCCTGGGAGAGCCGCAGCAGTTCGTCGCCGGTGCGGAAGGGGTGGGTGAGGACGGTGTCGTCCAGCTTTATGCGGTCCTCGCTGACCGCGTCCTCGTCCACCACGAAGCCGCCGCCGACCGAGTAGTACGTCTTCTCCAGCAGCGGATGGCCCTCGGCGTCGTACGCGCACAGCGTCATGCCGTTGGCGTGGTACGGCAGCGAGCGGCGGCGGTGCAGGATCAACTGGGAGGAGTCGTCGAAGTCGATCTCGTGGCCGGGGCCGATCTCGGCGCCGAGCAGCCGCAGCCGCTTGGTGGTGCGGATGCGCTCCACCTCGCCGTCGGCCGATGCGACGTCCACGGTGCGCGGGGAGTGGCCCTCCAGGCCCAGCAGCACGGCCTTCGGGGTGCCGTGGCCATGGCCGGTGGCGCCCAGCGAGCCGAAGAGCTCGGCGCGGACGGACGCGGTGTGGGCCAGCAGGCCCTCGTTCTTCAGCCGGCGGACGAACATCCGCGCGGCCCGCATCGGGCCGACAGTGTGCGAACTGGACGGGCCGATGCCGATCGAGAAGAGGTCGAATACGGAAATGGCCACCGGGGGACTCCTTCGTCTGCACGCCGGGGGAAGCGTGTGCCCGCCGGGGAAGCGCGCGGGCCGTGCATGGGGTGGTGCGGGTGGTTCGGGCCGGTGTGGGCCGGTGTGGGCCGGAGTGGTTGGTGCGGGTCGGTGGGTGCGGCGGGGGCGCGCCAGGGCGGACGCGCCCCCGGGTCCGTGTTACTCGGGGTTACCGCTTACTCGGACAGATGCGCGTACAGCGGGTGCTTGTCGGCCAGGGCGGTGACCCGGGCCTTCAGCGCCTCCGCGTCGTACGACGGCTTGAGCGTCTCCGCGATCACGTCGGCGACCTCGCGGAAGTCCTCCGCGGTGAAGCCGCGCGTGGCCAGCGCCGGGGTGCCGATCCGCAGACCCGAGGTGACCATCGGGGGCCGCGGGTCGTTCGGGATCGCGTTGCGGTTGACCGTGATGCCGACCTCGTGCAGCCGGTCCTCGGCCTGCCGCCCGTCCAGTTCGGAGTCGCGCAGATCGACCAGGACCAGATGGACATCGGTGCCGCCGGAGAGGACGGCGACGCCCACCTCCCGCACATCGTCCTGGGTCAGGCGCTCGGCGAGGATCCTGGCGCCCTCCAGCGTGCGCTCCTGGCGCTCCTTGAACGCCGAGCTCGCCGCCACCTTGAAGGACACCGCCTTCGCCGCGACCACATGCTCCAGCGGACCGCCCTGCTGGCCCGGGAAGACCGCGGAGTTGATCTTCTTGGCCAGGTCGGCGGTGGAGAGGATCACGCCACCGCGCGGACCGCCCAGCGTCTTGTGGGTGGTGGTGGTCACCACATGGGCGTGCGGTACGGGCGAGGGGTGCAGCCCGGCCGCCACCAGACCCGCGAAGTGGGCCATGTCGACCATCAGGTACGCGCCGACCTCGTCCGCGATCCGGCGGAAGGCGGCGAAGTCCAGCTGGCGCGGGTACGCCGACCAGCCCGCGATCACCAGCTTGGGGCGGTGCTCCTTGGCCAGCCGCTCGACCTCGTCCATGTCGACCAGACCGGTCTCGGCGTCCACGTGGTAGGGCACCACGTTGTAGAGCTTGCCGGAGAAGTTGATCTTCATGCCGTGGGTCAGATGGCCGCCGTGCGCCAGGTTCAGCCCCAGGATGGTGTCGCCGGGGGAGAGCAGGGCGAACATCGCGGCCGCGTTGGCCTGGGCGCCCGAGTGCGGCTGCACATTGGCGGCCTCGGCGCCGAAGAGCTCCTTCACCCGGTCGATGGCGATCTGCTCGACCACATCGACGTGCTCACAGCCGCCGTAGTAGCGGCGGCCGGGGTAGCCCTCGGCGTACTTGTTGGTCAGGACCGAGCCCTGGGCCTCCATGACCGCCGCCGGGGCGAAGTTCTCCGAGGCGATCATCTCCAGGGTGGACTGCTGGCGGTGGAGTTCGGCGTCGACAGCAGCGGCGACGTCCGGGTCGAGCTCGTGCAGGGAGCTGTTGAGAAGCGACATCGAGGGTCCCGATCGAATAAGGAGGGTCAGTTTTCGGCGAAGGCGGTGTACTCGTCGGCGGAGAGCAGGTCCGCCGGCTCGCTCGTCACCCTCACCTTGAACAGCCAGCCGCCCTCGAAGGGGGCGGAATTCACCAGCGCCGGATCGTTCACCACGTCCTCGTTGATCTCGGTGACCTCACCGGAGACCGGGGTGTACAGATCGCTGACCGACTTGGTGGACTCCAGCTCACCGCAGGTGTCACCGGCGGAGACCGTGGAGCCGACGTCCGGGAGCTGGACATAGACGACATCGCCGAGCGCGTTGGCCGCGAATTCGGTGATGCCGATCGTCGACACGCCGTCCTCGCCGGCGGCCGACAGCCACTCGTGCTCCTTGCTGTACCGCAGCTGCTGGGGGTTGCTCATGGTCCGATTCTCCTGGATACGGGGGAGTGCTTGGGAAACGGGTCTTAGCTGGTGGGATGTGGCGCCGAGGGGATGTGGCGCCGAGGGGATGTGGCGCCGGGGGGACGTGCTGAGCCGGGGCCCCGCTCGCGCCCGGAGGGGCTCGGCGACGGGCCGGGGCACCGCTCGCGCCCGGAGTAGCTCAGCGCTCGCGCTTGTAGAAGGGGAGCGCCACGACCTCGTACGGCTCCCGGGCGCCGCGGATGTCCACGAAGACCCCCTCGGTGCCGGGCTTCGCGTACTCCGGGTCCACGTACGCCATCGCGATCGGCTTGCCCAGCGTCGGGGCGGGCGCGCCCGAGGTGACCTGGCCGATCGCCGAGCCGTCGGCGGCCACCACGGCGTATCCGGCGCGCGGCACCCGGCGGCCTGAAGCGATCAGGCCGACCAGGGTGCGCGGGGTGACGGTGTCCGCCTGGCGGGACGCGGCCTCCAGGGCCTCGCGGCCGACGAAGTCGCCCGGCTTCTCGAACTTCACCACCCGGCCGAGGCCCGCGTCGAAGGGGGTGGTGTCGGTGGTCAGCTCATGCCCGTACAGCGGCATCCCGGCCTCGAGGCGCAGGGTGTCCCGGCAGGAGAGACCGCAGGGCACCAGGCCGACCGGGGCCCCGGCCTCGGTCAGCGCCTCCCAGACCCGCTCGGCGTCGTCCGGCGCCAGGAACAGCTCGAAGCCGTCCTCGCCCGTGTAGCCGGTGCGGGCGATCAGGGCGGAGACGCCCGCGACGGTGCCGGGCAGCCCGGCGTAGTACTTCAGCCCGTCCAGGTCGGCGTCGGTCAGGCGCTTCAGGATCCCGGGGGACTCGGGCCCCTGGACGGCGAGCAGCGCGTAGGCGTCGCGGTCGTCCCTTACGGTCGCCTCGAAGCCGTCGGCCCGCTCGGTCAGCGCGTCCAGCACCACCTGGGCGTTGGCGGCGTTGGCCACGACCAGGAACTCCTCGTCGCCGAGGCGGTAGACGATCAGGTCGTCCAGGATGCCGCCCTCGTGGTCGCAGATCATGGTGTAGCGGGCGCGGCCCACGGCGAGCGCGGACAGCCGGCCGACCAGCGCGTGGTCCAGGGCGTCCCCGGCCTGCGGACCGATGAGAGAGATCTCACCCATGTGGGAGAGGTCGAAGAGCCCGGCACGGGTGCGCACCGCGGTGTGCTCGTCGCGCTCGCTGCCGTAGCGCAGCGGCATGTCCCAGCCGGCGAAGTCGGTCATGGTGGCGCCGAGCGCGCGGTGCCGCGCGTCCAGCGCGGTACGGCGTGGGGTGGGCGGGGCGTCGGTCACGATTCAGGCTCCAGAGGTCGGGGTCGCGCGACGGCGAGGACGGACGACAAGGACGCGTGCGTCCTCCCCATCTGTCATCGGAACCTGAGAGGTTCGCCGTGACGCCCGTAAGGGGCCCGGCTTGCACCTTGGGTGGAGCCGCGCCCGCGCGGCCCGCTTTTCAGATCTGCCTCGTCCGCGCGGTATCGGGGCCTGAGAGATTCAAGGGAGGACTTGCTCCTTCGGCGCCCTGGACATCCGGCACGGATGCCGATGACCAAGGACTCTCCCGCGCGGATTCAAGCGGCCGGTATGGAGTTGCGCGGACATCATCGCATGTATGGCCGAGAAGGGAAGCCCCGATCCGACCGGGGCCCGGCCGCCCGGCCAGGGGGCAGTCTTGCCCGACATTACCTTTTCTTGACACTCTGCGGGTACGAGCAGCGTTGACCGACCTGGGAGGACGATCACGGTGCATGGGCAGGAAACGTACGCGACGACACAGAGGCTCCTGCCGGCGCGGCGTGGCCGCACCCCCTCCGGGTCGACGACCCGTCCCGGCCGGAGAAGCGCGGTGCACGATCTGCGCGCCGGGGTGGGGGACGGCGGCGCGGACCCGCGTGAGCTGCGCTTTCCGGCAGGGGATGTGCTGGTCGCCTCCGGGCTGCCGGGCAGCGGCAAGAGCACGCTGATCAACCGGACGGTGCCGCTCCTGGATGAGGCGGGCGCGGTCGTGATCAGGGTGGACTCGCAGAACACCCGGGAGGTGTGGGAGCGCAGGCTGCCCGGCTGGCTGCCGTACGCGCTCTACCGCCCGCTGGTCCGGTACGCCCACTACGCCGGGCTGCGCCGGGCGCTGCGCTCGGGCGGGAGCGTCGTGGTGCACGACTGCGGCGCGCTGCCGTGGGTCCGCCGCTGGCTGGCCCGGGATGTGCGGCGCCGGGGCCGCAGCCTCCATATGGTGCTGCTGGACGTGGGCGCCACGGAGGCGCTGGAGGGCCAGGCCGCCCGGGGCCGTGGGGTCTCGGCGTATGCCTTCGGGCGGCATCTGCGCGGGATGCGGCGGCTGATCGCCGGGGTGGAGGAGGGGCGGCCGCCGCGGGGATGCGCGTCGGCGGTGCTGCTGGACCGGCCGACCGCGAGCGCGCTGCGCTGCATCTCCTTCGAGTGATCACGCCGGTCCCGCGCGAGTGATCACGCCGCTCCCCGCGAGTGATCGCGCCGCTCCCGCGCGAGTGATCATGTCTCTCCGCTCTCTCCGTCGAGTGGCCGGAAATCGGCCATCGGCAGTACACAGCGTGACGAGGGCGCGCCCGGACGAGGTGGGGAAGTGCTGTGGAGATCGCCGCCGCCCCCTCCGGCCCCGGGCCGCCCAGCGGTTAGGGTGCTTCGGGCAGGTCGGACGAGATGGCGGTTGGACGAAGATGAGCTTCCCGGAGCAGTACGGAGTGGCCCCGGCGCACGGAGGATTCCCGGACGGCGGACATGCCGCGCATCCGGCGTTTCCCGGCAATGAGCTCGAAGAGGTGATGGCCGCCTCCGTCGACGTCCCCGGCGCCGGAGCGCGCATCGTCGAGACGCTCTCCCGCAGCCACCTCTGGATTCCGCTGCCCAACGGCGGGGGTCCGGGCAGCCCGAGCCTCGATCTGCCCACGATGGAGATCGACGGCGGCGCGTATGTCCCGGTGTTCAGCTCCGAGCAGCAGTTCCTGCAGCTCGTCGGCTCCCATATGTCCTTCACCATCGCCCCGGCCGTGGAGTTCGCCCGCGGACTGCCGCCCCAGCTCGGCATCGCGGTGAACCCCGGTGGCGCGGTGGTCGTACCGCTGCCTCCGCCCGCCGTCCGGGAGTTGTGCCGCGCCGGGCGTACCGAGCTCGACGGTCCGGCCAACGGCGGCCGGGTGCGGCTCTTCGAACCGGACTGGCAGGACGAGCCGGTGGACTTCCTGGCCGCCGCCGGGATCGAGTTCGCCAAGGGCACCGGGGTGCGGACCGCCCGGCGCGCCCTGGCCAGCGTCGAGGGCGACGAACCGGCGCTCTTCGTCGGGGTGCAGCTCGACGAGCCGAGCCCCGAGGGGCAGGCGCGTGCGGTGGAGGCGCTGGGCCTCGCCCTCGGTTCGGTGCCGGTGCCATGGAAGGTTCAGCTGGTGCTGCTGGACGTGGCGCAGGGGGATCCGGTGGCCGACTGGATGCTGGGACGGGTGCGGCCGTTCTACGACCGTGACCTCTGACTCACCCCTGGGTCCGCTGCCGGGGCCCGTAAGCTGGTTTGATGACCAGAAGGGGTGCGAGCACGCTCCCCGGTGAGGTGTGGGCAAGGCGATGAGAAGGGGCGGACCCAGGTGAGCGCGGGCGCGGATTGGGGGGCGGCGGCCGGCCAGGTTGAGCGAGCGTTGCAGCAGGTCGCTCCCGGCCGGTACGACGCCTACGAGGCGCTGCTGCACGCCATCGGCGAGGGCCAGGTCTGGATGCTGCTGTGGCACGGCGCGCCCGGCTCGCCCGACGCCCAGTACGGGAACATGGACGTGGAGGGCCTCGGTTACGCCCCGTGTGTGACCTCCGCGCAGGAACTGGCCGCCAGTGGCTGGAACCGCGCGCATGAGGTGGTCGACGGACGCCTCATCGCCGACTCGCTCTACCGCGACCGCTACGGCCTCTGGCTCAATCCCCACGCCCACGGCGGCGGAGTGGGCATCCCCTGGCCGGATCTGCGCCGGATCGCGGGCGGTCTGGACCGGCTGCCCGCCGGACCGCTGCGGCTGTCCGACCCCGCCATCGACATCCCGCAGTTCTACGCCCTGTTGGGGCAGAACGCGCATCGCACCGTGGCGGTGCGCTCGCTGCGGCGCGCCTGGGTGCAACCCGCGCTGGGCGCCCCGTACCTGGCGATCGGCCTGGATCTGTACGACACCGGGGCGGCGGCGGTGCAGTCGGTGCGGGTGATGATGGAGCAGTCGATCACCGCCGTGCCGGACGGGCTGCCGGTCTCCACGGTCGCGCTCTCGGACGAGTACGACCCCGTCGCCATGTGGATGCGGGCCAACGCCCGCCCGTTCTTCGACCGTGACGCCTATGGCGCCGCGCCCGCCGCGCCGCCGTCGTACGGCTACGGCTATCCGCCGCCGCGCCCCGCGTACTGAGCCGCCGCGCCCCGCGTACTGAGTCACTGCCTTCCGCGTACGGAGCCACCGCGCCCCGGCGCGTACTCACCCGCGCGCCCGTGAGTTCGCGCGCCCAGGACTCCGCGGGCCCGACGACCCCGCGCGCCCAGGACTCCGCGTGCCCGGCGACCCCGCGTGCCCGATGACCCCGGGCACCGATTGACGGGATTGCCCGACCGGCCTTCCGCCCCTATCCGGCCGAACACCCCATTACGGGCGTGAGGTTACTGCTGCGTTCTCGTGTCGCGACCGTCCGTATAGCGGAGCGGTACTCCTCACATCACGGTTAGGCATCCATTGCCCGGGAGTACTGGCGGGTGATCACAAACGCGTTGAAGACTCCCGCTCCAAGGGGTGCGGTTCCTGCGTACGACCCCTTCCAGAAAGGTTCCGTACCAGAACGCGACTTTCACCCAGGTTGTGAACAAAGCCGCCACAGCGGCGAGTCGTGGGCCGGTCACCACCGGTCGAGAGGGGTCTCCACCACGATGACGGCACCATTGCACGGCACGAGCACGGACAGCGATCCGGTCGCGACTGCCGATGTAGCGGCGGATGTGGTCAAAGCGTCCGTCGAAGGCAGATCGCTGCGGCAGATCGCCTGGTCACGCCTGAAGCGGGACAAGCTCGCACTGGCGGGTGGCATCGTTGTCGTCTTCCTCGTACTGGTGGCGATCTTCGCTCCGCTGATCGTGAGTCTGCTCGGGCATCCGCCCAATGAGTTCCACCAGGAGGAGATCGACCCGCTGTTCGGCACCCCGAAGGGATCCCTGGGCGGTATCAGCTCGGACTTCCTCTTCGGCGTGGAGCCGTCCAACGGCCGCGATGTCTTCAGCCGGGTCATCTACGGCGCCCGGATCTCGCTGCTCGTGGCCTTCCTCGCGGCGGTGGTCGCGGTGGTCCTCGGCACCATTTTCGGCATCATCGCCGGGTACTTCGGCGGCTGGGTGGACTCGCTGATCAGCCGGGTGATGGACATGCTGCTGGCCTTCCCGCAGCTGCTCTTCATCATCTCCCTGGTCTCGGTGCTCCCCAACGACCTGATGGGACTGACCGGCAGCGGAGTGCGCATCGCCATCCTGGTCGCGGTCATCGGCTTCTTCGGCTGGCCGTACGTCGGCCGCATCGTGCGCGGCCAGACGCTGTCGCTGCGCGAGAAGGAGTACATCGAGGCCGCGCGGAGCCTGGGCGCCGGCCGGCGCTACATCCTCTTCCGTGAGCTGCTGCCCAACCTGGTGGCGCCGATCACCGTCTACGCGACGCTGATGATCCCCACCAACATCCTCACGGAGGCCGCGCTCAGCTTCCTCGGCGCGGGTGTGAAGCCGCCCACCGCCTCCTGGGGGCAGATGCTCTCCAAGGCGGTCGGCACCTACGAGGACGATCCGATGTTCATGATCATCCCGGGTGTGGCGATCTTCGTCACGGTGCTGGCCTTCAACCTTTTCGGTGACGGCGTCCGCGACGCACTGGATCCGAAGGGCACCCGATGACGGTGCGGCACACGGCCGCCCGGTCGTACTCCAACGCATCAGCAGCCCCTGCCGCATCCGGCAGACGGCTCTCCAAGGTATTCCGCGGCGCCACGCCTAGGACCGCTCTAACCCGGAGGTTGCAGCAACTATGAAACGTTCGTCGAGAAGCAGGCGGATCGCCGGAGCGGCGGCTGTCGTCGGCGCTCTGCTGGCCACCGCCGCTTGCGGTGGGGGCAGTTCCGACGACGAGGGCTCGGGCGCCGGGTTCAACGCCGCGGTGAAGGGTGTCGCCGCCAAGTCCGCCAAGAAGGGCGGCACCCTCAAGTTCATCAACAAGCAGGAGTTCGACTCCCTCGACCCGCAGCGTCAGTACTACGGGTTCGCCTGGGACTTCTCCCGCTTCTACGCGCGCCAACTGATCTCCTACACGCCGAAGCCGGGCAACGCGGCGAATGAGCTGACCCCGGACCTCGCCACCTCCACCGGCAAGATCACCAACGGTGGCAAGACCTACACCTACACCCTGCGCGACGGGATCACCTGGGAGGACGGCTCCCCGATCACGTCCAAGGACGTCAAGTACGGCATCGAGCGCATCTGGGCCAAGGACGTCGTCTCCGGCGGCCCCGGCTATCTGCGCCAGGTCCTGGACCCCAAGGGCGAGTACAAGGGCCCGTACAAGGACAAGTCCAAGGACAAGCTGGGTCTGAAGGCGATCGAGACGCCGAACGACAAGACGGTCGTCTTCAACCTCGCCAAGCCCAACGGTGACTTCGAGCAGATGCTCGCGATGCCGACCGGCTCCCCGGTGAAGGCGGACAAGGACACCGGCGCCAAGTACACCAACCGGCCGTTCTCCTCCGGTCCGTACAAGGTCCAGTCGTACACCCCGGGCAAGAGCCTGTCGCTGGTCCGCAACACCAACTGGAAGAAGGCGTCCGACCCGATCCGCCCGGCCCTGCCGGACAAGGTCTCGGTCACCTTCAACTCCAACCTCGAGGCGATCGACCGGCTGATGATCAAGGGGGACTACGACGTCTTCCTCAGCGCCACCGGTATGACTCCCTCGGGCCGTAACGAAGCCCTCAAGCAGCACAAGGGCAACGTCGACAACATCACCACCAGCTTCGTCCGGTACGTCGACTTCACCACCAAGGTCAAGCCGTTCGACAACATCCACTGCCGCAAGGCGGTCATCTACGGCACCGACTACAAGTCGCTCCAGACCACCCGCGGTGGCCCGCAGGCCGGTGGTGACATCGCCACCAACATGCTCCCCAAGAGCGTCAAGGGCTCGGACGACTACGACCCGTACGGCATCCTCAAGCGCGGCGGCAAGGCGGACGAGGCCAAGGCCAAGGACGAGCTCAAGCAGTGCGGCAAGCCGGGCGGCTTCTCCACCAGCATCGTGGCCCGCAACGACCAGCCCGCCGAGGTCGATGCCGCCGAGGCGCTCCAGGCGTCGCTGAAGAAGGTCGGCATCAGCCTCAACGTGGAGCCGATCCAGGGCAGCACCTCCGCCAGCATCACCGGTTCGCCGGCGGTGATGAAGAAGCGCGGCTACGGCCTGTCCATGACCGGCTGGGGCCCGGACTTCCCCACCGGCCAGGGCTTCTCCCAGCCGCTGATCGACGGCCGCTTCATCGAGCAGACCGGTAACTACAACGTCTCCGAGACCAATGACTCGGAGATCAACAAGTATTTCGACGACGCGCTCAAGGAGACCGACCCCAGCAAGGCCGGGGCGATCTACCAGAAGATGAACCACAAGGTCAGCGACCTGGCGGTGCAGATGCCGTTCATCTACGAGAAGAACATCACCTGGCGCAGCTCGCGGCTGACGAACGCCTTCTCGTCGGCGGCCTACAACGGCCGCTACGACTACTCCCAGCTGGGCGTCGTCAAGTGACGGCCGGTCACCCGATCCGCCGCACACGTTAACCATCGCCGCACCCGATAGGCCCGAAGGGCAGGTGATGGCCGCGGGCGGTGGCCCGTGATCCCCCCAGACCGGGGTATCACGGGCCACCCCCGGGCCGCGCACAGTGCTTGCTTATCTCATCCGGCGCTTGTTCGCCGTCGTCGTGATGCTGTTGGTCGTCACCCTTACGACCTTCGCCATCTTCTTCGTGATCCCGAAGTGGGCCGGTGCCGATCCCGCGCTGCTGTTCGTCGGCAAGCAGGCCGACCCCGCGGCCATCGAGGGCATCCGGCAGAAGCTCAGCCTCGGTGATCCGGTCCTGGTGCAGTTCTGGCACTTCGTCCAGGGCCTCTTCGCCGGCCGGGACTACGCCAACGGCACGGACGTCACCCACTGCCCGGCACCCTGCTTCGGCTACTCCTTCCGCACCGAGCAGGCGGTGTGGCCGCAGCTCACCGACGCCATGCCGGTCACCCTCTCGCTCGCCGCGGGCGCCTGTCTGCTGTGGCTGGTGGGCGGCATCACCACCGGTGTCGTCTCGGCGCTGCGCCGGGGCACCCTGTGGGACCGCTCGGCGATGACGGTCGCGCTGGCCGGTGTCTCGCTGCCGATCTACTTCACCGGTCTGCTCTCGCTGGCGATCTTCAGCTACTCGCTGAAGTGGGTCAACGTGGACTACAAGGGGTTCGCTGACGATCCGGCGATGTGGTTCGAGAGCCTGATCCTCCCGTGGATCACGCTCGCCTTCCTCTACGCGGCGATGTACGCCCGGCTCACCCGGGCCACCATGCTGGAGATCATGGGCGAGGACTACATCCGTACCGCCCGCGCCAAGGGTCTGCGGGAGCGGGTGGTCATCGGCCGGCACGCGATGCGCTCGACCTGGACCCCGGTCCTCACCCTGCTCGGCCTCGACCTGGGCGCGCTGCTGGGCGGCGCGGTCCTCACCGAGACCACCTACAACCTGCCCGGCCTCGGGCGGCTCGCGGTGAACGCGATCACCGAGAAGGACCTGCCGGTCATCCTCGGCGTCACCCTGATCGCGGCCGTCTTCATCGTGGTCGCCAACCTCGTCGTGGACCTCCTGTACGCCGTCATCGACCCGCGAGTGAGGCTCGGATGAGCGACCTGACCAAGCCCTCCGGACAGCCCGGGGACGGCGAGCTGCCGACCACCGGCACCGCCGCCGTGGGCGAGGTGGCCGCGGCGGGCTCGCCCGCCCCCACCGCCTTCCTCGAGGTGCGCGATCTGCACGTCCACTTCCCGACCGACGACGGTCTGGTGAAGTCCGTGGACGGGCTCAGCTTCCGGCTGGAGAAGGGCAAGACGCTCGGCATCGTCGGCGAGTCCGGCTCCGGCAAGTCCGTCACCTCGCTCGGCATCATGGGGCTGCACACCGCGGGCCAGTACGGCCGCCGCAAGGCGCGGATCTCCGGTGAGATCTGGCTCAACGGCCAGGAGCTGCTGGGCGCCGACCCCGACGAGGTGCGCAAGCTGCGCGGCCGCGAGATGTCGATGATCTTCCAGGATCCGCTGTCCGCGCTGCACCCGTACTACACCATCGGCCGCCAGATCATCGAGGCGTACCGGGTGCACCACGAGGTCACCAAGGAGGTGGCCCGCAAGCGCGCGATCGAGCTGCTGGACCGCGTCGGCATCCCGCAGCCCGACAAGCGGGTGGACAGCTATCCGCACGAGTTCTCCGGCGGGATGCGCCAGCGCGCCATGATCGCGATGGCGCTGGTCAACAACCCCGAGCTGCTGATCGCCGACGAGCCGACCACCGCCCTGGACGTCACCGTCCAGGCGCAGATCCTCGACCTCATCCGGGATCTGCAGAAGGAGTTCGGCTCCGCGGTCATCGTCATCACCCACGACCTGGGCGTGGTCGCCGAGCTCGCCGACGATCTGCTGGTGATGTACGGCGGCCGCTGTGTCGAGCGCGGGCCGGCCGAGAAGGTCTTCTACGAGCCCCAGCATCCGTACACCTGGGGGCTGCTGGGCTCGATGCCCCGAATCGACCGCGACCAGACCGAGCGGCTCATCCCGGTCAAGGGCTCCCCGCCCAGCCTCATCAACGTGCCGTCCGGCTGCGCCTTCCACCCGCGCTGCCCGTACGCCGATGTGCCGAAGGACAACCTCACCCGCACCGAGCGGCCGGAGCTGACCGAGGCCGGGGGCGGCGGGCACTTCTCCGCGTGCCATATGACGCAGGAGGAGCGCACCCGGATCTGGACCGAAGAGATTGCGCCGAAGCTGTGACCGACACGAAGGATCCGAAGATGACGGTCCCGGAGAAGGCGACGACGTCGCCCGAGCCCCTGCTCAAGGTGTCGGGTCTGGTCAAGCACTTCCCGCTCAAGAAGGGGCTGCTCCAGCGGCAGTCCGGTGCGGTCCAGGCGGTCGACGGGCTCGACTTCGACGTCCGGCCGGGGGAGACCCTGGGCGTGGTGGGCGAGTCGGGCTGCGGCAAGTCCACCATGGGGCGGCTGGTCACCCGGCTGCTCGAACCCACCTCGGGCAAGATCGAGTTCGAGGGCAAGGACATCACGCATCTCAACACCGCCCAGATGCGGCCGATGCGGCGTGACGTCCAGATGATCTTCCAGGACCCGTACTCCTCGCTGAACCCCCGGCACACCGTCGGCGCGATCGTCAGCGCGCCCTTCCGGCTCCAGGGCGTCACCCCCGAGGGCGGGATCAAGGCGGAGGTCCAGCGGCTGCTGGCACTGGTCGGGCTCAACCCCGAGCACTACAACCGCTATCCGCACGAGTTCTCCGGCGGTCAGCGGCAGCGCATCGGCATCGCTCGGGCGCTGGCCCTCAAGCCCAAGCTGGTCGTGGCCGACGAACCGGTCTCGGCGCTGGATGTGTCGATCCAGGCGCAGGTGGTCAACCTGCTGGACGACCTCCAGGACGAGCTGGGCCTGACGTATGTGATCATCGCGCACGACCTGTCGGTCATCCGCCATGTGTCGGACCGGATCGCGGTGATGTACCTGGGGAAGATCGTCGAGCTGGCGGACCGCAAGGACCTCTACGAGCGCCCCATGCACCCGTACACCAAGGCGCTGCTGTCCGCGGTGCCGGTGCCGGACCCCAGGCGGCGCGCCAAGCGGGAGCGGATCCTGCTCAAGGGCGATGTGCCCTCGCCGATCGCCCCGCCGTCCGGCTGCCGCTTCCACACCCGGTGCTGGAAGGCGACCGAGGTGTGCAAGCAGCAGGAGCCGCCGCTGGTGTCGCTGGCCACCGGTCACCAGGTGGCCTGTCACCATCCGGAGAACGCATCCGACCAGGTACCGGAGGAGAAGCCCGGTGCCGGGTCGGCACAGAAGGTGACGAAGAAGACCGACAGCTGAGACGGGACGGGGGTCCGGACGGGGCCGTGGGCGCTCGCGGATAACAATGGCGGGTGCCCACCGAACTGTTCACCCCGTCCGTCCAGCACGCCCTGGAAGTCGCCGGGATCTTCGTCTTCGCGATATCCGGCGCGCTGCTCGCCGTGCGGAAGAACTTCGATGTCTTCGGCATGGCGGTGCTCGCCGAGGTCACCGCGCTGGGCGGCGGGGTCTTCCGTGATCTGGTGATCGGCGCGGTGCCGCCCATCGCCTTCACCGACCTCGGCTACTTCTTCACCCCGCTCGTGGCCACCGCCCTGGTCTTCTTCCTCCACCCCGAGGTCGAGCGGATCACGGCGGCGGTGGGGGTCTTCGACGCGGCCGGGCTGGGGCTGTTCTGCGTCGAGGGCACGATGAAGGCGCATGACTTCGGGCTCGGCCTCACCTCGTCCGTCACCCTCGGCATGGCCACGGCGGTCGGCGGCGGTGTGCTCCGCGACCTCCTCGCCCATGAGGCGCCCTCGCTGCTGCGCTGGGACCGGGACCTGTACGCCGTCCCGGCCCTCGTCGGCTCCTCGATAGCGGCGCTGCTGCTCCATTTCGACGCCCTTACGGCGGCCACGAGTGCGCTCGCGGCCGCCGTCGCGTTTGTGGTGCGGCTGGCGGCGATGCGGTTCGGCTGGCGGGCCCCAAGGGCGTGGAACCGGCGCAGTACGGCGACGGAGGAGCCCTGATGAGGCAGTCGGCCGACAGGTTGCATTCCCTTGTGGTTATATAGCCGAGCCGTTATGTTGGAGCCATGGCCATACCGTTCGATGTGCTCGCGGAGCCGAGTCGACGGCAGATCCTGGACCTTCTGCTGGAGCGGCCCCGCCTGGTCGGGGAGCTGACCGAGCACCTGGGGCTCACCCAGCCGGGCACCTCCAAGCACCTGCGGGTGCTGCGCGAGGCCGGTCTGGTGCGGGTCCGCCGGGACGCCCAGCGCCGTTGGTACGAGCTCTGCCCGGAGCCGCTCGCCGAGGTGGACGCCTGGCTGGCGCCGTACCGTCGGCTGTGGACCGACCGTCTCGACGCGCTCGAACGACACCTGGACACGATGCCGGAGCTCCCCGACGAGACCGGCGAACCCGAGCCCCCCGACGCACGCGACGCACCCACCGACGCACCCGACGGAGAAGCGCCATGAAAGACACCCTCGCCCAGTCCGACGGCGGCCGCTCGGCCCTGCGCATCGAGCGCCGGCTCGCCCATCCCCCGGAGAAGGTCTGGCGGGCGCTCACCGAGCCCGGTCAGCTCGCCCACTGGTTCCCCTCCGAGGTCCAGGTCGAGCTCGAGGTCGGGGGCAGGATGGGCTTCGTCTTCCCCGGGCGCGAGGGCCCGGACATGGACGGCGTCGTCACCGAACTCGACCCGCCCCATGTCTTCGCCTTCACCTGGGGCGAGGACGAGCTCCGCTGGGAGCTGCGCCCCGAGGGCGAGGGCTGTGTGCTGACCCTCACCCACACCTTCGGCGACCGCTTCGGCGCGGCCAGCTTCGCCTCCGGCTGGCACGCCTGCATCACGGGGCTCGCCGCCCTGCTCGGCGGCGACGAGGTCGCGTATGGCGACATGGCCGAGCTCCACGAGCAGTACGTCGAGGCGTTCGGGCTCGCCGAGGGCACGGTGGAGACCACCGAGGACGGCGGCTGGCGGCTGCGCTTCGAGCGCCAGCTGGTCCGCCCCGCCGAGACGGCCTGGCGGGCGCTGACCGGCCCGGCCACCGGCGCCACCGCCGAACCGGAGGCCGGGGCACCGGTCCCCGCGGGCTTCCGCACGGACGCGGTCCCGGCGGGCCCGATCACCGAGGCACAGCCGCCCCGGGTGCTCGTCTACGACTGGGAGCGCGACGGCCGCCCCGCCGGAACGGTCCGCTGGGAACTCACCAAGGGCACCGGCCACGGCGCCCGCCTCATCCTCACCCAGACGGGTCCGTCGGACGCCGAAGCGGAACGCGCCGAAGCCCAAAAAGCCTGGCGCCACCACATCGCCCGCTTGGCGGCCGAACTTCTCCGGATGAGCGCCTGAACCCATCCAGCCCGTCCGGCGTTCAAGGCCCCAATCCAGCCCGTCCGGCGTTTGAGGACCGGGGTCTGGGGCGGAGCCCCAGTTACGGGAAGGGGCGGGGTGGGGAACAACCGGCCACCGGCCCGCACCGGCCGCCAACGAGACCTCAGCCGAGGAACCCACTGAGCACAACGCTCAGCTCCGCGGGCGCATCCTCCTGCACCAGATGCGCGGCCCCCTCGATCAACCGCAGCCGCGCCCCCGGAATGCGGTCGGCCAGGGCATGCCCCCGCTCGACAGGAATCCAGGAGTCCGCCGTACCCCAGCACACCAGCACCGGCAGCGAGATCTCCCCGTACCGCCCCTCGATCTCATCCGTGAACCGCTGATCGTTCTGTGCGATCTGCCGATAGAACGCGGGCTGCCCCTCCGCCCCGCACCACGGCTCCACCAGCCGCTCCAGCACCGCGGGGTGCAGTCCCGCCGCGCTGCAGGAGGCGATGTACTCCCGCACCAGCCCCCGGTGCAAAGCCCCCGGCAGCCGACCGAAAACCTCCGCTTGCTCCCCGAGCAACCGATACGAGGGGGAGCCCCAGGGCGCGAGGGCGACCACGTTCGCCAGCGCCAGCCGGCGGTACCGCGCACCGTGCAGCAGATGCGCACGCAGCGCGACGCAGCCGCCGAAGTCATGGGCGACGACGGCCGGTTCCGCCCCCTCCCCGGTCAGCCCCCACTCCGCCAGCAGCTCACCGAAGACCCGGCCCTGGGCGGCCAGCGAGACGTCCTGGCCGGCCCGCTTCTCGGAGGCCCCAAAGCCCGGCATGTCCCAGACGAACACCCGGTACCGGTCGGCCAGCGCACGGGCGACGCCCCGCCACACGTACGACGAGAACGGTGTCCCGTGCAGCAGCACGACCGGCGGCGCGTCCGGCGCGCCCAGCGCGGCCCAGCGGACCTCGCCGGAGGAGCTGTGGAAGGTATGGTCCAGTTTCCAGTCAGTGCCCGTCATGAGTAAAACCGTAGACACTCCTTACCGGCCCTGTCGAGGGGGCCGCGCGAACCCATGAGAAAGCCGCCCCCGCGCGGGAGAAGGCCACCCCCGCGCGCTCGGCCGCGCATCCGGTGCGCACCCCAACAACGCCGCGTAGCCACGCACCCCAACAACGCCGCGCAGCCACGCACCCCCACAACGCCTCGTAGAATCGAGGCCACCATGGTTTACCTCGACCACGCCGCCACCACCCCGATGCTCCCGGAGGCGGTGCAGGCGATGACCGCCCAGCTCGCCGTCACGGGCAACGCCTCCTCGCTGCACGCCGCCGGCCGGCGTGCCCGCCGTACCGTCGAGGAGTCGCGCGAATCCCTGGCCGCCTCGCTGGGCGCCCGCCCGAGCGAGGTCGTCTTCACCGCCGGAGGGACCGAGGCCGACAACCTCGCGGTCAAGGGGCTCTACTGGTCCCGCAGGGACGCCGACCCGGCCCGCGTCCGGCTGCTCGCCAGCCCCGTGGAGCACCACGCCGTGCTCGACGCGGTCGACTGGCTCGCCGAGCACGAGGGCGCGCGGGTCGACTGGCTGCCGGTCGACTCCCTCGGCCGGGTCCACCCCGAGGCGCTGCGCGAGGCGATCGCCCGCGACCCCTCGGACGTCGCCCTCGCCACCGTCATGTGGGCCAACAACGAGATCGGCACCATCCAGCCGGTCCGCGAACTCGCCGCCACCGCCGCCGAATTCGGCGTTCCGCTGCATGCCGACGCGGTCCAGGCGTTCGGTCAGGTCGAGGTCGACTTCGCCGCCTCGGGGCTGGCCGCGATGACCGTCAGCGGCCACAAGATAGGCGGTCCCTACGGCATCGGCGCGCTGCTGCTCGGCCGTGAGCACACCCCCGTGCCCGTACTGCACGGCGGCGGCCAGGAGCGCCAGGTGCGCTCCGGGACGCTCGACACCCCGGCCATCGCCGCCTTCGCCGTGGCCGGTGCGCATGCCACCGGGCACCGTGAGGAGTTCGCCCGCGAGATCGGCGCCCTGCGCGACGCGCTGATCACCGTCGTCCGTACGGCCGTGCCCGACGCGGTCCTCGGCGGCGACCCCGATCCGGCGGGCCGGCTCCCCGCCAATGCCCACTTCTCCTTTCCCGGCTGCGAGGGCGATTCACTGCTTCTGCTGCTGGACGCGCAGGGCATCGAATGCTCGACGGGCTCGGCCTGCACGGCCGGTGTCGCCCAGCCCAGCCATGTGGTCCTGGCCACCGGCAGCGACCCCGGGCTGGCCAGGGGCACCCTGCGCTTCTCGTTCGGCCACACCTCGACCAAGGCCGATGTGGAGGCCGTCGCGGAGGCGATCGGCCCGGCGGTGGAACGGGCGCGCGGGGCGGGGCTCAGCTGACGGCCCCGCCGACGGTCTCCGTCCGAGCCCGCTCATCATAACCACGGAATTCGAATTGTTCCGGCGGCCATTTCACATAACCTACGGAACACTAATCTCCGCTTGAAATGGCGGAGAGCCGTGGGAAAGGATTTACCCGTCAACGGAACCTGTCATGCCGGATACGCGCGCAGGTTTTCTTCACGGGGAAATCCAGGAGTTCATCGATGTCGCAGCCTTCGCTGCCGCCGCACCACCAGCCGTCGCACCGGCCTCCACAGCCGCGGGGGGTGCTGCGGGCGCCGTCGCGGGGGTGGCGCTCCAAACCCGCTCTGAAACTGATCGCGGGCGGGGTCCTCGCGGCCACCCTGGTGACCGGCTGCGGGTCCGGAGACGATGACGACGGCGGTAACGGAGGCTCGTCGTCCAAGGGCGCCCAGGCGAAGACGCTGGGCAAGGTCGCCATGCCGAAGGTCGGCAAGGAGGCCAACACCATGGGCACCTGGGTGACGGATTCGGCCTTTGTGAAGGGCGACGTCAACAAGCTCGTCGGCTACTCGCTCGACGGCGCCAAGGCCAAGTGGCGGATTCCGCTCGGCGGACAGCTCTGCTGGGCCTCCCCGCATATGACCAAGGACGGTCTGACCGCGATCCTGTTCCGGGACGGCGCGGGCGAGGACGCGCTGTGCACCAAGGTCGGCCTTGTCGACCTGAAGAAGGGCGAGCTGGTCTGGCAGAAGGAGGAGTCGGACAGCGAGGGCAACGCCGGGGTGCGGTTCGACGAGGTCACCATCGGCGGGGGCACCGTCGCCGCGGGCGGCACCGGCGGCGGGGGAGCCTGGTCGCTCGACGGCAAGCCGCTGTGGAAGCCCGCGTACCTCGCGGACTGCGACGACGACGGCTACGCGGGCGGCGATGACAAGATCGTCGCGATCCGGGGCTGCGACACCAGGGACTCCAGCACCAAGCGGCTGGAGGTCCAGACGGTCGACCCCAGGACCCGCGATGTGAAGTCGTCCTACAAGCTGGACGAGAAGGTGGAGTACGCGCATGTGATCTCCACCGCGCCGCTCGTCGTGGCCGTCGACACCGGCGACTCGGACGCCGGGACCGGCACCACGGACATCCTGACCATCGACGACAGCGCCGAGCAGGGCAAGCTGCTCAGCACCATCGACGTGCTGGCCAAGGGGTACCAGCCCAACTGCCCGGCCACGAGCGTGGAGGGCTGCACCGAACTCGCCCTCGACAAGGCGAGCAGCACCCTCTACCTCTCCTCGGAGGTGGACGTGGACCAGGGCGGCCCGGGGGACCGGATCACCGGCCTGAACCTGAAGACCGGTAAGGAGACCGGGAAGACGAAGATGGCGGAGAACCGGTCGCTGATCCCCATCCGGACCGATGACGACGGCTCGCTCCTGGCCTACCTGGGCTCCACGTACAGCGAGGCGGGCGGGGTCGTGCGCGTCGATGCCAAGGACTTCGCGATGGACACGCTCCAGACCCACCCGGACGACATGAAGGACGCGGAGTCCGGCATGGACATCTACGGGGACTGCACCATGATCTACACCGGCAAGAAGCTCTACATCGGCGACAGCAAGGCGACCAGGCCCACCAGCGGTGACGGCGCGGGCCGTCCGCTGGCCATCGTCTACGGCTCCTGAGTCAGGTCCGTCACTTCGCCGTCCGTGTCACGCGCACCGCTCGCACCAGCCGTATGTAGCGGTCCCAGTCCCAGTGGCGGCCGGGGTCGGTGTGATCGGTGCCCGGCACCTCCACATGGCCGACGATGTGCTCACGGTCCCGGGGGATGTCGTACCGCTCGCAGATCGACGCGGTCAGCCGCGCGGAGGCGCGGTACATCGCGTCCGTGAAGGAGCTCGGCTCGCTCACGAACCCCTCGTGCTCGATGCCGATACTGCGCTCGTTGTACGAGCGGTTGCCCGCGTGGAACGCCACATCCAGCTCCCGGACCATCTGCGCGATATGCCCGTCGCGGCGCACCACATAGTGCGCCGCGGCGCGGTGTCCGGGGTCGCGGAAGACCCGCACCGCGTCGTCGAAGCTGCCCTGGACCACATGGATCACCACCCGGTCGATGACGTAGTCGGCCGGGCGGTCCGCCCACCGCCAGTTCGCACCCGAGGCCGCGATCCACTCCGCGCCCGGCTGGTCGACCGCGCCCGCCTTACGGGGCTTGTCGACTCCGGGCAGCCGCCACCACATCCGGGCCAGCTCGTCCCGCGCGGCATAGGCCGCGCCACCCGCGCCGAGACCGGCCGCCGAGCCGCCGATCAGGAGGGTGCGCCTGTTGACGCGGCGTCCACCGCCGGTCGTGGTCTCGCTCACGGAACGCTCAACGCGCGGGGGAGGGCGTCGGGTTCCGGCCGCCGGGATCATGGCGGGAACCCATCGTTCCGGGCGGTGGCCCTCTAGCCGTCCGGGTAGATGAACGTTGAACTGTCTCCGGGGCCCCGTGCCTCCCGTACTTTTCGGTATCTCTCCGTACCGTGGAGTGCGTCCGCCGGAACGTATCCCCCGGAAACCTATCCGCAGGAAACGTATCCGCCGGAAACGTGTACGCCGGAAACGTGTACGCCGGAATGTGTCCATCCGCTCGACGAGGAGCTGACGGTATGCGCATCGGATTCGCCCTTCCCCAGTTCGGTCCGCTCGCCCACCACCCCGAGGACATCGCGCGGTTCGCGCGCCAGGCCGAGGAGCTCGGCGCGGACAGCCTGTGGGTCGGGGACCGCCTGCTGGCCCCGGTCGACCCGATCGTCGGCTACGCGGGCACCGATGTGATCCCGCCCGAATTCCGCGCCGCGCTCGACCCCTTCGCCGTGCTGGCCACCGCCGCCGCGGCCACCGAGCGGGTCGAGCTCGGCACCGATGTCATCAACGCCCCCTGGTATCCGCCCGCGCTGCTCGCCCGCACCCTCACCACCATCGATCTGCTGAGCGCGGGGCGGCTGCTGGTCGGGCTCGGCACCGGCTGGTCGCCCGAGGAGTACGAGGCGGTGGACGTCCCCATGGCCGAGCGCGGCCGGCGCCTGGACGAATGCCTGGACGCCCTGGACGCCTGGTGGACCCGTAACCCGGTGGAGTACCGCGGGGACCACTGGACCGTGCCCGCCTCCCACGTCGACCTCAAACCGGCCTCGCGCCCCCGCCCGCCCGTCTACCTCGCCGCCTTCGCGCCCGCGGCCATGCGCCGGGTGGCCCGGCGCGCCGACGGCTGGCTGCCCATCGCGGTCGTCCCCGCCAAATCCGGAGCGCCCGACCCGGTCGCCGACCTCGCCGAGCGGCTGCCCGGGGTGCGGGAAGCGGTCGAGCGGGAGGGCCGGGACCCGGCGGCGTTCGACGCGATCCTGCGCGTCAACCCGAGCGCCGACGCCTCCGTGGACGACATCGCGACGGCCCTGGTCCGGGCCGAGCGGGAGGCGGGCATCCAGCACGCCTTCGTCGATCTGATCTACCTCGGCAAGGACGCCGACCAGGCCCTGGACCTCGTCCGGCGGGTGCTGGAGCGGACGCGGGCGAGCTGAGCGGGGCGGGGCGCCATACCCATTTAGCCGTGGCACATGGGGCGACTTATGCTGGCCGGGTTATGACTGACTTCCCCGGTGCGCCCACAGGTCCCCGCGACGGCCGTCGGCTGCGCGTCCTCGCCGCCATGTCCGGCGGTGTGGACTCCGCGGTCGCCGCCGCGCGGGCGGCCGAGGCGGGCCACGATGTGACCGGCGTCCATCTCGCGCTCTCCGCCAACCCGCAGTCGTTCCGCACCGGCGCCCGTGGCTGTTGCACCATCGAGGACTCGCGGGACGCCCGGCGGGCCGCCGATGTGATCGGCATCCCCTTCTATGTGTGGGACCTCGCCGAGCGCTTCCGTGAGGACGTGGTCGAGGACTTCATCGCCGAGTACGAGGCGGGCCGCACCCCCAATCCGTGTCTGCGCTGCAACGAGAAGATCAAGTTCGCCGCGCTGCTGGACAAGGCGCTCGCCCTCGGCTTCGACGCCGTCTGCACCGGGCACTACGCCACGGTCGTGGAGCGCGAGGACGGCTCGCGCGAGCTGCACCGCGCCAGCGACATGGCCAAGGACCAGTCCTATGTCCTCGGCGTGCTCGACGAGCGCCAGCTCGCCCACGCGATGTTCCCTCTGGGCGACACCCTGACCACCAAGGACGAGATCCGCGCGGAGGCGGAGCGGCGGGGCCTGGCCGTGGCCAAGAAGCCCGACAGCCATGACATCTGCTTCATCGCCGACGGCGACACCCAGGGCTTCCTGGCCAAGCACCTCGGTACGGCCGAGGGCGACATCGTCGACGAGGACGGGCACAGGCTGGGCACTCACGAGGGCGCGTACGGCTTCACCATCGGCCAGCGCAAGGGGCTGCGGATCGGCCATCCGGCGCCCGACGGCAAGCCGCGCTACGTCCTGGACATCTCGCCGGTGAACAACACGGTCACGGTCGGCCCCGTCGAGGCCCTGGACGTGTCAGCCCTCACCGCCATCAAGCCGCGCTGGTGCGGGGCGCCTCCGGTCGGTCCGGGCACCTACACCGCCCAGTTGCGCGCACATGGCGGCGAAACCGAGGTGATGGCCGAGCGAATCGGGGAAACCGAGCTGCGGGTGACCTTCGCCGAGCCGGTGCGGGGCGTGGCGCCCGGGCAGGCGATCGTGCTCTACGACGGCACCCGGGTCGTCGGCTCCGCGACCATCGCCGCGACCGAGCGGGCCCAGGCGGTCGCCTCGTAGCGGCGGTGCCGTCGGCCCGGAAGGCGGCGGCGGCTCCTCCCGGGGCTCGGCTCTGAAAGCCCCCGGAAGCCCCCGGAGGACGCTGTGAGGCCGCGGAGAATTCCAGGGTGATATCCGCTTTTGGTGATAAAGAAGCCGAAAGTCAGGATTGGGTGGTTGATCTCCGTTTGGCGCGATCAGTTTCTCTGAAATTAACGTGCGTCCGGCCATTCCGGTGGCATGCGTCTCGTGAATCTGGGAATGCGCCCCGCGGACACGGGTGCCGTGGTCCGCTGTCTCAGCACCGGAGGTTCCGTTATTTCTGCGCAACCTGTACAGAAATTTGGCGACAATCCAGTTGATGTCAGGGACACTGATCACTACACAGAGGAGTACGTACCCAGCTTCGTCGAAAAGTGGGACTCGCTGATCGACTGGGATCGGAGGTCGGAGAGCGAGGGTACGTTCTTCATCGACCTGCTGCGTGAGCGCGGCGTCAAGAAGGTCCTGGACGTGGCCACCGGGACCGGCTTCCATTCAGTCCGGCTGCTCGAGGCCGGATTCGAGACCGTGAGCGCCGATGGCAGCGCCGAGATGCTCGCTCAGGCCTTCTCCAACGGCCTCAAGCACGGTGACCACATCCTCCGCGTCGTCCAGGCCGACTGGCGCTGGCTCAACCGCGACGCCCACGGCGAGTACGACGCCATCGTCTGTCTCGGGAACTCCTTCACGCATCTGTTCTCCGAGCGCGACCGGCGCAAGGCGCTGGCGGAGTTCTACGCCATGCTCAAGCATGACGGAATCCTGATCCTGGATCACCGCAACTACGACGCGATCCTCGATCGCGGGTACAGCAGCAAGCATGTGTACTACTACTGCGGAGAAGACGTCGCCGTCGAACCGGAGTACGTGGACGAGGGGCTGGTGCGCATGCGCTACAGCTTCCCCGACGAATCCGTCTACCACCTCAACATGTTTCCGCTGCGCAAGGACTACACGCGCAGGCTGATGGAGGAGGTCGGCTTCCAGCGGATCGAGACCTACGGCGACTTCCAGCACACCTACCGGGAGGAGCGGCCCGACTTCTTCATTCACGTCGCGGAGAAGGAATACCGCACGACGGAGGAGCCGGTCGGGTCGATCGGTTCGGTCACGGCGAACGGGGACTATGCGGGAGCCGTGGGCACCGCCCGCGACTACTACAACTCCGCGGACGCCGACGCGTTCTACTGGAGCGTCTGGGGCGGCGAGGACATCCACATCGGCATCTACGACCGGCCCGACGAGCCGATCGCCGAGGCCAGCAGGCGCACCGTGGCCCGTATGGCCGGGCAGCTTGACCTGACCGAGTCCTCCGTCGTCCTCGACCTCGGAGCGGGGTTCGGCGGCTCGGCGCGCTATCTGGCCGAGACGTACGGCTGCCGCGTCGTGGCGCTCAACCTCAGTGAGGTGGAGAACGAGCGGCACCGCGCGCTGAACGCCGAGCGCGGGCTGACCGAGGCCATCGAGGTGATGGACGGCTCCTTCGAGTCCATCCCGCTGCCGGACGACAGCGTCGACGTCGTCTGGTCGCAGGACGCGTTCCTGCACAGCGGCAACCGCGCCCGTCCCCTGGAGGAGGCCGCCCGCGTGCTGCGCCCCGGCGGTCACCTCATCTTCACCGACCCCATGGCGGCCGACGGCTGCCCCGCCGAAACCCTCCGGCCCATCCTGGACCGCATCCACCTGGAGACCATGGGGTCGCCCGAGTTCTACCGCCATGAACTGGCGCGGCTCGGCTTCATCGAGGTCGGCGGCGGCTTCCAGGAACACCGCGAGCAGCTGATCACCCACTACGCCCGGGTCCTGGAGGAAACCCGGCGCCAGGAGGCGGACGGCCTGACGGAGCAGGTCAGCGCCGACTACCTCACCCATATGAAGAAGGGGCTGAGCAACTGGGTCGAGGGCGGCAGAAACCGCCATGTGACCTGGGGCATCTTCCACTTCACCCGCTGACCCGGGGCCGTCTGGCCCCTGACCTCTGACCTCTGACCCGGTCGGGTGGCCGGTGGCGGGTTCCGGACCCGCTGTCGGCCACCTGGGACGCTCACCGGGCGTTCGCGGTCAGGGGGAGGCCCGCGACCTGATGATGCAGGGCGGCGAGCGGCGCCGCGAGGTGTCCCTGGCCGGAGGTCGCGGAGGGCGGCGGGGTCTCGCCGGTGACGGCGAGGGCCTGTCGCCAGTAGCGCAGCGAGAACGAACCGGCGCGCGGCCCACGGCGGAACCGGGCGCGCAGCCGCGCGCGGAACGCCGGTGTGTCGTCGTGGCCGTCGACGCGGGCGTAGGTGCGCACGTAGTGGCCGAGCGCTTCGGCGCGCCGCTCCGGGCAGCCGGAGACCAGGGCCTCGCCGGCCAGTGCGCAGGCGTCCAGGAGACCGGCGTAGAACGACGCGACGTCGCCCACCTGATGGCGCTGCGGTTGGCGGCGCCGGTCGGCCGCGGTGGCCAGGGCGTGGAGTTCGGCGTAGGCCAGGACGGTCGCGGTGGTCGGGGCGGCCGGCGGCGCGGGCACCGCGCCCTCGATGACCGTCTGGGCCAGGCGGCGCGGCAGATCGGCCGGGAGCGCCCAGTGCCAGTACCGCACCAGCCGGTCGTGGGCGTCGTCCGGGCTGCCCACCCCGGCGAGCACGGCGAGGCGGCGCAGCCGTTCCGGCGCGGGGCAGCCGTCCAGCGCGCGGAGCACCTCCCGGCGCCAGGTCGCCTCGCGCACCTGCTCCTGGACCGCGTCCAGTTCGCGGGTGACGAGTTCGCCCAGCGAGCGTTTCCCCGCCATGACCGCGTCGATCGCGGCGATGGGGGTGCCGAGCGCGCGGAGGCGCTGGATCAGCCGGAGCCGGGGCAACGCGTCCGCGGCGTATCTGCGGTGGCCGCCCGAGCTGCGTCCGCTCTCGGGCAGTAGCCCGATGTCCGAGTAGTAGCGGATCGTCTTCACCGGCAGTCCGGTGCGCGCGGCCAGCTCGCCGATGCCCACCGTGCCACCGTCCTGGGTGCCGTCCGTCACAGTTGCTTGAACCTCCACCGTGCGGGAGCCCTTAGCGTCCGTGGCGAACGCCGTCGTCCGAGTATGCGCCGGGCGGCACTCGCCGAGGAGGACCATCACATGCGAATTCTGATCGTGACCGCCGGTTCGCGCGGGGACGTCGCCCCGTACACGGGCCTGGGGCGGCGTCTGCTGGCGGCCGGTCACGAGGTGACCGTGGCCGCGCATCCGCCCTTCGCCGGGCTCGTCGAGGGATGCGGCCTGGACCACCGGCCGCTGCCGGGCGATCCACGGGAGTTGATCCGCGCCAGGGCGCGGGCGGCCTCGTGGGAGGAGGCGCGGGCGGCGATGGCGGCGTTCCTGGACCGGCTCGCCGACGGGGTGGCGGCGGCGGTGGCGGACGGGGCGGACCTGGTGCTCACCGCGTTCGGCCCGGCGGCGCTCAGCCGGGTGGCCGGTGAGGCGTCCGGCGTCCCCGTCATCGGCGCCTTTCTCGCACCGGCGTGCGCCACGCGGGAGTTCCCCCTGGCCGGTGCCACGGACGCCGAGGACCTCGGGCCGGACGGCAACCTGGCGGCGGGGCAGCGGCTGCTGGCGGACGCCGGAGCGCTCCAGGCGGGCGCCGTGGCGGGGCTGCGCACCCGGCTCGGGCTGCCGCCCGCCACCTCGCGGACGACGGGGGCGGACCTCCGGCCGGTCTTCCACGGCTTCAGCCCGCTGGTCGTACCGCGTCCGGCGGACTGGCCGTCCGGGGTCGAGGTCGCGGGCTACTGGTGGCCCGCCCGGCCCCGGGACTGGCGGCCCCCGGCCGACCTGGTCGACTTCCTCCAGGCCGGTCCGCCACCGGTGTTCATCGGGTTCGGCAGCATGGCGCCGGGCGAGGGGGAGCGGCTTGGTGAACTGGTGACGGCGGCGGTGGCCAGGGCGGGGGTGCGCGCGGTGGTGCAGGCGGGGTGGGCCGGGCTGACCACGGCAGGTGATGACGCCCTTACGGTAGGCGACGACATCCTTACGGTCGGCGACCTCCCGCATGACTGGCTGTTCTCGCGCACGGCCGCCCTCGTCCACCACGCCGGAGCGGGCACCACCGCGGCCGGGCTGCGCGCCGGGGTCCCGGCGGTGCCGGTGCCCGCCATGGCGGACCAGCCGTTCTGGTCGGCGCGACTGCACCGACTCGGAGTCGCCCCCCGGCCGCTGCCGCTCGACGAACTCACCGCCGAATCCCTGGCCACGGCAATCACGATTTGCCTGACTGCCCCCGCTCTCCGACAGCGGGCGGCGGAACTCGCCGGCGCGATCGGCGCGGAGGACGGCGCCGCGGCGGTGCTGACCCACATCGGCGTGGCGGGCAGGGGGTAAGGCCGGGCGCGGCGACAGGGCGTCCAGGGGGCCCGGCGGGTCTTGACGCCGGCGGCGAGCTGCTCCCCCCCGCCCCTCCCCGAAACTGGGGCCCTGCCCCAGACCCCGAAACCGGGGCGGGGCTCTGCCCCGAGCCCCGAAACGGGTTCTGCCCCAGACTCCGAAACGGGCCTTGCCCCAGACCCCGGAATCCGGGCTCCGCCCCTTCCCGCCGCATCGGTATGCGGCTGCGCCGCGTGGCAGGGGCTTGGCCCCCGGGCCACGGGGTCCAGGGGCGGAGCCCCCCACGCGGCGGAGCCGCATATCGTCAGGTGTCGGGAAGGGGCGGGGAGGGGAAGATCCGCCGCACGGCGCGACCCGTGGCGCGGGGCGGCGGGGTGTCCGACCCGGCTCGTAGAGTGGCGCGCATGAATATCTGCGTCTTCTGTTCCGCCGCCGACCTCGACGACCGTTACACCGCCCCCGCCCGCGAGTTCGCCGAGCTGATCGGCAAGGGCGGGCACACGCTGGTCTGGGGCGGGTCCGACGTCGGGCTGATGAAGGTGATGGCGGACGGGGTGCAGGAGCACGGGGGGCGGCTGGTCGGGATCTCGGTGGAGTTCCTCGCCGCCAAGGCCCGGGAGAACGCCGACGAGATGGTGATCGCCAAGGACCTCGCCGAGCGCAAGGCGCAGCTGCTCGCCCGCGCCGACGCCGTCGTGATCATGGTCGGCGGCACCGGGACGCTGGACGAGGCCACCGAGATCCTGGAGCTCAAGAAGCACGGGCTGCACATCAAGCCGGTGGTGCTGCTCAACGCGGCGGGGTTCTACGACGGCCTGAAGCAGCAGTTCCAGCGAATGGAGGAGGAGGGGTTCCTGCCCCGGCCGCTGAGCGAGCTGGTCTTCTTCGCGGAGAACGGGGTGGAGGCCATGACGTATCTGGAGTCCGTCTGACGGGGGGTGCCGGCATGGACGGAAGCCGAGGGTGAGGGGTGGACCGTGCACCAGCACGGGCCACTCCACCTCTGGGACCAAGCGGGTCCCCTCGCTAGATAGCTGATGGATCGGCTCACCGGAGGGCCCGAGGTGGCATCTCCCCGTCTGACCGTCGCACACTCCGACAAAAGCGTGTCAGTTCAGCAACCGGTCAAAGTGCCCGCGCTTAACACCGAAGATGAACGTGCGGAGCGCGACCTTGTCGGTGTTGAGAACGGCGCTGGGTTCCGAACTCTCCCGTATGGCTATGCCGCTGTCGTCGGCGGCGACCTCTATGCAGTTGTTGCCGCCGCCGCTGCAGAACGATGACCGCTGCCAGGTGTGCTGGTGCACGGATGGCTCCTCTCACATCTCACGGATGATGGACCGAATGAGCTTCTGCGACTCGTCGGGCGGGAGCGCGGAGTCTTCCATCAGGTCCAGAAGTGAACGGTAGTTGGCCAGCGGGGTAGGGGAGTCGGCGAAGTGGGCTCCGTACGCCGTATCCAACTGCACGGTGTCGAGCTGGGGTACTGGTCCCTCTGCGTAGAGGATGGACTGCCCGGCACCATAGAAGCTTCCCGCGCTGAACGGGATGACCAGTAGCGTGATGTGCTCGTGGTCGGCAGCGTCAGCCAGGAACTCAAGCTGCGGTCGGGCCACAGCAGGTCCGCCGAACTGCATCCGTAGCGCCGCCTCGTGAATGATGCCGACGTAAGGCGTGGGGCTTTCTCGATCGAAGATGCTCTGACGGCCCATTCGGTGGGCGACGCGCAGCTCTACGTCCAGGCGTCGCAGTGCCGGGACGGAAAGATCGAAGATTGCGCGGGCGTGCTCCTCGGTCTGCAGCAGACCCGGGAGGTGCACCGTCTGAGCGGTGCGGATCCGCGTGGCGTGGTGCTCGATCTCGGAAATGTCCAGGAAGCCGTCCGGGAGCTTGCCGCGATACTCCTCCCACCAGGGCTGGTCTCCGCGAGTACCGGCCATGGCTGCGAGGGCTTCGATGAGAGCTTCATCGGGGCATGCGTAGTTGCACGCGAGCTGGCGAACACGTTCCTCGCTAACCCCGGTCCGGGCAGCCTCGATGTGAGCGACCATCGTTCGGTCCGCTCCGAGCATGGCCGCAGCCTGCTGGACCGAAATATCAGCCTGTTCGCGCATGCGACGAAGTTCCGTGGCCAAACGACGCTGGCGGGCCGTAGGGGCAGGTCTTGATGCCATTGGTCCTCTCTCTGCGCTGAAGGCTGAGTTTGACAGCGGGGTTCGCAGCCGTCGAGTGAGGCGCCAATTATTCACTCGATAGTGGAGATGACATCACGTGTGAAGGAACGTGCTCTAGCTTGTGATGCGAACCACTCGCCCGCGCCGTCGCCCCGCAACGGAAGCGCAACGTTCGCCCCTGCCCGGAGGGCGAACGGCACTGACGCCGTTGCGCCACTCGACCCAACGAGCGTCGGCGCCAGCGAACACACCCACGTACCGCGAACGAAAACCCCGACACCGGAGGTGCCGCGTGACCCCGTTTCCGCCGCCGCTGCTGTTCACCGAGCCCTGGGAATACGAGCTCCGCTTCCCCCGTGACCCGCGCGGCCCGGGGATCGTCCGGGCCACCCTTCGAGCCGTGCTGACCGCGCATGGGCTGCGCGAACTCGTCGAGCGGGCCGCGCTGTTGACGTCCGAGCTGACCACCAACTCCGTCCGCTACTCCGACAACTGGGCCTCCGTACGCCTGCTCTGGCTGCACCCCGTCCTCCGGATCAGCGTCACGGACACCAACCCCGAACTGCCCGAGCCACTGAAGCCGTCGGCGGAGTCGGCGTCGACCGAGCTGGAGAACGGGCGCGGCCTGTTCATCCTTGACGTCCTCGCCGACCGCTGGGGCGGCTGTGCCATCGGAGAGGAGCCGTTCGGCTTCGGCGGCAAGACGCTGTGGTTCGAGTTGTCCTGGGGCGGGCCGCCGCCGGCACCGATTCCGGCCCTCGCGGCCTGAAGCCTGCCCGATACAGGATGGAAGCGCCCGGCGGGAAGTCCGCGCGGGTTTCGGGTATGGGATCGCGCCAAGCCGGGACCGTCGTCGGGGCGGGCCCGTCGGTGAGGCAAGCTGGGGACCATGGGAACGCATCTGATCACTGGGGCAGGCTCGGGCATCGGCGCGGCGGTCACCGAGCGGCTGGCCGAGCGCGGCGACGAGCTGTGGCTGCTCGCGCGGGACGCAGGGCGGGCGAAGGAGCTGGCGGAGCGGTTCCCGGGGGTGCGGACGGTCGTCGGCGACCTGGCCGACCCGGACCGGCTGTCCTGGGCGCTGGGCCATCAGACGCTGCCCGACCGGCTGGACTCGCTGCTGCACATCGCCGGAGTGGTCGATCTGGGCGAGGTCGGGGAGCTGACCCCGAAGGCGTGGAACCGCCAGCTCGCCGCCAACCTCGTGGCGCCCGCCGAGCTGACCCGGCTGCTGCTGCCGCAGCTGCGGCTCGCCCAGGGGCATGTCGTCTTCGTCAACTCCGGCGCCGGGCTGCGCGCCAACGCCCAGTGGGCCGCGTACGCCGCCAGTAAGCACGGGCTCAAGGCGCTGGCCGACGCGCTGCGCTGGGAGGAGAGCGGCAACGGCGTACGGGTGACCACGGTCTACCCGGGGCGCACGGCCACCCCGATGCAGGTGAAGGTGCACCAGCAGGAGGGCAAGGAGTACGACGCGGAGCGCTGGATCGCGCCCGAGACCGTGGCGACGACCATCCTGACCGCGCTCGACCTGCCGCACGACGCCGAGATCACCGACCTCCAGGTGCGGCCACGCGGCTGAGCCATCTCGGCGGCGGAGGTCGGCTGAGGTTCGGAGGCGCCCCGAGAGGCGCCCCGAAGGGGCGCGGGGAACTGCGCGACCAGCCACAACGTTGCCGCAGACGACCGACGGCACATCAACGCTTTCAGCGGAGCGCTTACGTGAGCGAGAAGACCACACCCCACCACCCATGGCCCCGCGGAGCGGCAAGCGGCGTCGGATCGATGCCGGGCGGCGACGCGCGGGAGGCCGCGAAGACCGTCACCGGCTCGCTGGAGGCCCTGCCGTACCTTCCGGAGCTGCCCGCCCGCGGGCCCGGCGCGGACATGATCGGACGCACCGCCGGAATGCTGGTCGAGCTGTACGCGCATGTCGAGCCCAGCGGCTGGCGGATCAGCGACCGGCCGGGCCGGGACACCCGGCGGGCCCGCTCCTGGCTGGGCGAGGACCTGGACGCGCTGGAGGAGTTCACCCAGGGGCACCGGGGCGCGCTCAAGGTGTCGGCCGTCGGGCCCTGGACCCTGGCCGCCGCCCTCGAACTGCGCGGCGGCGAGGCCGCGCTGAGCGACCCGGGCGCCTGCCGGGACCTCACGGCCTCGCTCGCCGAGGGCGTGCGCGCCCATCTGGCGGAGGTGCGCCGCCGGGTGCCGGGCGCCGAGGTGGTGCTGCAGCTCGACGAGCCGTCGCTGACGTCGGTGCTGCGCGGGAGCGTCCGTACGGCCAGCGGCTACCGCACCCACGCGGCCGTGGACCGGGGCGTGGTCGAGGGCGCGCTGCGGACCCTGGTGGAGGCGGCCGACGGACCGGTGGTGGTGCACTCGTGCGCACCGGCCGTGCCGTTCGGGCTGCTGCGGCGCGCGGGCGTCGCGGGGATCTCCTTCGATCTGTCGCTGCTCACGGAGGGTGAGGAGGAGGCGATCGGGGAAGCCGTGGAAGGCGGTACGGCACTCCTCATCGGCGCGGTACCCGGCACGGACACCCCATTGTCGGACCCTGCCGGTAGCGTCGGGGGTGTCAGGACGCTGTGGCGCAGGCTGGGGCTGGCACCGGCGACTCTCGCTGAGTCGGTGGTGGTCACCCCGTCGTGCGGGCTCGCGGGCGCCTCGCCCGGGTACGCCCGCGCCGCGCTGGCCCACTGCGTCCGGGCGGCGAGATCGCTCGCGGACAACCCTGAGTAACGGGAGGACGACACGGTGGCCGGCGAACAGCAGTCAAAGGTCCCCGCCGAGGTGCGGGAGAGGCACGCCAGGCTCGCTGAGCAGATCGAGGAGCACCGCTTCCGGTACTACGTGAAGGACGCGCCGGTCGTCAGTGACGCCGAGTTCGACAAGCTCTTGCGCGAGCTGGAGGCGCTGGAGGAGGAGCACCCCACGCTCCGCACGCCGGACTCGCCGACCCAGAAGGTCGCGGGGGCGTACGAGACGGAGTTCACCGAGGTCGCGCACCGCGAGCGGATGCTCAGCCTGGACAACGCCTTCGACGACGAGGAGCTGGCCGGCTGGGCGGACCGCGTCGCCAAGGAGCTGGGCAGCGGTTCGTACCACTTCCTGTGCGAGCTGAAGGTGGACGGCCTCGCGGTCAACCTCACCTATGAGCAGGGGCGGCTGACCCGCGCCGCCACCCGTGGCGACGGCCGCACCGGCGAGGACATCACGCCCAATGTGCGGACGATCGCCAAGATCCCCAACCGGCTGAAGGGTGACCGCGTCCCGGCGCTGGTGGAGGTGCGCGGCGAGGTCTTCCTGCCCCGCGAGCGGTTCGAGGAGCTGAACGCCGGGCTGGTGGAGGCGGGCAAGCCGCCGTTCGCCAACCCCCGGAACGCGGCGGCGGGTTCGCTGCGCCAGAAGGACCCGAAGGTCACCGCGTCCCGGCCGCTGGACATGGTGGTGCACGGCATCGGGGCGCGCGAGGGCTTCGACATCGACCGGCTGTCGCAGGCGTACGAGCTGCTGCACGAGTGGGGGCTGCCCACCGCCGCCCACTTCTCGGTGGTGGACACGATCGAGGGCGTGCGCGAGTACATCGCGTACTACGGCGAGAGCGACCACCGGCACTCGGTGGAGCACGAGATCGACGGCGCGGTCGTCAAGTTGGACGAGATCCCGCTGCAGGGGCGGCTCGGCTCCACGTCGCGGGCGCCGCGCTGGGCGATCGCCTGGAAGTTCCCGCCCGAGGAGGTCAACACCAAGCTGGTGGACATCCGGGTGGGCGTGGGGCGCACCGGGCGGGTGACGCCTTATGCGGTGGTCGAGCCGATCACGGTCGCGGGCTCGGAGGTCGAATTCGCGACGCTGCACAACCAGGATGTGGTCAAGGCCAAAGGCGTGCTGATCGGTGACACCGTGGTGCTGCGCAAAGCGGGCGATGTCATTCCGGAAATCCTGGGCCCGGTCGTCGATCTGCGGGACGGCAGCGAGCGGGAATTCGTGATGCCGGCCACCTGTCCCGAGTGCGATACGCCGCTGCAGCCCGCCAAGGAGGGCGATGTCGATCTGCGGTGTCCCAACGGCCGGTCCTGCCCGGCGCAGCTGCGCGAGCGGATTTTCTATCTCGCCGGGCGGAAATCCCTGGACATCGAGAACCTCGGCTATGTCGCCGCGGCCGCTCTCACCCAGCCGCTGGAACCCGCCGAACCGCCGTTGAAGGACGAGGGCGATCTGTTCGACCTGAAGATCGAACAACTGCTGCCCATTCGGTCGTATGTACTGGACCCGGACAGCGGACTGCCCAAGCGTGATCCGGAGACCGGTGAGGAGAAGGTCGTCACCTTCTTCGCCACCCAGAAGGGCGAGGCGAAGAAGAACGCCCTGGCGATGCTGGCCAATATCGAGGCGGCCAAGGAGCGCCCGCTGGCGCGGATCATCACCGGCCTTTCGATCCGTCATGTCGGGCCGGTCGCCGCCACCGCGCTGGCCCGGGAATTCCGCTCGCTGGACCGGATCGCCACGGCCGACGAGGAGGAACTGGCGGCCGTGGAGGGGGTCGGGCCGACCATCGCCGCCTCGCTCAAGGAGTGGTTCGCGGTCGACTGGCACCGCGAGATCGTCGAGAAATGGCGGCGCGCCGGGGTCCGGCTGGAGGAGGCGGGAGGCGAGGACGAAGGCCCCCGTCCGCTGGAGGGTCTCACCGTCGTCGTCACCGGAACGCTGCAGTCGTACACCCGGGATGGGGCCAAGGAGGCGCTGCAGAGCCGTGGTGCCAAAGTCACCGGATCGGTTTCGAAAAAGACCGATTTCGTAGTAGTCGGCGACAATCCGGGCTCGAAGTATGACAAGGCCATGCAGCTGAAGGTTCCCGTGCTCGATGAGGACGGTTTTGGCGTCCTGCTCGAACAGGGCCCCGACGCGGCGAGAGAGGTCGCGATGACGCCCCCGGAAGAGTCCGGGGAAGAGTCCGCGGAGTAGCACGGACGGCCGGTGGAGCGGCGGTTGGAGTAGCCCCTGGAGTAGCCGCTCCACCCATCCGGCGCAGCGCTCCGGCCATCTTGTCCGCTCAATGGGTCCAAACCTGGCCGGATTACGACTGGGAGCACTTCCCGGGTGCAGCCGGAGGGCATCACCCTTACAGCGCATAGCAGAAGGTCATGGATCGTCGGGCGGCATTCGGGGAACCGTCGCCGATCGCCGCCCGTCTTCCCCTTCTGCCGCCTACTGTTGAGGTGTGCGCCCGCCGTGGCGCTGGCACCGCCGGCTGTGAGAGGGACGGGTATGAAACCGACCGAAAGCGCCGCCCCGGCGTCGCGGCTGCGCCGGGCCGTGCTGCCCGCGCTGCCGGCCGCCGCGGTCGCCATGGCGGCTTTCGCACTCGGTATCGGAGTGTTCCGAGTGCTCGACGCGGGCAATGCGCTCTTTCCCGACGGAACCGTGGGCTGGTCGCTCGCCGTGCTCACCGGAATCATCGTCGGCCATCTGGTCGCCCTAGGCCGCGACCGCTGGTGGGGCGGCACCGGCTCCGGGGCCGCGTTAACCCTGGCGGCCCTGCTGCTCTACGGCTGGATTCCGGCCGTGCTGGTCAGCCTCGCCGTGGTCGTCCTGGTCGGCGCCGCCCGCCGGCACCGATGGCGGCAGGCCGCCCTGCACGGCGCGGTCGACATCCTCGGGGTGGGCGCGGCCGCCCTCACCCTCGCCGCCTTCGGCACCACCCCCTCCGTCGAACACCCTTGGCGCACCGACACCTGGGATGTGTCCGCCATCCCCCAGACGGCCCTGGCCGCCTTCGTCTATCTCGGGGTGACCCGCGCCCTGCTGTGGTGCTCCCTCGCCCCGCCCGGCGCCGGACTGCCCACCGTCGCCCGCACCGCCCTCTTCCGGCAGGCCCTCGTCGGCCTCGCGCTCCTCGGCATCGCCCCCCTCATCGTGGTCGTCGCAGGGGACACTCCGCTGCTGCTCCCGCTGTTCGCGGTGCCGCTGGTCGCCCTGGACTCCACGCTGTGGATCGCCCGGGTCCGCGCCGAGGAGCAGCTGCGCGACCCGCTCACCGGGCTGCCGAACCGCCAGTGGCTGCTGGAGCGCACCTGGACCGCGCTGGACGAGGCCGAGCGGGCCGGCACCCGGACCGCGCTGGTGCTGCTGGACCTCGACCGCTTCCGCTCGGTCAACGACACCCTGGGCCATCTGGCCGGTGACCGGCTGCTGCTCCAGATCGCCGAGCGGCTGCGGCTCGCCCTGCCGCGCGGGGCGGAGGTGGCCCGGCTCGGCGGCGACGAGTTCGCGGTGCTGCTGCCCACCACCGACTCGCTCACCAGCGCCCAGCGCAGCGCCCGCGTCCTCGTCGGCGACCTCGGCTCCCCGCTCGACCTGGACGGGCTGACCCTGGTGCTCGAGGCCAGCGCGGGCGTCGCCGTCTACCCCGACCACGCCCTGGACGCCGAGGGGCTGCTGCGCCGCGCCGACGTCGCGATGTACCAGGCCAAGCGGGACCGCAGCGGAGTCGAGCTGTACGAGGCGCGGCGGGACGGCAACACCCCCGACCGGCTCGGCCTGCTCGGCGATCTGCGGCGCGCCCTGGACGCGGGCGACGTCGAGCTGCACTACCAGCCCAAGGTCGGCTTCGACGGCCATGTGGCGGGCCTGGAGGCCCTGGTGCGCTGGGTGCACCCGGACCGGGGCAAGGTGCCGCCGGACGAGTTCATCTCCATGGCCGAGAGCTCCGGGCTGATGCCCCGGCTGACCGAGTACGTCCTGGAGACGGCCCTGGGCCAGGTCGCGCGGTGGCGCGCCGACGGCCTCGAGGTGCCCGTCGCGGTCAACGTCTCGCCGCGCGATGTCCACACCCCCGGCTTCGCGGGCGCGGTCGCCGGGCGGCTGGCCCGGCACGGCGTCCCGGCGGGCGCCCTGCAGCTGGAGATAACCGAGCACGTCCTGCTGGAGGACCCGCAGCGGGCCGCGGACACCCTGGCCGGGCTCACCGGTCATGGGGTGAAGATGTCGCTGGACGACTTCGGGACGGGCTATTCGTCGCTGGTCCATCTGCGGCGGCTGCCGGTGAGCGAGCTCAAGATCGACCGTTCCTTCGTGGCCCGGCTGGCGGTGGACAACGAGGACGCGGAGATCGTCCGCTGTACGGTCGACCTCGCCCATTCGCTGGGCCTGCTCGTGGTCGCGGAGGGCGTCGAGGACGACGAGACCTGGGAGCGGCTGCGGGATCTGGGCTGCGACGCGGTCCAGGGCTGGCTGGTGGCCGCGGCGATGCCGCCGGAGGAGATGACGGCGTGGCTGCGGGCGCGGGGTGAGGGCGGCTGGCACCGCGAGACGGCGGAGCCGTCGAGCGAAGACGCCACCGCGGAGGCGGACGAGGACGCGGATCAGCCGGTGACGTAACCGGTTGTGGGCAGTCGTTCCGCGGGGCGGAACGGGTGGGCACAACCGGCCACCGGGCCGCACCCGGCGACGAGACTTTAGGGGGGGCACAACCCCGGTGCGCCAAAGCCTTTCGCGCCCGGTGCGGCGGGAGCCATAGGATTGGGCCGGAAACACTCCGCACTCACCCATGAGGATTCGCTGCATGCCTGGCATCACGCGCGAGGAGGTCGCCCACCTCGCCCGGCTGGCGCGTCTGGAGCTGAAGGCCGAAGAGCTCGACCACTTCGCCGGACAGCTCGACGACATCATCGGCGCGGTCGCCCGCGTCTCCGAGGTCGCCGACCAAGACGTTCCGCCGACCTCTCACCCGCTGCCGCTGACCAACGTCATGCGCCCGGACGAGGTCCGTCCGTCCCTGACCCCGCAGCAGGCGCTGGCCTGCGCCCCGGCCCAGGAGCAGCAGCGTTTCAAGGTGCCGCAGATCCTGGGGGAGGAGTGACCACCGTGACCGACCTGACCAGGCTCACCGCGGCCGAGATCGCCGCCAGGATCGCCTCCGGCGCGGTTACCGCCGTCGAGGTGACCGAGGCGCACCTGGCCCGTATCGAGGCCGTGGACGAGAAGGTGCACGCCTTCCTGCACGTGGACCGCGAGGGGGCGCTCGCCCAGGCACGCGCCGTCGACGCGAAGCGGGAGCGCGGCGAGAAGCTGGGACCGCTGGCCGGCGTTCCGCTCGCGCTCAAGGACATCTTCACCACCAAGGGGATCCCGACCACGGTCGGCTCCAAGATCCTCGAGGGCTGGATCCCGCCGTACGACGCGACCGTCACCCAGCGGCTGCGGGACGCGGACGTGATCGTCCTCGGCAAGACCAACATGGACGAGTTCGCCATGGGGTCCTCGACCGAGAACAGCGCCTTCGGCCACACCGGCAACCCCTGGGACCTCACCCGGGTCCCCGGCGGCTCCGGCGGCGGCTCGTCCGCCTCGCTGGCCTCCTTCCAGGCGCCGCTCGCCATCGGCACCGACACCGGCGGCTCGATCCGCCAGCCCGCCGCCGTCACCGGCACGGTCGGGGTCAAGCCGACGTACGGCGGGGTCTCCCGCTACGGCATGGTGGCGTTCTCGTCCTCGCTCGACCAGGGCGGCCCCTGCGCCCGCACCGTGCTGGACGCGGCGCTGCTGCACGAGGTCATCGCCGGGCACGACCCGATGGACTCGACCTCCATCGACGAGCCGGTCCCGGCCGTCGCCGAGGCCGCCCGCAACGGAAGCGTGCGGGGCATGCGGATCGGCGTCGTCAAGGAGTTCGCGGGCGAGGGCTACCAGGCCGGCGTCATGCAGCGCTTCAACGAGTCGGTGGAGCTGCTGCGCGAGCTGGGCGCCGAGATCGAGGAGATCTCCTGCCCGTCCTTCGACAAGGCGCTGGCCGCGTACTACCTGATCGCGCCGTCCGAGTGCTCGTCCAACCTGGCCCGCTTCGACGCCATGCGCTACGGCCTGCGGGTGGGTGACGACGGCACCAAGTCCGCCGAGGACGTCACCGCGCTCACCCGCGCGGAGGGCTTCGGCGCCGAGGTCAAGCGCCGGATCATGCTCGGCACCTACGCGCTCAGCTCCGGCTACTACGACGCGTACTACGGCTCCGCGCAGAAGGTCCGTACGCTGATCAAGCGCGACTTCGAGAAGGCGTTCGAGCGGGTCGACGTGCTGATCTCGCCGACCACCCCGACCACCGCCTTCCCGATCGGCGAGCGCGCCGACGACCCGATGGCGATGTATCTGGCCGACCTCTGCACGATTCCCACCAACCTCGCGGGGAACGCGGCCATGTCACTGCCCTGCGGTCTGGCACCGGAGGACGGTCTGCCGGTCGGACTGCAGATCATCGCCCCCGCCATGGCCGACGACCGGCTCTACAAGGTCGGTGCCGCGGTCGAGGCCGCGCTCATCGACAAGTGGGGCCACCCGCTGATCGAGGAGGCACCGTCCCTATGAGTGCGATCAAGAAGGCGAAGGGCTTCAAGAAGTCCAGGCCCGGCACCTACCTGTCCATCGCGACCTCGCTGTTCGGCGCGGTCAGTGTGGCGAAGCAGGCCAAGAAGGCCCGATTCGAGAACGACAAGCTGCAGCTGGCCGACGCGGTGGTCTCGGCCGCCGCCATCGTCACCGGCGTCGCCCTGCTCATCCGCGAGCTCAAGCGCATGGGCGACGACGACGTCCTCGCGGACTGAGAGGTTAGTTTTTCCGTGACCGTCACTGAACTGGTGTCGTACGAGGACGCCCTCGCCACCTACGACCCCGTGATGGGGCTCGAGGTGCACGTCGAGCTCGGCACCAAGACCAAGATGTTCTGCGGGTGCGCCACGGCGCTCGGCGCCGAGCCCAACACGCAGACCTGCCCCACCTGCCTCGGCCTGCCCGGCTCGCTCCCGGTGGTCAACGCGACCGGCGTCGAGTCCGCCATCAAGATCGGGCTCGCGCTCAACTGCGAGATCGCCGAATGGTGCCGCTTCGCCCGGAAGAACTACTTCTATCCGGACATGCCGAAGAACTTCCAGACGTCGCAGTACGACGAGCCGATCGCCTTCAACGGCTATCTGGACGTCGACGTCGACGGTGAGGTCTTCCGCGTCGAGATCGAGCGCGCCCATATGGAGGAGGACACCGGCAAGTCCACCCATGTGGGTGGCGCGACCGGCCGCATCCACGGCGCCCAGCACTCCCTCCTGGACTACAACCGGGCCGGGATCCCGCTGATCGAGATCGTCACCAAGCCGATCGTCGGCGCCGGGGAGAAGGCCCCGGAGGTCGCCAAGGCGTATGTGACCGAGCTGCGCGAGCTCATCAAGTCGCTCGGGGTCTCCGAGGCGCGCATGGAGATGGGCCAGATGCGCTGCGATGTGAACCTGTCGCTGCGCCCGCAGGGCACCGAGAAGTTCGGCACCCGCTCCGAGACCAAGAACGTCAACTCGCTGCGGTCGGTCGAGCGCGCGGTCCGCTTCGAGGTCCAGCGCCATGCCGCGGTGCTGAACGACGGCGGCACGATCATCCAGGAGACCCGCCACTTCCACGAGGAGGACGGCTCCACGACCTCCGGCCGGGTCAAGGAGGAGGCGGAGGACTACCGCTACTTCCCCGAGCCCGACCTGGTGCCGGTCGCCCCCGCCCGGACGTGGGTGGAGGAGCTGCGCGGCGGCCTTCCGGAGCTGCCGCGGGTGCGCCGCAACCGGCTGCGCGAGGAGTGGGGCCTGTCCCGGCACGAGATGCAGTCGGTGCTCAACGCGGGCGCGATCGACCTGATCACGGCCACGATGGACGAGGGTGCCCCGGCCGACCAGGCCCGTAAGTGGTGGATGGGCGAGCTGGCCCGCCGCGCCAACGAGGACGGGGTGGAGCTCGCGGAGCTGTCGATCACCCCGGCGCAGGTGGCGCGGGTGTGCGCGCTGGTCAAGGAGGGTTCGCTCAACGACAAGCTGGCCCGCCAGACCATCGAGGGCGTCCTCGCGGGTGAGGGCGACCCGGACGAGGTCGTCACCAAGCGCGGCCTGAAGGTCGTCTCGGACGAGGGTGCGCTGGGCACCGCCGTGGACGAGGCGATCGCGGCCAACGCGGCCATCGCCGACAAGATCCGCGGCGGCAAGGTCGCGGCGGCGGGCGCGCTGGTCGGCGCGGTCATGAAGGCCACGCGCGGCCAGGCGGACGCGGCGCGGGTGCGCGAGCTGATCCTGGAGAAGCTGGGCGTCGAGGGCTGACCGGCCCGGGATTCGTCCCTGCGTGACGGCGGCGGGGTGCGCGAGGGCGCGCCCCGCCGGCGTCGTATGCGCCCTTCCGCGCTGCTCCGGGATGCCCGGTGGCTCGTTCCCCTCGGATGACCGCCGGACGCACTCGCACATCCGGGATGTCCGGCCGGGGTCCGGGGCGGAGCCCCAGTTGTGGGAAGGGGAGGGGAGCAGCCCGCCGCAGGTGTCAGGACCGCCGGACACCCCCGAGAGCCCTAAGCGGCCTCACTGAAGTCCGGTGCGGTTCGATTGCGCCCCGAAGGGGCGCGGGGCTGTGTCGATGTGCGGCTCCGCCGCGTGGGCGCGACCAGCCACGACGCAGCCGCGGATGAACGACCGCACCTCGCGCCACTTCCCGCGGAGCGCTAGAGCAGCAGCGGCTCCAGATGCGGCACCTCGAACCCCTCGTCGTCGAAGGGGTACAGCGGCCGCACGAGGCGCCGATGGCCCAGGCGCGCCAGGTCCTGGTCGACCCCGCCGGGGGTGAGCGCGAGCCGCCAGTCCGCCGCCAGGGCGTACAGCTCGGGCTCCAGATAGCCGATCTTGACGACCACGAGGTCATAGCCGCGCGGGTCCAGCTCGCCGAAGTCGGCCAGGGTGTGGAACGGCTTGCGGCGGCTGACCAGGATCGCCGTGACGCCCCCGTGCCGCACCGCCGCGAGGTCCCCGCCGACCGGGTCGTCCCGGCGCAGCGCGACCACCTCGCCGGTCAGCTCGCAGGGCGCGGCGTGGTCCGCCGTCCCCCGGCTGATCCCGCCGCCGACGGACAGCCGGACCGTCGCGCCCGGCCCGGCGGCGAAGCACTCCGCGACCGCCGCCGGATCGGTGATCCCGGGGTGCAGTGCGGTGGCGCGGCCGGCGGCCAGGTCCTCGTTGGCCAGCAGCCGCCCGAGCATATAGGCGAGGTCCCCGGCGCCCCCGGCCGTGGGATTGTCGCCGGAGTCGCTGATCAGGAAGGGGCGGGCGGAGGAGGCGACGGCCTCGGCGATGCACTCGTCGGCGCCGCCGGTGGGGCCGACGAAGGCGAAGTCGCGGCGCATCTCCCAGTACTCGCGGGCCAGGGAGCGGGTCTGCTCGACGGCGAGCACGGGGTCGTCACCGGTCACCACCACGGCCGCCCGGCAGCGCGGCTCGTCGGCCCAGGCGTAGCCCACCCAGATCGCCGCGTCCACGACGCCGTCCATCGCCTCCACGGCGGCCAGCCGCCCGTACAGCGACTTGGCGGGCTCCAGACGGGTGCTGGTGCGCTCACCGGGCAGCAGTACCGGGATCTGCACCCAGGCCAGGTGCGGGCGGCCCCGGCCGGAGGCCAGGCGCTCCACCAGCTTGCGGGCGGCGCGCTCGCGGGTCTCCCAGGCGTCCTCGTGCGGGGCGAGCCGGTGGGCGGTGATCAGATCGAGCCGGCCGGCGAAGCGGCGGGAGACATTGCCGTGGAGGTCCATGGCGGCGGAGATCAGCGCGTCGGGCCCGATCGCCTCCCGTACGGCCTCGGTCAGATCGCCCTCGGCGTCCTCCAGACCCACCACGCTCATCGCGCCGTGGATGTCGTAGACCAGCCCGTCGAGCGGACCGGCCCGCCGCAGCCGCTCGATCAGCTCGCCCTTGATCCGGTCGTAGGTCTCGCGCTCGACCGGGCCGCCGGGGAGCGAGACGGCGTGGAGCAGCGGCACCCACTCGGCGCGCCCGGCCAGTTCGCCGTCCGGCCGGGTCCAGGCGTAGCGGTCCAGCAGCTCGGCGCCGCGGGTGACGCGGAAGTCGTCGTAGGCCGCGCGGTGCGGGCTGAAGGTGCTGGACTCGATGTGCATACCGCCGATGCCGATACGCGGGCGACGGCCTCCGGACGGGGCAGGATTCATGCTCTCCGACTTCCCCCTCGCTCATGTGGTGAAGCCCACAAAGGGGACAAAGGATCTCTTTCGCCTGGCAGAGTGCCAGGTCACAAGCACATCACGGCGCCCCTCGGCGCACGACCCGGAAAGCAGCCATGGCCGCACTCGCCCGCTGGTGTCTCAGGCGCCGCGCCATCGTCATCGTGCTGTGGCTGGCCGCCTTCGCCGGGGTCGCCGCGGCGGCGGCCGTGACGGGCTCGGCGTACTCCGACGACTACGACATCCCGGGCACCGACTCCTCCAAGGTCTCCGCCCTGGTGGAGCGGCGGCTGCCGGAACGGGCGGGGGACAGCGACACCATCGTCTGGCACACCGCGGACGGCGCGGGCACCGTACGCGCCCCAGAGGTCGAGCGGCGGATGACGGCGGCGCTGCGGCAGGTCGCGGACCTGCCCGGCGTCGCCTCCGTGACGGGCCCGTACGGCGCCGTCCCGGCGACCGGTCCGTCCGGCGCCGTCTCCGGGACCGGTCCGTACGGCGCCGGTGACACCGCCCGGTTGGGCGGATCCGGCGGGCTCGGCGAGGCCGGTGACAACGGCCGGATCAGCGCCGACGGGCACACCGCCTACGCCACCGTCGTCTTCCGCGAACCCGCCGCCGACCTGGGCGAGGCGGAGGTGCGCCGGGTGCTCGACACGGTGCGCTCCGCCGCCTCCGGGGCCAAGGGCCTTCAGGTCGAGATGGGCGGTGCGGGCGCCGGGCTCACCGAGCGGACCGGACCCGCCCATCTGAGCGAGGCCATCGGGGTCGGCGTGGCCGCCGTGGTGCTCTTCCTCGCCTTCGGCTCGCTCGCGGCGACGCTGCTGCCGATCGCCACCGCGCTCATCGGCGTCGGCACCGCGTACGCGGCCATCGGGCTGCTCGGCCACGCCATGACCATCGCCGACTTCGCGCCCATGCTCGGCATGCTGATCGGCCTCGGCGTGGGGATCGACTACGCGCTGTTCATCGTCACCCGGCACCGCAAGGGGCTGCGGCGGGGGCTGTCGGTCGAACAGGCCGCCCAGCGCGCGGTGGCCACCTCGGGGCGCGCGGTGGTCTTCGCGGGCGCGACCGTCTGTCTCGCGCTGCTCGGCATGCTCGTCCTGCGGCTGTCCTTCCTCAACGGGGTGGCGGTCGCGGCGGCGCTCACCGTCGCCCTTACGGTCGCCGCCTCGCTCACCCTGCTGCCCGCGCTGCTCGGCCTGATCGGGATGCGGGCCCTGAGCCGCAGGGAGCGCAGACGGCTGGCCGAGCGGGGGCCGGAAGCCGCGGCGTCCCAGGGCCTGTGCGCACGCTGGGCGCTCTGCGTCGAGCGCCGCCCCAAACTGCTCGGGGCGGTCGCGGCCGCCCTCATCGCGGTGCTCGCCCTCCCCACGTTCTCGCTCCACCTGGGCACCTCGGATCAGGGCAACGGCTCCGCGTCCTCGACCACGCGACGGGCGTACGACCTACTGGCCGAGGGGTTCGGCCCAGGTTTCAACGGCCCGTTGACGCTCATAGGCAGCATGGACGGGGCCGACGACCGTATGGCCTTCACCCGACTGCCCGAGACCCTGCGCACCATCCACGGGGTGGCCTCGGTGACCGCCGCGGACCTGGGCGGAGGCGGCGACACCGGCGTCATCACGGTCGTCCCCACGACGGCACCGCAGTCACAGGACACCTCCGACCTCGTCGAACGGCTGCGCGCCGAGGTGCTGCCCCGGGCCGAGGAGGGCAGCTCGCTGCGGGTCTACGTGGGCGGGCTGACCGCGGGCTACGACGACTTCGCCGCGGTGATCGTGAGCAAGCTGCCGCTGTTCGTGGGGGTGGTGGTGGCGCTGGGATGTGTGCTGTTGCTGCTCGCGTTCCGCAGCATCGGCATCCCGATCAAGGCGGCGGTCATGAATGTGGCCGCCGTCGCGTCGTCCTTCGGCGTGGTGGTCGCGATCTTCCAATGGGGCTGGGGGAGCGAACTGCTGGGGCTGGGCAGGGCGGGCCCGATCGAGCCCTTCCTTCCGGTGATCATGGTCTCGGTGCTCTTCGGGCTCTCCATGGACTACCAGGTCTTCCTGGTCAGCCGGATGTACGAGGAGTGGCGGCGCACCCGCGACAACCGCACCGCGGTCCGGGTGGGGCTCGCCGAGACCAGCCGGGTCATCAACTCCGCGGCCGTCATCATGATCGCGGTCTTCTCGGCCTTCGTGCTCAGCGGCGACCGGATCATCGGGATGTTCGGCATCGGACTGGCGGCCGCGGTCGCCCTGGACGCCTTCGTCCTCCGTACGCTCCTGGTGCCCGCGCTGATGCATCTGCTCGGGGGCGCCAACTGGTGGCTGCCGGGCTGGCTGGAGCGGCTGCTGCCGAGGATCAGCATCGAGGCGGAGGGCGAGGGCGAGGGCGAGGGCGAGGGCGCGGGCGAGGGCGCGGGCGACGCCGAGGTCGGCGCCGAGGGCAAGGGCGATGGCGAGGGCAAGGGCGATGGCGAGGGCAAGGGCGATGGCGAGGGTTCGGCGTCCGGGCCGGGGGCGGTGGCCGCGCCGCTTCCGGGACAGCCCACGGAGGGCGCGGCGCGGGCCGGTACGGCGCGGTCGCCGGTGCTCTAAGGACCCTTCCCGGACTTCCTCAGCCGTACGGGCGGGGCGTCTAAGGCCCTGGTCCGAGCGAAGATCGGGCAGCCTCCCGATGTGCCGGGCCCTCCTGGGCGGCGAGAGTGGACGCGTTCCTCGAAACCACTCGTCACCAGGGAGAACGCCATGCTGCACCATGAGTTGCACCGGATCCGCGAGGCCGAGCTGCGGCGGGAGGCCGCCGCCCACCGGCTGGCCCGGGAGGCGGCGGAGGGACCCGGCGGCCGGTCTGCCGGGCGGGAGAGGGGAGGGCGGCTGAGGCCGGTCCGGCGGTGGCGCGGCGACCGCTCACCACGGTCGTACGGCACGGCGGCCTGACGGCGGCGGGGCGTGCCGCTCGCCATGGGGGCCGGGAGGGGAGCCGGAGTGAGGGGCGCCCGAGCGGTGGGGTCCGGATGCGGGAGCGCCGGAACGGTGGGTACCGGAACGGTGGGCGCCGAAGTGATGGCGGCCGGAACGGTGGGCGCCGAAGTGATGGCAGCCGGAGCGGTGGGCGCCGGAAAAGTCGGTGCCGTGGTGTCGGTCCCCTGTGCGATGCTCGACGACGTGCACACCACGTCCGTCAGCCCGGTGTTCATCGGCCGCGCCCAGGAGTTGGCCACTCTCGAGGACGCGCTCGCCCGCGCCACCGCGGGCGAGCCGCAGGTGCTGCTGGTGGGCGGAGAGGCGGGGGTCGGCAAGACCCGGCTCATCGACGAGTTCCTGGCCTCGGCCGTGGCCGCCGGGGCGGTCGCGGCGGTCGGCGGCTGTGTGGAAATCGGCGCCGACGGGCTGCCGTTCGCGCCCGTGTCCACCGTGCTGCGCTCACTGCGCCGCAAGCTGGGCACCGAGCTGGACGGGGCCGCCGCGGGGCAGGAGGGCGAGCTGGCCCGGCTGCTGCCCGAGCTGGGCGAGACCTCCCGCGCGTCCCACGACGAGGACGGCCGGGCCCGGCTGTTCGAGCTCACCGTCCGGCTGCTGGAGCGGCTGGCCGCGGAGCGCACCCTCGTCGTCGCCATCGAGGATCTGCACTGGGCCGACCGCTCCACCCGCGAGCTGCTCGGCTATCTCTTCCGCTCGCTGCTCAGCGCCCGGCTGCTGGTCGTGGCCACCTACCGCTCCGACGACATCCACCGCCGCCATCCGCTGCGCCCGTTCCTCGCCGAGGTGGACCGGATGCGCGAGGTGCGGCGCATCGAGCTGTCCCGCTTCACCCGCGGCGAGGTGCACGCCCAGCTCACCGGGATCAACGGGGCCGAGCCGGAGCGCGAGCTGGTCGACCGGATCTTCAAGCGCAGCGACGGCAACGCCTTCTTCGTGGAGGAGATCGCCCGCTCCCTCAACGAGGGCTGCGCCACCGGGCTCAGCGAATCCCTGCGCGATCTGCTGCTGGTGCGGGTCGAGGCGCTGTCCGAGGAGGCCCAGGGGGTGGCGCGGATCCTCGCCGAGGGCGGCTCCTCGGTGGAGTACGAACTGCTGCGCGCGGTCGCCCGGCTGGGCGAGGACGAGCTGATCGACGCCTTGCGGGCCGCCGTCGGGGCGAACATCCTGCGCCCCACCGCCGACGACAGCGGCTACCGCTTCCGGCATTCGCTGGTGCGCGAGGCCGTGCGGGACGATCTGCTGCCCGGGGAGCGGTCCCGGCTCAACCGGCGCTTCGCGGAGGCCCTGGAGGCCGAGCCCGCGTTGGTACGGGCCGATGAGCGGGCCGCCCGGCTGGCCAGCTACTGGTACCACGCACACGACCCCGCCAAGGCCCTGCCCGCCGTGCTCCAGGCGTCCGTCGAGGCGCGGCGGCGGTACGCCCACGCGGAGCAGCTGCGGCTGCTGGAGCGGGCCATGGAGCTGTGGGAGGACGCCCCCAAGGAGATACGGCGGGCCCAGCGGCCGATGGACTACGCGGAGGCGTACCCCGCCTGCGGCTGTACGGACCAGCCGCTGCGCCATCTCGATCTGCTCGCCGAAGTGGTGGTGGCCGCGCATATGTCCGGGCAGCGGGAGCGGGCGCTGACCGTCAGCAAGCGGGCCCTGCGGACGCTGGACCGCGACGGTGACGACCCGCTGCGGGCCGCCTGGTTCTGGACCCAGCAGAGCAAACTGATGGAGGGCCTGGCCCGCGGCGACGGCTGGGAGGAGCTGAGCCGCGCCCAGGAGCTGGTGCGCGGGCTGCCGCCGTCCCCCGTGCACGCCGAGGTCATGGCGCAGGTGGCGGGCTGGACGATGACCCACCGGCCGGGTGCCGAGGGCCTGGCCGCCGCCGAACGGGCGGTGGAGCTGGCCCGGCTGGTCGGCGCCGAGAGCACGGAGCTGAACGCCCGCCTGACGCTGGGCTACTTCACCGGTGACTCCGGCGACATCGAGCGCGGGCTGGCCGAGATGCGCGAGGTCTGCGAGCGGGCCCTGGCCCTCGGCGACATCAGCGTCCTGGGGCGCTGCTATGTCAATCTGGCCTCGGCGCTGGAGGGGGTCGGCCGGTCGGCCGACGCGGTGGAGACCGCCGAGGAGGGCGCCCGGATCCTGGACCGGGTCGGCCTGGTGGACTCCCGGGCTTGGGTGTACGGGAATCTGGCCGAGTCGCTGTTCTCCCTGGGCCGCTGGGACGAGGCGGAGGCGGCGGCCCTGAAGACCCGGCGGCTCGCCCTCGGCACCAAGCCGCGCGGCACCGCCGCCAACCGGCTCGCCCAGCTGGCGCTGTCCCGCGGGGAGTGGGACACGGCGGAGCGCGAGCTGGCCGCCGCCCGTGAGCACTACGGCGCCCGCAACACCGCACCGCAGTACTCCCTCCAGATCATGGGGCACGCCATCGAACTCGCGGCGGCGCGTGGCCGGATCCTGGAGGTCCGGACCCTGCTGGACCAGGCCGTGACGGCCGGTTTCCCGCCCGGGATGCAGCGCTACGCCTGGCGGTTGCTGTACACGGCCACCGCGGCCGAGTCGGCCGCGCGCGGACTGCCCACGGCCGAGCCGGGCCGGGGCGAGGCCCTGGCCCGCCTCCGGGCGGCGGTGAAACGGCTGTCGCAGCCCGTGCCGGTGTGGCGGGCCCACGCGGCGATGGTCCAGGCCGAACTGGCGCGGGCCGAGGGCCGGAACCGGCCCGACCTCTGGGCCGAGGCCACGGCCGCCTTCGCCGCGCTGGACCGCCCGTATCCGCTGGCCCGCGCCCGCCACCGCTGGGCGGAAGCACTGCTCACCCCCGCCCGGATCACCTCCGGCCAGGGTGCCCCCGCCCGGGATGGCCACAGCCGGATCACCCCCGGCCATGGCGCCTCCGGCCAGGGTGCCCCCGGCGGGATCACCTCCGGTCAGGGCGTTCCCGGTCAGGGCGTCTCCGGCCATGGTGCCCATGGCCAAGGCGCCCCGGCCCAGGCCGATCGCGACCACGCCGCTGAACTGCTCGCCCAGGCGCATGTCGTGGCCGACCGGCTGGGCGCCCGTCCGCTGCGTGAGGAGATCGAACTGCTGGCCCGCCGCGCCCGGCTGCCCCTGCCGTCCGCCGCGACCCGCGCAGCGCTCGACGCGTCCCGGCACCGAGCCCCCGCGCTGCCCCCGGCCCCGGGCTCTCCGGCCCCGGCCGCCGAGCCCGCCAAACCTGCCGAACCCGTCGATCCGGCCGAGGAACTGGGGCTGACGCCCCGCGAACGGGATGTGCTGCGGCTGGTCGCCGACGGGCGCAGCAATCGCCAGATCGCCGAGGAGCTCTTCATCTCGCCCAAGACGGCCAGCGTCCATGTCTCCAACATCCTGGCCAAGCTGGGCGTCTCGGGGCGGACCGAGGCAGCGGCCGTGGCCCATCGACTACGCCTGGTGGACGGCCTGGCCGACGGCGCGGCGGCACGCTGACGGTGTGCGCGGTGCGTGCCGACGGGACGCGGGAGCGCTGACGGGACGCCGGGGGCGACAAGACGCGCGGTGCGCCGACCGCCTGCCGGGCCAGTCCCTTTCCAGGCCAGCCCCCCTCCAGGGCAGTCCCCCTGCCGGATCAGTCCCCTTCGCGGGGCCGGATCACCACTCGCCCGGAGTCGAGGTCTATCGGACCCTTCCCCGGGTCGCTGCTGCGCGTCTCGTCGAGCGTGTACTCCAGCCGGTTGCGCTCTTCCTCGGTGTGCTTGCGGCCGGGCGCGAACAGTTCCTCGATGAGGTTGAACATGACGACCCCCGTAGGCGTGCGACTGCTGCCAGTGTAGGCAGACCCGTCACAGAACGGGCACTCCGCACCATGTCGGCCGAACTCAACGCCCCAACCGGCCGATTCGACCTCCCTTCAGCGGATCTCCTCGCGGATCTCCCCTCAGCGGACCTCCAGCCGCAGAATCCGGTCGTCCTCCCGGCCCGGCTTACTGCGCCCGTCCGTATTGCTCGTGGTCAGCCACAGCCCCCCGTCGTCCGCCGCCACCACGGTGCGCAGCCGTCCGTACTTCCCGTCCAGGAACGACTGAGGCTTCGCCGCCGCCTTGTCGCCCTTCAGCGGGATGCGCCACAGCCGCTCACCGCGCAGCCCCGCCATCCAGATCGAGCCCTTGGCGAAGGCGATTCCGCTCGGCGAGGCGTCCTTGGGCTTCCACTGCTCGAGCGGATCGGCGAAGCCCTTCTTCCCGGCCTTGCCCTCCGCCTCCGGCCAGCCGTAGTTCTTGCCCGGCTCGATCAGATTGAGCTCGTCCCAGGTGTCCTGGCCGAACTCGGAGGCCCACAACCGCTTGTCCGCATCCCAGGCCAGGCCCTGCACATTGCGGTGACCCGGGGAGTAGACGACCGACTGGGCATCCGGATTGCGGGGCGCGGGCTCGCCGTCCGGGGTCATCCGCAGGATCTTGCCGCCGAAGGAGTCCATGTCCTGGGCGAGCCCGCGGTCACCGCTCTCTCCCGTGCCCGCGTAGAGCATCTTGTCCGGACCGAAGGCGATGCGGCCCCCGTTGTGGATCGTGCCCTTGGGGATGCCCTTGAAGATCGTGTCCGGGGCGCCGAGCTGATTGCCGGCGGGGCGCTTGTCGTCGTACACCATCCGGACGATGCGGTTGTCCGAATCGGTGGTGAAGTACCCATAGACCATATGGTCCGTGCCGAAGTCGGAGGAGACCGCCAGCCCCAGCAGCCCGCCCTCACCGGCGGCGGAGACGCCCGGGACGGACCCCAGCTCGGTCTTCTTCCCCGAGTCCGCCGAGACCTTGAAGATCTTCCCGGTGTCCCGCGAGGAGACCAGCAGATCCCCGCCGGGCAGCGGCGCGAGCCCCCAGGGGGAGTCCAGCTTCGTGGTGAGCGTGCGCTCCACCTTCACCGAGCCCTTCGCGGGCGCCGCGGACTCCGTCGGCGAGGGCGCGCCCGAGGAGGAGCCACCGCCGCCCGGCTCCGTGGGCGCGGAGGAGCGGCCACCCGGTCTGGTGATGCTGTCGCCGTCGGACGAGCAGCCCGCCACGAGCACCACGGCGGCAGCGGCGGCGAGAACAGAGGTGACGCGAGGACGTCGCACGGTCGGGTTCCTCTCCATGGGCACGTGTGCCGCGGCACGGCACTGATTCTTATACACCGCAGGCCCGCGCCGGGTTCCCATCCCCGAATCGGGCCCGGACCAGGGCCGACCGCACACGGCGCCCCACGCCGGGCGACCGTGCGCGCCGGACGGCCGGGCTCTACGCGCCCAGCCGGACGCCCCCCACTCAGCCCCACGAGCCCCGCGTCGGCGGCAGCCGGACGCCCCCCGCTCAGTCCCACGACCCCCGCGCCGGCGGCAGCCCCGCGATCTCCGCGAGGTCCTCGGGGGAAAGCGGCAGACCGGCCGCCGCGCAGTTCTCCGCCGCCCACCGCTCCCGCTTCGTCCCCGGCACCGGCACCACATGCGGCCCCTGCGCCAGCAGCCAGGCCAGGGCCACCTGCGCCGGGGTCACCCCGTCCCCGTGTCGCTGGGCGACCCGTCGCAGACCGGCCACGATCGGCTGGTTCGCGGCCATCATCTCCGCCGTGAACCGCGGATGCCGGGCCCGCATGTCGTCCGGTTCGAAGCCCTGCCCCGGGGTGAGCGTCCCGCTGAGGAAGCCGTTGCCCAGCGGCATCGCCGCCAGGAATCCCACCCCGCGCGAGGCACACCACGGCACCAGCGCCTCCAGCGCGTCGGGCGACCACACCGACAGCTCCGCCTGCACACAGCTGACCGGAAAGACCTGCTGGACCCGCTCCAGCTGGCGCACCGTGGCGTCGTGCATCCCGGCGCCCGCCCTCCGCGCGGCCCGCGCCCCGACGGCGCACAGCCCGAGCGCCCGTACCTTCCCGGCCGCGACCAGCTCCGCCATCGCGCCCCAGGTCTCCTCTATGGGGACCTCCGGGTCGGCCCGGTGCAGCTGGTAGAGGTCGATCACATCGGTCTGCAGCCGGCGCAGCGAGGCGTCGCAGGCCCGCTTCACATAGCCGGGCCGCCCGTTGGCCACGATGTGCTGGTCGCCCACCAGCAGTCCGCATTTGGTGGACACGAAGGCGTCCGCCCGCCGCTCCTTGAGCACCCGCCCCACCAGCAGCTCATTGGTGAAGGGGCCGTACATGTCGGCGGTGTCGAGCAGGCTCGCCCCCGAGTCGAGCGCGGTGTGCACGGTGCGCACCGAGTGCTCGCCACTGCGCTGTGAAGCGGTGTACGCCCAGTTCATCGGCATGCATCCAAGGCCGATGGCCCCCACTTCGAGCGCCGCCGCTCCGATTCTCCTGCGCTCCACCTGGCCTGACCCCTCCCGTTCCTCGGACCCCAAACTAACCTCTGCCAACGGCCGGTGATCGCATAGCCTCCTGGCATGAGTGCAGATCACAGCGATACGTTCCGCCACCACGATTCGACTCACGGTTCATCCGAAGCGCGCGACCTGGTGTGGCTGCCCATCCCGCCCGAGGAGATCGACGGCCTTCCCGACACCCTCGACTACGCCCACTGGGACGGCGGCGAGGAGTTCCCCACCGACCCGGCGCGCTGCGCGTTCTACTGCGTCCCCTACATGAAGCCGCCGCAGGTGTGCACCCGCCCGCTGCCCGCGATGGCCAACCTGCGGGTGGTGCAGACCCTGACCGCCGGAATAGACCACATCAAGCCCGCGCTGGCCGATCTCCCGCCCGGGGTGCGGCTGTACAACGCGCGCGGGGTGCACGACGCGAGCACCGCCGAGCTCGCCCTGACCCTCATCCTGGCCTCGCTGCGCGGTATCCCCGACTTCGTCCGGGGCCAGGACGCCGAGGAGTGGCGCTCCGGCTTCCGTCCCGCGCTCGCCGACAAGTCCGTACTGATCGTGGGCTACGGGGCCATCGGCAGCGCGATCGAGGATCGGCTCGTGCCCTTCGAGTGCGAGCGGGTGGCGCGCGTCGCGCGCTCCCCGCGCACGACCGAGCGCGGCCCGGTGCATCCGATCGACGAATTGCCCCGACTGCTTCCGGAAGCCGATGTGGTGGTGCTGGTGACCCCGCTCACCGAGGCCACCCGGGGTCTGGCGGGGGCGGAATTCCTGTCCCGGATGAAGGACGGGGCGCTGCTGGTGAACGTATCCCGTGGTGGGGTCGTGGACACCAAGGCCCTGCTCACGGAGTTGGAGTCGGGCCGGCTGCGGGCGGCGCTCGATGTGACCGACCCCGAACCACTGCCCGCCGGGCATCCGCTGTGGCACGCTCCAGGGGTGCTCATCTCCCCGCATGTGGGCGGCCCCACGTCGGCCTTCCTCCCGCGCGCCAAGCGGCTGTTGAGGGATCAGCTGCTTCGTTACGCGCGCGGCGAGTCGCTGGCACATCTCGTCGCCACGACGGGGTAGACATGCCTCTGGCACCACATACAGGCACCGATTGACTCCCCTCCGTATATACAACGCCGTAGTCGGTTACGGTCCGTAGATGGCCTATGTCCCTGAGTGACCAGTCTGGTGTATCGTCCCGAGCGGGGGCTGCGCCACTGACCTGACGGCGTCAGCGATGGACCGGAACTCGAGGGGGGCGACGGGCGATGTATGGCCGATGGACCGACAACCCGACGCAGCTCAGGCGTCGACCGCGACACTTCCGCGCAGCCGCGCGGTGCTCCAACTCGACGAGGCCCGCGGGGATACCGCTTCCCGGGGCCCCGAGGCGCCAGTGGTCCGCCACGCAGTGGATGGCAGTCCAGTGAGCGCCACGGGAGCGGTGCTCGCCCGGCCGTCGGTCTCCGGCGGCGGGGCCGGGCTGTTGCCGCAAGTGGTCCTCGCCCTGGTCTGCGGCGGTTACGCGGCGGGGGCGATCGTCGGCTGGGGATCGTCCCAACTGGCCCTCGTCATGGGTGACTTCGGGCTGAGCGCCGCCGCGTTCGCCGCCGCGGCCTCCTGTCTGTGGCAGGCCCGCCGGCACGCCGGTCGGCTGAGCCCCGCCTGGCTGCTGTTCGCCGCCTCCTCGGCCATGGCCGGGCTGGGGAACGCCGTATGGGGCTGGTACGAGGTGGTGCTCGGCCGCCCCGTGCCGACCCCCTCGGCCGCCGACTTCTGCTTCCTGCTCTTCGCCCCGCCCGCCATCGTCGGGATGCTGGTGCTCGCCAAGCGCCCCACGAGCCGGGCCCGGTGGATCTGTCTGGGGCTGGACGCCTGGCTGATCGCCGGATCGCTGATCACGCTCTCCTGGAGCCTCGCGCTCGCCCACACCGGGGAGTTCGGCGCGGACGGCGCCTCCGTGGCCCGCGGCGCCCTGTCGCTCGCCTATCCGCTACTGGACATCGTGCTGGTCAGCATGGTGATCGTGCTCCACTTCCGGCGCTCCTCGGGCAACCGCTCCGCCACCAACACCGCGATCGCCGCCTTCGCGCTCACCGTGCTGTGCGACGCGCTGTTCACCTCGCCGCTGCTGCGGGAGCACTACCGCTCCGGGCAGATACTCGACGCCGGGTGGTTCGCCGGTTCCGCGCTGCTGGCGTACGCACCATGGGTGGCCCGCCGCGAGGCCGCCCAGAACCCGCCGCCGGCGCGCCGCCCCGCGCAGCAGAGCGTCCCCATCGCGGGCTCGCTCGCCGCACTCGCGCCCTATCTCGCCGCCGCCGTCTGCACCTTGGGGGTCCTGTTCAACGTGATGGACGGCCGGCCGATCGACGGGGTGGTGCTCTTCACCGCCTGCGCGGTCGTGCTCGCGCTCGTCGTCCGACAAGCGATCATGCTGATGGACAACATCAGGCTCACCCAGGAACTCGCCCAGAAGGAGAGCCACTTCCGCTCCCTGGTGCAGAGCTCCAGCGATGTGATCATGATCGCCGCGCCCACCGGGATCCTGCGCTATGTCAGCCCGGCCGCCTCCGGGGTCTACGGCCGTGACGCGGAGGAGCTGGAGGGCTCCGAGCTGGCCTCCCTGATCCACCCCGAGGACCTCGGCTCGGTGGTCCACGAGGTCCGCCGGTTCCTGGCCGCCTCACCGGGCGAGGAGCCCACCACGCGCATCGAATGCCGCTTCCGCTCCGGCTCCGGCGACTGGCTCAACGTGGAGTCCACGATCAACCGCCACCACGGCGGGCTGATCTTCAACAGCCGCGATGTCACCGAGCGGGTCCGGCTCCAGGCCCAGCTCCAGCACAACGCCGAGCACGACCCGCTCACCGATCTGCCCAACCGCGCCCTGTTCACCCGGCGGGTCGCGCACGCCGTCGCAGGCCGCCGCCGTACGGACGCCGGCACCGCCGTGCTCTTCATCGACCTCGACGGCTTCAAGGCGGTCAACGACACCGTCGGCCACCACGCCGGGGACGAGCTGCTCGTCCAGGCCGCCCGCCGGCTCCAGGAGTCCGTGCGGTCCGGATCCGGCGACTGCGCGGCCCGGCTCGGGGGCGACGAGTTCGCCGCCCTCATCGTCGGCAACGGCGAGGGGGACGCGGCCACCCGCGAGCAGCGCATCATGGAGATCGCCGACCGGCTGCGGCTCCGGCTCTCCCAGCCCTACCGGGTCGAGAGCGGCACCGAGGTCCGGGTGGCCGCCAGCATCGGCGTCGCCTTCGCCGAGCCCGGCACCAGCCCCGGCGCCCTGATGCGCAACGCCGACCTGGCGATGTACCGCGCCAAGGCCGCGGGCAAGAACCGCGTCGAGCTGTACGCACCGCAGATGCAGGCCGAGGTGGCGCGGCGCGCCGAGGTCGCCACCAGACTGCGCGCCGCCCTGCACGACGGGGAGTTCGTGCTGCTGCACCAGCCCGTCGTGGAGCTGACCAGTGGCCGGATCACCGCGGTCGCGGCGCAGGCCCGCTGGCGCTCGGCCCAGGGCATCCTGTTCACCCCCGCCGAGTTCCTCCGGGTCGCCGACAACGGCCGGGGGAGCGGCGAGGACACCGCCCGCACCGCCGAGCTGTCCCGCTGGATGCTGGAGGCGGCCGTGGAGCAGGCCGCCCAGCGGCGCCGCGACGGCCATCCGGTTCCGGTCTGCGTACGGCTCCCCGCGAGCCGGCTGGTGGACAAGTCGATGCCGCCCAAGGCCGTGGAGACCCTCCTGGCCCGCCATGGGCTGCCGTCCGGCGCGCTGATCCTGGAGCTGACCGACAGCGATCCACGGGTGCCGCTGGACGAGCTCGAGCACCGCCTCGGCGCGCTGCGCCGCCTGGGGGTGCGGATCGCCCTCGACGGCTTCGGCAGCGGCTATGCCGCGATCAGGGCGCTGCGCAGGCTTCCCATCGATGTGCTGAAACTGGACCCAGGACTGGTCGAGGGAGTGGTCGAGTCCTCACGGCTGCACAAGATCACCGCGGGGCTGCTGAGGATCGCCGGCGATCTCGGAATGCAGTCCATCGCAGAGGGGGTGGAGTTGCCCGAGCAGATTGTCACCCTGCGCGGTATGGGATGCACCCACGCCCAAGGGGCGGCCTTCAGCGGGCCGCTGGACGAGCACCGGCTGCGCCGGGCGCTGCTGCGCGGCGGCTATCCGGTGCCGCGCCCGGAGCCCCCGCTGCTGGTCGGCGGCGCCCTGCCGATCCGGCACGGCGGTCATGTCGGGCACGGCGGCTCCCACGGCCCGCGCCGTACGGAGCCGCACACCCACCCGCCGACCCGCTCAAATACTGAGACGCCCGTCCCACCCACTTGACACCCGATGTGCGCCGGGGGGAGGGTCGGAGCCATGCGCACCCGAATTCTCGTACTTGGACAGCGCGTCGGCTGAGCAGGGCTCATCGAAGCCCTGCGGACCCTCACCGGCGCGCTCCCCTCGCTTGCCTTACGGCACGAGGGGTTTTTTGTTGCACCGGCAGGGCCGGTGCACCGCCCCGCCCCCTCCCTCCCGCACCAAACCTCATCTTCGAGAAGAGAATGCCGATGACCGAGCAGGCCTCCGGGTCCCATCACCCCCAGCCTCGGCCCCGTAGCGGCGGACCGCAGTCCGCCCCCGTCGAGCACGTCACGGGCGCGCAGTCCCTCATCCGCTCCCTCGAGGAAGTGGGTGCCGACACCGTCTTCGGCATCCCCGGCGGCACGATCCTCCCCGCCTACGACCCGATGATGGACTCCTCGAAGGTCCGGCATGTACTCGTCCGCCATGAGCAGGGCGCGGGCCACGCCGCCACCGGCTACGCCCAGGCCACCGGCAAGGTCGGCGTCTGCATGGCGACCTCGGGCCCCGGCGCCACCAACCTGGTCACCCCCATCGGCGACGCCCATATGGACTCGGTCCCGATCGTCGCGATCACCGGCCAGGTGGCCTCCAAGGCCATCGGCACGGACGCCTTCCAGGAGGCGGACATCTGCGGCATCACCATGCCGATCACCAAGCACAACTTCCTGGTCACCAAGGCCGAGGACATCCCCCGCACGATCGCCGAGGCGTTCCACATCGCCTCCACCGGCCGCCCCGGCCCGGTGCTGGTCGACATCCCCAAGGACGTGCTCCAGGCGCAGACCACCTTCTCCTGGCCGCCGCAGATCGATCTGCCCGGCTACCGCCCGGTCACCAAGCCGCACGCCAAGCAGATCCGCGAGGCCGCCCGCCTGATCACCCAGGCCGAGCGCCCGGTGCTGTACGTCGGCGGCGGCGTGATCAAGGCCCAGGCCACCGCCGAGCTGAAGGTGCTGGCCGAGCTGACCGGCGCGCCGGTCACCACCACCCTGATGGCGCTCGGCGCCTTCCCCGACAGCCACCACCTCCATCTGGGCATGCCGGGTATGCACGGCACCGTCGCCGCCGTGACCGCCCTGCAGAAGGCCGACCTGATCGTGGCGCTCGGCGCCCGCTTCGACGACCGCGTCACCGGCAAGCTGGACTCCTTTGCCCCCTACGCCAAGATCGTCCACGCGGACATCGACCCGGCCGAGATCGGTAAGAACCGCGTCGCCGACGTGCCCATCGTCGGGGACGCCCGCGAGGTCATCGCGGACCTGGTCGTCGCCGTCCAGGCCGAGCACGACGCGGGCCGCACCGGTGACTACACCGGCTGGTGGGAGGACCTGAACCGGTGGCGGGAGACCTACCCGCTCGGCTACGACCAGCCCACCGACGGCAGCCTCTCCCCGCAGCAGGTCATCCAGCGGATCGGGCAGCTGGCCCCGGAGGACACGATCTTCGCCGCGGGCGTGGGCCAGCACCAGATGTGGGCGGCCCACTTCATCGACTACGAGACCCCCGCCACCTGGCTGAACTCGGGCGGCGCCGGCACCATGGGCTACGCCGTCCCGGCCGCCATGGGGGCCAAGGCCGGCGCCGAGGGCCGTACGGTCTGGGCGATCGACGGTGACGGCTGCTTCCAGATGACCAACCAGGAGCTGGTCACCTGCGCGCTGAACAACATCCCGATCAAGGTCGCGATCATCAACAACGGCGCGCTGGGCATGGTCCGCCAGTGGCAGACCCTCTTCTACAACCAGCGCTACTCCAACACGGTCCTGCACTCCGGCCCCGACGCCCCCGCGCAAGCGAACCTGGGCACCCGCGTCCCCGACTTCGTGAAGCTCTCCGAGGCCATGGGCTGCGTCGGGCTGCGCTGCGAGGACCCGGCCGACCTCGACGCCGTGATCGAGAAGGCCAACTCGATCAACGACCGCCCGGTGGTCGTGGACTTCATCGTCCATGAGGACGCCATGGTCTGGCCGATGGTCGCGGCCGGCACCTCCAACGACGAGATCCTGGCGGCGCGCGACACCCGCCCGGACTTCGGCGACGGCGAAGACGACTGAGGCCAGGACCGAGAGAGAGAAGAGACCGAGCCCATGTCCAAGCACACCCTCTCCGTCCTGGTGGAGAACACCCCCGGCATCCTGGCCCGGATCGCCGCCCTGTTCTCCCGCCGCGGCTTCAACATCGACTCGCTGGCCGTCGGCGTCACCGAGCACCCCGACATCTCCCGGATCACCATCGTGGTCAATGTCGAGGAGCTGCCGCTGGAGCAGGTCACCAAGCAGCTCAACAAGCTGGTCAACGTGTTGAAGATCGTCGAGCTGGAGGACGGCCAGGCGATCCAGCGGGAGCTGGTCCTGGTCAAGGTCCGCGCCGACAACGAGACCCGCTCCCAGATCGTCGAGATCGTCCAGCTGTTCCGCGCCAAGACCGTGGACGTCTCCCCGGAGGCCGTGACCATCGAGGCCACCGGCAGCAGCGACAAGCTCGAGGCCATGCTCAAGATGCTGGAACCGTACGGCATCAAGGAGCTGGTCCAGTCCGGCACCATCGCCATAGGGCGCGGCGCCCGCTCCATCACCGACCGGAGCCTACGCGCGCTCGACCGGTCCGCCTGATCCCGGCCCCGCCCGACCAGCGGGACCATGGTCCGGCGCCACCCGCGCGCCGGACCGTATGGCGAGACCCCGAAACCTTCACCCGCCCGCCCGTCATACGGTGGGAAGCACAACCCACACGCTAGGAGATTCCCGAAGTGGCCGAGCTGTTCTACGACGACGACGCCGACCTGTCCATCATCCAGGGCCGCAAGGTCGCAATCCTCGGCTACGGCAGCCAGGGCCACGCCCACGCGCTGTCGCTGCGCGACTCGGGCGTCGATGTCCGGGTCGGCCTGCACGAGGGCTCGAAGTCCAAGGCCAAGGCCGAGGAGCAGGGGCTGCGCGTGGTCACCCCGGCCGAGGCGTCCGCCGAGGCCGACGTGATCATGATCCTGGTCCCGGACCCGATCCAGGCCAAGGTCTACGAGGAGTCCGTGAAGGAGAACCTGAAGGACGGCGACGCGCTGTTCTTCGGGCACGGCCTCAACATCCGGTTCGACTTCATCAAGCCCCCGGCCAATGTGGACGTCTGCATGGTCGCCCCCAAGGGCCCGGGCCACCTGGTCCGCCGCCAGTACGAGGAGGGCCGCGGCGTGCCCTGCATCGTGGCCGTCGAGCAGGACGCCACCGGGAGCGGCTTCGAGCTGGCCCTGTCCTACGCCAAGGGCATCGGCGGCACCCGCGCCGGCGTCATCAAGACCACCTTCACCGAGGAGACCGAGACCGACCTCTTCGGTGAGCAGGCGGTGCTGTGCGGCGGCACCTCGGCGCTGGTCAAGGCCGGGTTCGAGACCCTGGTCGAGGCCGGTTACCAGCCGGAGATCGCGTACTTCGAGTGCCTCCACGAGCTCAAGCTGATCGTGGACCTGATGTACGAGGGCGGCCTGGAGAAGATGCGCTGGTCGATCTCCGAGACCGCCGAGTGGGGCGACTACGTCTCCGGTCCGCGGATCATCAACGAGTCCACCAAGGCCGAGATGAAGAAGATCCTCGGTGAGATCCAGGACGGCACCTTCGCCAAGAACTGGATGGCGGAGTACAACGCCGGCCTGCCGAAGTACAACGAGCTGAAGAAGGCCGACGAGAACCACCTGCTGGAGACCACCGGCAAGGAGCTGCGCAAGCTCATGAGCTGGGTCGACGAGGAGGCGTAACCGCGCCTGGTGGCGCGGAGGCCGTGCCCCGGGTGTGACGGGAGTCCGACGGACCCCCGTCACACCCGGTTCGCGCTTTGTCCATCGTGCACCACCACGTGCGGGTGATCCTGCCGCAACGGCACATGACGAAGGCCCGACCGCCACTACACTCATCAGCAGCAAGCGCGTCAGGCTCACAGCGTCGTGCGTCTCCCACGCGGCTGACCCCTTCACCGCCAGCGGCCGTCGGGACGGCCGTCCGCTGAGGACTAGTGAGGACTGAAGACCACGTGAGCACTGCTTCCACTGGTAAGCCCGTCGTACTCATCGCCGAAGAGCTCTCTCCGGCGACGGTCGACGCCCTGGGCCCGGACTTCGAGATCCGGAACTGCAACGGGGCGGACCGAGCCGAGCTCCTTCCCGCCATCGCCGATGTGGACGCGATCCTCGTCCGCAGCGCCACCAAGGTCGACGCCGAGGCCATCGCCGCCGCGAAGAAGCTGAAGGTGGTCGCCCGCGCGGGCGTCGGCCTGGACAATGTGGATGTCTCGTCCGCCACCAAGGCGGGCGTCATGGTCGTCAACGCGCCGACGTCCAACATCGTCACCGCCGCCGAGCTCGCCTGCGGTCTGCTGGTGGCCACGGCCCGGAACATCCCGCAGGCCAATGCCGCGCTGAAGAACGGCGAGTGGAAGCGCAGCAAGTACACCGGTGTGGAGCTGAGCGAGAAGACCCTCGGCGTGGTCGGTCTCGGCCGCATCGGCGTCCTGGTGGCCCAGCGGATGTCCGCCTTCGGCATGAAGGTCGTCGCGTACGACCCGTATGTGCAGCCCGCGCGGGCCGCGCAGATGGGTGTGAAGCTGCTCTCGCTGGACGAGCTGCTCGAGGTCTCCGACTTCATCACGGTCCACCTCCCCAAGACCCCCGAGACCGCCGGTCTGATCGGCGACGAGGCGCTGCACAAGGTCAAGCCCGAGGTCCGGATCGTGAACGCCGCACGCGGCGGGATCGTGGACGAGGTGGCGCTGGCCGCCGCCCTCAAGGAGGGCCGGGTGGCCGGGGCCGGTCTTGACGTCTTCTCCCAGGAGCCGTGCACCGAGTCCCCGCTGTTCGAGTTCGACAATGTGGTGGTCACCCCGCATCTGGGCGCCTCCACCGGTGAGGCCCAGGAGAAGGCGGGCATCGCGGTCGCCCGCTCGGTGCGGCTGGCGCTGGCCGGCGAGCTGGTCCCGGACGCGGTGAACGTGCAGGGCGGGGTCATCGCCGAGGACGTACGGCCCGGGCTGCCGCTGGCCGAGAAGCTGGGGCGGATCTTCACCGCGCTGGCGGGCGAGGTCGCGGTCCGCCTCGATGTCGAGGTGTACGGCGAGATCACCCAGCACGACGTCAAGGTGCTGGAGCTGTCGGCGCTCAAGGGCGTCTTCGAGGACATCGTCGACGAGACCGTCTCGTATGTGAACGCACCGCTGTTCGCGCAGGAGCGCGGCGTCGAGGTGCGGCTGACCACCAGCTCGGAGTCGAGCGAGCACCGCAATGTGGTGACCGTGCGCGGCACCCTGTCGGACGGCGAGGAGGTCTCGATCTCCGGCACGCTGGCCGGCCCCAAGCACCAGCAGAAGATCGTCGCGGTGGGGGAGTACGACGTGGATCTGGCGCTCGCCGATCACATGGCCTTCCTCCGCTACACCGACCGCCCGGGTGTGGTCGGCACGCTCGGCCGCATCCTGGGCGAGGCCGGGATCAACATCGCGGGGATGCAGGTCTCCCGGGCCACGGCGGGCGGTGCCGCGCTGGTGGCGCTCACGGTGGACGACACCATTCCGCAGCCCGTGCTCACCGAGATCGCCGAGGAGATCGGCGCCGGCTCGGCCCGCTCGGTCAATCTGGTCTGAGCCGCGTAGGCGAAATCACCCACCTGGGCCCGGTCCCCGCTTCGGCGGGGGCCGGGCCCAGGTCTTTGTGCATCCATGGCAGCGGGGCATGTCGGAGGGGTTCCGGATCTTTTTCATCGTGTGTTGAATAATGGCGGTGGGCTCGCTACGCTCACAGCTATGTGGAGAAAATTTCTCCACATAGCTGTAGGTATGTGCCGTGCTGTCAGGAGAGTCCCGTGTCCGCAGAGGCTGAGACCGACGCCGACGCCCTTGCCGGCGTCCCGTCGCCCCCCATGCGCGCCGACGCGCGGCGCAACCGGGATCAGATCCTGCGCGCCGCCCGCGAGGTCTTCGCCGATCAGGGGCCGGATGCGCCGCTGGATGAGATAGCCCGGCGCGCCGGGGTCGGCATCGCGACCCTCTACCGGCGCTTTCCGCACCGTGCCGACCTGCACCGAGGGGTCGCCATCGAGGTGCTGACCGCGCTGGTCGAGGCCGCGAGCCGGGCCGCCGCCGAGGAGGGCGACCCCTGTCTCGCGCTGCGCCGCTTCATGCACGCCGCCCTCGATCTCAAGATCGGCTCGGTGATGCCCGCACTGCTGGGCGGGTTCACCGTGGACGAGATCCTCGACAGCGTCCCCGGCGACGCCGTCGACTCGATCGACGCGATGCTCCTGCGCGCCCAGGCGCAGGGGCTGGTCCGGAGTGATGTCGTCTTCGGCGACATCACGCTGATGATCATCCGGCTGACCCGGCCGCTGCCCGGCGGCGGCCGGTTCGCCCCCGATGACGCCCTCGCCCATCGCCAACTGGATGTCTACGTCGACGGGTTGCGCCCCACCGGCTCCCCGCGCCCCACCACCCCGCTCGGCGGCCCGGCCGTCGACGCGGAGGCGTTCAGGCGCATCCGGGAGCGAGTGATCGACGACGTCCACGACGTCCACGACGTCCGGGAAGCCGACGTCCACGACGTCCACGACGTCCGGGAAGCCGACGCCGACCCCGGCACAGACCCCGCCTGACCTCCTCTCCGCTCGCCTTGTCGCAAGACCAGAAAGGCATCGTCATGTCCCAGCCCTCAGACGCGCCGCCACAAGCCAACCCCCGGCGCTGGCTCGCCCTCGTCTTCATCGGCCTGGCCCAGCTGATGATCGTCCTCGACATCACCATCGTGAACATCGCCCTGCCGTCGGCCCAGAAGGACCTCGGCATCTCCGACGGCGACCGGCAGTGGGTCATCACCGCCTACACCCTGGCGTTCGGCAGTCTGCTGCTGCTCGGCGGCCGGATCGCGGACTACACCGGCCGTAAGCGCACCTTCCTCATCGGCCTGCTGGGGTTCGCCGGGGCCTCCGCGCTCGGCGGCGCCGCCTCCGGTTTCGAGGTGCTGCTCGCGGCCCGCGCTCTGCAGGGAGCGTTCGCCGCGCTGCTCGCCCCCTCGGCGCTGTCGCTGCTCGCGGTGAACTTCACCGAGCCCCGTGAGCGCGCCAAGGCGTTCGGCATCTTCGGCGCGATCGCGGCGGGCGGCGGTGCGATCGGACTGGTCGTCGGCGGGCTGCTGACCGAGTACCTCGACTGGCGCTGGTGCCTGTACGTCAATGTGCCGATCGCCGTCGCCGCCGCCGCCGTCAGCTGGTCCGTGCTGCCCACCGACACCCGCGTCGAGGGCCGTGCCCGCTTCGACATCCCCGGTGTGGTGCTGGCGGTGTGCGGGCTGGTGGCCGTGGTCTACGGATGCAGCGAGGCCGAGTCCGAGGGCTGGGACTCCCGGCTGGTGACCGGGCTGCTCATCCTGGGCGCGGTGCTGCTCCTCGCCTTCGTCATGGTGGAGCGGAGCGTGGCGCGGCCACTGCTGCCGCCGCGCGTGGTGGCGGACCGCACCCGTGGCAGCGCCTATCTGGCGGTCGGCCTCTCGGTGGTCGGCATGTTCGCGATGTTCCTCTTCCTCACGTACTACATGCAGATCGTCAAGGGGTACTCGGCGCTGCTCACCGGGGTGGCGTTCCTGCCGATGACCGGGGCGGTGCTGATCGGCGCGGGCGGCGTCGCCTCCCGCCTCATCCCCAAGGTGCCGCCGCGGGTGCTGGTGGCCCCCGGTCTGCTGATCGCGGCCATCGGGGTCGTCCTGCTGGTGCCCCTGGACGTCGACAGCTCGTACGCGGCGGGGGTGCTGCCCGCCGAGCTCCTGGTCGGCTTCGGCATGGGCCTGGTGATGGCGCCCTCGATGAACTACGCGACCCATGGCGTGGGGGCGGGGGACGCGGGCGTCGCCTCCGCCACCGTCAACACCGCCCAGCAGATCGGCGGTTCGATCGGCACGGCGATGCTCAACACCATCGCCACCAGCGCGACCTCCGACTACATGGCCTCACACGCCCGGCGGATGACACCCCGGACCGCCAAGGCCGGTCTGGTCGAGGGCTTCTCACACGCCTTCGTCGTCTCGTCCTCGATCCTCGTGGGCGCCGCGGTGGTCGTGGCCCTGCTGATGAACACCCCACGCCCGGTACGCGACCCCGGCACCAAAGACGCCACCCCGCTCCCCGCCCACCTGGGCTGATATCGCCCCGCGCCCCGGAGGCCCCCCGCTCCACGGCCGGAGCGGAGGGCCTCCGGGCGCGGCCCGGTCCTGGTCGTGTGCTCTCAGCCCGCCAGCTCGTAGGCGTAGTCCGGTGCGAAGGTGCCCGCAGGACCCGCGCAGCCGTCGACTTCGCCCGGGGGCTTGACCCAGAGGTAGGCGTCGATGGCCGGGTCGCCCGTGTTCGCCGTGGGGTTCTCGCCGACCTTGCGGCCGTGCGGGTCGCACCAGGCGTTGTCGGGGGCGGGGCCGTTGCCGTTGCGGCTGGTGTCGATGACGGCGGTGAGCCCGGAGGAGGTGCCGAACTGGGCGAGCACGCTCTTGGCGAAGGCCACCTCATCGGCGGTGCGGCGGAAGTTGGAGACATTGCTGTAGATGCCGTCGCCGCTGGTCAGCACCCCGGCCGAGCGGAGCCGCGTCGCTTGGACGGCGGCGCTGTTCCAGGCGGAGTGACCGGCGTCGAAGTACACCCGGGCGTTGGGGTTCGCGCCGTGGATGGCGGTGGCGGCGCGGGCCAGTGCGGCGTAGCGGCCGCTCAGCTCGGTGGCCGAGAGGCAGCTGATGAGCGCGATCGAGTCGGGTTCGAGGATGATGACGGCGGGCCCGCTGCCCAGCCCGGCGGCGAAGCCGCGCACCCATGCGTCATAGCTCGCGAGGTCGGGCGCGCCGCCCGCGGAGGCCCCGCCGCAGTCGCGATTGGGGATCTCATACGTCACCAGAACCGGGGTCTGGCCCTTGGCGGAGGCGGCGGAGGTGACCTTGCGGACGTCCTCGGTGACGGTCGCGGGGGAGTACCGGGAGAACCACACGGCCTGGGGCTGACTGGCGATCCGCGAGGCGATGCGCGGCTGCCGGGAGTCGCCCGGATTGGCGGCGACCCACTTGTTGACGAGCGAGTCCGGGTGGTTGAAGAACCTGGTGTCGCCCGGCAGTTCGCCGGCGACGGCCTGCGGTGCGTAGGCCGCGCCGATCAGGAAGGCGGCGGCGAGCCCGGCCGCCGCTAACGCTCTGGTGATGCGCACGGTGCGTCACTCCTCTCGCGTGGGGTGGCTGCTCAGCCCTCTGGCCGCCGTGTCCGGCCGCCGTCCTCTGGTTGCCGCCGGGCGGGGAATGGTTGCCGCGGTGTTCGAGGAAACGCGTACGGTGCGGTCAACTCGCCCGAGACGCAACGCCTGTTGGGGACCCCACCGCGATGGGGTCCCCAACAGGCGTTACGTCCCGGCTCAGCGACCGGGCACCGCCGCGTCCGCGCCGGCCGAGGCCGCGTCCTCGACGGTCGGCGGCCCGGCGTTCTCCGCACCGACCCGGCGCAGCGTCACCAGGGCCAGGATCGCGCCCGCCACCAGCACCACCGCCCCCGCCCCGCACGCGATCCGCATCCCGTGGGTGAACGCCTCCCGCGCCGCCTCCAGCAGCTGCTCCCCGGCCCGCCCCTTCAGCGAACCCGCCACCGCGGCGGCCGCGCCCAGCGTCTCGCGCACCTGGTCGAACGCGTCGGCGGGCAGCCCGGCGCCCAGCGAGTCCTTGACATCGCTTCGGTAGACGGCGGTGCCGACGCTGCCGAGCACCGCCATGCCCATCGCCCCGCCGAACTCCTGGCCCGTCTCCAGCAGCGCGGCCGCCGAACCCGCCCGCTTCGGCGGGACGGTGCCGATCGCCAGGTCGGTGACCAGCGACATCACCGCGACGATCCCGCTGGCCAGGACGGCGGCGCCGATCAGCACGGTCCACAGCGCGTCCGTACCTGCCAGGGCCAGAACCCCGTAGCCGATGGCCGCGGTCGCGAAGCCCGCGCCGATCACATACGCCCGGTTGGCGCCGCGCTGGACCGCCGCGGCCGCCGCCGGCCCGGCGATGGCGACGCAGACGGACGGGGCCAGGCTCCACAGCGCCGCCTCCAGCGCGCCCTTGCCGAGCACCGACTGCAGATACTGGGTGGTGAAGTAGGCCGAGCCCATCATGGCGAAGGTGGCCAGCGCGTTGAGCGCGATCGACGGGCCGAAGCCGCGGTGGTGGAACAGCTCCGGGCTGATCATCGCGTCGCGCCGGGTGCGCTGGCGCCGTACGAAGACGGCGCCGATCGCGAGACCGGCCACGATGGACAGCACCGGGATCAGGCCGACGCCGTTGTCCGCGGCGATCTTCTTCAGGCCGTAGATCACCGGCAGCACCGCGGCCATCGACAGCGGCACGCTCGGCAGATCGAACGCCCCGGGCGCGGGGTCCTTGAACTCCGGCACCAGGAGCGGCACCAGCGCCAGCAGCAGGACCATCGCCGGGACGTTGATCAGGAAGACCGAGCCCCACCAGAAGTGCTCGATCATCACTCCGCTCAGCACCGAGCCCAGCGCGACACCGCCCGCCATGGCCGACGACCAGATCGCGATCGCCTTGGCCCGCTGCTTCTCGTCCAGGAAGAGGTTGCGGACCAGCGCCATCGTCGAGGGCATCAGCGTGGCGCCGCCGATCCCGAGCACCGCCCGTGCGGCGATGAGCATCTCGGCGCTCTGCGCGTACGCCGCCGCGACGGACGCGGCGCCGAAGGCCGCGGCCCCGAACAGCAGCAGCTTCCGCCGTCCGAAGCGGTCGCCCAGCGCTCCCATGGTGATGAGCAGCCCGGCGAGGGCGAAGGCGTAGATGTCGAAGATCCACAGCTGCTGGGTGGAACTGGGGTGCAGTTCCCGGCTGATGGCCGGCACCGCGAAGTACAGCACCGACACATCCATGGAGACCAGGAGGAGCGGAAGCATCAGGACCACGAAGGCGGTCCATTCCCTGCGTCCGGCGCGCGGGCCGGTGGAAGTCGAGGTCATGGCGAGGACTATACGAGCGTCTTAAACAAGCGTCTAGTACGACCGTGTAAAACATGCGTGTGAGACATTCGTCTAGTACGTCCGTCTAGTACGTCCGTCTAGTACATCCGTCTAGGACGGTCGTATGGGATCGGGATACCCTGGCGCCATGGGACATCGAGAGGATCTGCTGGCCGGGGCCAAGCGCTGTCTTGAGGAGAAGGGCTGGTCCCGTACGACGGCGCGGGACATCGTGGCCGCCTCGGGTGCCAATCTGGCCTCCATCGGCTACCACTACGGCTCCAAGGACGCCCTGATGCGGGAGGCGCTCTTCGCCTCCATGGGTGACTGGGCCGATGATGTCGAGCGGTCCTTCGAGGCGGACGCCCCGGCGGGCGAGGGCCCGGACACCGGGCTGCGGGAGCGGTTCGAGGCCCGCTGGACCCGGGTGCTCGAGCTGTTCGACAAGCACCAGGCGGTGTGGCGCTCGCAGTTGGAGGCCATCCTCCAGGTTCGACACGACCCCGAGCTGCGCGCCGCCTTCGGCCGGGCCCAACCGGAGGGGCGCCAGGGGCTGGTGGGGCTGATCCACGGCATCGACGAGCGCGATGTGGACGAGGAGACCTCCCGGGTCATGGGCTCGTTCTATATGACGCTGGTGAGCGGGATGGTCGTCCAGATGGCCATCGACCCCGGCCTCATGCCCAGCGCCCATGACCTCGTCGAGGCGATGCGCCGGATCGTCGGCGACGCCCCGGACGCCCCGGATGCCCATGATGCCCCGAACGCCCCGGATGCCCCCGAAGGCTGATCCAGGGCTCAGCCCCCCGGCGGCCCCAGCCGTGCCGCCTTCAGCGTCATATGGAGCAGCAGCCGGTCCTCGCCCGCGTCCAGGTCGAGACCGGTCAGCTGCCGCACCCGCGAGAGCCGGTAGTACAGCGTCTGCCGGTGGATGCCCAGCCGCTGGGCGGTGCGCCCGGCCTGGCCCGCGCAGTCGAGGAAGGTCTCGGCGGTGCGGGCGAGTTCGGCGTGCGCGGGCTCGAGCAGCGGCCGTACGGCGGCGTCGGGCGGCAGCGCGGGCAGCGCGGCCAGCAGTCGGTACGGGCCGATGGCGGACCACTCCGCGACCGGGCCCAGGTGGCTGTCGGCGTGCGCCGCCCGCGCGGCGGCCAGCGCCTCCTGCCAGGCGGCGGGCAGATCCTCGAGACCGCGCCGGGGCGCGCTGACCCCGGCGGCGGCCCTGGGCGGCACCAGGCTCCCCGGGCCCCTGCCCCCCGCCGTGGCCCGGGGCGAGCGCAGCAGTTGCTCGGCCGTCGCGCGGGCCGGGTCCAGGGCCGCGGCCGCACGCAGCCGGACCAGCGCCGCCAGCCCCGCCCCGGCCGCTCCGGCCGTCCGGGCCACCCCGGGCGCCCCTGACGACCCCGCCGCCGCGTCCCCCGGCAGCGCGCACGCGGCCACGATGCCCGGCAGATGAGGCAGGCCCGGATGGTCGGCGTCCTCACCGGTCCCCGGCGTCCACGGCACCACCGCCACCAGCGCCAGCGGCCCGTCGGCCGCTCCGCGCAGCGCGGCCCGCAGCCCGGAGCGGGCGGCGTCCCGCCCGGCCGGCGGCCCGGTCAGCGCATCCCGCAGCAGCCCACCGAGCTCCTCCCCGGCCCGCGCCTCGGCCGCCAGCAGCGCCCCGATGCGATCCGCGGTCTCCATCGCGCGGGCCAGCCGGGGGTCCCGCGCGCCCGCCGGGCCGCCCAGCTCGAGATCGGCGAGATGGCCGTCGTCCAGCAGCCAGACATAGCCGTGCACCACCCCGCGGTGCCGGACGGGCAGACAGATGCGGCCCATGAACACCCCGGCCGCCGGGTCGGGCGGGATCCGCAGCGGCGCCTGCGCTCGGGCGATCCCGAACGCCTCGAACCAGGCCCGCACCGCCGCCGTCGAGCGGCGCTGGAGGATCGAGCGGGTGCGCACCGGGTCCAGCGCGGGCTCCGCCGTGTCATCGCTGTCCTCGCTGTCCTGGGCGCCGAAGGCGATCAGTGCGAAGTCGCGGTTCTCCAGGGTCGCGGGTGCCCGGAGCACCGCCGTGATCTCGTCCACCAGCTGCTGGTAGTCGTCGCGCATGGGTCCCGCCTCTTCCCGCTTTCGCCTCCCACATTCTCATACAGATGTCTGAGATCCCGGCCACGGATGCGTGACAGCTGTCGATGGTCCCGGATCCGCGCCATCCTTAAGTTTCACGGTGAGTTGTCGATGCCGTTCGTCGGCCGTCATCGTGGAGGTGCCCCGTGCTGGGACCCGTGCTGCTCGCCGCTTCGCGCAGTGCCGCCATCCGCCGTATCGTCTCGGCCGCGCCGGTCACCCGCCCGATGGTGGACCGCTTCATCGCCGGGGAACGGCTGGCCGAGTCCCTGGAGGCGGTGCGGTCGCTGGCCGCCCGTGGCCTGGACGTCACCCTGGACCATCTGGGCGAGGACGTGACCGACCGGTCCGAGGCGCTGCGCAGCCGTGACGCCTATCTGGCGCTGACCGAGGCGCTGGCCGCCGAGGGGCTCGCCGGGCGCGCGGAGATGTCCGTGAAGCTCTCCGCCTTCGGCCAGGCGCTGCCCGGGGGCCACGATCTGGCGCTGGCCAATGTGACCCCGGTCGTGGAGGCCGCCGCCGCGGCGGGCACGACGGTCACCCTCGACATGGAGGACCACACCACGGTGGACTCCACCCTCGCCATCCTCGGCGAGCTGCGCACCCGCTTCCCGCAGACCGGGGCGGTCCTCCAGTCCTATCTCTTCCGGACCGAGGACGACTGCCGGGCGCTGGCCGGGGAAGGCTCGCGGGTGCGGCTGGTGAAGGGCGCGTACAACGAGCCGGCGAGCGTCGCCCACCAGGACAAGCGCGAGGTGGACCGCTCATATGTGCGCTGTCTGAAGATCCTGATGGCCGGTGAGGGCTACCCCATGATCGGCTCGCACGATCCGCGCATGGTCGCCATCGCCCAGGATCTGGCGCACCGCCTCGGGCGCAAGCTGGACGAGTACGAGTTCCAGATGCTGTACGGGATCCGCGTGGCCGAGCAGGAGCGGCTGGTGGCGGAAGGTCACCGTATGCGGGTTTACGTCCCGTATGGCACAGACTGGTATGGGTACTTCATGCGCCGCCTCGCGGAGCGTCCCGCCAACCTCACATTCTTCCTGCGCTCGCTGGTCGGCCGCCGCTGACCGCTCCCGGGATCGCAGACCTCGTAAACCCCCGACGCCCCCGACGATCGAAGGAGACAACGGCCATCATGGACGCCGTCACCCAGGTCCCCGTGCCGGTGAACGAGCCGGTGCACACCTACGCCCCCGGCACCCCGGAGCGCGCCCGCCTCGAGACCAAGCTCAAGGAGCTCGGCGAGAACCCCATCGATCTGCCGATGACCATCGGCGGCCAGAAGCGGATGGGAGCGGGGGAGCGCTTCGACGTCGTCCAGCCGCACAAGCACGCCGCCCGCCTGGGCACCTACGCCAACGCCACTCGAGCGGACGCGCAGGACGCGATCGACGCCGCCCTGGCCGCGGCCCCGGCGTGGCGTGCGCTCAGCTTCGACGACCGCGCCGCGGTCATCCTCAAGGCAGCCGATCTGCTCTCCGGCCCCTGGCGGGAGACGCTCGCCGCGTCCACCATGCTGGGCCAGTCGAAGACCGCGCAGCAGGCGGAGATCGACACCCCGTGTGAGCTGATCGACTTCTGGCGCTTCAACGTCCACTTCGCCCGCCAGATCCTGGCCGAGCAGCCGGTGACCAACTCGCCCGGGGTCTGGAACCGCACCGACCACCGGCCGCTGGAGGGGTTCGTCTACGCGATCACCCCCTTCAACTTCTCGGCCATCGCGGGCAACCTCCCGACCGCCCCCGCCCTGATGGGCAATGTGGTGGTCTGGAAGCCGTCCCCGACCCAGACGCACGCGGCCGTGCTGCTGATGGAGCTGCTGGAGGAGGCCGGACTGCCCAAGGGCGTGATCAACCTGGTCACGGGCGACGGCAAGGAGGTCTCCGAGGTGGCGCTGGCCCACCCGGACCTCGCGGGCATCCACTTCACCGGTTCGACCCGTACCTTCCAGTACCTGTGGAAGACGGTCGGCAACAACATCGAGAACTACAAGACCTATCCGCGGCTGGTCGGCGAGACCGGCGGCAAGGACTTCATCGTCGCCCACCCGTCGGCCGACCCGGCGGTGCTGAAGACGGCGATGACCCGCGGCGCCTTCGAGTTCCAGGGCCAGAAGTGCTCCGCGGCCTCCCGTGCCTATGTGCCGCGCTCCCTGTGGGAGAACGGCCTCAAGGAGGAGTTCGCCACCGAGGTCAACGGGCTGACCATGGGCGATGTGGCCGACCTCGGCAACTTCATGGGCGCGGTCATCGACGAGCGCGCCTTCGCCAAGAACAAGGCGGCGATCGACCGGGCGAAGTCCGACCCCACGGTCGAGGTCGTCGCGGGCGGCTCCTACGACGACAGCGAGGGCTGGTTCGTCCGCCCGACCGTGCTGGTCTCCACCGACCCGGAGAACGAGATCTTCAAGGACGAGTACTTCGGCCCGATCCTCGGGGTGCACGTCTACGAGGACGCGGAGTACGACGCGATGCTGCGGCAGATGGAGTCGGCCGCCCCGTACGGGCTGACCGGCGCCGTCATCGCCCAGGACCGCGCGGCGGCGGCCGCCGCCTGTGAGGCGCTGCGCTTCGCGGCCGGCAACTTCTACATCAACGACAAGCCGACCGGTGCCGTCGTCGGCCAGCAGCCCTTCGGCGGCGGCCGCGCGTCCGGCACCAACGACAAGGCGGGCGCCAAGCAGAACCTGATGCGCTGGACCTCCACCCGCTCCATCAAGGAGACCCTGGTGCCGCCGACCGAGTACCGCTACCCGCACATGGGCTGACCCTCGAGCCCCGGCGACCGCGCCCCCGGACCACGCTGAAGTGGTCCGGGGGCGCGGTGGTGTGCGGGGGCGCGTCGGGGGAAATCTGTGGACGCCCGATACGCGGCGGTGCTAGCGTCAACCAGTCAAGTAGGCACTATTTACCGCAGTTTACGTGGGTAACCAGGCGCGGGAACGCCCACGGACTTGCGATCGGCCGCCGTTGGTCGAGGCCGGACGGGGGTCGGCCTCGATCACCGGCGCGGCGCCGACAGAAGATCACCCTGGGTCAGTGGCCGATGTCATGCTGTTCGCGTCTCAGATAGTAGGACGTCCGACTAATTGTGCAGACACTGACGCTCCGCTGCCTTACTTTTGTGGAAGCCGAACGTCTCGCTGCATCCAGCGATGGCGGCCGCGGCCGGTGCACATCGCGCAGGCGACCCCTGCCGCACCCAGGCCCCCGCCCTTCCGGCAGCCACCTTCTCGGGGAGCTTTCCTTCCTCCCGGGCGTCCTCCGGGGGTTCAGCAGAGGAGATGTGATCATGGCCGAGACGACTGTCCGCAGGATCCGCCGCAAGACCGACAACACCGACCGCAAGAAGGCGGCCGCAGCGCTCCAGCGCGCCCTCGACCGCCGGGACAACGGCGGCGCGACCGGTCACTGACGCCGGGGCCGGGTGACCTCGAAGCGGTCGACCCGCTCGCCCGACTCCGCCAGGGCCGTGACCGTGAGCCTGGGGCGGGTGCCCGGCTCGACCTCCACCGCGAGGAACGAGAAGCCGGTGTAGCGGACCCGGGACCAGTCGGCACTGTCCCGGTTCTTCTCGCCGTCCTTCGTCCAGTGGTAGGTCTTCACCTCGTCGAGGTCCTTGACGTGCCCCTCGTAGCTGTCGGGCACCGGGAACTCGTAGAGCTTCGCGCCCGCCCCGCCCGCCGTCACATAGACGATCCCGTCGCGTACCGCGTCGGCGCCGCCCTCCACCGGGACCCGGCGGGCGACCTTGCCGCCCCGGAGGGCGTCGGTCCGCTCGTAGACGTGGTTGTGGCCGTTGATGACCAGGTCCACCTGGTGCTTGTCGAACAGCGGCACCCACGCGTCGCGCACCCCGCCGTCCGAGGCGTGGGCGCTGGTGGTGGAGTAGGCGCAGTGGTGGAAGAAGACCACCAGGAAGTCGATGCCGGGCCGCTTGCGCAGCTCCGCCAGCTTCCGGTCCAGCCAGCGGGTCTGCGCCCCGTCCGTGTACCCCTTGTTAACCGGCATCTCGTACGACACGTCATTGGCGTCCAGGGCGACCACGCCCACGTTCCCGTAGACGAACGAGTAGACGCCGGGCGCCTTGCGCGGATCCGGGCCGTTTTCCGGCAGCGACCAGCGGGCCAGCTGGCCGCCGTAGCCGTCGGGGGAGTACCACGCCTCCATGTCGTGGTTCCCGGTCGTCACCATCCATGGCACGCTCGCCGCGACCGAGTCGGTCTGGGCGAGGAAGGAGTCCCAGACCCGGGCGTCGTAGAGGTCGGACTTCTTTCCGTGGCCGGTGGTGTCCGCGTAGCACAGGTCCCCGGCGTGCAGATGGAACGACGGGTTCTGGCCGAGGATCAACTGGTCGTTGGCGAGCGCGTCATAGCTCACCCCCTGGTCCCCGAAGGCGGTGAAGACGAACTTCCCGGGCCGGTCCGGCGCGGTGCGGAAGGTGCCCACGGAGGCGAAGTGGCGCGGCTCGGCCGGGTCGCGGTCCGCGTGCCCGACGCCGTAGTAGTAGGTGACCCCCGGGCGCAGGTCGTCCACCGCGGCGTGCAGATAGAACTGGTCGACCGCGGGCAGCTCGTCGCTCAGCGACGGGGTGTGCAGATGGCGCACCTCGGCCTCGACCTTGCGGGTGAGCTCCAGCGGGCTGGTGCCGATCCGCACATACGGCTTGCGCACCGCGAACGGCACCTGCCAGGAGATCCGCATCTGGGTCCGCGGATCGGCGCCGAAGGCCAGATGGCGGCCGAACGGGGCGACCAGCGCGCCGTCCACCGTGGCGGTCCCCGGCCCCGGGCCGGGGGCCGCCGCCGGCTTGGGGCCGGCGGCGCACGCCGCGCCGCCCAGCAGCCCGGCGCCCGCGACCGTGCTCGCCGTGGCGGCGCCCCCGCGCAGCACCCGGCGGCGGGAGAGCCGGGCCCGCAGATACTCGTGCCGCTCCGCCATGGTCATCCGCTGGGCGAGCCGCTCCGGTACGCCGAACCGTGGTGTGTCCATGGACCGGAATGTCCCCCGAGCGGTCAACGGCGCCCCGTACCGGGGGTGAACGGATGATTGCCGCTGGGTGGCCGTCCGAATGGTGGAATGCCTATGTCAATCCATGGGACGAGCGGTAGGGTCCGGGTATGTCTCGCAGCATTCGCCTCGCAGTGATCCCCGGTGACGGTATCGGCCAGGAAGTCGTGGCCCAGGGCCTGAAGGTCCTCTCCGCCGCCCTTCCGCAGGACGTGAAGCTGGAGACCCGTAGTTACGACCTCGGCGCCCGGCGCTGGCACGCCACCGGCGACACCCTGCCGGACGCGGACCTGGAGTCGCTGAAGGACCACGACGCGATCCTGCTCGGCGCCATCGGCGACCCGTCGGTGCCGTCGGGCGTGCTCGAGCGCGGGCTGCTGCTCAAGCTGCGCTTCGCCTTCGACCACTACGTCAACCTGCGTCCGTCGAAGCTCTTCCCGAACACTCCGAGCCCGCTGGCCGGCCGCCCCGACATCGACTTCGTGGTGGTCCGCGAGGGCACCGAGGGCCCGTACGTGGGCAATGGCGGCTCGATGCGTACCGGCACCCCGGACGAGGTCGCCACCGAGGTCAGCCTGAACACCGCCCACGGGGTCGAGCGGGTGGTCCGGGACGCCTACGAGCGGGCCAACGCCCGTCCGCGCAAGAAGCTGACCCTCGTGCACAAGAACAACGTCCTGGTGCACGCCGGCCACCTGTGGAAGAACATCTTCGACCGGGTCGGCCAGGAGTACCCCGAGGTCGCCACCGACTATCTGCATGTCGACGCCGCGACGATCTTCTTCGTCACCCAGCCGGAGCGGTTCGACGTGATCGTCACCGACAACCTCTTCGGTGACATCCTTACCGACCTCGCCGCCGCCGTCACCGGCGGTATCGGGCTCGCCGCGAGTGGCAACATCAACCCCTCCGGCGCCTTCCCGTCGATGTTCGAGCCGGTCCACGGCTCCGCGCCGGACATCGCGGGCACCGGCAAGGCCGACCCGACGGCGACCGTGCTGTCGGTGGCCCTGCTGCTGTCGCACCTCGGCTACGGGGACGAGGCGGCCCGTATCGAGACCGCCGTCGCCTCCGACCTCGCCGAGCGGGACGCGGCCGCGCCGCGCACCACCGACGAGATCGGCGACGCGCTCGCCGCCCGAGTATCCGGCTGACCCCAGCCTGTGCCAGCGCGCGGCTGGGTGCGACCATCGACCTTGGGCCGCGCGTTGCACAACGCTCACTTCTTCGGCCTCACCTAGGAGATAATCCCCGGTGGGGCCGCTGTGTGAAGAAGAGCTTGGACGTCCTAGTACCGCTTGCGGGCAGGATGGTGTGAGCGCGGTCCGCCACAACCAAAGGTGAAGGACTACCTGCCATGACGACGCCCACGATCGAGCTCAAGCCCTCCTCCCACCCCCTGCCCGCCGCCGAGCGGGAGAAGATCCTGGCCAACCCCGGATTCGGCCGCCACTTCACCGATCACATGGTGACGGTCAAGTGGACGGAGGGTCGTGGTTGGCACGAGGCCCAGCTCGTGCCGTACGCCGCGCTCTCGCTCGACCCGGCGAACATGACGCTGCACTACGCCCAGACGATCTTCGAGGGGCTCAAGGCGTACCGCCGGCCCGACGGCACCGTGGCCACGTTCCGCCCCGACCAGAACGCCGAGCGGTTCCAGACGTCCGCGCGCCGCATGGGCATGCCGGAGCTCCCCGTCGACACGTTCATCGCGGCGTGTGACGCGTTGGTCACCCAGGACAAGGCATGGGTGCCGGGCCACGGGGAGCAGTCCCTGTACCTGCGGCCCTTCATGTTCGCCACCGAGGTCGGGCTCGGTGTCCGGCCCTCGAACGAATTCCTCTTCGTGGTGATCGCCTCCCCGGCCGGGGCCTACTTCCCCGGCGGTGTGCGGCCGGTCTCGGTCTGGCTCTCGGAGGAGTACGTCCGCGCGGCGCCCGGCGGCACCGGCGCGGCCAAGACGGGCGGCAACTACGCGGCCTCCCTGGTCGCCCAGGCGCAGGCCGCCGAGCAGGGCTGTGACCAGGTGGTCTGGCTGGACGCGATCGAGCGCCGCTGGATCGAGGAGATGGGCGGGATGAACCTGTACTTCGTGTACGGGGACCGCATCGTGACCCCCGAGCTGTCCGGTTCGCTGCTGCCGGGGATCACCCGCGCCTCGCTGCTGGAGATCGCCGCCGACCTCGGCTACGAGGTCACCGAGGGCCGGATCTCCGTCGACGACTGGCGCGAGGGCAACGCCGACGGCACCCTCACCGAGGTCTTCGCCTGCGGTACGGCGGCCGTGATCACCCCGGTCGGCTCGGTCAAGTCCGCCCGAGCGAACTGGACGGTGGCCGACGGGGAGCCGGGCGAGGTGACCATGCGGCTGCGCAAGGCGCTGCTGGACATCCAGACCGGCGCCGCCCCGGACCCGCATGGCTGGATGCACCCCCTGGGCTGACCTTCTGGGCTGCCCTTCGGGCCTGGGCCGCCCCCCGGCGTCACCTCGTTGACGCCGGGGGTTCGCATGCTGAGACGGATGAGAGGGCGGGGGCGGAATGTGCCAGACTGCCTCCGTGCTCTCGTTCGCCATGATTATTGGCAGCAGGCGCGCCGGTCCGCAGTGACCGCCCGTACGACCCGGTACGGGGCGGCCACCGTGCCCCAGACCCGCGCGCAGACCTCTCGCACCCGCGAGGGGTCTTTTCGTTTTCCGGACCATCCCGCCGGACGCGAAGCGTGAGGGATCATAGGAAGGCGCGGAACCGGATATTCCGGTAGACCGAGATCCATCCGACAGGAGCCAGACCAACCATGAAGGATCTGCCCGACGACGGCTTCCACGTCTTCGACACCACCCTGCGCGACGGAGCGCAGCGCGAGGGCATCAACCTCACGGTCGCGGACAAGCTGACCATCGCCCGTCACCTGGACGACTTCGGCGTGGGCTTCATCGAGGGCGGCTGGCCCGGCGCCAACCCGCGCGACACGGAGTTCTTCGCCCGGGCCCGCGCCGAGATCGACTTCAAACACGCCCAGCTGGTGGCGTTCGGCGCCACCCGTAAGGCAGGGGTGCGCGCCGAGGACGACGCCCAGGTCAAGGCGTTGCTGGAGTCCGGGGCGCCGGTGATCACCCTGGTGGCGAAGTCCCACGACCGCCATGTGGAGCTGGCCCTGCGCACCACGCTCGAGGAGAACCTCGCGATGGTCCGCGAGACCGTCGCCTATCTGCGGTCCCAGGGCCGCCGGGTCTTCCTCGACTGCGAGCACTTCTTCGACGGCTACCGCGCCAACGCCGGCTACGCCAAGCAGGTCGTCTCCGCCGCCCACGAGGCGGGCGCCGAGGTGGTGATCCTCTGCGACACCAACGGCGGCATGCTCCCCGGCCAGATCGACGCGGTGGTCCGCACCGTGCTGGCCGACACCGGGGCGCGGCTGGGCATCCACGCCCAGGACGACACCGGCTGCGCGGTCGCCAACACCCTCGCCGCCGTGGACGCGGGCGCCACCCACGTCCAGTGCACGGCCAACGGCTACGGCGAGCGGGTGGGCAACGCCAACCTCTTCCCGGTCGTCGCGGCCCTGGAGCTCAAGTACGGCCGCCGGGTGCTGCCGGAGGGCGCCCTGGGGGAGATGACCCGGATCTCGCACGCGATCGCCGAGGTCGTCAATCTGACGCCGTCCACTCACCAGCCCTATGTGGGTGTTTCCGCCTTCGCCCACAAGGCCGGGCTGCACGCCTCCGCGATCAAGGTCGACCCGGATCTGTACCAGCACATCGACCCCGAGCGGGTCGGCAACACCATGCGGATGCTCGTCTCCGACATGGCCGGCCGGGCCTCGATCGAGCTCAAGGGCAAGGAGCTGGGCATCGACCTCGGCGGCGACCGGGCGCTGGTGGGCCGGATCGTGGAGCGGGTCAAGGAGCGGGAGCTCGCGGGCTACACCTACGAGGCCGCCGACGCCTCCTTCGAGCTGCTGCTGCGCCAGGAGGTCGAGGGCCGTCCCCGCCGCTTCTTCCGCGTCGAGTCCTGGCGGGCGATCGTCGAGGACCGCCCGGACGGCACCCACGCCAACGAGGCCACCGTGAAGCTGTGGGCCAAGGGTGAGCGGATCGTCGCCACGGCGGAGGGCAACGGCCCGGTGAACGCCCTGGACCGGGCGCTGCGGGTGGGGCTGGAGCGGATCTATCCGCAGCTGGCGACGATGGAGCTGGTGGACTACAAGGTCCGCATCCTGGAAGGCAAGCACGGCACCGAGTCCACGACCCGGGTGCTGGTCTCCACCGCGGACGGCCAGGGGGAGTGGTCGACGGTGGGCGTCGGGGAGAACGTGATCGCCGCGTCCTGGCAGGCCCTGGACGACGCCTACGCCTACGGGCTGCTGCGGGCCGGGGTGGACCCGCAGGAGTGACGCCGGCCGGACTGCGGAATATGCGGATGATGCGGCTCCGGCGGCCGCCGGAGTAGGGTTCGGGGAGCGGAGCGCGGGCCGACGTGCTCCGTTGCCCGATCCGGCCGCACGGCCGCTCCGGCGGACGGCGCCCATCCGGGTGGTCGCGCCCGCCCCCCGCACCGTCACAGCCTGGAGGTTTGTGGGGTGCCGACAGGGGCGATAGTCCTTTAGGACACCAGGTAGTGAGAAAGCCGCTGTCCAGTTCTGTTCCGCCTGCCCACCAAAACGCCCCTGACGTTGTAGGGAATTGACATGCGTTTCCGGGGGTCCGGGAACGTACCGTCATTGCATGACCAATCTCGAAGGTGCGCCTGCTGAGGCGAGTGACGTTCGCGGGCGCGTCGCCGAGCTGCACGCGATTCGCGAGCAGGCTCGGCGCGGCCCGAGCGAGCGGGCGACCGAGGCTCAGAAGGCCAAGGGGAAGCTGACGGCTCGCGAGCGGATCGATCTGCTGCTTGACGAGGGGTCCTTCAACGAAGTGGAGCCGCTGCGGCGGCATCGTGCGACCGGGTTCGGTCTCGAGGCCAAGAAGCCTTACACCGACGGTGTCGTCACCGGCTGGGGGACCGTCCACGGACGGACGGTGTTCGTCTACGCACACGACTTCAGGATCTTCGGCGGGGCGCTGGGGGAGGCCCACGCGACCAAGATCCACAAGATCATGGACATGGCCATCTCGGCCGGGGCGCCGCTGGTGTCCCTCAACGACGGCGCCGGCGCCCGTATCCAGGAGGGCGTCTCGGCGCTCGCCGGTTACGGCGGCATCTTCCAGCGGAACACCAAGGCGTCCGGTGTCATCCCCCAGATCAGCGTGATGCTCGGCCCGTGCGCGGGCGGCGCGGCGTACTCCCCGGCGCTGACGGACTTCGTCTTCATGGTCCGGGAGACCTCGCAGATGTTCATCACCGGACCCGATGTGGTCCAGGCGGTGACGGGCGAGAAGGTCAGCCAGAACGGACTGGGCGGCGCGGATGTGCACGCCGAGACCTCGGGTGTGTGTCACTTCGCCTACGACGACGAGGAGACCTGCCTCGAGGAGGTCCGCTACCTCCTGTCGCTGCTGCCGCAGAACAACCGCGAGAACCCGCCGACCGTCGAGTCCGACGACCCGGCCTCCCGGCGCGGCGACTCGCTGCTGGACCTCGTCCCGGCCGACGGCAACCGGCCGTACGACATGCGCAAGGTCATCGAGGAGATCGTCGACGACGGTGAGTACCTCGAGGTCCACGAACGCTGGGCGACCAACATCATCTGCGCGCTGACCCGGCTCGACGGCCAGGTGGTCGGCATCATCGCCAACCAGCCGCAGTCGCTGGCCGGGGTGCTGGACATCGAGGCGTCGGAGAAGTCCGCGCGCTTCATCCAGATGTGCGACGCCTTCAACATCCCGCTGGTCACCTTCCTCGACGTGCCCGGCTTCCTGCCCGGTGTGGACCAGGAGCACGGCGGGATCATCCGGCACGGCGCCAAGATGCTGTACGCGTACTGCAACGCCACCGTGCCGCGGATCTCCGTCATCCTGCGCAAGGCGTACGGCGGCGCCTACATCGTGATGGACTCCCAGTCCATCGGGGCCGACCTGACCTACGCCTGGCCGACCAACGAGATCGCGGTGATGGGTGCCGAGGGCGCCGCCAACGTGATCTTCCGCCGTCAGATCGCCGGCGCCGACGACCCCGAGGCCATGCGCGCCCGCATGGTCAAGGAGTACAAGTCCGAGCTGATGCACCCGTACTACGCGGCCGAGCGGGGGCTGGTCGACGATGTGATCGACCCGACCGAAACCCGTGAGGTCCTCATCCGCTCCCTGGCGATGCTGCGCGACAAGCACGCCGACCTGCCGTCCCGCAAGCACGGCAACCCGCCGCAGTAACCCTCACGTTCATGACCTCGCGCGGGACCCGCGCGACAAGGGAGAAGAGAACACCGTGAGCACACCCAGCGATATCGCCGATCCCGCCGCCGCGGCGGCGGCCACCCTGGTCCGGGTCGAGAAGGGTCACGCCGACGCCGAGGAACTCGCCGCGGTCACCGCGGTGCTGCTCGCCCGCGCGGCCGCCGGCACCCACCGGACCGCCGGCTCCACCCGCCCGAGCCGCAGCGCCGCCCGCTGGCGCCGGCTGGAGCGCCGCCCGGCGTTCAGCGCGCCGCACAGCTGGCAGGGCTGAGCCCACCGGCGCCGGGGGCCGAGCGCCCACCGGCGCCGCCGCGGAAACGCCCCAAGCCGCGGAAACGCACAAATCCCCTGTTCTCCTTCGGAGAGCAGGGGATTTTGGCTTCCGCGGGCGGCCTCGGCTACCGCAGCCGGGCCATCAGCGCGTGCTCGACCAGGGTGATCAGCGCGCTCTTGGCCTCGCTGCGGTGGCGGGCATCGGTGGTGATGATCGGCGCGTCGGGGCCGATCTGCAGGGCCTCGCGGACCTCTTCGGGGTTGTAGGGCTGGTGCCCGTCGAAGCCGTTGAGGGCGATGACGAACGGCAGCCCGGAGTTCTCGAAGTAGTCGACCGCCGGGAAGCAGTCGGCGAGGCGGCGGGTGTCCACCAGGACGACCGCGCCGATGGCACCCCGGACCAGGTCGTCCCACATGAACCAGAAGCGGTCCTGGCCGGGCGTGCCGAACAGGTACAGGATCAGGTCCTGGTCCAGCGTGATGCGGCCGAAGTCCATGGCCACCGTGGTGGTGGTCTTGTCCGGCGCGTGGGTGAGATCGTCGATCCCCGCCGAGGCGGAGGTCATCACGGCTTCGGTGCGCAGCGGGTTGATCTCCGAGACCGCGCCGACGAACGTGGTCTTGCCCACGCCGAAGCCGCCCGCCACCACGATTTTCGCGGAGGTGGTGGAGCGGGCTGCACCGCTAGAGCTTGCGAAGTCCACTGAGCACCCTTTCGAGCAGTGTCACGTCAGGCTGACCGCCGGCGGACTCGTCGCCGCCGGGCTGATGGATCGCGACGAGCCCCGCCTCGGCCAGGTCGGCTACGAGGATGCGGGCTACGCCGAGAGGAATGGTGAGCAGTGCGGAGATCTCGGCGACCGACTTGATCTCGCGGCACAGTTGGCAGATCCGCTGGTGCTCGGGCAGTTGGCCCTGGAGCTGAGCGGGGTCGGCCGTGGTGTGCACCAGCGCCTCGATGGCGAGCTGGTACCGGGGCCGGGTCCGGCCCCCTGTCATGGCGTACGGGCGCACCAGAGGGTTATGAGTGCCGCCCGCGGGGGAGGAAGGTTCCGGGGCGGGGCGCTCAGGCGGCTGTACGGGCTCGATACGGGGCGCGGGCGGCGCGTCGTACCAGGATCCCTCCGACGGTCCGGGAGGCGCGTAGGAGGGCGTGTACGGCTGTTGCTGGGGCCGCTGCGGCTGCCGCCGCGGGGGCTGCTGCTCCCGCTGGGGCTCCGGCTGCTGTGGAGAGCGGGCCTGGCGGCTGGGTGCGGAGGGGAAGTTGTAGCGCTTCACTGGGCCCTCTCCGCGCGGCTCGGACGGCTGCCCGTGGGCGTACGGATATCCGCTAGGGGGCGTTGCCACGTGTCCTCCTCCAACTCGCCTGTCTTGCCGGTCGCGCCACCGCACCCTATGGCGCGGTGGCGCGAAACGCACTCCATGTTTGCTAGTTGAGAAGACTGCCCTGCAATTCCGCGCGGAGATCCGGGGTGAGGACGTTGCCCGCGCGATCGACCAGCAGGGCCATCTCGTAGCCGACGAGGCCGATGTCGCACTCGGGGTGGGCGAGCACGGCGAGGGAGGATCCGTCGGAGATGGACATGATGAAGAGGAAGCCTCGTTCCATTTCGACGACGGTCTGGTTGACCACGCCGCCTTCGAAGATGCGGGAGGCTCCGGAGGTGAGCGAGGTCAGGCCGGAGGCCACCGCCGCCAGTTGATCGGCTCGGTCACGGGGGAAGCCTTCGGACATCGCCAGAAGGAGTCCGTCGGCGGAGACCACCACCGTGTGGGACACCCCGGGGGTGTTGTCCACGAAGTTCGTGATCAACCAGTTCAGGTTCTGCGCCGCCTGGCTCATCGGGCTCACACTAACGCTCCTGATCGTAGGTGCTGCCGGGGCCGAAGCCCTGTTGGTCATGCTGGTCACGCCCGGGGGTCCCGGATCTCGCGTCGCGCCCCCGCTGGACGCCGCGGCGCAGGTTGCTCAGCCTGCCGCGGACGTCCTCCGGGGCGCGGGAGACCTGGGGGCCGCCCTGTCCGGTCGGCTCCGCGGCGCCCTCGACCAGATTGGCCTTGGGCACCCGGCGGGGCAGGCCGGACGATGTGACTCCGCCGGCCGTCGGCTCCCGCAGCCGCTCGGCACGGTGCCAGCGCTGGTCGTTCTCCGACTGCCACGGGGCACCGTCCTCCTGCTGCTGGGGAGCCTGATAGGGCCGCTCCGGCGCCGCGGGCGCCGCCGGGTCCCCGACCATCCCCTGTGCCCCCGTCTCCCCGGACGGCTGCCACTGCTTGTCACGACGCGGAAGCCCGGCGTCGGTCATCGAGTGGATTCCGCTCGGGGAAGGGCCCGGACGGTGGAACTCTACGCGGTCCCGAGAAACTTCGGGAGCGCTGGGTCCTGATTCCGCTTCGGTCCCGAACTGCGACGCGAAGGGCATCTCGAAAGATCCGGAATCGCCCCACTCTCCCTGCTGAGAGGGTGAGTTGTAGCCGATATACGGCTGCTGTTCGGATTCCGTTTGAGTTGTGTAATCCGCTTCCGGTTGCGTAAAGGCGGAATTCTGGTACGAGGACTGCGCCAACGGATTGGAGGCGGCCTGGTCATGCCGCGGATCCTGCTCGGGCGGGGTGGCCCCCATTCCGCTGTACTGACCCTGGAACTGGTTCTGCCCCTGGTCCCGGTCGTAGGCGGAGTCGTCGAAGCCCAGCTCGGCGGCGGTGCGCGAGGACAGCTCGCCGACGTCCTCGTAGACGGGCGCGGGCCGCGGCTCGGGGACGATCCGGGAGACCGTGAAGTCGTCCTGGGGCAGCTCCTCGCCGCCACCGCCGTGGGTGATCGCCTCGGGCAGCATCACCAGCGAGGTGGTGCCCGTCTGTTCCCCGGAGGGGCGCAGCTGGACCCGGATGCCGTGCCGGTCGGCGAGGCGGCCGACCACGAACAGGCCCATGCGCTGGGACACCGAGGCGTCCACCGTCGGCGGATTGGCCAGCTTGTGGTTGATGTCGGCGAAGTCCTCGGCGGTGAGGCCGATGCCCTTGTCGTGGATCTCCACCACCACCCGGCCGTCGGGCAGCCGGGTCGAGGTGACCCGCACCTTGGTGTGCGGGGAGGAGAAGGTCGTGGCGTTCTCCAGCAGCTCGGCCAGGAGGTGCACCAGGTCGGTCACCGCGGTGCCGTGGATCTCGCTCTCGGAGACCCCGGCCAGCTCGATCCGCTCGTAGGACTCCACCTCGGAGGAGGCGGCCCGCAACACGTCGATCAGCGGCACCGGCTGGTTCCACCGGCGGCCGGGCTCCTCGCCCGCGAGGATCAGGAGGTTCTCGCCGTTGCGCCGCATGCGGGTGGCCAGGTGGTCCAGCCGGAAGAGGTGCTCCAGCTGGTCCGGATCGGCCTCCCGGTTCTCCAGTTCGGAGATCAGGGTCAGCTGCCGCTCGATCAGTCCCTGGTTGCGACTGGAAAGGTTTGTGAAGATCGCGTTGACGCCGCCGCGCAGCATCGCCTGCTCGGCCGCGAGCCGGATCGCCTCGCGGTGCACCTGGTCGAAGGCGCGGGCCACCTCGCCGATCTCGTCCCGGGTGTTGATCGGTATCGGGCTGACCCGGGTGTCCACCCGTCCGGGGTCGGTGCGGGAGAGCTGGTCGACCACCGCCGGCAGCCGCTTCTCGGCGACGTCGAAGGCGGCGTTGCGCAGTTGCCGCATCGAATGGCTCATCGAGCGCGCCATCCGGGCGGCCACGAAGAAGGCGGCGAGGAGCGCCAGCACCACGATCGCGCCGTTCACGATCGCATCGCGGCGGGCGTCCGAGGAGATCTGCGCCGCCTCGTCCACGGCCTTGTTCACCAGGGTCTGCTCGACGTCCCGGTAGGCGTTGAACTTGATCGTGGAGGCGTTGAACCAGGCGTCCGGGGTGATCCCCTGGGCGGCCAGCGCGGAGGGGCTCGCACCGCTGCCCACGGCCTTGATCATCTGGTCCATGCCGGGCGGCGCCGCGAACTTCTTGCCGTCCGCCTCGGCCTTACGTTTCGCCTCGGCGATTTGCGTCTGCGCACGCTTCTCGGCCGACGTGAGGGTGTCCTCGAGCCGGGTCACGTCCTGCGGGGTGCCGGCGGCCTCGAACTCCCCGAGCGCGATGCCCTCGAGGTAGACGTACGAGGTGAAGGCGGTGAGCTGGGTCTTGCGGTCGGTCGCGGACGGGCCGGGCTTCACCAGCAGATGGGTGCCGATCGAGCGCTGCAGCGACTCCGCGCCCTTGGCCAGGGATACCGCGTAGACGGTACGTCCGTATGACGTGATATTGCCGGTGCCCAGGCCCAGTTCATTGGCGAACTCGGTCAGCCCGTGCTCGACGAGGACATAGCCCTCTTCGGTCTTCACCCCGCCGAGGCGGTCGGTGTAGGCGTTCCGGCGCAGGGCGGCCAGCTGCGGTTCGGCGGCTCTGAACGCTTTGAGGCGGCGTTTCAGGGTCGGCGTCTGCGGCATGTCGGCGACGGCCTTGTCGAAATCCTTCTTCGACTCGTCGCTGGCGGCGCGGGCCCTGGCCACCGTGGCCTCGTTGGTGCCGCTGAGCAGCGGGCCCGCGGTCAAGTCGCGCTCATTGACCAGCGCGTGGGCGTAGGTGGTGGCGGCCCGGACGACCCGGGCGGTGCGCTCGGCGTCCCGCGCCTCGTTCCAGGTGGAGACCGATGAGGCGACCTGGAAGCCACCGAAGACCAGGGCGACGAGCACGGGGATGAGCAGGATCGCGTACAGCCGGCCGCGCACCCGCCAGTTCCGAGGGGAGATCCGGCCACCACTGGATGTGGGTGGCTCCGCTGCCTCGGCGGAGGACGCCGCGGTGCCTGTACGCGGCGGCGGGGTGAAGTTCCCTCGCGCATCTTGCGCGGGGTCCGGCTTGCTTCGCCTCACTCGACCAACAACCTCTCGGCATCGGCACCCGATTCGTACCGTTCCCAGCTGGGCCCTGACTGCCCAGTTCAGCGAATTCCAGCACGCCGCGCGGGTGCTTTCCAAACAGTGCGCAAAGCGGTCAGTGCGTTGTCTGGACCAGAGAAAAAAGGGGCGTTACGGCTAAGACATGTCGAATACCGAACTATTTGAGTGCGCACCGGAGCTGTGCGATCGCGCTGCGTATCGACGGCCGGTGCATATCTCTGTCGAAACGTTATGAATGACGAGCGGGCCGTGTCGTTCGACACAGCCCGCCCTACATCGGTTTTCCGACAACTTCCGGACAGTGGCCGCTACTTGAGTCGGGCCATCAGCGCATGCTCGACCAGCGTGATGAGCGCGCTCTTCGCCTCGCTGCGATGGCGCGCGTCGGTGGTGATGATGGGAGTGTCCGGGCCGATCTGCAGGGCCTCGCGGACCTCTTCGGGGTTGTAGGGCTGCTGGCCGTCGAAGCCGTTGAGGGCGATGACGAAGGGCAGTCCGGAGTTCTCGAAGTAGTCGACGGCGGGGAAGCAGTCGGAAAGCCGGCGGGTGTCCACCAGGACCACGGCGCCGATCGCGCCGCGCACCAGGTCGTCCCACATGAACCAGAAGCGGTCCTGGCCGGGCGTGCCGAACAGGTACAGGATCAGGTCGTCGTCGAGCGTGATGCGGCCGAAGTCCATCGCCACGGTCGTCGTGGTCTTGTCCTGGACGTGGCTCAGATCGTCGATCCCCGCCGAGGCGGAGGTCATCACGGCTTCGGTGCGCAGCGGATTGATCTCCGAGACCGCGCCGACGAACGTGGTCTTGCCCACGCCGAAGCCGCCCGCCACCACGATTTTCGCCGAGGTGGTCGCGCGGGCGGGGGGAGCGCCGCTAGAGCTTGCGAAGTCCACTGAGCACCCTTTCGAGCAGTGTCACGTCCGGAGTACCGCCCGCTTCCGAACCGCCCCCGGGCTGGTGGATCGCCACCATGCCGGCCTCCGCCAGGTCCGCCACCAGGATGCGTGCCACGCCCAGGGGGATGTTCAGCAGCGCCGAGACCTCGGCGACCGACTTGACCTCCTGGCACAGGTGGCAGATCCGCTGGTGCTCGGGAAGGAGCCCCTGCAGATGCATGGGGTCGGCCGTGGTGCTGACCAGCGCCTCGATGGCGAGCTGGTAGCGGGGCCGGGTCCGGCCACCGGTCATGGCATAGGGGCGCACCAATGGCTGGTCGCCTTCACCCCCGTACGGCGATTGGTGATGGCCGCCGTACGGGCCGGGCGAGGCGGGGGGCGGGGTCATGGATCCTCCGGTCGGACAACAAGGTGACGGTGGTGCCGTCGGTCGGTGCCGGTGGGGGGCCGCCCGGCCGTGTGGCCGGGCGGGCGGGCGTCGGATGGTCGTTGGTTCAGTTCAGCAGGCTGCCCTGCAGTTCGGCACGCAGGTCCGGGGTGAGGACGTTGCCCGCGCGATCGACCAGCAGGGCCATCTCGTAGCCGACGAGGCCGATGTCGCACTCGGGGTGGGCGAGCACGGCGAGGGAGGATCCGTCGGAGATGGACATGATGAAGAGGAAGCCTCGTTCCATTTCGACGACGGTCTGGTTGACCACGCCGCCTTCGAAGATGCGGGAGGCTCCGGAGGTGAGCGAGGTCAGGCCGGAGGCCACCGCCGCCAGTTGATCGGCTCGGTCACGGGGGAAGCCTTCGGACATCGCCAGAAGGAGTCCGTCGGCGGAGACCACCACCGTGTGGGACACCCCGGGGGTGTTGTCCACGAAGTTCGTGATCAACCAGTTCAGATTCTGCGCCGCCTGGCTCATCGGGCTCAACTAACGCTCCTGCTGGTAAGTCGGGCCAATGCCGCGATCATGGTTGTCGTCGAGTCCGGTGCCGGCCCGGCGACCCTGCTGGATCCCACGACGGAGGTTGGTCAGCCTTCCGCGTACATCATCGGGCGCGCGAGACACCTGCGGCCCAGTCCTTTCGGGCTGCTGCGGCTGCTGGTGTGCGGCGCCCTCCACGAGGTTTGCGCGCGGCACCCGCCGTGGCAACCCGGACGACGTGATACCGCCGGCCGCGGGTTCGCGGATCTGCTCGGCGCGCCGCCAGCGCTCGTCGTTGTGGGGCGACGTACGCCAGTGGGAACCCGTGCTCCGGCCGCCCCGACCGGCTCCGCCCGGTCCCGCCGCGGCGCCCGATCCGGCGAAGTCCCCCGTGCCCTGGGCCGACTGCGGCTCGCGGGGCGAGAGGGGCGGTACGGCCGAGGCGGGACGGCCGGGGGTGGGCTCGGGCGCGGAGGGCGTGGACGGGAACGACCGGCCCCCGTCCTGCCGGTGCGAGTTGCCCGGGTCCAGGACCTGGTGATGCTGCCAGGTCGATTCGATGGTGTCGAAGATCGGCGTACGGCCGTCGCCGGGACCGGCGGGCGGCAGCGGGTCGTCCGGGCGCCGGCCGGACTCACCCCGGGAGTCCTGGGGCAGCGCGTACTCGCCGGGGCCGCTCATGTTCGGGCGGGGGAATTCGCCGGTGTCGCCGGGGCCGCTCATGTTCGGGCGGGGGAATTCGCCGGTGTCGCCGGGGCCGCGGCCGCCGCGCGGGGCGGCGTCCTCGAACCGGGGCTGGGCGTACTCACCGGTGTCGCCCGGTCCCTGGCCGTACTCGGGACGGGCGAACTCGCCGGTGTCGCCGGGGCCGCGGCCGTAGTCGGGGCGGTTGAACTGGCCGGTGTCGGACAGCCCCTGCCCGGCCTGCGGCCCGCCGGGCGCGCGGCGCGGCTCGAACATGCTGGGGCCGTCGGTCAGCTGCGGCAGTTCGCCGGTGTCGCCGGGGCCGCGGTTGCCGAACGGATCGCGCCGCTCCGGCGGGGTGCCGAGCTCCGGACGGGCGAACTGGCCGGTGGGCTCGTACTCGTCGTGACCGCGCGGGGTGTCCCCGGCGTCGCGCGGAGCGCCCGGCCAGTCGTCCTCGCCGGACGCGCGGCGCGCACCCCAGCTGGTGCCGGGCTGCGTGGGGGCCGGAAGCTCGGGCGCGGGGCCGCGGGTGGGCAGCTGCGGGCGGCCGCCCTGGTCGCCCCCGTCGGCCCGGGGCGGGGCCCCGGTCGGCGGGGCGACGGTCGGGTTCTCGCCGCGCGTCGGCAGCGGGGGACGGCCGGAGGGGGCGCCGGGGCCGCCCTGACCGCCGGGGCCGCCCTGCTGACCGCCGGGGCCGGAGGGGGCGTTGGTCCGGGGGCCCGGAGGCCGTCCGCCCTCGAAGAAGTTGGTGGAGCCGGACGGGGCGCCGCCCGAGGGGCCCGCACCCGCGCCGACCGGCCGGGTCGGCAGTCCGCTGCCGCCGCCGTTGCCCGGCAGCGCGGCGCGCGAACCGGACCCCGGGACCTGGCGCCGCGAGGGCGCGGAGCCGAGCAGCCCCGCGCCGCCCTGGGCACCGCCGTCGCCGGCACCCGGTGCGCCCTGGCCCGCCTTGCCGCCGGCGGCCTGCGGCGCCGGCTTCCGGCCGCCCTGGGCGACGTCGACCGGCAGCATGACCAGCGCCGTCGTACCGCCCGAGTCGGACGGCCTGAGCTGGATGCGGATGCCGTGGCGCAGCGAGAGACGGCCGACCACGAACAGACCCATGCGCCGGGAGACCGACACATCGACCGTGGGCGGGGAGGCCAGCCGCTCGTTGATCGCGGCCAGGTCCTCGGGCGAGAGCCCGATACCGGTGTCGTGGATCTCGACCAGCACCCGCCCGTCGGGCAGCGCGTGACCGGTGACCTTGACCTTGGTCTGCGGCGAGGAGAAGGAGGTGGCGTTCTCCAGCAGCTCGGCGAGCAGGTGCACGAGGTCGTTGACGACCCGGCCGGCGACCTCGGTCGCCGGGACCGAGCTGAGCTCGATGCGCTCGTACTGCTCCACCTCGGATGCGGCCGCGCGGAGCACGTCCACCAGCGGCACCGGGCGGGTCCACCGGCGGCCCGGCTCCTCGCCCGCGAGGACCAGGAGGTTCTCGCCGTTACGGCGCATGCGGGTGGCGAGGTGGTCCAGCTTGAACAGCGAGGAGAGCTGGTCCGGGTCGGCCTCGCGGCTCTCCAGCTCGGAGATGAGCGAGAGCTGGCGCTGGATGAGGCCCTGGCTGCGGCGCGAGAGGTTGGTGAACATCGCGTTGACGTTGCCCCGCAGCAGCGCCTGTTCGGCGGCCAGCCGGACCGCCTCGCGGTGCACGTCGTCGAAGGCCGCGGCCACCTTTCCGATCTCGTCCCGGCTGTGCACGCCGACGGACTCGACGGAGGTGTCCACATCCTGCGGGTCGGACTCGGAGAGATGCTTGACCAGTTCGGGCAGCCGCTTCTGGGAGACCTCCTGCGCGGTGTCCTGCAGGCGGCGCAGCGAGCGGACCATGGAGCGGGCGACGACGAAGGCACCGACCAGGGAGACGCCGAGGACCAGCAGGATCAGCGCACCGTTGAGGATCGCGTCCTGCTGGGCGGAGTCGCGGAGCTCACGAGCCTTCTGCTGCATCTCGCTGAGCAGCGTCTCCTCGATCTTGCCCATCTCTTCGATCTTGATACTGTCCTGGTCGTACCAGTCGAGATCGGTCCGCTTCTCCGCCTTGAGCCCCTCGGGGTCGCGCACCGCGCGGTCGGCGTACATGGTCGCCGCCTTGATGTCGGGGCGGCTGTCCAGCGGTTCGAGCAGGTCCTCGGAGTTGCCCTGGCGGATCTGCTTGAAGCGGCCGAGCGCCTCGTTCTCCTTGTCCACCGCGGTCCTGGCGAAGCGGCGGTCGTTGGCGGAGAAGTCGGCGCCCTTGGGGTCGGCGAGGGCGGCGCTGATGAGCGCACGCTGGATGGAGGCGTACTCCTTCGCGGAGGAGAAGGTCGCGAGCGCGCGGGTGTTGTTGATCATCGCGCGGTTGCTGGTCGCCTGCGCCATGTCCTGGGAGAGCGACAGCAACGAGTTGATCAGCTCGTTGTAGTTCTGGACCGTCAGCGAGTAGTACTGGCTGTTGTCGTAGGCCGTGTCCCGGACCTCGTTGATCTTGCCGAGCTGACGGTCGATGTTGACCAGCGTGGACTGCACACCGGCCAGCGACTGGTCACCGGGGTCGACCTGGTGGGTGGCCTCGCGGAACGCCGCGATCGCGCGGTTGGTGTCCTCGCGGGTGGATACGACCCGGTCGTCCTTGTCGTTGCCCTTGCCCGCCAGCGGACCGGCCGACTTGTCGCGCTCCTCCTGGAGCGCGCTGGCCAGCTGGGTGGCCTGCTGCGTCATCTCGGTGAGCAGCTTCATCTGGTCCAGCTGCTTGATGTTGTCCAGCGAGCCCTCGATGCGCAGCGCCCCCAGCGTGGTCGCGGCGACCACCGGGAGCGCGAGCAGCGAGACCAGTCGGGTACTGATGCGCCAGTTGCGCAGGGCCATGCGATTGCCGGGCCCGGTGGGGCCGGAGGGCTTCGCCTTGGCCGGCGGCTCCGTGGCGTCTCCGCCGCCACCACCGCCGCTGGGCGCGCTGACCCGGGTGGCGCTCTGCGTACCGGCCTCGGGGCCCTGATCGGTCAGCGTCCTGCCGTTGCCGCCCTGGGCGCGCTGGGGCGAGGCGCCGCGGTCGGTCGCGCCGCGCGGCTCCGGGTCCGCCGAAGCTTCCCCTCGGCCCTGGCGGGCCTGGGGAGCCCCCATACCATCCCTCTTGAAACGTCCCTGCACTAGCGTCGCAACCTCTGGACCAGGCGCCCCACCGGCGGAGCGGCGGAGCGGTGTCGAGTCATGGGGGACCGCGATCCCCCCTGTCGGTCGTGAGTGACCGGCGCGCATCCTTTCGTGTCGACAAGAGGAGCCCCCCGCCGCTCGGCGCCTCTCAGTTGCGCCCCCGTGCGCGCCGGTGATTCCCGCGGCGGTCCCGGGAATTCCAGCACAGTGCCGGATGCTGCAACAAGGGCAATGGGTAAGGCTGTGATGCGCGTGACGCTCAGTACGGACTTTATTACGGGACGTAGAAAGTCATGTCGGCGATAACGGACTTTCGCGTACGAATCGAAGCCCGCAATCGAGTGTCCGGCTAGCGATGATCAAGAGCGGAACGTCAGGTTCAGGTACGTGATGTCCGTTTAGCGCGATTAGGTAACTGTCTTCTATGTCGCATTTGCCTGATCGCTCGTGAGCAATATCACATGCTGGCGGCGACTTTTCCTGCGAATCGATGGGCAAGGCCGCCTCTAGCCTGACGCTTTACACAGCCGGAACGAACGACAAGAGCGAGGCGTACACCCCAGTGAAGACGACGATGATGTTCCGCTCCATAGCCAACCCGCGGCGCACCACCCTGGCCCATGTCAAGGACGTCCAAGAGCTCAAGGACGCCCAGGGCATCGCCGAGGAGGTCGAGGACACCGGCGCGCCCGAGGAGCGGCCGGAGCACCGCGTCGATCTGCCCAACCGGACCGCGAACCCCAAGCGCACCGTGCTGACCGAGGCCCCGGGCAACTGACCCCCGGGGGCGTGGTGGGCGCCACCACCGGCGGCGGGCGGGACGGCGGCGCGCGGGACGCGGAGCGATAGCCTGGGGCGTCAGTCTCCAGCGAGTTCAGTCAGGAGCCAAGGCTTCCCGTGCGCATCGCCAGATTCTCCATCGACGGCAACGTCGCCTTCGGCGTGGTGGAGGGCGAACCGTCCGATCCGGACGGCCCCGTCCTCGACATCATCAAGGGCCACCCCTTCGCCGAATTCGAGCGCTCGGGCCAGAAGGTCCCCCTGAGCAAGGTCCGGCTGCTGCCGCCCGTCCTGCCGAACAAGGTCGTCGGAATCGGGCGCAACTACGCCGAGCACGCGGCGGAGCTGGGCAACGAGGTCCCCGACGTCCCGGTCGTCTTCTTCAAGCCGTCCACCTCCGTGGTCGGCCCCGGCGACCCCGTCGCGTACCCCTCCTTCTCCTCCGAGGTGCACTACGAGGCCGAGCTGGCCGTGGTCATCGGACGGATGTGCCGTGAGGTGCCGCGCGACCGCGTCCAGGACGTCATCCTCGGCTACACCTGCGGCAACGACATCACGGCCCGCGACGCCCAGCGGCGCGAGAAGCAGTGGGCGCGGGCCAAGGGCTTCGACACCTCCTGCCCGCTGGGCCCCTGGGTGGAGACCGATATCGACCTGACGCGCGCCGGCGACCTCGGCATCATGTGCACCGTCAACGGTGAACAGCGTCAGCTCGGCCGTACGAGCGAGATGGTGCGCCCGATCGAGGACCTGATCGTGCACATCACCGAGGCGATGACGCTGCTCCCCGGCGACGTCGTGCTCACCGGCACCCCGGCGGGCGTCGGCCCGCTCTCCGTCGGCGACGAGGTCGCCGTCACCATCGAAGGCATCGGCACTCTCACCAACAAGGTGATCAAGCGTGGCTAGCGCATCCTCCTCCTCCGCCCCCGTGCGGGTTCGTTTCTGTCCCTCGCCGACCGGCAACCCCCATGTCGGCCTGGTCCGCACGGCCCTGTTCAACTGGGCCTTCGCCCGCCACCACGGCGGCACCCTGGTGTTCCGCATCGAGGACACCGACGCCGCGCGCGACTCCGAGGAGTCCTACACCCAGCTGCTGGACGCCATGCGCTGGCTGGGCTTCGACTGGGACGAGGGCCCCGAGGTCGGCGGTCCGCACGCGCCCTACCGCCAGTCGCAGCGGATGGACCTCTACCGCGAGGTCGCGGAGAAGCTGCTGGAGGCGGGCCGCGCCTACCGCTGCTACTGCACCGCCGAGGAACTGGAGGAGCGCCGCGAGGCGGCCCGCAAGGCCGGCCGGCCCTCCGGCTACGACGGGAAGTGCCGCACCCTGACCGCCGAGCAGATCGCGGCGTACGAGGCCGAGGGGCGCGCCTCGATCGTGCGCTTCCGGATGCCGGACGAGCCGATCACCTTCACCGACCTGGTGCGCGGTGAGCTGACCTTCGCCCCCGAGAACGTCACGGACTACGGGATCGTGCGGGCCAACGGCGCGCCCCTCTACACGCTCGTCAACCCCGTCGACGACGCGCTGATGGAGATCACGCACGTACTGCGCGGCGAGGACCTGCTCTCCTCCACCCCGCGGCAGATCGCGCTCTACCGCGCGCTCGCCGAGATCGGTGTGGGCGGGGGCACGGTGCCCGTCTTCGGTCACCTCCCGTATGTCATGGGCGAGGGCAACAAGAAGCTCTCCAAGCGTGATCCGCAGGCCTCGCTGAACCTCTACCGCGAGCGCGGCTTCCTCCCCGAGGGGCTGCTCAACTACCTCTCCCTGCTGGGCTGGTCGCTCTCCGCCGACCGGGACGTCTTCTCGCTGGAGGAGATGGTCGAGGCGTTCGACATCTCGGCGGTGAACGCCAACCCGGCGCGCTTCGACCTCAAGAAGGCCGAGGCGATCAACGCGGACCACATCCGGCTGCTGGACGTGAAGGCGTTCATCGAGGCGTGCGAGCCCTGGCTGAAGGCCCCGCACGCGCCGTGGGCCCCGGAGGCCTTCGACGCGGCCGCCTTCGAGGCGCTGGCCCCGCTGGCCCAGACCCGGCTGACGGTCCTGTCCGACATCACCGCGAACGTGGACTTCCTCTTCCTCGGCGAGCCGGTGGCCGACGAGGCGTCCTGGACCAAGGCGATGAAGCCTGGCGCGGACGCGCTCCTGGCCTCGGTCCGCACCCGGCTCGCCGAGGCGGACTGGGACGCCGAGACCCTGAAGGCCGCGGTCCTCGCGGCAGGTGAGGAGCACGGCCTGAAGCTGGGCAAGGCCCAGGCGCCGCTGCGCGTCGCGGTCACCGGGCGCACGGTCGGGCTGCCGCTGTTCGAGTCCCTGGAGGTCCTGGGCCGCGAGCGCACCCTGGCCCGGGTCGACGCGGCGCTGGCCAAGCTGGCGGGGTAGGCACATGGGGCGCCGCCCGCGCCCGCGAGGCGGCGCCACTCGCGGTGATACTCGTTTTGGTGGGCCGTCCACCATCGGGTAATGTTCTTCCTGCGCCGGACGGGCCGCCGAGAGGCCGGACCGGAGGCGTAAACCAAACAAAACCCCTTACGGGGGTGGCGTTTTGGTGGGGTATGGTGTAATTGGCAGCACGAGTGATTCTGGTTCACTTAGTCTAGGTTCGAGTCCTGGTACCCCAGCAGGAGATTTCCCGGATGTCCGGTGAGTCTCTTGATCAAAGCAGGACCAAGCCCCCGTTGTGTAGCGGCCTAGCACGCTGCCCTCTCAAGGCAGTAGCGCCGGTTCGAATCCGGTCGGGGGTACGGATCTCTTCGCAAGACGGAGATCGCTAGAGCCCCCGTTGTGTAGCGGCCTAGCACGCCGCCCTCTCAAGGCGGTAGCGCCGGTTCGAATCCGGTCGGGGGTACTGGTCTATACCATGGGCTATGGTGTAATTGGCAGCACGAGTGATTCTGGTTCATTTAGTCTAGGTTCGAGTCCTGGTAGCCCAGCGCAGCACTTGTGCTGATTCAGGCCCCCGTTGTGTAGCGGCCTAGCACGCCGCCCTCTCAAGGCGGTAGCGCCGGTTCGAATCCGGTCGGGGGTACCAGCGAAAAGCCCTCCGCGACAGCGGGGGGCTTTTTCGTGCCCTCGGCCCGCCGGTCACTCCTTGAAGCGGCGGCCGGATTCCTCGGTTTGTGCGAGCCGCCGCAGGCTGAGCAGCACCGGTTCGTAGAGCACCGTCAGTGCCACCACCGCCTCGACCTGCTCGGGCGGGGTGTCGTAGGTCTCCACCAGGTCCAGGTCGGCGACCGCCAGTTCGCCCGCCAGCCGGGCGTGCACCAGCAGATGCTCGGTGTCATGGGGGTATCCCAGGCGGTCCAGGGAGGCGACGGCCGCCACCAGCATCCGGTAGGCGGGGGAGGTGTCGCCCAGCTCCTGGCCGTAGGACCAGCCCATCCGCCGCAGCACGGTGTCCACCTGCTCGCGGGCGCGCTCCGCGTGCGGATCGTCCTCGTCGGGTTCGGGACCGTGCGGCAGCGCCCAGACCGCGGCGCCCATCCGGGTGTTCTGGCTGAGCGACTCGTCCTCGGCGGCGGCCAGCACCTCGCGCGCCGTGGCCACCGGCATCCGGCCGACCTGGATCAGCGAGCGCACCAGCCGGAGTCTGCGCAGATGCTCCTCGCCGTACTCGGCCTGGGTGGCGGTGATCCGCTCGCCCGGCGGCAGCAGCCGCTCGCGCAGGTAGTACTTGATCGTCGCGGTGGGCACTCCGCTGCGCTCGCTGAGCTCCGCCAGTCGCATCCCTGTTGCACCTTCCGTTGGAGAGTGGCACTATCTAAGTGCTGGATAGCGCCGCTATCCAAGTCTATCCCGGGCGTGGGGAACGAGGGGATCACCATGGGTGCCGAGCTGCTCGCCGGTCGGATGACCGCCGAGGTCGAGGGGGAGGTCACCGTCTTCCTGATCGGCATGCGCATCAACCGCTTCCGCGCGCTGCGGAGCTGGCTGCCGGTCTTCCGGGCGATGCCGCGGATGCTCAGCGAGCTGTCGCGGGACGAGGGGAGCGGGATGCTGGGCCATCAGGTGCTGTTCGGCTCGCCGCGGGTGCTCTACGTGGTCCAGTACTGGGCCTCGCACGAGCGGCTGCTGGAGTATTCGGTGGCCCAGGACAAGGAGCACCGGCCCGCCTGGGCGGCGTTCAACCGCCGGCTGCGGGAGGGCAAGGGCAAGGTCGGCTTCTGGCACGAGACCTATGTCGTACCGGCCGGGGCGCACGAGGCGGTCTACATCAACATGCCGGCGTTCGGCCTGGGCAAGGCCACCGGAGTCGTCCCGGTCGGCCGCCGCGGGGACCGGGCGGCCGACCGGCTGAACCTGAACAAGGCGTAACAGGGCGCCATGGGCGCCGTAAGGCGCTCATCAGTTGCCCCGGCGGAGGGCGTCCGTCAGACGGGCCGCCGCGTCGATGACCGCCTGGGCGTGCATGCGGCCCGGGTGGCGGGTCAGCCGCTCGATCGGTCCGGAGACCGAGACGGCGGCGACCACGCGGTTGGACGGGCCGCGCACGGGCGCGGAGACGGACGCCACGCCGGGCTCCCGCTCGCCGATCGACTGCGCCCAGCCCCGCCGCCGTACGCCCGACAGGGCGGTGGCGGTGAAGCGGGCCCCCTGGAGCCCGCGGTGCAGCCGCTCGGGCTCCTCCCAGGCCATCAGTACCTGGGCGGCCGAGCCGGCCTTCATGGGGAGCGTCGAGCCGACCGGCACGGTGTCCCGCAGTCCGGACAGCCGCTCGGCCGCGGCGACGCAGATGCGCATGTCTCCCTGGCGCCGGTAGAGCTGCGCGCTCTCGCCGGTCACGTCCCGGAGGTGGGTGAGCACGGGGCCGGCCGTGGCGAGCAGCCGGTCCTCGCCCGCGGCCGCCGCCAGCTCGGCCAGGCGGGGGCCCAGGATGAAGCGCCCCTGCATGTCACGTGCCACCATCCGGTGGTGCTCGAGAGCCACCGCGAGCCGGTGCGCCGTGGGGCGGGCGAGGCCGGTCGCCCCGACCAGCCCGGCGAGGGTGGCCGGACCGGACTCCAGGGCGCTCAGAACCAGAGCAGCCTTGTCGAGAACGCCGACACCGCTAGTGTTGTCCATGAAACGATACTCGCGTCTCACAGTGTGAAACGCAAGTTCATTTTCCGGGGATAGCCGCCACCCTGTAAATGGCGGGCCCGCGGACCAGGGCACGCACTCGAATCGAGTTTGGGCCGGCACTGGCGCCGGCCGGAGGGAAAGCGATGGGACGGACACTTGCGGAAAAGGTCTGGGACGACCATGTCGTCCGGCGCGCCGAAGGCGAGCCTGACCTGCTCTTCATCGATCTGCATCTGCTGCACGAGGTGACCAGCCCGCAGGCGTTCGACGGCCTGCGCAAGGCCGGTCGCACGGTCCGTCGTACCGATCTCACCCTCGCGACCGAGGACCACAACACCCCCACCCTCGACATCGACAAGCCGATCGCGGACCCCGTCTCGCGCGCCCAGTTGGAGACGCTGCGCAAGAACTGCGCGGAGTTCGGTGTCCGGCTGCACCCGCTCGGCGATGTCGAGCAGGGCGTCGTCCACGTGGTGGGACCGCAGCTGGGACTGACCCAGCCCGGGACGACCGTGGTCTGCGGTGACAGCCACACCTCGACCCACGGTGCCTTCGGCGCGCTCGCGTTCGGCATCGGCACCAGCCAGGTCGAGCATGTGCTGGCCACCCAGACGCTGCCGCTCGCGCCGTTCAAGACCATGGCGATCACCGTCGAGGGCGAGCTGCCCGAGAGCGTCACCGCCAAGGACCTGATCCTGGCGATCATCGCGAAGATCGGCACCGGCGGCGGCCAGGGCTATGTGATCGAGTACCGCGGCCCCGCCATCGAGAAGCTCTCGATGGAGGCCCGGATGACCGTGTGCAACATGTCCATCGAGGCGGGTGCCCGCGCGGGCATGATCGCCCCGGACGAGACCACCTTCGCCTATCTGGAGGGCCGCCCGCACGCCCCCCAGGGCGCCGACTGGGACGCGGCCGTCGCGTACTGGCGCACCCTGCGCGGCGACGACGACGCGGTCTTCGACCGTGAGGTCGTCATCGACGCCTCCGCGCTCGCCCCGTTCGTCACCTGGGGCACCAACCCCGGCCAGGGCGCGCCGCTGTCGGAGTCGGTCCCGGACCCGGCCTCCTTCGAGGACGCCAGCGAGAGCTACGCCGCCGAGAAGGCCCTGGAGTACATGGGCCTGACGGCCGGTCAGCCGCTGCGCGACATCAAGGTGGACACGGTCTTCGTCGGCTCCTGCACCAACGGCCGCATCGAGGACCTGCGCTCCGCCGCCTCGGTGCTGTCCGGCCGTGCGGTGGCCGACGGCGTACGGATGTTGGTGGTACCCGGCTCGGTGCGGGTCGCCCTCCAGGCCGTCGAGGAGGGGCTGGACAAGGTGTTCACCGCCGCGGGGGCCGAATGGCGGCACGCGGGTTGCTCGATGTGCCTGGGCATGAACCCCGACCAGCTCGCCCCCGGTGAGCGGTCGGCGTCCACGTCCAACCGCAACTTCGAGGGCCGGCAGGGCAAGGGCGGCCGGACCCACCTGGTCTCGCCGCAGGTCGCCGCCGCCACCGCGGTGCTGGGCCATCTGGCCTCGCCCGCCGACCTGTCCGACGCCGCCGTATCGACTCCCGTGGGGGCCTGAGCAGTCATGGAAGCATTCACCACGCACACCGGCCGGGCCGTCCCGCTGCGCCGCAGCAATGTGGACACGGACCAGATCATCCCGGCGCACTGGCTCAAGAAGGTGACCCGCGACGGCTTCGAGGACGGCCTCTTCGAGGCGTGGCGCAAGGACCCGGAGTTCGTGCTCAACAAGGCCGAGCACAAGGGCGGAACGGTTCTGGTGGCCGGTCCCGACTTCGGCACCGGCTCCTCGCGTGAGCACGCGGTGTGGGCGCTGCAGAACTACGGCTTCAAGGCCGTCATCTCCGCCCGCTTCGCCGACATCTTCCGTGGCAACTCCCTCAAGAACGGGCTGCTGACCGTCGTCCTGCCGCAGGAGACCGTGGACCGGCTGTGGAAGCTGGTCGAGGCGGACCCCGCCGCGGAGGTCACCGTGGACCTCGTCGAGCGCCAGGTGCGAGCCGAGGGCATCACGGCTGATTTTGAGCTTGACGAGAATGCCCGGTGGCGACTCCTGGAGGGGCTGGACGACATCAGCCTCACTCTCAGGGAGGAGGAATCGATCGCCTCGTACGAGGCGCGTCGCCCCTCCTACAAGCCCAGCACCGTGGCGGCCTGACCCCCGGTTCTCCCTGTACAGAGCGGGTTTGGCAAGATGCGCCGCCGGTCCTCGGACCGGCGGCGCATCGGCATGTTGAGGCCCCGTGAAGCGACAACTCGCCTCAGATGGCACAATCAGCGCATGGAACGCGACGGCCAACTCGAGCTCTACGGCATCGTCGCCGACCGGCTCAAGGAAGCGCACGCAAGGGTGCGCGCACTGCAAGTCCCGGAGGGCGTACGGATGGCGCTGTCCCGGAAGCTGCTGGTCATCACCTCAGCGGCGAAACACGATCTCGCAGATGCGGCAAAGCGTCTGGAGCGGTTGATGAACGACCTCGACGAGGGGCGTTTCCCCGAAGATCCCGACACCGACGGAAGTCCGTGACGATCGAGTGCGTTGCGGCACAAGGGTGATTAGCCCGTTTCGTGTTTGATTTGCGGTATATATCTGCCTAACGTGCGAAAAGGCTTGAACACATTGATTCCGGCAATGTCTCCGAAGGGGAAGACGTGAACAAGGCGCAGCTCGTAGAAGCGATTGCCGACAAGGTCGGCGGCCGTCAGCAGGCCGCCGATGCCGTAGACGCCGTCCTGGACGCCATCGTCCGGGCGGTCGTCGCCGGGGAGCGAGTTTCGGTCACTGGTTTCGGTTCGTTCGAGAAGGTGGAGCGGCCCGCCCGGTACGCCCGTAACCCGCAGACCGGGGAGCGCGTGCGGGTCAAGAAGACCTCGGTGCCCCGCTTCCGCCCCGGCCAGGGGTTCAAGGATCTGGTGAGCGGCTCCAAGAAGCTCCCGCGCGGCGGTGAGGTCTCCGTGAAGAAGGCCCCCAAGGGCAGCCTCCAGGTGGCGGCGAAGAAGGCCGCGGCCAAGAAGGCGACCGCCAAGAAGGCTCCCGCCAAGAAGGCCGCGGCCAAGAAGGCGACGGCCAAGAAGGCCCCGGCCAAGACCGCGGCGAAGAAGGCCCCCGCCAAGAAGGTCACCGCCAAGAAGGCGCCCGCCAAGGCCACGGCGAAGAAGGCCCCGGCGCGCAAGACGAGTGCCCGCAAGACCACCGCGAAGAAGACCACCGCCAGGAAGCGCTAGCCGACGGCGCTCAGGCGCCCCACCGCATCCGCGCCGGGCCGGGCTCCCCTAGGGAGCCCGGCCCGCGGTGCTGTCGGCGCCCGTCTCTCAGGCGTTCGCGCGCAGGGCCTCCGCGTCGAGGCTCGGGGGCGGGTTCGTCCGCGAGACTCGGGTTCCTCCACGGGGCTCGGGTTCATCCACCGGGCAAGGGCCTTACGGCGCTCAGAACGTCTGCAGCGTGACGAAGACGACCCGGCGCCGCTCGCCCTCGCCCTCCACCTCGATCCGCACCCGCTGCCCCGGGCGCAGCATCCGCAGCCCCCCGGCGTCGAAGGCCGCGGTGTCGAACGGCAGCGGGGTGCCGTCGTCCAGCAGCACGCTGCCGGCGCGGGTCTCGGGGTCGTACGTATAGGCGGTTCCCTGCATGTCCGCCAGCCTAGCCCTGGTGTGGGCGCCCACGCCCAGGGCCACCGCCGCGCGCAGATCCCCGGCCGTGTCCACGTCGCGCCGCACCGAGTCCACCCCCGTCAGCTCGATCTCCCGCGCCCCCGACGCCCGGTGCCGGTCCCGCGACGGGCCCCCGAAGGCGGGCGCCAGCTCGGCGCCCGGGGCCGCCGAGAGCAGCGTGGTGCCCACCCCCGCGGCGTCCGCCAGGAAGGCGCGTGAGAAGCCGGCGGCGGCCTCGAGCACCAGGTCGAGTTCCACGGTCCGCAGCGCCGGGAGATCGGCGTTCAGCGCCGCCACGGCGGCCTCCGGGCGCTCCCCGCGGACCGCCAGCGCGCCGTGCGCCAGCGCCGCGTTCAGCCCGCGCCCCGGGGAGTCGGGCAGGATCCGGGCGCCGAGGGCCGACAGCTCACGTCCGGCGAGCGGATCGTCGGTGACGACCGTCACCTCCCGCACCCATCGGCTGGCCAGCGCCGCGCCCACCGTGTCCTGGGCGAACGCGAGGGCGAGCGACGCCCGGGGACCGTCCCCCGCGGCGTCGGAGAGCCTGGTCTTGGCCCGTGCCAGGGGCTTCAGCGGCACCACGAGGGTCCAGGTCAGAGGGGTTCCGTTTCTTCCCACGGGCCTCATTCTGACCTGCTGCCCGGCTCGCCGAAGACGTGCGGGGTTACGGTGTCCTCGACAGACGGGGTGCCTGGAGCGACACTTGTGCGGCTGCCGGGGACGACAGCAAGCCAGCAGGTCAGCAGGGCCCAAGAGAGGATGTTCCGAGTGTCCGGCCGCAGAATCGGCTTCTGGTACCGCATGGCAGCGGTCTTGTGCAAACCGCCGCTGGTGGTTCTGTTCAAGCGGGACTGGCACGGAATGGAGCACATTCCCGCCGACGGTGGATTTATCACCGCGATCAATCACAACTCGTATCTCGACCCGCTCTCCTACGCGCACTTCCAGTACAACACCGGAAGGGTGCCGCGCTTCCTCGCCAAGGCCGCCCTCTTCAGAGGCGGCTTCGTGGGCACCATGCTCCGCGGCACCGGCCAGATCCCGGTCTACCGCGAGTCCACCGACGCCGCCAACGCGTTCCGGTCCGCCGTGGACGCCATCAACAAGGGGGAGTGCGTGGCCTTCTACCCCGAGGGCACCCTCACCCGCGACCCGGACATGTGGCCCATGCGCGGGAAGACCGGCGCCGCGCGGGTCGCGCTGCTCACCAAGGCCCCGGTCATCCCCGTCGCCCAGTGGGGCGCCAACGAGGCCGTGCCGCCGTACGCCAAGGAGAAGCGGGTCCGCCTCTTCCCCCGCAAGACGCTCAAGGTGCACGCCGGCCCGCCGGTGGACCTGTCCGAGTTCTACGGCCAGGAGCCCACCGCCGAGGTTCTCAGGGCGGCCACCGACACCATCATGGACGCCATCACCGAACTCCTCTCCGAGGTGCGCGGCGAGCCGGCGCCCGTTCAGAGGTACGACCGGCCCACCCGGTCCGGCACCGACGGCCCGCCGCTTCCGCTGGCCGATGAGGAGAGCAAGTGACGCGCTGCGCCGTCTTCGGCACCGGCTCCTGGGGCACCGCCTTCGCGATGGTGCTCGCCGACGCGGGGTGCGAGGTGACGTTGTGGGGGCGGCGGCCCGGTGTGGTCGAGGCCATCAACACCGGCCGCGGCAATCCCGACTACTTCCCCGGGGTGCGGCTGCCCGACGGTGTGCGGGCCACCACCGACCCGGCCGAGGCCGCGGCCGGCGCGGAGTTCACCGTCTTCTCCGTGCCCTCCCAGACGCTGCGCGGCAACCTCTCCGACTGGGCGCCGCTGCTGGCCGCCGACACCGTGCTGGTCTCCCTGATGAAGGGCGTCGAACTCGGCACCGCCAAGCGGATGAGCGAGGTCGTCCAGGAGGTCGCCAAGGCGCCCGCGGAGCGCGTCGCGGTGCTCACCGGGCCCAACCTCGCCAAGGAGATCGCCGCCCGGCAGCCCGCCGCCTCCGTGGTGGCCTGCTCCGACGAGAGCGTGGCCCGCCGCCTCCAGACCGCCTGCCACACCGCGTACTTCCGCCCGTACACCAACACCGACGTGGTCGGCTGCGAGCTGGGCGGCGCGGTGAAGAACGTCATCGCGCTGGCCGTGGGCATCGCCGACGGCATGGGGCTCGGCGACAACACCAAGGCGTCGCTCATCACCCGCGGCCTCGCCGAAACGACCCGGCTGGGCCTGGCGATGGGCGCCGACGCGCACACCTTCGCGGGCCTGGCCGGCATGGGCGACCTCGTCGCCACCTGCTCCTCCCCGCTCTCCCGCAACCACACCTTCGGCACCAACCTGGGCCGCGGGATGACGCTGGAGGAGACCATCGCGGTCACCAAGCAGACCGCGGAGGGTGTCAAGTCGTGCGAGTCGGTGCTGGATCTCGCCCGCCGCCACGACGTCGACATGCCCATCACCGAGACCGTCGTCGAGATCGTGCACGACGGCAAACAGCCCCTTGTCGCACTCAAAGAGCTGATGTCCCGCAGCGCCAAGGCCGAGCGGCACTGACGCCGCGCGGACCGCAAGGTAACCTCAACGCGATATGAGCAGCCAGACCCCTTCCCCAGGCCCTGTCCCGGCTTCCTCCGGAGGCGAGCGGCGGAAGCCGCGCGTCGCCGTCGTCTTCGGCGGCCGCAGCTCCGAGCACGCCATCTCGGTGGTCACCGCGGGCGCCGTGCTGCGCGCCATCGACCGCGAGAAGTACGACGTGCTGCCGATCGGCATCACCACGGACGGCCGTTGGGCGCTGACCGCCGACGAGCCCGAGCGGATGGCCATCGCCAACCGCGAGCTGCCCAGCGTCGAACGGCTCGCCGAGTCCAGCGAGGGCTCGGTCGTCCTCCCGGTCGACCCGGGGAACCGCGAGGTCGTCTACAGCGAGCCGGGGTCGGTGCCCAAGGCGCTGGGCGACGTCGACGTCGTCTTCCCCATGCTGCATGGCCCGTACGGCGAGGACGGCACCCTCCAGGGGCTGCTGGAGCTGTCCGGGGTGCCGTACGTGGGCGCCGGGGTGCTCGCCTCCGCGGTGGGCATGGACAAGGAGTACATGAAGCGGGTGTTCGTCTCCTTCGGGCTGCCCGTCGGCCCGTACGAGGTGATCCGCCCCCGGGCCTGGGAGCAGGAACCTTCCGCCGCCCGTCAGAGGATCGTGGAGTTCGCCGAGGAGCACGGCTGGCCGCTCTTCGTGAAGCCCGCGCGTGCCGGCTCGTCCTTCGGCATCAGCAAGGTCGAGGGCCCGGCGGACCTGGACGCGGCCATCGAGGAGGCCAGGCGCCACGACCCGAAGGTCATCGTGGAGGCGCTGCTGCGCGGCCGCGAGATCGAGTGCGGGGTGCTGGAGTACGCGGACGGGCCGCGGGCCAGCGTGCCCGCCGAGATCCCGCCCGTCTCCTCCCACGCCTTCTACGACTTCGAGGCGAAGTACATCGACGCGGCGGACGGCGTCGTGCCCGCCCCGCTCACCGAGGAGCAGACCCGCCGGGTCCAGGAGCTCGCGGTGGCCGCCTTCGAGGCGGCGTCCTGCGAGGGGCTGGTGCGAGCCGACTTCTTCCTGCTGGACAGCGGTGAGTTCGTGATCAACGAGATCAACACCATGCCCGGCTTCACCCCGATCTCGATGTACCCGCGCATGTGGCAGGAGAGCGGTGTGAGCTACCCCGAGCTGGTGGACCGGCTGCTGGAGGCCGCGCTGCGCCGCTCGACGGGGCTGCGCTAGCCGGACGGCCGCGCCAGCCGGACGGGCCGGTCGCACGGCCGGGCCGGTCGCACGGGACCGCGCTAGGCCACGCCCTTCGGGACCGTCTTCTTGACGGCGCGGGCGAGGTCGAGCAGGGGGTTGATCTCGGGGGAGTACTTCTTGGGCACGGTCACCTCGACATAGGCCCGGCGCAGTACGGTGGTGAAGCGGTAGCCGTCCGGTCGCTTCTCCGGGAGCCAGTCGACGCCGTTCACCTCGGCCGACGTGGTCTTGGAGCCCATCGCCTCCGGCCGGGGGACCCCGCAGCGCAGCTGCACGGCGGGGTCTCCCCACACGGCTGTGTAGTCCGAGGCGGGCTCGGCGGTGCCCCGCTTCAGCCCGTTCACGGCATCGGGCAGTTCCTTGTGCAGCGCCCGGCATATCGCGGCCGCCTGTGGGGCCGGCGTGGGAACCGCGGGCGCCTTGGTGTCGTCGGAATCCCCGGTGAAGGAGCAACCCGCTGCCGACACCAGGACCAGGGCCACCGTGGCGGACAGCGGGACGAGCCGTCGGGCGAGACTACGGTGTGCGGAATTCACCGGCCGATCATACGGGGGAGCTAGAGATGGACGACCGGGCAGGTCAGGGTACGGGTGATCCCCTCCACTTGCTGGACTTTCGCGACCACCATGCGGCCGAGCTCATCGACCGTGTCGGCCTGGGCCCGCACGATCACGTCGTAGGGGCCCGTCACGTCCTCCGCCTGTATCACCCCGGGGAGCTTGGCGATGACGTCGGCCACGGTCGAGGCCCTGCCGACCTCGGTCTGGATCAGGATGTACGCCTGTACCACGGAACCTCCAGGGCGGCTACGAGGATCATGTGGAAAGAAGGGACGCCACGGTACCGCGTCGCCATGCGGCGCGGGGAGACCCGCGCGGGGAGCGCGGCGCGGCGGAAAGCGGTCACGAGCACGAAGGGGCGATGGGATGAAGGGCACCGTGGGCGAGTTGGGGGAGTTCGGGCTCATCAGAGAGCTCACCTCCCGGCTCACCACCACCCCGGCGGTGAGGTTGGGGCCCGGTGACGATGCGGCGGTCGTGGCCGCGCCCGACCGGAGGGTCGTGGCCAGTACGGACGTCCTGCTGGAGGGCAGGCACTTCCGCCGGGACTGGTCCACCGCCTATGACGTCGGCCGTAAGGCCGCGGCCCAGAACCTGGCCGACATCGCGGCCATGGGCGCCGTGCCGACCGCGCTGCTGCTCGGCCTGGTGGTCCCCGCCGATCTGCCGGTGACCTGGCCGGCCGAGCTGATGGACGGCATCCGCGACGAATGCCAGGTCGCGGGCGCGGCCGTGGTGGGCGGTGATGTCGTGCGCGGGGACACCATCACCGTCGCCATCACCGCACTGGGCGATCTGCGCAACCATGAGCCGGTCACCCGATCCGGTGCCCAGCCCGGCGACGTCGTCGCCGTCACCGGGTGGCTGGGCTGGTCGGCGGCCGGGCACGCGGTGCTCTCGCGGGGCTTCCGCTCGCCGCGGGCGTTCGTCGAGGCGCACCGGCGGCCGGAGCCGCCGTACCACGCCGGTCCCGCCGCCGCGGGGCTGGGGGCGACCGCGATGACCGATGTGAGCGACGGGCTGGTGGCCGACCTCGGGCATATCGCGGAGGCCAGCAAGGTCCGCATCGATCTGCGCTCGGCGGACATCGACGTCCCCACGCAGATGTCGGACATCGGGCAGGCGGTGGGCGTCGATCCGCTGCAGTGGGTGCTCAGCGGGGGAGAGGACCACGCGATCGTGGCCACCTTCCCGCCCGACGCCAAGCTGCCGGCCCGCTGGAAGGTGATCGGCGAGGTGCTCAACCCCTCGGCGCTGCCCCAGGTGACGGTGGACGGAGCTCCCTGGGCGCATGGTGGCTGGGACCACTTCGGCGACGGTAAGAGCGCCGAGTGACGTGATGTGTGACCGTAAGGGCGCCGAGCGACCGTAAGGGCGCCCTGGGGGACGTTCGGGGGCGGCGTGGGCGCCGAGTAGATTCGGTGCCATGGCTCCACCTCCCCGCGTCCCCCGCCCAGCCCATGACGGCTCGGCGCCCGTACGCGTCCTCACCGTCGCCGGATCGGATTCCGGCGGCGGTGCGGGCATCCAGGCCGACCTGAAGACCATGCTGGCCCTGGGCGCCCACGGCATGAGCGTGATCACCGCGGTGACGGCGCAGAATTCCCTGGGCGTCCAGGGCGCCTGGGAGCTGCCCGCCGAGGCCGTACGGGCCCAGTTCCGCAGCGTGGCCGACGACATCGGCGTCCAGGCGGTCAAGACCGGCATGCTGGCGACCACCGAACTGGTCGAGACCGTCGCCGCGCTGCTCGCGGACCTCACCGCGCCGGTGGTCGTCGATCCGGTCGGCGTCTCCAAGCACGGTGACCCGCTGCTGGCCGCCGAGGCGCTCGACGCGGTCCGTACGAAGCTGCTGCCGACCGCGACCGTCGCCACGCCCAACCTGGACGAGGTGGCCCAGCTCACCGGCGTCCGCGTGGAGTCGGAGGAGGGCCAGCGACGGGCGGCCGGGGCGGTGCTGGGGCACGGCCCGCGGTGGGCGCTGATCAAGGGTGGCCATCTGCCCGCCGGCGACGCGGTGGATCTGCTCACCGACGGCACCGAGGAGCACTGGCTGCGGGCGCCGCGCCAGGAAAACCGCCATACGCACGGCACGGGGTGCACCCTCGCCGCGGCCATCGCCACGTATCTGGCGGGCGGCTACGAGGTCCCCGAGGCCGTCACGGCGGCCAAGGACTACGTGACGGGCGCCATCGTGGCGGGCTTCCCCCTGGGCGCGGGCATCGGCCCGGTCGACCACGGGTGGCTGTCGGAGCGGAACGGCTGAGAGCACGCGAAAGGCCGGTCCACGCCAAAGGTGGACCGGCCTGGGCGTACCGGATCCCGCTTGCGCGGGGAGGCCGAGCGACTAGACGACTAGCGCGAAACCTTGCCGGCCTTGATGCACGAGGTGCAGACGTTGAGCCGCTTCGGGGTGCGACCGACCACAGCGCGCACCGTCTGGATGTTGGGGTTCCAACGACGGCGGGTGCGGCGGTGCGAGTGCGAGATGTTGTTGCCGAAGCCCGGCCCCTTGCCGCAGACGTCGCAGTTGGCAGCCACGGGTTACTCCAAAGACGGGTCGCCCTCGCTTCCCGCGAGGAGACAGGACACTGAACGGATGCCCCGGACGTTGCCTGGATCGTGGAGGATCGGCGGCGCCTGGGGGAATGGCCCGATTCGCATCGGGCAACCGGAGCAGCATACAACGGCCACTCCCGTGCAACGAAACTATCATGGCTGCCCCGGCACCCGCCGAGGGCGGCGGCTACCCTGCGATGACGCGATGCCCACCCCGCCCCAGCAGCCTCCGAGGAGGATCTTTCGTGCCGCACACGCTCGACGCCGATGCGGTACGGACCTGGTGCGGGCTCGCCCTCGACGCGCTGGGCCGGGCCCGTGCGGACATCGACGCGATCAACGTCTATCCGGTCGCGGACGGGGACACCGGCACCAATCTGTATCTGACCGTCGAGTCCGCCGCCCGGGCCGTCGACGCCGCCTTCGACGGCCACGCGACCTCGGCCGCCGCGTCCCGCCCCGGCCTCGCCGACGTGGTGCGCGCCATGGCCCATGGCGCGCTGATCGGCGCGCGGGGCAACTCCGGCACGATCCTGGCGCAGCTGCTGCGCGGTATGGCGGACGTCCTGGCCGACGGCACGCCGGACGGGGGCTTGGACGGGGGCGAAGCCCTGGGTACGGGAGAGGGCCCGGCGGCACGAGAGGTTCCGGTGGCAGGAGAGTCCCCGGGCGCGGACGAGGCGGACGGGCTGCGGCGGGCGCTGCGGCGCGCGGTCGACCTCGCCTACCTGGCCGTCGCGCACCCCGTCGAAGGCACCGTCCTTACGGTCGCCGTGGCCGCCGCGGAGAGCGCGGAGCGCGCCACCGGCGACACCGCCACGGTGGCCCGCGCCGCGTACGAGGGCGCCCGTACGGCACTCCAGGCCACCCCCGGCCAGCTCGACGTCCTCGCCCGCGCGGGGGTGGTCGACGCGGGTGGCTACGGCCTGGTGACGGTCCTGGGCGGGCTCGCCCAGGCCCTGACGGGCGAGGCCCCCGCGGCGCTCGCGCCTACCCGCCCCGGCCGTGACGCCCTGGCGCCCGCCGGGACGGGCGGGCAGGACCTGGCGGGCTGCTCCACCGACGGCGCTCCGGACGGCGGGTCCGCCTTCGAGGTGATCTACCTCCTGGAGGCCGACGACACGGCCGTGACCGCTCTGAGGGAGCGGCTGGACGCCCTCGGCGACTCCCTGGTGGTCGTCGGCGGCGACGGCCTGTGGAACGTCCATGTCCATGTGGACGACGCGGGAGCGGCCGTGGAGGCGGGCATCCAGGCCGGGCGCCCGTACCGCATCCGGATCACACACTTCGGTGGCGCCGCCGTCCGTAAGGCGGGCTCGGGCGGTCCGGACCGCCCGAGCCCGGCCATCGTCCTGCCGGATCAGTCCGGCGCCCAGGGCCCCACGGGCGGTCCGCGCGGCGAGCCCGCGCCCCGTGCCGTGGTCGCCGTCGTCCCCGGCGACGGGCTGGCCGCGCTGTGCGCCGAGGCGGGCGCGACCGCGGTCGCCACCCGCCCCGGGGAGCCGCCCGCCAGCGGTGAGCTGGTGGACGCGGTCCGCCGGGCCCACGCCCGGGAGGTCGTGCTGCTGCCGAACGGCACCGAGCTGCACCACACGGCGGCCGCGGCCGCGGCCCAGGCCCGCGCCGAGGGCGTACGGGTCGCGGTGATCCCCACCCGCTCCGCCGTCCAGGGCATCGCCGCGCTCGCCGTCCACGAACCCGGCCGCAGCTTCGACGAGGACGTGGTCGCCATGACCTCGGCCGCGGGCGCCACCCGCTACGCGGAACTGGCCGTCGCCGAGCGCCAGTCCTGGACCATGGCCGGGGTGTGCCAGGCCGGGGACGTCCTGGGCATGATCGACGGCGATGTGGCGGTGATCGGCTCGGAGCTGGCCGGGACCGCCGAGACGGTGCTGGACCGGATGCTGGCGTCGGGCGGCGAGATGGTCACGCTGGTGCTCGGCGCGGGCCTTCCGGACGAGGTCGCCGAACGGCTGGAGCGCCATGTGCGGGAGGGGCACTTCGCCGTCGACACGGTCGTCTACCACGGCGGTCAGCCCACCGCGCCGCTGATCATAGGCATCGAATGAGCCCGGCGGCTGATCCCTGGACCACCCCCCGGAATCACCCCGCTCGTCATCCCCGATTGTCACCCCCGTGGTGTGCAATGGACGGGTGCCCGTGCTGGATGAACCCCTGAAGAAGGTCCTGGGCGGCAACACCGCGAAGGTGATGGCCGACCATCTCGACCTGCATACCGTCGGCGACCTGCTGCACCACTACCCGCGGCGGTACGCGGAGCGCGGTGAGCTGACCCGGCTGTCCGACCTGCCCCTGGACGAGCATGTGACCGTGGTGGCGCAGGTCGCCGACGCCCGGGTGCACACGTTCAACGGCGGCCGGGGCCGGCGGCTGGAGGTCACCATCACCGACGGCAGCGGCCGTCTCCAGCTGGTCTTCTTCGGCAAGGGCGTCCACAAGCCGCGTACGGAGCTCCAGCCCGGCACCCGCGCGATGTTCGCCGGGAAGGTCTCGGTCTTCAACCGCAAGCGGCAGCTGGCCCACCCGGAGTTCAAGACGCTGGGCGCGGGGAGCGGCGCGGAGGCCGTGGAGGCGTTCGCCAATCAGCTGCTGCCGTTGTACCCGGCGTGCAAGCAGATGGAGTCCTGGCAGATCCAGCAGGCCGTCGACACGGTGCTCGGCCCGGCCGGCCATGAGGAGTCCGCGCTGGCCGGGCTGATCGACCCGCTGCCCGAGAGCCTGCGCGAGGGCCGGGGGCTGACCACGCTCCCCGAGGCGCTGCGCAAGATCCACCGGCCGGGCACCAAGGCCGATATCGCGACGGCCCGGGACCGGCTGAAATGGGACGAGGCGTTCGTGCTGCAGGTGGCGCTGGCCCGGCGGCGGCAGGCCGACGCCCAACTGCCCGCGGTGCCCCGCAAGCCCGCCCCGGACGGGCTGCTGACCGCCTTCGACGCCCGGCTGCCGTTCACCCTCACCGAGGGCCAGCGCCGGGTCAGCGAGGAGATCTTCGCCGACCTCGCCACCGACCACCCCATGCACCGGCTGCTCCAGGGCGAGGTCGGCTCGGGCAAGACCATGGTCGCGCTGCGCGCGATGCTCGGCGTCGTGGACGCCGGGGGACAGGCGGCGATGCTCGCGCCCACCGAGGTGCTCGCCCAGCAGCACCACCGGTCGATCACCGAGATGATGGGCGAGCTGGCCGAGGGGGGAATGCTCGGGGGCGCGGAGCAGGGCACCAAGGTGGTGCTGCTCACCGGTTCCATGGGCGCCGCGGCCCGCCGTCAGGCGCTGCTGGACCTGGTCACCGGCGAGGCCGGGATCGTGATCGGCACCCATGCCCTGATCGAGGACAAGGTCCAGTTCCACGATCTGGGGCTGGTGGTCGTGGACGAGCAGCACCGCTTCGGGGTCGAGCAGCGCGACGCCCTGCGCTCCAAGGGCAAGCAGCCCCCGCATCTGCTGGTGATGACGGCCACCCCGATCCCGCGCACCGTCGCCATGACCGTCTTCGGCGACCTGGAGACCTCCGTCCTGGACCAGCTCCCTTCAGGCCGTTCCCCGATCGCCTCCCATGTGGTGCCGGCCAAGGACAAGCCGCACTTCCTGACCCGCGCCTGGGAGCGGGTGCGCGAGGAGGTGGCCGCCGGCCACCAGGGCTATGTGGTCTGCCCGCGGATCGGGGACGAGGAGGACGAGCCCAGGGCGGCGAAGGAGAAGAGCCCCGAGGACGAGGCCGAGAAGCGCCCGCCGCTGGCCGTCGTCGACGTCGCCGAGCAGCTGGTCAAGGGCCCGCTGAGCGGTCTGCGGGTGGAAGTGCTGCACGGGCGGATGCAGCCCGAGGCCAAGGACGACGTGATGCGCCGCTTCGCCGCGGGCGAGGTGGACGTCCTGGTCGCCACGACCGTCATCGAGGTCGGTGTGAACGTCCCCAACGCCACCGCCATGGTGATCATGGACGCCGACCGGTTCGGCGTCTCCCAGCTGCACCAGCTGCGCGGCCGCGTCGGCCGGGGCTCCGCCGCCGGGCTGTGTCTGCTGGTGACCGAGATGCCCGAGGGCAGCCCCGCCCGCGCCCGGCTGGGCGCGGTCGCGGCCACGCTCGACGGCTTCGAGCTGTCCCGGATCGACCTGGAGCAGCGCCGGGAGGGCGATGTGCTCGGCCAGGCCCAGTCCGGGGTCCGCTCCTCGCTGCGGGTGCTCGCCGTCATCGACGACGAGGAGGTCATCGCGGCGGCCCGGGAGGAGGCGGCCGCGATCGTCGCCGCCGACCCGGAGCTGGCCGGATACCCGCAGCTGCGCACCGCGCTGGACGCCCTGCTGGACAAGGAGCGCGCGGAGTTCCTCGACAAGGGCTGAGCCCGCGGAGTTCCTCGACAACGGCCGGGGTCGCGGGAGCGCCCGGCCACCGCGGGCCCCCGTACGCCATATCGTGGAGGTGCGGCGGCCCCGCCCGGACGGGCACCGGGCGCCGCTGCCCCGACCACCGCGAAGGACGGCCCCCACTCATGACCCGCGTGATCGCCGGAGCGGCCGGCGGCCGCCGCCTGGCCGTGCCGCCGGGAAACGGCACCCGACCCACCTCGGACCGGGCGCGCGAGGGCCTGTTCTCCACCTGGGAGTCGCTGCTCGGCTCGCTGGACGGGGTTCGCGTCCTGGATCTGTACGGCGGCTCAGGCGCGGTCGGCCTGGAGGCGCTGTCCCGCGGCGCGGCCCACACGCTGCTGGTCGAGTCCGACCCGCGGGCGGCCCGCACGATCCGTCAGAACGTCCGCACCCTCGGTCTGCCCGGCGCCGAGCTGCGCACCGGCAAGGCCGAACAGACCATCGCCGGACAGGCCCCCGACACCGGCCCGTACGACGTCGTTTTCCTGGATCCGCCCTACGCGGTCACCGACGCCCAACTCCAGGAGATACTCCTCACACTCCTGGGGAAGGGCTGGCTCGCGCCCGGTGCGCTGGCCACCGTTGAGCGCAGCACACGAGGTGGGGAGTTCGTGTGGCCTGCCGGATTCGAGGGGCTCCGGGCCCGTCGCTACGGCGAGGGCACGCTTTGGTACGGTCGCGCCGCCTCGACGTGCGAGAACGCGTCATGACCGGACCCGAGAGCGAGGAACTTCCGTTGCGCCGCGCAGTCTGTCCGGGGTCGTTCGACCCCGTCACCAATGGACACCTCGACATCATCGCCCGTGCCTCCAAGCTCTATGACGTCGTGCACGTAGCCGTGATGATCAACAAGTCGAAGCAGGGCCTGTTCACGGTGGACGAGCGGATCGATCTCCTCCGCCAGACCACCGAGGAGTACGGCAACGTCAAGGTGGAGGCGTTCCACGGCCTCCTGGTGGACTTCTGCAAGCAGCGGGACATCCCCGCGATCGTCAAGGGGCTGCGGGCCGTCAGCGACTTCGACTACGAGTTGCAGATGGCCCAGATGAACAACGGCCTCTCCGGCGTGGAGACGCTGTTCGTGCCCACCAACCCCACCTACAGCTTCCTCTCCTCCAGCCTGGTCAAGGAGGTCGCGGCCTGGGGCGGCGACGTCTCCCACCTGGTGCCCCCGCTGGTCCTGGAGGCGCTCGCCGAGCGGCTCGGCCGGAAGTAGCGGCTGACGGGGCGTCAGCGGCTGTCCGGGAGGCGCCCGCTGGCCGTACAGTCGTCCCGTTCGTCTCCGTATCCATCCGCATCCAGACAGTCTGCGAGCACCCACAGTGGACGTGCAGAAGAAGCTCGACGAGATCGTCGATACCGTCGGCGGCGCCCGGTCCATGCCCATGTCGGCCTCGTGCGTGATCAACCGCGCCGAGCTGCTCGCCATGCTCGAAGAGGTGCGCGCGGCACTCCCGGACTCCCTGGCCCACGCCCAGGAGCTGATCGGCGGCCGCGACCAGATGGTCGAGGACGCCCACCGGGAGGCAGGGCGGATCATCGAGTCCGCGCACACCCAGCGCGCCTCGCTGATCTCGGACACCGAGCTGGTGCGGAAGTCCCAGGAGGAGGCCGACCGGATCCTCGCCGAGGCCCGCCGGGAGGCCGAGGAGATCCGCCTCGAGGCCGACGACTACGTGGACAGCAAGCTGGCCAACTTCGAGGTCGTGCTCACCAAGACCATCGGCTCGGTCGACCGCGGCCGGGAGAAGCTGCTCGGCCGCGCCCCCGGCGCCGAGGACGGCCTCGGGCAGCCCGAAGAGGGCCCGGAGCGCAGCGCCGACCCGGCCACCCTGCGGCACCGCGCGGACGAGTACGTGGACACCAAGCTGGGGGCCGTCTCGGCGGTCCTCGCCAAGACCCTGGAGGCGGTCGGCCGGGGCCGCCAGAAGCTGCTCGGGGCCCGGCCGGCCGATGAGCTCGGGGCCCATATGGCGGCCCAGGACGAGGCCGGCATGGCCCTGCGGACCACGGACGACGACTATCTGGCGGACCTGGCCCAGTCCCAGGCCGACCTCGTCCAGCCCGTCGCCCCGCCCGACCAGGCGGCCGCCGACGCCGCGTACTACGCCGCCACCGCGGGCTACCAGCAGCAGGACGCGTACGGCTACCAGCAGGCGTACGTCCAGCAGGACCCGTACGCCGCGCAGGGCGGCTACCAGCAGGACACCTACGCCGCCTGGCAGCAGCAGGCCCAGGCCCAGGGCTACGATCCGAACGCGGCCTACGTGCCCCAGCAGCCCCAGCAGCCGCCCCAGCACCATCAGCAGCAGCCGGGCGCCGCACTCGACGAGACCAGCCTGTTCGACACGAGCATGATCGACCTCGATCAGCTCCGCCAGTACGAGCAGGGCCGCTAGTCCCGCTCCCCACCGGGCCGCGAGAACCCCTTCCCCACCGGGCGGATTGGGTCTACGGCGGCCCGTCCAGTATCCTGGCTCTTCGGTCGCGCGTACGTCCGCGATCTCGGCTGCCCGTTTCGTAGCGGATGTTCGGGTGGCCCGCCGCAGCGTAGAAAGCAGGAAGCCCTGAACGCCCGCCTCGACCACCGTGCCCCTCTCGTGTTCGACACGCGCGAGCTGGGCCGTCGTCCCGGTGCGCTCAAAAGGCTCTCCCGCTCGGTGGTGGCGCCCAAGGGCCTCGGCATCGAGGTCATCGGGGTGCGGGAGGGCGTGACGATCGAGCTGGACCTCCGCCTGGAGTCGGTCATGGAAGGGGTGCTTGTCACAGGCACCGCCCGTGCGCCGCTCACGGGGGAGTGCGTAAGGTGTCTGGAGCCGCTGGAGCGAGAGCTCGAAGTGGACTTCCAGGAGATGTACTCCTACCCCGACGCCGACGACCGGAGCCGCGAAGCGGATACCGGCGACGACGCCGAGGAGGAGGACATGCTCTTCCTCGAGGCCGACCTGTTCGACCTCGAGCCCGTGCTGCGCGACGCGGTGGTGCTCGCACTGCCGCTGCAGCCGGTGTGCCGGGAGGACTGCCCGGGGCTGTGCGCCGATTGCGGTGCCCCGCTCGCGGACGACCCCGACCACCACCACGAGTCCGCCGACATCCGTTGGGCGGCACTGCAGGGACTCGCCGAGGCCATGAGGGACGGCGAGAAGGACAACGCACCCCGCGAGCGCGGGGATGACTCACAGGAGAAGTAGCCGTGGCTGTTCCGAAGCGGAAGATGTCGCGCAGCAACACGCGCCACCGCCGGTCGCAGTGGAAGGCTGCGGTCCCCAACCTGGTGGCGTGCGAGCGCTGCCACGAGCCGAAGCAGCAGCACATCGCGTGCCCGAGCTGCGGCACCTACAACCGCCGCCAGGTCCTCGAGGTCTGATCGGCGGGTGACAGGCTCTATGTCAGACGCCACCACGCCCCCGCGCAAGCGCGGTGAAGCGGCCCAGGCGGACACGGCCTCGTCTCACACGATCCTGGAAGGGCGGCTCGGGTACCAGCTCGAGTCCGCCCTTCTGGTGCGTGCGCTGACCCATCGCTCCTTCGCGTACGAGAACGGCGGGCTGCCCACCAACGAGCGGCTGGAATTCCTCGGGGATTCGGTGCTCGGCCTGGTGGTCACCGACACGCTGTACCGCATCCACCCCGACCTGCCCGAAGGCCAGCTGGCCAAGTTGCGGGCCGCGGTGGTCAACTCGCGTGCGCTCGCGGAGGTGGGCCGCGGCCTCGACCTCGGCGCCTTCATCCGGCTCGGCCGGGGCGAAGAGGGCACCGGTGGCAGGGACAAGGCTTCCATCCTCGCCGACACCCTTGAAGCGGTGATCGGCGCTGTCTATCTCGACCGGGGGCTCGACGCCGCCGCGGAGCTGGTCCACCGGCTCTTCGACCCGCTGATCGAGAAGTCCTCGAACCTCGGCGCCGGCCTGGACTGGAAGACCAGCCTCCAGGAACTGACCGCCACCGAGGGCCTCGGGGTCCCCGAGTACCTGGTCTCCGAGACCGGTCCCGACCACGAGAAGACCTTCACGGCTGCCGCCCGCGTCGGTGGTGTCGCGTACGGCACCGGCACCGGCCGCAGCAAGAAGGAAGCCGAGCAGCAGGCGGCCGAGGCCGCCTGGCGCGCCATCCGCGCGGCTGCCGACGAGGCCCAGGCGAAGGCCGAGGCGGCCGACGCCGGAACCGCGGGCACGGCGGCGGACGGCGGAGCCGCCGCCGACACGGCCTCCCCGGCACGCTGATCGGCCTTCCACCCGTACCGTCCATCACATCCGTAACGCCTCTCACCGCCCCCGGGCGGACGGCCCGCCCGGGCCGTTCCGCCCGGGGGCGGTGAGGGCTCGAAGGCTTGAGGAGGCCCCGTTGCCCGAGCTGCCCGAGGTCGAGGTGGTCCGCCGCGGACTGGAGCGCTGGGTCAGCGGCCGTACGGTCGCCGAGGTCCAGGTGCTGCACCCCCGCGCGGTTCGCCGTCATCTCGGCGGCGCGGAGGACTTCGCGGCCCGGCTCCGGGGCCGCCGCGCCGGAACCGTCCGCCGCCGCGGCAAGTACCTGTGGCTGCCGTTCGACGACGGCGTCCCCGCCGAGTCCGTCCTGGCCCATCTCGGGATGAGCGGGCAGCTGCTGGTCCAGCCGGCCGAGGCCCCCGACGAGAAGCATCTGCGGGTCCGGGTCCGCTTCGCCGACGACGCGGGCACCGAGCTGCGCTTCGTCGACCAGCGCACCTTCGGCGGGCTCTCGCTGCACGACACCGTCCCCGGCGACCTGGAGGGGCTGCCGGGCGTCATCGCGCACATCGCCCGCGACCCGCTGGACCCCGCCTTCGACGAGGCCGCCTTCCACCTCGCGCTGCGCCGCCGCCGCACCACGATCAAGCGCGCACTGCTGGACCAGTCGCTGATCAGCGGGGTCGGCAACATCTACGCCGACGAGGCGCTGTGGCGTGCCCGGCTGCACTACGACCGGCCCACGGCCACCCTGACCCGGCCGCGCGCCGCCGAACTCCTGGACCATGTGCGCGAGGTGATGACCGCCGCGCTTGCCGTCGGCGGCACCAGCTTCGACAGCCTCTATGTGAACGTGAACGGCGAGTCGGGGTACTTCGAGCGCTCCCTGGACGCCTACGGCCGGGAGGACGAGCCGTGCCGCCGCTGCGGCACCGCGATGCGCCGCCGCCCCTGGATGAACCGCTCGAGCTACTTCTGCCCGCGCTGTCAGCGCCCGCCGCGCCCGGCCACCGCGGCGTCCCGCGCGGCCGCCGCCTCGCCGCTCCCGACGCGCGTGGTGTCGTAGCGCTCCTGGGCCGTCAGCACCTCGGGCATCCGGTCCTCGACCAGATGGATGAGGGCCAGCAGCCGCTCGGCGACCGCGCTGCCCAGCGGGGTCAGCCGGTAGTCCACCCGGGGCGGGTTGGTCGGCTGCGCCTCGCGGTGCACCAGACCGTCGCGCTCCAGGGCGTGCAGCGTCTGGGACAGCATCTTCTCGCTGACGCCGTCGACCCGCCGCCGCAGCTCGTTGAAGCGGAAGGTGCCGTCGTGGAGCGCGCCCAGGATGAGGCCGCCCCATTTGCCGGTGACGTGCTCCAGCGTGCCGCGTGAGGGGCAGGCGCGGGCGAACACGTCGAAGGCCAGGTTCTCCGCGTCCACCGTGGTGGACGCCCCGCCAGTGCGTTCACTGTCCATACCCACACCATACGCGCACTCAGCGCTGACTCCAGGGTCGCGCTTTCGGCTGGTGAGTGTGCTGCTCGTGCGGGCAAGTGAAAGCCCGGGGCGCTTTCGTACCCCCCGGGCTTTCACAGGTAGCCGGATGCGGGGCCCGCTCGGAGGCTCCCGCTCAGTGGCTCAGTAGCCGAAGTCCTGGGTCCACCACGGGCCGCCGTCGCCGAAGTGCGCGCCGACGCCCAGTCGCTTGAACGAGCAGTTGAGGATGTTGGCGCGATGGCCGGAGCTGCTCATCCACGAGTCCATCACGGACTGCGCGTCCGACTGGCCGCGGGCGATGTTCTCCCCGCCCAGGTCCAGGATGCCCGCGCTCTCGGCGCGCTCCCACGGGCTGTCGCCGTCGGGGTTGATGTGGTCGAAGAACTGGCGCAGGGACATGTCCTCGCTGAAGTCCTCGGCCAGCTGGGCGAGTTTGGAGTCGGCCGTCACGGGGGCACAGCCGACCTTCTCGCGCTCTTTGTTGACGAGGGTGAGGACTTCGGCCTCCGAGGCGGTCTCGGGGCCGGCCGACGCCGCCGGGGGCTCGGGCGCGGTCGGCTCCGTCGAGGGCTTCTGGGACGGCTTGCCGTGCCCGCCGCCGTTCGCGCCGCCCTTGCCGTTGCTGTTGTCGCTTCCCTTGCCCTGGCCGTTTCCACCGGGCCGGTCGTTCCCGGAGGGCGCGGAGGACCCCGGCTGCTCCGGCGGGGTGGTGGAGGGCGTCTCAGAGGGCTTGGAGGGAGTTGTGGAGGGTGCGTGAGGGCGGTCGTCACCACGGCTGGGCGGCACCGTGGTGCGATCGGTGGGGGCCGCGGACTGCGAGCCCTGTGTCTCCAGGCCGGAGTCCGAGGGACCGCCCGCCTGGACCTGTCCGGCGGAGTCATTGCCCCCGCCGAGTTCGTAGCCGTTCGGACCGAGTCCGGAGGCCATCGCCACGGCACCGACCGCGACAGCGGCGGACACGCCCAACAGTCCGGTCCGGACCGGAGCGAGGGGGCTCCGGTGCGGTCCCCGGTGGCGGCCTGCGGCGGCCACCTCCGCCGGGGTACCGGGGGCAGATCGTCGATGGCGGCCCATCTCCTGCCTTCCTTGTGTGCTCGGCATCAAAAGTCGCTCGAAATGTGTCACTCGTGTGCGCGAGTCATGTATCACTCGTGTGGGTGAGTCCTGTTGAGCCGGGACTGTACGCCATTTGGGCCCCAACGCGCCTGCCCACTGGGCAATTCGATGGTTTAGCGGCTGCTCGGGCGGGGGGTTAGCGTGCGCATATGAACGAAAGAGTCCGCCTCACCGTGTGGGTACGCGGCCGCGTACAGGGCGTCGGCTTCCGCTGGTACACCCGGGCCAACGCGCTGCGCATCGGGGAACTCGTCGGCTTTGCCTCCAACCTCGCCGACGGGCGGGTGCAGGTGGTCGCGGAGGGTCCGCGTGCGGAATGCGAACAATTGCTCGAATGGCTCCGGGACGGCGACACGCCCGGGAAAGTCGAGGGAATCACCGAGATCTGGGACACACCGCGGGGTGGCTACGACGCCTTCGAGATCCGTTGATCAACTCATTGGAGGCACCCTCCGCGGCCCCCTCTGACCACGCCTTCCCTGCGCACGGTGAGCAGAAATCGGCTGATGGTTGCCAACGGGGCCGCTCCATGGAAGGCTGCGGAGTCACGAAAGATCCCCGACCGCGATGGGGTCATCTGGAGAGGAGCGGCGGTGTTCGCCGCGAGTGTGCTCTCGCCCCCTGCGGGCCCGTCGGCGTGTGATCGTGTTGACCCTCAAACCAATTGGTGAGACGCTGGAAGCCCCGCGCACCTTAACTGTTTGCCGCGTAGCACGGTAGTAATTCGGCAGGCATCGCGGGTGCAAATCCCTCACGACCCACACCGCTTCGGTCGGTCACTCAGTGTGGAGGACCATCCATCATGGCAAAGGCGCTTCTCGGTTACGTCGGCGGTTCCGACCCCCGAGTCCTCGCCGAGATGCGACGGCTTCAGCAGCGCGTCCAGGACCTCGAATCCGAACTCGTGCGGATTCAGGCCGAGAACGACGCGCTGTCCGCCGCCGCTCGTCACGGCGACTCGCTGCTCGAAAGCATCGACGTATCCCAGGCGGAGCCTGCGCTCGCCTGACCCAGCCCCAGGGCCGGTCGGGCTGCATCGTCAGCCGCTTGAGAATCCTCAAGGGACGCTTCGGCGTCCCTTCGTCGTGTCCCCAGTGTGCCTCCGAGCCACCCTTACCGACTGATGTGCCCCTCTCTCCCAGCGGTGAAACCGATCATTGCTGAAACGGAGAAAAAGCCGGGACGGGTGCGCCGCGCCACCGTCATGGGACGGTGCCGGAGGAAGTGCGGCGGGTAGAGTCCAAAGGCGTGCATCTCAAGAGCCTGACCCTGCGAGGGTTCAAATCCTTCGCCTCCGCCACGACGCTCCGGTTCGAGCCGGGCATCACCTGCGTCGTCGGCCCCAATGGCTCGGGCAAGTCCAATGTCGTGGACGCCCTTTCCTGGGTCATGGGCGAACAGGGTGCCAAGTCCCTGCGCGGCGGCAAGATGGAGGACGTCATCTTCGCCGGGACCACCGGCCGTCCCCCACTCGGCCGCGCCGAGGTCTCGCTCACCATCGACAACGCGGATGGCGCGCTGCCCATCGACTACGCCGAAGTCACCATCACGCGGATCATGTTCCGCAACGGCGGCAGCGAGTACCAGCTCAACGGGGACACCTGCCGGCTGCTGGACATCCAGGAGCTGCTCTCCGACTCCGGCATCGGCCGTGAGATGCACGTCATCGTCGGGCAGGGCCAGCTCGACGGGGTGCTGCACGCCGACCCGACCGGCCGCCGCGCCTTTATCGAGGAGGCCGCGGGCGTCCTCAAGCACCGCAAGCGCAAGGAGAAGGCGCTGCGGAAGCTGGACGCGATGCAGGCCAACCTCGCCCGCGTCCAGGACCTCACCGACGAGCTGCGCCGCCAGCTCAAGCCGCTTGGCCGGCAGGCCGCGGTGGCCCGGCGGGCCGCGGTCATCCAGGCCGATCTGCGCGACGCCCGGCTGCGGCTGCTCGCCGACGACCTGGTGACCCTGCGCGAGGCGCTGCGTGCCGAGGTCGCCGACGAGGCCGAGCTCAAGCGCCGTAAGGAGACCGCGGAGGCCGAGCTGCGGACCGCCCAGCAGCGCGAGGCGGCGCTGGAGGAGCAGGTGCGGCGGCTCGCGCCCCGGCTCCGGGACGCCCAGCAGACCTGGTACGAGCTCTCGCAGCTCGCCGAGCGGGTGCGCGGCACGATCAGCCTGGCCGAAGCCCGGGTCAAGAGCGCCACCTCCGCCCCCGGGGAGGAGCGGCGCGGCCGCGACCCCGAGGACATGGAGCGCGAGGCGGCCCGCATCCGGGAGCAGGAGGCCGAACTGGAGGCCGCCCTGGAGGCGGCGAGCCGGGCGCTGGACGACACCGTGGCGCACCGGGCCGAGCTCGAGCGGAGCCTGGCCGAGGAGGAGCGCCGGCTCAAGGACGTGGCCCGTGCCATCGCCGACCGCCGCGAAGGGCTCGCCCGGCTCCAGGGCCAGGTGAACGCCGCCCGCGGCCGGGCCGGTTCGGCCCACGCCGAGATCGAGCGGCTGGCCGCGTCCCGTGACGAGGCACAGACCCGGGCGGTCGCCGCGCAGGAGGAGTACGAGCAGCTCAAGGCGGAGGTCGACGGACTCGACGCGGACGACGTGGAGTTGGCGGAGCGCCACGAGGCCGCGAAGCACGAGCTGGCCGAGGCGGAGGCGGCGCTGAGCGCGGCCCGCGAGGCGGCGACGGCCGCCGAACGCGAGCGCGCCGCGACCTCCGCCCGGCATGACGCCCTCGCCCTCGGCCTGCGCCGTAAGGACGGCACGGGCGCCCTTATGGCCGCCGCCGACCGTCTCGGCGGACTCCTGGGCCCCGCCGCCGAACTCCTCACCGTGACCCCGGGCTTCGAGGTCCCGGTCGCCACGGCCCTGGGCGCCGCCGCCGACGCGATCGCCGTCAGTGGCCCCCATGCGGCCGCCGAGGCGATCCGCCTCCTCCGCGCCGACGACGCCGGACGCGCCGCCCTCCTGCTGACGACGCCGGACGCCGAGGGCGGGGAGCCCTCGTCGGCCAACCTCGTGGGGCCGTCGTCCGCCGCGCCGGAGCCGGGCAGCTCCGGCGAACCCGCGCCGGGCGGCGGCGCCCTTGTGCCGGGCACGCGCGCCGAGGGGGCTGCGCCGAGCGAGCCGGGCCAGGGGGCCGGGCCGCGATCGGTGGCCACCCCAGCGGCGCCCGGCGCTCTCGTCCCCCGGTTCGAGCCGGGCGGGGCGGCGGGCGCGGATGCCGAAACGCCCATGGCCGGGGCTGGTTCCCCGGCTGCCACGCCCACGCCGGAGGGCTACACCGGGGGCTCCACCGGGACGGCTGACGGCGCCGCCGCCGTGCCCGGCACGCGGTCCCCGGACGGTCCGTTGGCCGAGTCCTCGGGATCCGATGAGGGCTCTTGGCCGGGTGACGCGTCGGAGCCCGGCGGTCCGGGCGCGCCGCAGGCCGTCGCCGATGCCGCGGGGGCGTCTCCGGGCGCGGCTCATGGTGCCGCCGCCGTGCCCGGCACGCGGGTGCCGGGTGCCGACTCCGCGCGCCGGGACGACGCGGAAGCCGCGAGCGAGGGGCGCGAGCCCCTTACGGCGGACGACGGTTCCCCGGCCGCCGTCGAGACCGGGACCACGGTCGTGACCGAGTCCGGGGCCACGGTGGTGACCGAGTCCGGTACCACGGTCGCGACCGAGTCCGGTGCCACGGCGGCCGAGTCCGGGGCCACGGTCGCCGCCGCCGGTGGGGCGTCCGCGGCGGCCGTTTCCGCGCGGGTGCCGCAGCCCGCCGGGGGAGAGGCGGCCGTATCGAGGGCAGTGCCCGGGGACGAGCCGGGCGGGAAGGCCGCGGCCGTCGAAGCGTTGCCGCGGGTGGCGGATCTGGTGGCCGGGCCCGCGGCGCTGTTGCCCGCCGTAAGGCGGTTGCTCGACGGCATGGTCGTGGTCGAGAGCCTGGAGGAGGCGGAGGAACTCCTCGCGCGGCGGCCGGAGTTGACGGCCGTGACCGCCGAGGGCGATCTGCTCGGGGCGCACTTCGCGCAGGGCGGTTCCGCCGGGGCGCCCACGCTGCTGGAGGTGCAGGCGTCCGTCGACGAGGCCGCGGCCGAGCTCGAGCGGCTCGCCGTACGGTGCGAGGAGCTGGCCCGGGCGCAGCGCGCGGCGCAGGAGCGGCGGGCCGAGTGCCTGGCGCTCGTCGAGGAACTCGCGGGCCGCCGGAGCGCGGCGGACCGGGAGAAGTCGCGGGTCGCGCAGTCGCTGGGCCGGCTGGCCGGACAGGCGCGCGGGGCCGCCGGGGAGGCCGAGCGGAGCACCGCGGCCGTCGCCAGGGCCGAGGAGGCGCTGGAGCGGGCGACCGAGGAGGCCGAGGAGCTCGCCGAGCGGCTGGCCGTGGCGGAGGAGGAGCCGGGCGAGGAGGAGCCCGACACCTCCGTACGCGACCGGCTGGCGGCCGACGGCGCCAACGCCCGGCAGACCGAGATGGAGGCGCGGCTCCAGGTCCGTACGCATGAGGAGCGCGTCAAGGGGCTCGCGGGGCGGGCCGACGCGCTCGACCGGGGCGCACGCGCCGAGCGCGAGGCCCGGGCACGCGCCGAGCAGCGGCGCGCCCGGCTGCGCCACGAGGCCGAGGTGGCCTCCGCGGTGGCCTCCGGCGCCCGCCAGCTGCTGGCGCATGTCGAGGTGTCGCTGGTACGGGCCGAGCGGGAGCGGGACGCCGCGGAGCGCGCCAAGGCCGAGCGCGAGCGGGAGCTGGACGCCGCCCGCGGCCAGGGGCGTGACCTCAAGAGCGAGCTGGACAAGCTGACCGACTCGGTGCACCGGGGCGAGGTGCTGGGCGCCGAGAAGCGGATGCGGATCGAGCAGCTGGAGACCAAGGCGCTGGAGGAGCTGGGCGTCGAACCGGCCGGGCTGATCGCCGAATACGGCCCCGACCAGCTCGTCCCGCCGTCGCTTCCTGCGGAAGGGGAGGTGCTGCCGGAGACTGCATCCGATAGCGGCTCCGCCGCGGGGGAGCATCCGCGCAACCAGCCGGTGCGGTACGTCAGAGCGCAGCAGGAGAAGCGGCTGAAGGCCGCGGAGCGCGCGTACCAGCAGCTCGGCAAGGTCAACCCGCTGGCGCTGGAGGAGTTCGCGGCGCTGGAGGAGCGGCATCAGTTCCTGAGCGAGCAGCTGGAGGACCTCAAGAAGACCCGGGCCGATCTCCTCCAGGTGGTCAAGGAGGTCGACGAGCGGGTCGAGCAGGTCTTCACGGAGGCGTACCGGGACACCGCGCGCGAGTTCGAGGGCGTCTTCTCGCGGCTGTTCCCGGGCGGGGAAGGGCGGCTGGTGCTGACCGACCCGGAGAACATGCTGACCACGGGCGTGGATGTGGAGGCCCGGCCGCCGGGCAAGAAGGTCAAGCGGCTGTCGCTGCTGTCGGGCGGTGAGCGCTCGCTGACCGCCGTGGCCCTGCTGGTGTCGATCTTCAAGGCGCGGCCGAGCCCGTTCTATGTGATGGACGAGGTCGAGGCGGCGCTCGACGACACCAATCTGCAGCGGCTGATCCGGATCATGCAGGAGCTCCAGGAGGCATCCCAGCTGATCGTGATCACCCACCAGAAGCGGACGATGGAGGTCGCCGACGCGCTGTACGGCGTCTCCATGCAGGGTGACGGCGTCTCGAAGGTCATCAGCCAGCGCCTGCGGTGAACGTTTCAATACTTGAAGTCAAGACTTATGCCCGCGTGTCGGCTTGCTGGAGTGATTTCTTCGTCACACCCTATTGACTTCGAAACTTGAAGGAATAGTCTCTGCAACGTTGCTTTTACCTTCAAGTGGTGGTCGACATCTCAGCCGCGACCGCTGGAAGGGCCAGCCGTCCCCCCACGTCCGGCGCCGTTGCCGGGCGGGCGTCAGGAGTTCACGTTGTCCACCACCGTGCAGGCACAGGGAGCCGAGGGCCGCAAGGCCCAGCCGGATCACCTCGGCCACGTCATCTTCATCACCGCAGCCGCCGCGATGGGCGGCTTTCTCTTCGGCTACGACAGCTCGGTGATCAACGGAGCGGTCGAAGCCATCCGCGGCAAGTACGACATCGGCTCCGCGGCCCTCGCCCAGGTCGTGGCCATCGCCCTGATCGGTTCGGCCATCGGTGCCGCCACCGCGGGCCGGATAGCCGACCGGATCGGCCGGATCCGCGTCATGCAGATCGCCGCCGCCCTCTTCACGATCAGCGCGGTCGGCTCGGCACTGCCCTTCTCGCTGTGGGACCTGGCCTTCTGGCGGGTGCTCGGCGGCGTCGGCATCGGCATGGCCTCGGTGATCGGCCCGGCCTACATCGCCGAGGTCGCCCCGCCCGCCTACCGTGGCCGGCTCGCCTCGTTCCAGCAGGCCGCGATCGTCGTCGGCATCGCCATCTCCCAGCTCGTCAACTGGGGCATCCTCAACCTCGCCGACGGCGACCAGCGCGGGAAGATCGCGGGCCTGGAGGCATGGCAGTGGATGCTCGGCGTCATGATCATCCCCGCTGTCCTCTACGGACTGCTGTCCTTCGCCATCCCCGAGTCGCCCCGCTTCCTGATCTCCGCCGGCCGCACCGCCCAGGCCAAGAAGGTCCTGGAGGAGGTCGAGGGCAAGACCGTGGACCTCGATGTGCGGGTCGCCGAGATCGACCAGGCCATGCGCAGTGAGGAGAGGTCGACCTTCAAGGACCTCCTCGGCGGCCGGTTCGGTCTGCTGCCCATCGTCTGGATCGGCATCGGGCTCTCGGTCTTCCAGCAGCTCGTCGGCATCAACGTGGCGTTCTACTACTCCTCGACGCTGTGGCAGTCCGTCGGCGTCGACCCGAGCAGCTCGTTCTTCTACTCCTTCACCACGTCGATCATCAACATCCTCGGCACCGTGATCGCGATGATCTTCGTCGACCGGATCGGCCGCAAGCCGCTCGCGCTCATCGGCTCCGTGGGCATGGCCATCTCCCTGGCCCTGGTGGCCTGGGCCTTCTCGGCGCATCTGGTGGACGGCAAGCTGCCGCACGCGGAGGGTGTCCTGGCGCTGATCGCGGCCCACGCCTTCGTGCTCTTCTTCGCCCTCTCGTGGGGTGTGGTGGTCTGGGTCCTGCTCGGTGAGATGTTCCCGAACAAGATCCGCGCCGCCGCCCTCGGCGTCGCCGCCTCCGCCCAGTGGATCGCCAACTGGGCCATCACCGCCAGCTTCCCGAGCCTGTCGGACTGGAACCTGTCGGGTACGTACATCATGTACACGGCCTTCGCCCTGCTCTCGATCCCGTTCATCCTCAAGTGGGTGCCGGAGACCAAGGGCAAGGCGTTGGAGGAGATGGGCTAACCCCCCCGCCGCCCACTCCTCGCACAGGAGAACTGCCCCGCCTCAGCCCTTGAGGCGGGGCAGCACTCGTTCCGCGAACAGCCGCAGGGACCGCCAGCCCTCCTCGACCGGCATCCCGCCGCACAGCGGATGGAGCACCAGGCTCGCCATCTCGCCGCCCTCCTCCGCCAGCGCCACGCACTCCTCCGGGGTGACGACGCGGTAGACGCCCTCACGGCGCAGCGCCGCCACGTCATCGGCCCGTGAACGCACCGCCGAGCGCACGGTGCCCCGCTGCCAGGACGCGTACCTGCGCGCCTCGTACAGCAGATGATCGCCGTACTCCTCCCAGGCCCGGTCCGGGTCCTCGGACAGATGCAGCAGCGGGGTGGCCGCCGGGGGCATCAGGCACCAGCCCTCGGTGCCGTACTCCGCCCGCCGCGCGTGGTAGTACGCCTCCAGCTCCGGCAGATGCGCGCTGGGGAAGAACGGCAGGCCCAGGCGGGCCGCGCGACGCGCCGCCGCCTGGGAGCTGCCGCCGATCAGCAGCGGCGGATGCGGCCGGGTGTACGGGCGCGGGGTGATCCGGACGGTGCGGCCCCGGTGCTCGAAGGGCTCGCCCGTCCAGGCCGCGAGCAGCGTCTCCAGCGCCTCGTCCTGGAGCGCGCCGCGCCGCTTCCAGTCCGTGCCCAGGGCCGCGTACTCCTCCGGCCGGTAGCCGATCCCCGCCACCGTGATCAGCCGCCCGCCACTGGCCAGATCCAGCACGGCGAGGTCCTCGGCGAGCCGCAGCGGGTCGTACAGCGGCGCGATCAGCGCCGAGACGGTGACGGTGATCCGGCGGGTGGCGCCCAGCAGCGTGCCCGCGAAGGCCAGCGGGGCGGGCAGCCAGTTGTCGGGGGACCCGTGGTGCTCCTCGGTCTGGAGGGTGGAGACGCCCCGTTCATCGGCGAAGGCCGCCATCTCCAGCGCGGCGCGGTACCGCTCGGACAGGCCGCGCGGGGTCGCGTCGGGATCGACGAGGTTGAGGCGTACGACCGTGACGGGCATGCGGATGTCCTCCTTCGTCATGGGACGCGGCAGCCGGACCGTAGCTGACGGGCCGTCAAATAGCCATCTCCATGGCCCGTTCGGCCCACCACACGGGCACGGCCGGGGCGGATGACTCATGTGCCTGGGACGCGGGGCGGCCGATGGTGAGGGCCGGCCCGCCCCATGGGCCGCAGCCCGCACACACCAACTGAGGAGGGGCGCGTGACGATCAGCACGGGGGAATCGCTCATCACCGCGGCCGACATCGACGATCTCATCACCCGGGTCCGGCAGACCGCCGGCGACCCCGGACCCCTGGAATCCGCCAAGGCCACGCTCTTCTCCGGCGACTGCGACTGCGACGGCGACTGCGACGGCGACTGTGGCAACGCCGCCACCCGCCCCGACCCCGAGGCCGCGCGGCTCATCCGGCAGCGGCTGCTGGTGACCGCACTCCGCCACGGGGGCGCGCTGCTGGCCAAGCTGCTCAGCCGGCTCAGCCCCCGCGAGACCGCCATGGTGCGCCGCTACGCCCACCGGCTCGCGAACTTCCTCGACACGCTGGAGGTCTGGGCGGCGCAGCCCATCATGCTCGCCCTGACGCGCATCGGACTGCCTTACGGAGAGGCGGAGACGATCGCCGTGGCCGTACTGCTGCTCGTGGGGTGAGCGCCCGATCCCGCCACCTATGGAAACGGGGGTGCTAGGAGGTCACCGGTTCGGGTGGGCCGGGGCATCCGCGCACTTCACGGCCGCGGTGGCGGGTAGTGCTCGGGGCGAGACACAAGGAGAACGACCATGCGCCCTACCCGAATCCGCACGGCGATCGCCCTCGGCCTGAGCGCCGGGGCCGTCGTGTGGACCGCGGCCGCCTCCCCCGCCACCGCCTCCTCCCTCGCCGCCACGTCCGCCGACACCGACTGGCGGGAGGCGGGGCACTTCGACACCACCGCGGCCTGCAAGCGCGCGGGCAGGACCGGTGCCGAACGGCACAAGTGGGGCGAGTACAAGTGCCGCCCCGGCCGCAACGACAACTACGTCACGCTGTGGGTCAGAGGCGGCGGCTCCGGTGCGGCGCGTGCCCTGACCGCCGGGTCGGCCGCCGGTTGAGATGCGACAGGCCGCACTGCCGAAGGACCGCGCCGTGCGCGCCGCGGGCGGGGTCTCGGCACTGATCGTGGTGGTCCTGGCCGGATGGGTGGCCGGGCTGCTGCGGGTGAACGACGAGTGGCTCGCGCTCGCCTACCCCCACCCCCGGGGCGCCACCGTGCTGACCAGGGTCGCCGTGGGCGTCCCGGTGCTGGGGGTCGGCGTGCTGCTGCTCGCCGAGCGCTCGGCCCGGCGCTACGGCGGCGTCCTGCTGGTGGCCGGCGGCCTGTGGCTGCTGCCCTCGGCCGCCGCCGGACTGCTGGGCCTGGCCGACCTGGGCACCACGGGTGCCGTGCTGTCCCTGCTGCTCGCCGCCGCCAAGATGGCCTGCCGCCCGCTGACCGTACTGCTGCTGCCGCTGTGGCTGTTCCCCCGGGGCGGGCGTCGTCGTTGGCAGTGGTGGGTGATCAGCCTGGGCGCGTCCGGCTACTGGCTGGGGTACGCGGGGCTGTGGCTGATCAGCGAGCCCCGGGTGGGCGCCGTGGCCAACCCGGCGTTCTCCACCGCGAGCGGCCAGTGGGCCTTCGACCACCTCGACGCCTACACCGAGGCCGAACCCTGGGTGCTGTGCGGCGTCGCCGCGGCCGTGACCGCCGCCCTGTGCTGCCGCGCCGCCCTCTCGCGCGGCGCCGAGCGACGCGACTGGGCGCTGCTGGCCGCCGCCTACCCCGCCTGCGTCTCGCTCCTGCTGTCCCAGTGGGGCGAGGGCGTGCCCACCATCGTGGCCCGTACGGTCGGCAGCGCCGTATGGGCCGCCGCGATCTGCCTCGGCGTCGCCCGCACCGGCATATGGCGGCTGGACCGCTCCACCAGCCATCGCCTCGCCCGTGCCTTCGTGCTCACCTCGCTGGCCGCCGTAGTGGTCTGCGCGGTCGTCGCCGTCCAGGCCGGACTCCCCTCCGTACGCAGCGGGGCCACGACCATCACCGCCGGATGCGCCCTGGTGCTGGGCTGGGGGCTGCGGCCCAGCGCCCGCAAGCTCACCCTCTGCGTCGAGCGCGCCTTCTACGGGCCCCGGGCCCGCCCGCACGAAGCCGTGAGCGCCCTCGCCGTACGGCTGCAACAGGCCCCGCACCCCGGCGAGGTGCCCCAGCAGATCTGCCGTAGCGCCGTGGAGGACCTCGGCGTCTCGGGCGCCGCCGTCAGCGTCGACACCCGCGCCGGGCCCCGGCGGCTGGCCGCCGCGGGGGCCCCGCTGACCGGCGCGGTCCAGACGTTCCTGCTGCGCCACCACGGCCGTACCGTCGGCCGGTTGGAGGTCTCCCGGGACGGCTCCGGCACCCCGGCCGAACGCGACAGCGGACTGCTCTCCCTCCTCGCCGACCAGGCCGCCCCCGCGCTCGCCGCGCTGCGCCTGGCCGAGGAGGCCCAGGCCGCCCGTGAGCGCCTGGTGCTCGCCCGCGAACAGGAGCGACGTCGGCTGCGCCGGGAGATCCACGACGGACTCGGCCCCCAACTGGCCGCCGTAAGGCTGCGCCTGGACATCGCGCAGACCTCCTGCCCGCCCGGCCACCCCGCCACCCCGCAACTGTGCGAGGCCGCCGAGACGCTCGCCGAGGCCCTGGTCGAGGTCCGGCGGATCACCGCGGGCCTCGCCCCGGCCGCGCTGGCCGACCGCGGACTCGCCGGTGCGGTCCGCGACCTGGCGCACCGGCTGGGCGTCGACGGCCTGCGGGTCGGCGTGGCCAGCCGCCCCGCCGCACTGCCCGCGCTGTCGCCGGGCGTGGAGACGGCCGCGTACCGGATCGCGGCGGAGTCGCTGACCAACGCCGTACGGCACGCGCGGGCGCGCCAGGTGAGCGTCGAGCTGACCGCGGGCCCGGACACCCTCGAGGTCAAGGTCACCGACGACGGCAGCGGCCTGCGCGAGACCGCGGTGCCCGGGGTGGGCCTCGCCTCGGTCACCGAACGGGCCGAGGAGATCGGTGGCTCCTGCTCGGTGACCGGATCGGCGACCGGCACGGTGGTCCACGCGGTGCTGCCCCTCGCCGGACCGGGCGAACACGGCAACCCGGAGGAGCGCCGGAAGCCCACGGGCCACGAGGCCTGCCGGGCCCTCCTCAAGACGAGCCGATCGATGAGCCGGGCGCCGTAAGGCCTTCGCGCCCCGGCGGGGGCACCTCCCAGCGGTAGCCGGGGGAGAACCGGGCCTCGAAGAAGAAAGGCGAGCGAAGCGTGTCGCAGTGGAGGGTGTTGCTGGTGGACGATCACCCCCTCTTCCGGGAGGGCTTGGCCGCCGCCGTCAATCTCGATGACGCGTTCACCGTCGTCGGCCAGGCGGCCTGCGCGGACGGGGCGATGGCCGAGGCCGTGCGCACCGGTCCGGATCTGGTGATGATGGATCTCGCGCTGCCTGGCCGGTCCGGGCTGGAGGCGACCCGGCGGATCCTGTGCGATCACCCCGAGATCCGGGTGCTGGTCATGACGATGTCGGAGGACGACGACAGTCTGCTGGCCGCCTTGCGCGCCGGGGCCCGCGGCTATCTCCTCAAGGGCGCGGGGCGGGACGAGATCCTGCGCGCCCTGCACACCGTGGCGCGCGGCGGCGCGGTCTTCAGCCCGCGGATGGCCGAGCGGCTCGGGGCGCTGGTCGGCGCGTCGGGCTCGGCGTCCGCGAAGGAGGCGTTCCCGACGCTGACCGCCCGGGAGCTGGAGGTGCTGGATCTGCTCGCGGCCGGGCTCGGCTATCGCCAGATCGCCCAGCGGCTGGTGGTGACCGACAAGACGGTGCGCAATCACGTCGGATCGATCTTCGCCAAGCTCCAGGTGCGCGACCGTGCCCAGGCGATCGTGCGCGCCCGGCGGGCCGGGCTGGGAGGCGAATGACTCGCTCCCCCTCGTGGCTGATACTGGGGGGCGTTATGGAATACCTCATCCTTGCCGTAGTCATCGCTGTGGTCGCGGTCGCCGCGATCAGCGGGCTCGTGATCAGCGGCCGCAAGAAGAAGCGGCTGCCCCCGCCCCCGCCGAGCAGCCCCACCGTCACCGCGCCGCCCGCCGAACCGCACGTCGGCGAGGAGGCCGAAACCCCGCGTGAGGAACCACGCAGAACCATCGAGGAGGTGGACCTTCCGGGGGGAGCGTCCCCGGCCGCGACCGCGGAGGCACCCGCGCCCGAGGTCCCGCCGATCGAGGTCCCGGAGCCGACCGCCGGCCGGCTGGTCCGGCTGCGCGCCCGGCTGTCCCGCTCCCAGAACACCCTGGGCAAGGGGCTGCTGACGCTGCTGTCCCGGGAGCACCTCGACGACGAGACCTGGGAGGAGGTCGAGGACACGCTGCTGACCGCGGACGTCGGTGTGGCGCCGACCCAGGAACTGGTCGAGCGGCTGCGGGAGCGCGTCAAGGTGCTCGGCACCCGTACGCCCGACGAGCTGCGCGGTCTGCTGCGCGAGGAGCTGCTGCACCTCATCGGCACCGAGGCCGACCGTTCCGTGCACACCGAGAGCGGTATCGGCGCGAACGGTGAGGAGAAGCCGGGCGTCGTCATGGTCGTCGGCGTCAATGGCACCGGTAAGACGACCACGACCGGCAAGCTGGCCCGGGTGCTCGTCGCCGACGGCAAGTCGGTGGTGCTCGGCGCGGCCGACACCTTCCGCGCGGCCGCCGCCGATCAGCTGCAGACCTGGGGCGAGCGGGTCGGTGCCCGTACGGTACGGGGGCCGGAGGCCGGCGATCCGGCGTCGGTCGCCTTCGACGCGGTGAAGGAGGGCATCGCCGAGAGCGCGGATGTCGTCCTTATCGACACCGCCGGGCGGCTGCACACCAAGACCGGTCTGATGGACGAGCTGGGCAAGGTCAAGCGGGTCGTGGAGAAGCACGGCGCGGTGGACGAGGTGCTGCTGGTCCTGGACGCCACGACCGGGCAGAACGGCCTGGTGCAGGCGCGGGTGTTCGCCGAGGTGGTGGACATCACCGGCATCGTGCTGACCAAGCTGGACGGCACCGCCAAGGGCGGCATCGTGGTGGCGGTCCAGCGTGAGCTGAACGTCCCGGTCAAGCTGGTGGGCCTGGGCGAGGGCGCGGACGATCTCGCGCCGTTCGAGCCGGAGGCGTTCGTCGACGCGCTGATCGGCGGCTGAGGCCGGTGGAGGGGGGATCACCCGTATCGCGCCGGACGGGCCGGGGTCGAACTCCCGGCCCGTCCGGCGTTTCGCGTCCTGGGCGCGCCGCGGGGTCAGCCCCCGGCCCGATGACTCACATAGGCCAGAGTCCCCAGCACCAGCCGGGCGTGCGGCGGGCGGCCCGCGGTGTCGAGGGTCGGCGGGCGCAGCCAGCGGACCGGTCCGAGGCCGCCGAGGTCCGAGGGCGGGGCGGTGATGTGGTCGCCCGGCCCCAGGCAGCGCAGATCGAGGTCGGCGTCGTCCCACCCCATGCGGTACAGCAGCTCGGGAAGTTCGGCGGCGGCGCCGGGGGCGACGAAGAACTGGGCCCGCCCGTGCGGGTTGGCGGCCACCGGGCCGAGCGGCAGCCCCATCCGCTCCAGCCGGACCAGCGCGTGTCCGCCCACGTACTCCGAGACCTCCAGGACGTCGAACGAGCGGCCCACGGGCAGCAGTACGGCGGCCCCGGGGACCCGCTCCCACGCGGCCGCGGCGGCGTCCAGGGTGGCGCCCGCCGGGACGCCGGGGGCGAAGGCGAGGGGATGCGCCCCGGGGGAGGGACAGTCCCGGTCACCGCATGAACATTCGTTTCTGCCACCCCCCGAGCCCCGTGCCGCCCGCGCGCCCGGAACCACGTCCCAGCCCCACAGACCGGTGTACTCCGCCACCGTCGTGGACTCGGACGTACGGCCGCGGCGCCGTGAGCCGGACCGCATGTCCCGGATGCCGCCGATCGTGAAGCCCATGCCCCCTCCAACGGGTCCCGCTCTCGATGGTTACGAGTCGGAGCGTCGCGATGACGCTCCGTCGCCGATGAGGTGCGGCGGTGTGCGCTCCGATGTGACGGAGGTGGTGAGACGCGACCCGTGCGCCCCCACATGCACCCCTTCACCTGTTCCCGTCGCCTCGGTGTCAAGTGAATCGTGGGAAAGCGCAACCGGGTTCATTCGAAGGGGTGGCGAATGGTGGCGTTTTCGGAAATCGCCTCGCCGGAGGCGTGATCGTAGGATTACTTTCAGTGCACACTCCCTGGAAGCGGCGCTCGCTCGAATGCGAGCTGACGACGGGCGGAGTACGGATCGGTACATGCCACTGGCATGAGGCGGTTCCCCGTCCGGACGGTTGATGCGCCGCATCCCGGGGACAACTGACCGTGACAGAAGGCATTCTGGTGGCGGTCCGGGAAGATTCGTGGGATGGGGGCGTTCCGGGTGGGCGACGGCGGCGGCGGTGCTGGGAAGCGCCCCAATGCGCAATTGGGGTCGTGGTTCGTGCGCAGCGGCTGGTCGAAGGGGGAGCTGGCGCGCCAAGTCAACCGCAGAGCGCGGCAGTTAGGCGCCCACCACATCAGCACGGACACCTCGCGGGTGCGCCGCTGGCTGGACGGCGAGCAGCCCCGCGAGCCGATTCCGCAGATCCTCTCCGAGTTGTTCTCCGAGCGCTTCGGCTGTGTGGTCGGCATCGAGGACCTCGGGCTGCGCGCCGTCCACCGGTCACCGTCCGTATCCGGAGTGGACCTTCCCTGGGACGGGCCCGAAACGGTCGCGCTGATCGGCGAGTTCTCCCGCAGCGACCTGATGCTGGCCCGCCGCGGCTTCCTCGGCACCTCGCTCTCGCTGTCCGCGGGCCCTGCCCTCATCGAGCCCATGCAGCGCTGGCTGGTGCCCTCGACGGGCGGACAGCCCGGCGGCGCCCGCGCGGCCGACGGCGGGCGCGTACGCCGAGTCTCCCGGCTCTCCGAGCCCGAGCTGGAGCTGCTGGAGTCCACCATCGTGATGTTCCGCGCCTGGGACGCCCAGTGCGGGGGCGGGCTGCGCCGCAAGGCGGTGGTCGGCCAACTGCACGAGGTCACCGACCTGCTCCAGGAGCCGCATCCGGACACGGTCTCCCGGCGGCTGTTCAAGGTCGCGGGCGAGCTCGCCCAGCTGGCCGGGTGGATGAGCTATGACATCGGGCTCCAGCCCACCGCGCAGAAGTACTTCGTGCTCGCCCTCCACGCCGCCAAGGAATCCGGCGACCGCCCCCTCGGCTCGTACGTCCTCTCCAGCATGAGCCGCCAGATGATCCACGTCGGGCGGCCCGACGACGCGCTGGAGCTGATCCACCTCGCGCAGTACGGCAGCAGGGAGAACGCCACCCCGCGCACCCAGGCCATGCTGTATGCGATGGAGGCCCGCGCCTACGCCAATATGGGCCAGCCCAGCAAGTGCCACCGCGCCGTGAAGATGGCCGAGGACACCTTCGCCGAATGCGCCGGGGGCGACGGCGACCCGGACTGGATCCGCTTCTTCTCCGAGGCCGAGCTCAACGCGGAGAACGCCCACTCCTACCGCGATCTCGCCTATGTGGCCGGCCGCAGCCCCACCTACGCCAGGATGGCCGACCCGGTGATGCGCAAGGCCGTGCGGCTCTTCGGCCAGGAGACCGAGAACGAGTCCGGCCCCCAGCGTTCGTATGCGCTCAACCTGATCGGCATGGCCACCGTCCACCTCCTCCAGACCCAGCCCGAGCAGGCCGCGGCGGTCGCGCACGAAGCGCTGCCGCTCGCCAAGCGGGTGCGCTCGGAGCGGGTCAACAACCGGCTGCGCAAGACCGTGGACACGGCGGTGCGCCAGTTCGGCGACGTGCCGGAGATCGCCGATCTCAGTGAGCGGCTGGCCACCCTGATGCCCGACAACCCCGAGACGACGGGTCCCGGCCAGGCCGTCTGAGCGGTCCGGCGGTGATCGCGACACCGTAACGGAGGGCTCCGGCCCGTCCACCGCGGTTCACCGCCGCGTAACACTCCCGCGTCCTTCGTCACTGCGGTGAAACATCGGGCGGCATCGGCTGAAACGGCGCTGGGCCAACCTCGAGGCGAATACCGGCCCACCGATGTCCTGCCCGCACGGGCCGTCGCTTCGAGGAGACGTCCACATTGAATGGCGCAAATACAGCGTTCGTCTTGATCAGCGCCGCGCTCGTGATGCTGATGACCCCCGGCCTGGCCTTCTTCTACGGCGGCATGGTGCGGGTGAAGAGCGCCCTGAACATGCTGATGATGTCCTTCATCTCGCTCGGCGTCGTCTCGCTGCTGTGGGTGCTGTTCGGCTACTCGCTCACCTTCGGCGATGACATCGGCGGCGGGCTGCTGGGCAATCTCGACCACATCGGCTTCAAGGGCATCCAGCCGACCTCGCTGTGGGGCGAGAAGCCGGACGCGATCCCGGTCCTGGCCTTCGCGCTCTTCCAGCTGATGTTCGCGGTGATCACCCCCGCGCTGATCAGCGGAGCCGTCGCCGACCGCGTCAAGTTCGGCGCCTGGACGCTCTTCATCACCCTGTGGTCCACGGTCGTCTACTTCCCGGTCGCGCACTGGGTCTGGCAGGCCGACGGCTGGCTGTTCAAGAGGGAGGTCATCGACTTCGCGGGCGGCACGGCGGTCCACATCAACGCGGGCGCCGCGGGCCTCGCCGTGGCCCTGGTGCTCGGCAAGCGCATCGGCTTCAAGAAGGACCCGATGCGCCCGCACAACCTGCCGCTGGTGATGCTCGGCTCCGGGCTGCTGTGGTTCGGCTGGTTCGGCTTCAACGCCGGCTCCGCCCTCGCCGCCAACGGAACCGCCGCCAACATGGCCTTCAACACCCAGGTCGCCACCGGCGTCGCGATGCTCGGCTGGCTCGCGTACGAGCGCATCCGGCACGGCGCGTTCACCACCCTGGGCGCCGCGTCCGGCGCGGTCGCGGGCCTGGTCGCCATCACCCCCTCGGGCGCGGCGGTCAACGCCTGGGGCGCCATCGTGATCGGCCTGGTGGCCGGGGTCGTCTGCTCCTGGGCCGTCAGCCTCAAGTACAAGCTGGGCTACGACGACTCGCTCGACGTGGTCGGAGTGCACCTGGTCGGCGGCCTCATCGGCACCCTCCTGGTCGGCGTCCTCGCCACCGACGGCGTCGGCGGCATGACCCAGCTGGGCAAGCAGGCCCTCGGCGCCTTCACGGTGCTGGTCTACTCCTTCGTCGTCTCCTGGATCCTGGCCAAGCTCATCGACGTCACCATCGGCTTCCGGGCCAGTGAGGACGACGAGCTGGGCGGCATCGACCAGGCGTTCCACGCCGAGACCGCCTACGACTTCAGCGCGGTCGGCGGATCCCCCCGTAGTACCGTGCCCGCCGCGGGCCAGGCCGGCGCGTCCGCGCCGCAGAAGCCGCACAACAAGAAGGTGGACGCGTGAAGCTCATCACCGCAGTAGTGAAGCCGCACCGGCTCGACGAGATCAAAGAGGCGCTGCAGGCGTTCGGCGTCCAGGGTCTGACCGTCACCGAGGCCAGCGGCTACGGCCGTCAGCGCGGCCACACCGAGGTCTACCGGGGCGCGGAGTACACCGTCGACCTGGTGCCCAAGGTGCGCATAGAGGTGCTGGTCGAGGACGAGGACGCCGATGACCTCGTGGACGTCGTGGTCAAGGCGGCCCGCACCGGAAAGATCGGGGACGGCAAGGTCTGGAGCGTCCCCGTCGAGACCGCGGTCCGCGTCCGCACCGGGGAGCGCGGCCCGGACGCCCTCTGACCCCTCCGGACCACCAGTGGCACGCGGACAGGGAGCCGAGTTGACGGACAGCCTCGAGACCACGACCCACACCATCGACTCGGGGCCCGGCGGCTACGCGGCGGCGCGGCTGCGACTCCTCCAGGAGGAGTCGCGGTCCGGGCCGCCGCGCCGCGCCGCCCTGGCCGACCTCACCGACCAGTGGCTGGCCGCCCTGCTCACCGGCGGGGCGGAGACCGCCGGGATCGGCCAGGGTGTCGCCCTGGTGGCCGTCGGCGGCTACGGACGCGGCGAACTCTCCCCGCGCAGCGACCTCGACGTGCTGCTGCTGCACGACGGCTCCGCCGACCATTCGGCCCTGGCCGCGCTAGCCGACCACATCTGGTACCCCGTCTGGGACATGGGCCTCGCCCTCGACCACTCCGTGCGCACCTCCGCCGAGGCCCGCGGGACCGCCGCCGAGGATCTGAAGGTCCAGCTCGGCCTGCTCGACGCCCGCCACATCGCGGGCGACGCCGCGCTCACCGCCGATCTGCGCACCACCGTCCTCGCCGACTGGCGGGCCCAGGCCCCGCGGCGGCTGCCCGAGCTCCACGCGCTGTGCCAGGAGCGCGCCGAGCGCCATGGAGAGCTGCAGTTCCTGCTCGAACCCGATCTGAAGGAGGCCCGCGGCGGGCTCCGCGACGCCACCGCGCTGCGCGCCATCGCCGCCTCCTGGCTCGCCGACGCCCCCCGCGAGGGCCTCGACGACGCGCGGCGGCGGCTGCTGGACGCCCGTGACGCGCTCCATCTGTCCACCGGCCGCGCCACCGACCGCCTCGCGCTCCAGGAGCAGGACCAGGTCGCGGGCGCCCTCGGGCTGCTGGACGCCGACGCCCTGCTGCGCCAGATCTACGAATCCGCCCGGACCATCTCCTACGCGTCCGATGTCACCTGGCGCGAGGTCGAACGGGTGCTGCGCGCCCGCTCGGCCGCCCGGCCCCGGCTGCGCGCCCTCCTGGGCGGCCGCGGCGGACGCGGGGGCGCCGGAAGCGCCGCGGACGCCGGGGAGCGCAGCCCGCTCGCCGAGGGTGTGGTGGAGCAGGACGGCGAGGTGGTGCTGGCCCGCGCCGCGCGCCCCGACCGCGACCCCGTGCTCCCCCTGCGGGCCGCCGCGGCCGCCGCCCAGGCCGGACTACCGCTGTCCCTGCACGCCGTAAGGCGGCTGTCCGCCGCCGCCCGGCCGCTGCCCGTGCCGTGGCCGCCCGAGGCCAGGGAGCAGCTGATCACGCTGCTGGGCGCGGGCGAGTCCACCGTCGGGGTGTGGGAGGCCCTCGAGGCCGAGGGGCTGATCACCCGGCTGCTGCCGGACTGGGAGCGGGTGCGCTGCCGCCCGCAGCGCAACCCCGTCCACCGCTGGACCGTGGACCGGCACCTGGTCGAGACCGCGGTCCGGGCCAGCGCCCTCAGCCGCCGGGTCGGCCGCCCCGATCTGCTGCTGGTCGCCGCGCTGCTGCACGACATCGGCAAGGGCTGGCCCGGTGACCACTCGGTGGCCGGGGAGACCATCGCCCGCGATGTCGCCGCCCGCATCGGCTTCGACCGCGCGGACGTCGCCGTCCTCGCCACCCTCGTACGCCACCATCTGCTGCTCGTCGAGACCGCCACCCGCCGCGACCTGGACGACCCGGCCACGGTGCGCTCGGTCGCCGAGGCCGTCGGCAGCGCCGCCACGCTGGAACTGCTGCACGCCCTCACCGAGGCCGACGCCCTCGCCACCGGCCCCGCGGCCTGGAGCGCCTGGCGCGGCTCTCTCGTCGCCGACCTGGTCAAACGGGTCTCCGCGGTGCTCGCCGGCGAACCCGCGGACGACTGGTCCACGCCACAGCAGACCACGGCCGAGCAGGAGCGCCTCGCGGTCGAGGCATGGCGCACCGGCGGCCCGGTACTGGCCCTGCACGCACGCTCCGAATCACTGCCGCCGGGCGAAACGGGCCTCCTTACGGACGTCACCGAAGCGCCGCCCGAGGAGGGGCCCACCGGCCCCGAGCCGATCGGCGTGGAACTCCTCATCGCCGTTCCCGACCAGCCCGGCGTCCTCGCCACGGCGGCCGGCGTCCTGGCCCTGCACCGCCTTACGGTGCGCGCGGCGGATCTGCGCGCCGTCGAGCTGCCGTCCGAGCTGGACGCGGCGGGCGCGGTGGGCGGAGTGCTGCTGCTGAGCTGGCGGGTGGCGGCCGAATACGGTTCGCTGCCACAGGCCGCCCGGCTCCGGAACGACCTGCTCCGCGCCCTGGACGGCTCGCTCGACATCGTCGCCCGCCTCGCCGAGCGCGAGGCCGCCTACCGCAAGTACCCACGCCGCCGCGGGGTGCACGCCCCGCCACCCCGGGTCACGGTCGCCCCCGGCAGCTCCCAGCTCGCCACCGTGATCGAGGTCCGCGCCCAGGACGTCCCCGGCCTGCTGCACCGCATCGGCCGTGCCCTGGAGGACACCGGCGTCGCGGTCCGCAGCGCCCATGTCTCCACCCTCGGCGCCAACGCGGTGGACGCGTTCTATGTCACAGATGGCGCCGGCGCCCCGCTGAAACCCACGCACGCGGCGGAGGTGGCCCAGGAAGTCGAGCGGGCACTGACCAGCCCGCATGGGGCTTGAGGCCACGATTCAGCTCCCCCGGTGCTCGGGGCACGATTCAGCCCGCCCCGAGCTTGGGGAGCGGGGCTCACCTCCCAGCCTGTCCGGGGTTGGGGGAGTGGGGTTCGGGAGGGGCTGAGCGCCGCTCCGGCCGTCGTCGTCCGAGGGGGTGGATTGGCTCACTTCCCAGCCTCTCCGGGGCTGGAGGAGCGGGTTCGAGAGGGGCTGAGCCTGGCTCGGGCTGGTGTCGTCCGAGGGGGTGGATCGGCCCACTTCCCAGCCTCTCCGGCGTTTGAGGAGCGGGGTCCGGGGCGGAGCCCCGGCGGGGGCACGGGGGCGGAGCCCCCGGAACGGAGGTCGCGCCGCAAACCAGGGGGCAGACCGTTCGCGCGACGGGCGGATACCCTTGGAGGCCGACCACCGACCCGACATCCGACCGAAGGATTCGCGACCACCGTGTTCGATACCCTCTCCGATCGCCTCGCAGCGACTTTCAAGAACCTCCGGGGCAAGGGACGCCTCAGCGAGGCGGACATCGACGCCACGGCACGCGAGATCCGGATCGCCCTGCTCGAAGCCGACGTGGCGCTGCCCGTCGTCCGGGCGTTCATCAAGCAGGTCAAGGAGCGCAGCCTCGGCGCGGAGGTCTCCCAGGCGCTCAACCCCGCCCAGCAGGTCATCAAGATCGTCAACGAGGAGCTCGTCGGCATCCTCGGCGGCGACGCCCGGCGCCTCCGCTTCGCCAAGCAGCCGCCGACCGTGATCATGCTCGCGGGTCTGCAGGGCGCCGGTAAGACCACACTCGCCGGAAAGCTCGGCCGCTGGCTGAAGGGTCAGGGCCACGCCCCGCTGCTCGTCGCCTGTGACCTCCAGCGCCCCAACGCCGTCAACCAGCTCTCGGTGGTCGCGGAGCGGGCCGGTGTCGCCGTCTTCGCCCCCGAGCCGGGCAACGGCGTCGGCGACCCGGTGAAGGTGGCGCAGGACTCGATCGAGTTCGCCCGGACCAAGCAGCACGACGTCGTGATCGTCGACACCGCGGGCCGCCTCGGCATCGACGAGGAGCTGATGCGGCAGGCGGCCGACATCCGCGACGCGGTCCGCCCGGACGAGGTCCTCTTCGTCGTCGACGCGATGATCGGCCAGGACGCGGTGAACACCGCGGAGGCGTTCCGCGACGGCGTCGGCTTCGACGGTGTCGTGCTGTCCAAGCTGGACGGCGACGCGCGCGGCGGTGCCGCGCTGTCCATCGCGCATGTCACCGGCCGCCAGATCATGTTCGCCTCCAATGGCGAGAAGCTGGACGACTTCGACGCGTTCCACCCGGACCGCATGGCGTCCCGCATCCTCGGCATGGGCGACATGCTCAGCCTGATCGAGAAGGCCGAGCAGACCTTCAGCCAGCAAGAGGCCGAGAAGATGGCGGCCAAGCTGGCGAAGGGCCCCAAGGAGTTCACGCTCGACGACTTCCTGGCGCAGATGGAGCAGGTCCGCAAGATGGGCTCCATCTCCAAGCTGCTCGGCATGCTGCCGGGCATGGGCCAGATGAAGGACCAGATCAACAACCTGGACGAGCGGGATGTGGACCGCACCGCGGCCATCATCAAGTCGATGACCCCCGGCGAGCGCCAGGACCCCACGATCATCAACGGCTCGCGCCGCGCCCGTATCGCCCGCGGTTCCGGCGTCGAGGTGAGCGCGGTCAAGAACCTGGTGGAGCGGTTCTTCGACGCGCGCAAGATGATGTCGAAGATGGCCCAGGGCGGCATGCCGGGGATGCCCGGGATGCCGGGCATGCCGGGCATGGGCGGCGGCAACAAGCGCAAGGGCAAGCAGCAGAAGAAGGCCAAGGGCAAGCAGCGCTCGGGCAACCCCATGAAGCGCAAGGCCGAGGAGCAGGCCGCCGCGGCGCGCCGCGAGCAGGGCGGCGCGTTCGGGCTGCCCAACGGCGACCAGGGCGGCCAGGACTTCGAACTCCCCGACGAGTTCAAGAAGTTCATGGGCTGAGCCGCCCCGGCTCCCGGGCCGCCCCCGTACGAACGAACCGTAAGGCCCCTGCGCACATCGTCAGGGGCCTTACGCGACGACCCCGTCCAAGACGCGGCAGACGACGCCGTTCGGACGCGGCAGACGGCCCCGTCCGGACGCGGCAGACCAGATATCAGACGCGGCAGATCAGATAGCGGAAGACGTTCGGCATCCACACCGTGCCGTCCGCCCGCTGATGCGGATGCAGCGCCTCGATGATCTCCTTGCGGACCTGGGTCGGATCCGTGGCCCGCTCCGCCGCGTCGAACAGCCCCGTCGACAGGAGCCCGCGCACCGCGCTGTCCATGTCGGCGTACCCGAACGGGCAGGCCACCCGCCCCGAGCCGTCGGGCCGCAGGCCCGCCCGCGCGGCCAGCTCCTCCAGGTCGTCCCGGCCGCACAGCTGCCAGCGCGCGGGAGGGGGCACCTCCCGGCGGTGGCCGGGGGCGCACATCGGATCGGCGAGCCGCGCGCCCACCCACAGCACCCCGGAGGTGGCGCAGCGCTCCGGCGGGCCCCATCCGGCGAGCACCACGGCCCCGCCAGGCCCGGTACCGGCCGCGGCCGCCGCGAGCGCGTCCGCCGCGGCGGACACCGTCGCACCGGGGCTTCCCGCGCCCAGGGCCGACAGCGGCTCGAAGGCGGTCACCACCGTGAAGGACGCGTCCGCCGCGGCCTCCCGCACACAGGGGCTCTCCGGGCCGCCGAGCCCCAGCCGGGCGGGCCGTGCCCGGTCGCCCGCCGCGCCCGCGGCGGTCAGCCGCTCCCGCGCCAGGTCCAGGCGCCGCTCGTCCGTGTCCACCCCGCAGACCGCGGCGCCGCGCGCGGCCGCCATGAGGAGGGCGAGCCCGGAGCCGCAGCCCAGGCCCAGCAGACGCGTTCCGGCGCCGACGTCCAGCCGCTCGTACACGGCCTCGTACAGCGGGACCAGCATCCGCTCCTGGATCTCGGTCCAGTCGCGGGTGCGAGCGTGCGCGTCCGTCGTCCACGACGAGGAGGGGCGCGGGCGGTGCCGCCGTACGAGCGCAGATGTCATCGAAAGGGCCCCAATCAGCGAAGAGCTGTGCCGTCGTCAGATTCGGTGTCACATCCCCCGTTGTGCGTTTCCCCCGTGGTGCGTTGTGACGTCCCACCCCCAAATGCCAGGGAACTCCGCATCCGTCCCCGCGTCCAGAGGTTTCACGGCCGTGCTTGCGTGCCCCCTTTGTGCGCCCCCGCACACCTGTGCGTTGGCCTCGCTCCCCGAACCGCCCCCTGACCTCCGCCGGGCCGCCGGGCGGCCGCGAGCGTGGCGCGGGCGTGGCGCGGGTGATGGCGGGCACCGATCGGCTCGTTTTGGTCCGATTCACGGTTCGGTACGCCCGGGTCGTACGATCGGCGCCATGGCTAAGGCTCCCGTGCTCACCCCCCAGGCGGAGGACTTCCCCCGCTGGTACCAGGACGTGATCAACAAGGCCGAACTGGCCGACAACGGCCCGGTGCGCGGCACCATGGTGATCCGACCGTACGGGTACGGGCTCTGGGAGCGGATGCAGCAGGACATGGACGCCCGCATCAAGGCGGTCGGCGTCCAGAACGCGTACTTCCCGCTCTTCATCCCGCAGTCGTATCTGGCCAGGGAGGCCGATCACGTCGAGGGGTTCGCGCCGGAGCTCGCGGTCGTCACCCATGGCGGCGGTAAGGAGCTCGAGGAGCCGGTCGTCGTCCGGCCCACCTCCGAGACCATCGTCAACGAGTACTTCTCCAAGTGGGTGCAGAGCTACCGCGATCTGCCGCTGCTGATCAACCAGTGGGCCAATGTGGTGCGTTGGGAGCTGCGGCCGCGGCTGTTCCTGCGGACGACCGAGTTCCTGTGGCAGGAGGGCCACACCGCGCACGCGTCGTACGAGGACGCCCGGGACTTCGCCGCCCGGATCCATCGCGAGGTCTACGCCCGGTTCATGGAGGACGTCCTGGCGATGGACGTGGTCCTGGGCCGCAAGACCGCCCGCGAGCGGTTCGCCGGCGCCCTCAACACCCTCACCCTCGAAGGGATGATGGGCGACGGCAAGGCGCTCCAGCTGGGCACCAGCCATGAGCTGGGCCAGAACTTCGCCCGTGCGTTCCACACCAGCTATCTGTCCAGGGACGGCGAGCAGGAGCTGGTCTGGCAGACCTCCTGGGGCAGCACGACCCGGATGGTCGGCGCGCTGGTGATGATGCACGGCGACGACAACGGGCTGCGGATCCCGCCGAGGCTGGCCCCCATCCAGGTCGTGGTGCTGGCGATCAAGGGCGATGACGCGGTGCTCGCCAAGGTCCGCGAGATCGGCGAGCAGCTCGCCGCGGCGGGCGTGCGGGTCCATGTCGACGACCGTACGGACACCCCCTTCGGCCGGCGCGCGGTCGACTGGGAGCTCAAGGGCGTGCCGGTCCGGGTCGAGGTCGGCCCGCGCGACCTGGAGGGCGGCACCGCGATGGTGGCCAGGCGGATCCCCGGCGGCAAGGAGCCGGTGCGCGCCGAGCTGCTGCCGGAGTTGCTGCCCAAGGTCCTGGAGGAGGACCAGGCGCTGTTGCTGCGGCAGGCCCGTGAGCGCCGTAAGGCGCGCACCACGGACGTGACGACCATGGAGGAGGCCGCCGAGGCCGCGGCGGCGGGCGGCTGGGCCCGCATCCGGTGGGCGGACCTGGGACCGGAGGGCGAGGCGGCGCTCGCCGAGCGGTCCGTATCCGTGCGGTGTCTGGTCACCGAGGACGGGGCGGTTCCGGACGCCGACGACGCTCCCGGTAACGTCGCGTTCGTCGCGAGAGCGTACTGACGTCGCGAGAGCCGACGTCGCGAGTGCCTACTGAACCGGTACGTACCGGCTTGGTGCGCGGTGCGTGGCTCATCCACACATTTACGCACCCGCCCCTCGTCGTCGTACATCACCGTGAACTGACTGGTACGTGCAAATTATTTGGGATGCCCCGGAATCGGAACACCGGACCGGTCCCGCTCGTTAGCACGACGTGAGCACGACACCACCTGTTCTCGCCGCAGAGCTGGCGCAGGCGTGGGCCGATATTCAACGGCACCACCCCGAGCTGCCGGATCTCGCCGCGCCCGAATCGCTGATCGGAGAATCGTCGTCCGCATGTGGCGCCGAGCTCTCCTTCGAACGGCTGCTGCATGAGGCAGTGCATGGGATCGCCGCTGCCCGCGGTGTCCGTGACACCTCACGCGCCGGCCGCTACCACAACCGCCGGTTCCTGGCGATCGCCGAGGAGCTGGGTCTTGACCATCCCGAGGAGCCGCATCCCAGTAGCGGCTTCTCGCTGGTCACCCTCAGCCCCGAGGCGAGAAAGCGGTACCGGACGACGATCGACCGCCTCCAGCGCGCACTCAAGGCGCACACGGTGGCGACCACCGCCGAGACCTCCCGCACCTTCCGCGGGCCCGCCGCGCGCCACGGCTCGTCCGGTGGCGGGGTCCGGGTGAAGGCGGTGTGCGACTGCGGGCGCAATGTCCGCGTCGTCCCGTCGGTGCTGGCCCAGGCGCCGATCATGTGCGGTGGATGCGGGAAGCCGTTCCGCATTCCGGAGCCGGTGGCCGCGGTCGGCTGACCTGTCACGGTGTGGCAGAATGGTCTGCTGTACTCGACAGCCGACCAGGACCCCTCTCTCCTCCGGCTGACGCGTCCATCGGGCACTCGGGTACCGCAACCCCACGCGGCACGTCGCAGTGCTCAACCACGTCAAGACCAGGAGACACCACTCCCGTGGCAGTCAAGATCAAGCTGAAGCGTCTGGGCAAGATCCGGTCGCCTCACTACCGCATCGTCGTCGCCGACTCCCGCACCCGCCGTGACGGCCGGGCGATCGAGGAGATCGGTCTGTACCACCCGGTGCAGAACCCGTCGCGCATCGAGGTGGACTCGGAGCGTGTGCAGCACTGGCTGAAGGTCGGCGCGCAGCCGACCGAGCCGGTGATGGCCATTCTGAAGGTCACCGGTGACTGGCAGAGGTTCAAGGGTCTGCCCGCCCCGGCCCCGATGAAGGTCGCCGAGCCGAAGGCCGACAAGCGTGCGCTGTTCGAGGCGGCCGCCAAGGACGCCGGTGACGAGCCGAAGGGTGAGGCGATCACCCCGAAGGCGAAGAAGGCCGACAAGAAGTCGGACGAGGCGGCCGAGTCCGCTGAGTCCACCGCGTCGACCGAGGCCTGAGGATGCTCGAGGAGGCCCTCGAGCACCTGGTGAAGGGCATCGTCGACAACCCCGACGAGGTGCAGGTGGCCTCGCGCAACCTGCGTCGCGGGCGGGTGCTCGAGGTCCGGGTGCACCCCGATGACCTCGGCAAGGTGATCGGCCGCAATGGCCGCACCGCACGCGCCCTGCGCACCGTCGTGGGCGCCATCGGCGGCCGTGGGATCCGCGTCGACCTCGTCGACGTCGATCAGGTCCGCTGAGGCGATCAAGAAGAGCACCGGCACGGGCCGGGGAGGGCTTTGGGCCGTCCCCGGCCCGTGTGTGTGAAGGGACATCGCATCGTGCAGTTGGTTGTCGCGCGGATCGGCCGTGCCCATGGCATCAAGGGCGAGGTCACCGTCGAGGTGCGGACGGACGAGCCGGAGCTGCGGCTCGGCTCGGGCGCCGTGCTGGCCACCGAGCCCGCCTCGGCCGGGCCGCTGACCATCGAGTCCGGCCGGGTGCACAGCGGCCGGCTGCTGCTGCGCTTCGAGGGGGTGCGCGACCGCACCGACGCGGAGGCACTGCGCAACACCCTGCTGATCGCGGAGGTCGACCCGGAGGAACTCCCCGAGGATCCCGAGGAGTTCTACGACCATCAGCTGATCGACCTCGATGTGGTCACCGTGGACGGCACGGAGGTCGGGCGGATCTCCGAGATCTCCCATCTGCCGTACCAGGATCTGCTGGTGGTGAAGCGCCCCGACGGGGGTGAGGTGCTGATCCCGTTCGTCTCCGAGGTCGTGCCGGAGATCGATCTGGAGGAGCAGCGCGCCGTGATCGACCCGCCGCCGGGTCTGCTCGACGAGACCGAGGCGGAGATCGCGGGCAGCCGCGACAAGGACGCTGCGGGCAACCGTAAGGACGAGACCGCGGGGGGCCGTCAGGGCGTGGCCGCCGGTGGCCGTAAGGGCGCTGCCGCGGACAGCGGTGAGACCACGGGCGACGACCGTAAGGGCGACACCGCGGGCGGCCGTGAGGGCGAGTCGTCATGAGGCTCGACGTCGTCACGATCTTCCCCGAGTACCTGGAGCCGCTGAACGTCTCGCTGGTCGGCAAGGCCCGCGCCCGCGGACAGCTCGACGTGCGCGTCCACGATCTGCGCGCCTGGACGCACGACCGGCACAACACGGTCGACGACACCCCGTACGGCGGCGGCCCCGGCATGGTGATGAAGCCCGAGCCCTGGGGCGAGGCGCTTGACTCGATCATGGCGTCGGGTGAGGCCGAGGGGCTGGTCAAGCCCACCCTGGTCGTGCCGACCCCGAGCGGCCGTCCGTTCACCCAGTCCCTAGCCGTCGAACTCGCCGAGCGCCCCTGGCTGGTCTTCGCGCCCGCCCGCTACGAGGGCATCGACCGCCGGGTGATCGAGGAGTACGGCGAGCGGCTGGAGGTCCACGAGGTCTCGATCGGCGACTACGTCCTGGCCGGGGGCGAGGCCGCGGTGCTGGTGATCACCGAGGCGGTGGCCCGGCTGCTGCCGGGTGTGCTGGGCAACGCCGAGTCGCACCGCGACGACTCCTTCGCCCCCGGCACGATGGCCGACCTCCTGGAGGGGCCCGTCTACACCAAGCCCCCCGAGTGGCGCGGCCGCGCCATCCCGGAGGTGCTGATCAGCGGCCATCACGGCAGGGTCGCCCGCTGGCGCCGGGACGAGGCGTTCCGCCGCACCAGCGAGAACCGCCCCGATCTGATCGAGCGCTGCGACCCGGCGACGCTCGACAAGCACGACCGCGCGCTCCTGGCCGAGCTGGGCTGGGAGGAGCTGCCCGGGACCGGCGGGGAGACCAGCGGGACGAACGGTAAGGCGACCGGCGGGACGACCGGTGGGGCCCGATTTGGGCGGCCGGACCGGGCCGTGGAAGAATAGGCCGCTGCCGTACGTCCGGGTGTGCGCCCCTGCCACAGGGGGACCGACGCCCACCCGATGAGGGCGGCACTCCGAATCATCATTCGATATTCCGCTGATGACCTGTGGCATCGGCGAGGAAAGCAGACGATCATGTCTCACCTGCTCGACACCGTCGACTCCGCGTCGCTGCGCAGCGACATCCCGACCTTCCGCCCCGGCGACACGGTCAACGTCCACGTCCGCGTCATCGAGGGCAACCGCTCCCGTGTCCAGCAGTTCAAGGGCGTCGTCATCCGCCGCCAGGGCTCCGGTGTCCGCGAGACCTTCACCGTCCGCAAGGTGAGCTTCAGCGTCGGCGTGGAGCGCACCTTCCCGGTGCACACCCCGATCGTCGAGAAGATCGAGGTCGTCACCCGCGGTGATGTGCGCCGGGCGAAGCTGTACTACCTGCGCGACCTCCGCGGCAAGGCCGCCAAGATCAAGGAGAAGCGCGAGAACTGAGCTCGCGGCTGGATCGCGGCGATTTTGCGCGACTACTGAGCTACCGCCGGATCATCCGGCCGGGCCGGATAGGCTCTGGCCCGATGAACACCGAAGGACAGCTCGCGGAGCGCGACAGCTCCCCGGGCTCCGAGAAGGAGCACGAGGGGCGGTCGCGCTCTTCGTATGCCTCCGCGCGGGCCGGGGAGCCCCCGTCCACCGGGCGGCTGCCGCACGGGCCCATTCGGGCCTGGCTGACCGGCGGCGGGCGCCGACGGCGGGCGGCGCTGCTCGCGACCGGCTGCGCCGCGCTCGTGCTGCTGGTGAGCGGCTTCGTGCTGCAGCCGTTTCTGATCCCCAGCGGTTCCATGGAGGGCACCCTCCGCCCCGGGGACCGGGTGCTTGTGAACAAGCTCGCCTACCGTTTCGGGGACGATCCGCGCCGCGGCGACGTTGTCGTGTTCGACGGAGCCGGTTCCTTCGGCGAGGAGGAGCCGTCCAGGAATCCGGTGACGGGTCTGCTGCGCAAGGCGGCCGCGACGGTCGGGCTGGCCGAACCGGCCGAGTCCGACTACGTCAAGCGCGTGGTGGGCATCGGTGGTGACCGGGTCACCTGCTGCGACAAGCGGGGGAGGATCGAGGTGAACGGTCAGCCGGTGGACGAGCACTATCTGCACCCCGGGGACAGTCCCTCGCGGGTGCGCTTCGACATCGTCGTGCCCGAAGGACGGCTGTGGGTGATGGGCGACCACCGCGACGCCTCCCGGGACTCGCGCGACCATCTGGGCGCCCCGGGCGGGGGCACGGTCCCCGTCGACAAGGTGATCGGGCGCGCCCAATGGATCGGCTGGCCGCTCGGCCGCTGGTCGGGCGTGCCCCGGACGGATGCCTTCACGGACGTGCCCGCGGCGCCAGGCCGCATACCGTCCGCTGCCTCCGGTGGTGCCCATGGGTAAGCGTGGGCGTCCTCGCGCCGGGGCGCGCCCGGCCGCTCCGCCCGACGGCGTCGACGTGGGCACGCCCCGTCCGCCGGGCGAGCGCCGGGTGGGCGGGCGCGCCGAGCGGCGCAAGATCCAGCGCCGTATCAAGCGCAGGCGGCGCCGTTCGGCCGTCAAGGAGATACCGATCCTGGTGGGCGTGGCGCTGGTGATCGCGCTTGTCCTGAAGACCTTCCTGGTGCAGGCGTTCGTCATTCCGTCCGGCTCGATGGAGCAGACGATCCGGATCGGCGACCGGGTGCTGGTGGACAAGTTCACCCCGTGGTTCGGCTCCAAGCCGGAGCGCGGCGATGTGGTGGTGTTCAAGGACCCCGGCGGGTGGCTGGACGACGAGCGGAAGCCGCCCAAGGACGACCCGCCGGTCATCAAGCAGGGCAAGGAGTTCCTGACCTTCATCGGGCTGCTGCCGTCCTCCGACGAGCAGGACCTGATCAAGCGGGTGGTCGCGGTGGGCGGCGACACGGTGGAGTGCTGTGACACGAACGGTAAGGTCACCGTCAACGGGACGCCGCTGAACGAACCGTATCTGCACCCGGGGAACCCGCCGTCGCAGAAGCAGTTCAAGGTGACGGTCCCCCAGGGGCGGATGTTCGTGATGGGTGATCACCGGTCCAACTCGGCGGACTCCCGGGTCCATCTGGATGAGCCGTACCAGGGCACGGTGCCGGACAACATGGTGGTCGGCCGCGCTGTCGTGATCGCGTGGCCGTTCGGGCACATGCGGCGGCTCGAGGAGCCGGGTACCTACGCCTCGGTGAAGGACGCGCCGAGTGGGGCGACCCAGGCCGAGGGGTCGGCACATAGGCTGTCCCCCGTGGATCAGCAAGGAATGGTCCAGCTCCCGACCCCTGCGGAACTCCCGCTCGTTATGGGAGTGGTGATCCTGCGCCGTTCATGGGGCAGGCGGCAGTCAGGCGTGAGGAGTGGATGTGGGGGATTTGGCGGTCGGCGCACGATCCGGTCACGAAGAGCCCGAGAGGCAGCCCGGGACGGGGGCGCAGCAGCCCACGGACGGGGCGGACGCGGCGCCCGAAGCCGGTGCACCCACGAACGGGACGGCTGCCGCGCCCAGGGCGTCGGACCCACACGGAGCCGATGGCGGGCCGGAACCCTCCGATCCCCAGGACGGTCCCGGCGCGGCTGATCCGCCCGGGGACGGGGACGGGGCGTCGAAGCCGGGCCCCGGGAAGCCCGGCGGGCCCGGGAAGCTCGGCAAGCCCAAGAAGGTGCGCTCCTTCTGGAAGGAGCTGCCGATCCTGGTCATCATCGCCCTGGCCCTGGCGCTGCTGATCAAGACCTTCCTGGTGCAGGCGTTCTCGATCCCGTCCGACTCGATGCAGAACACCCTGCAGCGGGGCGACCGGGTGCTGGTGGACAAGCTCACCCCGTGGTTCGGCTCCGAGCCGGAGCGCGGCGAGGTGGTCGTCTTCCACGACCCGGGCGGCTGGCTCGGCGAGTCGCAGACCAAGAGCTCCGGCCCGGTCGCCGACGGCATCCAGAAGGCGCTCAGCTTCATCGGGCTGATGCCGTCGGCGGAGGAGAAGGACCTGATCAAGCGGGTCATCGCGGTCGGCGGGGACACCGTCTCCTGCAAGCGCGGCGGCAAGGTCATGGTCAACGGCAAGCCCCTGGACGAGCCGTACATCTTCCCCGGGAACACCCCCTGTGACGAGAAGCCGTTCGGCCCGATCAAGGTGCCCGAGGGCCGGATCTGGGTGATGGGCGACCACCGCCAGGACTCGCTGGACTCCCGCTACCACCAGAACCTGAACAACGGCACGGTCTCGGTGGACGATGTCGTCGGCCGCGCGATCGTCATCGCCTGGCCGATCAACCGCTGGTCCACCCTGTCGGTGCCGGACACCTTCGACCAGCCGGGTCTGGGTGCGGCTGCCGCCATGGCCCCCTCGGCCCTGGGGTTCGCGGGCGCGCTGCCGATCGTGCTGTGGCGCCGCCGCCGACTGATCGCCAAGGTCCGTACGGAGGCCGAGAGCCGGCCGGAGCGGTTGACCGCCGACTGCTGACGGAGCCCGTACCGCCGGGTAAGGTGCGGTTCCGTGTGCCCCGGGGCACACGGAACCTGATCTTCTACGTCTGTTGCGTACGGCGGGAGCACTGGAATGAGCGGAGCCCAAGGGGCGGGGGGCGGCAAGCCGCGGCGCACGCCCGGCAGTGTGCTGTCCGGGCTGGCGGTGGCCGTCGGGTGTGTGCTGTTCCTCGGCGGCTTCGTCTGGGGCGCGATGCTCTACAAGCCGTACACGGTTCCCACCGACTCCATGACGCCGACGATCGGCAAGGGCGCCCGAGTGCTGGCGGAGCGGGTCGACGGCGGCGATGTGCGCCGCGGCGACGTGGTGGTCTTCCGCGACCAGGTGTGGGGCGACCTGCCCATGGTGAAGCGGGTCATCGGGGTCGGCGGCGACCGGGTCGAGTGCTGTGACAAGCAGGGCCGGCTGCGGGTGAACGGCAAGGTCCTCGAGGAACCGTATCTGCGCTCGGGCGAGCAGGCATCCTCCTCGGTCTTCTCCACCACCGTGCCCAAGAACCGGCTGTTCCTGCTGGGCGACCATCGCAGCGACTCCCTGGACTCGCGGGTGCACCTCACCGACGAGGCGGGCGGCGCCGTGGAGCGGGGCGCGGTGGACGCCCGGGTGGACGCCACCGCCTGGCCGCTGGGGTCCTGGGGGACCGTGGGGCGGCCGGACGCCTTCAAGGCGCTGCCGGGCGGGATCTCGCAGCCGGGGCCGCTGGGACCGATCCTGATCGCGGTCATCGTGGGTGCCGTGCTGATCCTGGCGGGCGCGGCCCATGGGCCGATCGCCCGGCGCAGGGCGGGCGGCGGCGCACGGCGGGATCAGGCAGCGAAGGGGAAGGTGGCCGCGAGTGGCTGAGGGGCCTGGCGGAGCCGAGCGGGGCGGCACGGAGGAGCGGCGGCTGCGGAAGGTCGCCCGGGTCGTGCTGCTGGACCCGCAGGACCGGATCCTGCTGCTGCACGGCTTCGAACCGGACGATCCGTCGTCCACCTGGTGGTTCACCCCGGGAGGCGGCCTGGAGGGCGAGGAGAGCCGCGAGGAGGCGGCGCTCCGGGAGCTCGCGGAGGAGACCGGGATCACCGATGTGCGGCTCGGCCCGCTGCTGTGGCGGCGGATCTGCTCCTTTCCGTTCGCCGGGCGGCGCTGGGACCAGGACGAGTGGTACTACCTGTGTCGTACCCAACAGACCCCGGCACGGGCCGGCGGCGGGCTGACGGAGCTGGAGCGGCGGAGCGTGGCCGGTCTGCGCTGGTGGACGGCGGACGAGCTGGCCACGGCCACCGAGCCGGTATACCCGACACGGCTGGCGGAGCTGTTGCGTACGCTGCTCGTCGAGGGACCTCCGAGTGCACCGGTGATCCTGGAGACTGAGCGCGTCTGACGCACAATGGGGGGACGCACGGCTGAAGGGGAACATGCCATGAGCGCCGAGGACCTCGAGAAGTACGAGACCGAGATGGAGCTGAAGCTCTACCGGGAGTACCGCGATGTCGTCGGTCTGTTCAAATATGTGATCGAGACCGAACGCCGCTTCTACCTCACCAACGACTACGAGATGCAGGTGCACTCGGTCCAGGGTGAGGTCTTCTTCGAGGTGTCGATGGCCGACGCCTGGGTCTGGGACATGTATCGCCCGGCCCGTTTCGTGAAGCAGGTACGGGTTCTCACGTTCAAGGACGTGAATATCGAGGAGCTGAACAAGAGCGACCTCGATCTTCCGAGCGGTTGACCCCACCGTCCGGGCGGCTGACTCAGGCTGCGGCTGACTCAGGCTTCCGGCGGCTGACGCCACGGTCCGGGCGGCTGACGCAAGCTTCCGGCAGCTGAACTCTCCAGCTTCCGGGCGGCTGACTCAGCCTTCCGGGTGGCTGGGTTTTCCACAGCCGGGCGGCTGTCCACAGGAATGCTCCAAGATCCCTGAGCGGGACGCGGGGGCGTCACAGTCGGTGCCGGAGGTGGTGCCGAATGAACGCCCGAGGAGCGCTGGGCCGCTACGGCGAGGATGTGGCGGTCCGCACATTGACGGAAGCCGGGATGACCGTCCTGGAGCGCAATTGGCGATGCCGGGACGGCGAGATCGACATCGTCGCGCTCGACGCCGGGGCGCTGGTGGTGTGCGAGGTGAAGACGCGCCGCGAGGGTGGTTACGAGCATCCGATGGCGGCCGTCCGACCGGACAAGACCGAGCGGCTGCGGTGGCTGGCGGAGCGCTGGCTCGAGCGGCGCGGCGGGCCGCCGCCGGGCGGGGTGCGGATCGATGTGGTGGGGGTGGTGCTGCCCCGACGGGGCGCGCCCGTGGTCGAGCATGTGCGAGGGGTGGCCTGATGGGGTTCGCCCGCACCTGCTCGGTGGCGCTGGTCGGGGTCGAGGGCGTGGTGGTGGAGGTCCAGGCCGATCTGGAGCCGGGAGTGGCCGCCTTCACCCTTGTCGGGCTGCCCGACAAGAGCCTGGTGGAGAGCCGGGACCGGGTCCGTGCGGCCGTGGTCAATTCCGGCGGTGAATGGCCGCAGAGGAAGCTCACGGTCGGGCTCAGCCCGGCATCCGTCCCCAAGGGCGGCAGCGGCTTCGACCTCGCCGTGGCCTGCGCGGTGCTCGGCGCGGCCGAGCGCGTGGACCCGCGGGAGATCGCCGATCTGATGATGATCGGGGAGCTGGGTCTTGACGGCCGGGTGCGGCCGGTCCGCGGCGTGCTGCCCGCCGTGCTCGCCGCCTCCGAGGCGGGCTACCGCCAGGTCGTGGTCCCCGAGCAGACGGCGGCGGAGGCGGCCCTGGTGCCGGGCGTCTCGGTGCTGGGCGTGCGGAGCCTGCGCCAGTTGATCGCGGTGCTGACGGACGAGCCGGTGCCCGAGGAGGAGGAACCCCAGGAGCTGGGCCGCCCCGATCCGATGCTGGCGGGGCTCACCGTGCCCGGCGCCGGTATGGGCACCGGCGTCGCCGCGGTGCCCGGGGCCGGGGCGGGGCGGCCCGATCTGGCCGAGGTCGCCGGGCAGCGGGCCGCGCGCACCGCCCTGGAGGTCGCGGCCGCGGGCGGGCACCACCTCTTCCTGAACGGGCCCCCGGGCGCCGGGAAGACCATGCTGGCCGAGCGGCTGCCCGGGCTGCTGCCGCCCCTCACCCAGCAGGAGGCCCTGGAGGTCACGGCGGTCCACTCGGTCGCCGGGGTCCTCCCTCCGGGGCAGCCGCTGGTGGAGACCCCGCCGTACTGCGCCCCGCACCACTCGGCGACCATGGCCGCGCTCGTCGGTGGGGGCAACGGACTGCCCAGACCTGGCGCGGTCTCGCTCGCCCACCGTGGACTGCTCTTCCTGGACGAGGCTCCCGAGTTCAGCGGGAAGGCGCTGGACGCCCTGCGGCAGCCCCTGGAGTCGGGGCATGTGGTGGTCGCCCGGTCCGCCGGGATGATGCGGATGCCGGCGCGCTTCCTGCTGATGCTGGCGGCGAACCCCTGCCCCTGTGGGCGCCACGGTCTGATGGGTGACGTCTGTGAGTGCTCGCCCGCCACGGTCCGCCGCTATCAGGCACGGCTGTCCGGACCGCTGCTGGACCGGGTGGACCTGCGGGTGCGCGTCGAGGCGGTGAGCCGGACCGAGCTCACCGGGGGGTATGCCGGGGCGGAGAGCAGCGCGTCGGTCGCGGCCAGGGTCCGGGAGGCCCGGGAGCGGTCCGCCGCCCGCCTCCAGGGCACCCCCTGGCGGCTGAACAGCGAGGTGCCGGGCCATGAGCTGCGCACCCGCTGGCAGCCGGGTCCCGGGGCGCTGCGCGAGGCCGAGCGCGATATGGAGCGCGGGCTGCTCACCGCCCGGGGGCTGGACCGGGTGCTGAGGGTCGCCTGGACCGTCGCCGACCTGGCCGGGCACGACCGGCCCATGGCACCGGACATCGCCCAGGCGCTGCAGCTGCGCACCGGGATCAGCCGCGGGGTGCCGGTCCCGGCGGGGGAGTGCTGATGACGACTCCTTCGGCGGGCGGCCGCGGCACCGTCCCCGCCCTGTTCTCGGAGGCTGGGCAGGGGCAGGGCGGCTGGGACGAGAGGCAGGGGCTCCCGGCGGGGCGGGGCGTCCCGGACGAAGGGCCGGAGCTCGAGGGGCGAGGTGTCCCCAACGTGGGGCAGGAGCTCGCCGAGAGGCGTGTGGAGGACACCATCACGGTCAGGCGGGGCGTTCCGGACGAGGAGCGGCTGGCGCGGGCGGCGCTCACCCGGCTCGTGGAGCCCGGGGACGAGACCGTGGGACGCTGGCTGCGCCGTATGGGGCCGGTGGCGCTGTGGCGGGCGCTCACCGGGAAGGGCAAGCCCCCGCCGGGAGCCACCGGGGAGCGGCTGGCCGGATGTGCCCTCCGGGCGTCCGCGGTGGACCCGGTCGCCGACCTCGCGTTGATCGCCCGGTGCGGTGGACGGTTCATCTGCCCCGGGGATCTGGACTGGCCCGGTCAGCTCGACGATCTCGGTGACGCTCGCCCGGTCGGGTTATGGGTGCGCGGCCGGGCCGACTTGCGGATGTGGGCGCTGCGCTCGGTCGCCGTGGTCGGTGCGCGGGCCTGCAGCGACTACGGCGCGCATGCCGCGGCCTCCCTCGGCACGGGGCTCGCCGAGCGGGGCTGGGCGGTCGTCTCCGGGGCGGCCCACGGAGTGGACGGCGCGGCTCACCGAGGGGCGCTCGCCGCGGGCGGGGCCACCATCGCGGTGCTCGCCTCCGGTGTGGACGTCCCCTATCCGCGAGCGCACGCCGAGTTGATCGAGCGCATCGCGGAACAGGGCCTGGTGCTGGCCGAGTTGCCACCCGGAGCGCATCCGACACGCCCCAGATTCGTGCTCCGCAACCGGGTCATCGCCGCCCTCACCCGCGGCACGGTCGTGGTCGAGGCCCAGTACCGCAGCGGATCGCTGGTCACCGCGCGCCGGGCACAACAGCTCGGGCGGTCCACCATGGGGGTGCCCGGACCGGTTACCAGCGGGCTCTCGGCAGGGGTGCATGAACTGCTGCGCGGCGAGGCCGTCCTGGTCACCGACGCCGCCGAAGTGGCCGAGCTCATCGGCGGCATCGGAGACCTCGCCCCGGAGCGGCGGGGACCGCTGGTCGAGCGGGACCTGCTCGATCCCGTGACGGCACGGGTGCTGGAAGCGTTGTCGGCACGGGGCGGCAACCACCTGCGGGATGTGGCCCGGGAATCCGGGACCGGCTGTGACGAGGCCCTGGGCCGGCTCCATGAACTGCTCGCCCTGGGCTTTGTCGAACGTCATGGCGATCGATGGGAGTTGGTCCCGCCCGCGCGCAGGAGCGACGGCGCACGGCGAGGCGATCCCCCGAATCGGGGCAATCGGGTGAAAGGGTTGAGGCGATGACCGTATCCGCACACCGCCGAGCCGACGTCCTTCGCATACCGCGACGCCTTAGTCACGCTACGCTCACAAGGTTTCCGGCGGAAGCGTACGTCCTCACCCATGTCATGGCAGAACGGCTCAAGGCGACGAATGCCCCAGCACATCTCCGGGTCTGACAGCGCGGCGCCGCCCGCGGCCCGCGGCGCGGTGCGCCCTGCCGCGCCCTCATCGCTCGACGAGCTGTGGCGGTCGTACAAGACCACGGGCGACGGCCGGCTGCGGGAGCAGCTGATCCTGCACTACTCACCGCTGGTGAAATACGTGGCCGGCCGGGTCAGCGTCGGCCTGCCCTCCAATGTCGAGCAGGCGGACTTCGTCTCGTCCGGGGTCTTCGGACTCATCGACGCCATCGAGAAGTTCGACCCCGAGCGCGCCATCAAGTTCGAGACCTACGCCATCACCCGGATCCGTGGCGCGATGATCGACGAGTTGCGGGCGCTGGACTGGATCCCGCGGTCGGTCCGCCAGAAGGCCCGTGCCGTGGAGCGGGCGTACGCCACGCTGGAGGCCCAGCTGCGCCGTACCCCCTCGGAGGCCGAGGTGGCCAGCGAGATGAGCATCAGCCTCGAGGAACTGCACGGCGTCTTCAGCCAGTTGTCGCTCGCCAATGTGGTCGCCCTGGAGGAGCTGCTGCACGTCGGCGGCGAGGGCGGCGACCGGCTCAGCCTCATGGACACCCTCGAGGACACCGCCGCTGACAACCCCGTCGAGGTGGCCGAGGACCGGGAGCTGCGGCGGCTGCTCGCCCGGGCGATCAACACCCTGCCGGAGCGGGAGAAGACCGTGGTCACGCTCTACTACTACGAGGGGCTCACGCTCGCCGAGATCGGCCAGGTGCTCGGCGTCACCGAGAGCCGGGTCAGCCAGATCCACACCAAGTCGGTCCTCCAGCTGCGGGCGAAACTCGCCGATGTCGGGCGCTGAATCGTCCCTCCGGCATCGCCCTCCGGGCGGCCTCTTCCGTAGAGTGGTCGGGTGCCCAGGATTCGAGCGGCCTCAGTGGCCGAGCACCGGACGATGCAGCGCGCGGCCCTGCTGGAGGCCGCCCGCACCCTGCTGTCCGAGGGCGGCACGGAGGCGCTGACCTTCCCCGCCCTCGCCGAGCGCACGGGACTCGCACGGTCCTCCGTCTATGAGTACTTCCGCTCCCGTGCCGCCGTGGTCGAGGAGCTGTGCGCCGTGGACTTCCCGGTCTGGGCCGCCGAGGTCGAGGCCGCCATGGACCGGGCCGACGGGCCCGAGGCGAAGATCGAGGCGTATGTCCGCCGGCAGCTCGCGCTCGTCGGCGACCGCCGGCACCGCGCGGTGGTGGCGATCTCCGCCGGTGAGCTGGACGCGGGCGCGCGGGAGAAGATCCGGGCCGCCCACGGCGGGCTGATCGCGATGGTGGTCGAGGCCCTCGCGGCCCTCGGGCATGAGCAGCCCCGGCTCTCGGCCGTGCTGCTCCAGGGCGTCGTGGACGCCGCGGTCCGGCGCATCGAACTCGGCGCGGCCGAGGATCCCGAGCGGATCACCGAGGCGGCCGTCGCCATGGCCCTGCGCGGCGTCCGGGGCTGACCGCCCGGCCCCTCCACTGCCCCGCAGGCGTGCGCGAGCGCGGCCCGGACGACTGGGCGACCCGATGCGACCCGACGCGACCCGGACCGACCCGGGTGGCTGGGACCGACCCGGGCGACCCGGACCCACCCGGGCGACCCGGACCGACCTGGGTGGCTGGGACCGACCCGGGGTGGCCCGGACCGACCCGGGGTGGCCCGGACCTACCCGGGGTGGCCCGGACCGACCCGGGGTGGCCCGGACCGACCCGGGGCGGCCCAGCCGGATCCGGGCCCAGAGGGATGCCGCCACCAGTGCCGCGGCCGTCGGCAGCCGGGTGTCCCCGGCGGGGGACGCGAGCGCGGAGACCGTGGGCGCGTCGCGCACGCCGAACACCGGGAGCAGCCGGGACGGGCCGCCCCGCAGCATCGACGGCGGCAGCAGCGACAGCGGATCGAGATAGCGGTCCGCGCGCCGCAGCCCCCAGTGCAGACAGCCCGGCCGACAGTGGAAGGGGCCCGGCGCCACCACGCCGACCACTTGCCCGGCGGCCACCCGCTCCCCCTTGGTCACCGTGGCGCGCACCGGTTCGTAGGTGGTGCGCAGGGGAGGGGAGCCGGTCCCGGACACCGCGATCACCAGCACACCACGGCCCGCGACCGGCCCCACGAAGCTGACCCGCCCCGGGCCCGCCGCCCGGACCCGCGTGCCCGGGACCGCCGCCAGGTCGACCCCGCGATGCCCCGCAGCCCAGGGCGTCGGAGGCGGCCGCCAGCCCCTCAGCACGGCAGGCCGCACCGTGCCCGGCGCACCGTCGACCGGCCATGACCGCTCCCGGCCCGACCTCGATCGTCCCTCGCCCGGTCCCGACCGTCCCCCGCCCGGCCGCGTCCCCGGCCCGGGATCCGGCGCCGCGCGCGGGGGCGGAGCAGACGCCGCGCGCGGATCCGCCGCCGCGGCCCGTGCCGCCGAAAGAGGTGGCGCCAGAAGGGAGGCCGTCGGCACCGGCAGCACCGACAGCGCAAGAGTCACCAGGGCAAGAACCCACCCCACCACAAGCCTTCGCATGCCCCCACGATGGCCGGGCGGCCCGAAACGGGTGGATCATGGACGGAATCGGGGGACTACTCACGGGTTGTGGATAACGCCGTCACCCGGCACCGTACCGGTCCCGTACACTTCTTATGGCGATCCGGGTCACCGGATCGACTTCGCACGCCCCGCCACTGGTGCTCCGATCGCGCATCGGTCAGCTCGGTGGCCGCGCCCCTCGGTCCTCGGACGACCCCCGCAAGGGCCCCGTCCGTGGCAGGCGCGCCGGGACGTCAGGAGCGGTGGCCGCCCGGCCGCCGTGGAACCGAGTACCTCAAGGAGTACGGCCATGGCCGTCGTCACGATGCGGGAGCTGCTGGAGAGCGGCGTCCACTTCGGGCACCAGACCCGCCGCTGGAACCCGAAGATGAAGCGCTTCATCTTCACCGAGCGCAACGGCATCTACATCATCGACCTGCTCCAGTCGCTGTCGTACATCGACCGCGCCTACGAGTTCGTCAAGGAGACCGTCGCCCACGGCGGCTCCATCATGTTCGTCGGCACCAAGAAGCAGGCGCAGGAGGCCATCGCCGAGCAGGCGACCCGCGTCGGCATGCCGTACGTCAACCAGCGCTGGCTGGGCGGCATGCTCACCAACTTCTCGACCGTCTACAAGCGCCTGCAGCGCCTGAAGGAGCTCGAGCAGATCGACTTCGAGGATGTGGCCGCCTCCGGCCTCACCAAGAAGGAGCTCCTGGTCCTCTCCCGCGAGAAGGCCAAGCTGGAGAAGACCCTCGGCGGTATCCGCGAGATGCAGAAGGTGCCGAGCGCCGTCTGGATCGTGGACACCAAGAAGGAGCACATCGCCGTCGGTGAGGCGCGCAAGCTCCGGATCCCGGTCGTCGCGATCCTCGACACCAACTGCGACCCGGACGAGGTCGACTACAAGATCCCGGGCAACGACGACGCGATCCGCTCCGTCACCCTGCTCACCCGGGTGATCGCCGACGCCGTCGCCGAGGGCCTCATCGCCCGTTCCGGTGTCGCCACCGGTGACGAGAAGGCCGACAAGGCCGCGGGTGAGCCGCTCGCCGAGTGGGAGCGCGACCTGCTCGAGGGCGAGAAGAAGGCCGACGAGGCCGAGGCCAAGCCGGCCGAGGCCGCCGCGGACAAGCCCGCCGAGGACGCGGACAAGCCCGCCGAGGACGCTGCCAAGCCCGCTGAGGACGCCAAGCCCGCCGAGGCCCCCGCCGCGGACGCCGAGCAGGGCTGACCACTCAGACGTCACTCAGACGGTGTATGACGGCGGGGGACGGTGCCAGTGGCGCCGCCCCCGCCGTTCACCCGTAGAGCTTTCGACTTTCGAGAAGAGATTCACAGATCATGGCGAACTTCACCGCCGCTGACGTCAAGAAGCTCCGTGAGCTGACCGGCGCCGGCATGATGGACTGCAAGAAGGCGCTGGACGAGGCCGAGGGCCTCGTCGACAAGGCCGTCGAGATCCTGCGCGTCAAGGGCCAGAAGGGCGTGGCCAAGCGTGAGGGCCGCAGCGCCGAGAACGGTGCCGTCGTCTCCCTCATCGCGGACGACAAGTCCTCCGGCGTGCTGGTCGAGCTGAAGTGCGAGACCGACTTCGTGGCCAAGGGCGACAAGTTCGTGGCCCTCGCCGACGCCATCGCCGCCCACGTCGCCAAGACCTCCCCGGCCGACCTGGAGGCCCTGCTGGCCTCCGAGATCGAGGCGGGCAAGACCGTTCAGGCGTTCGTCGACGAGGCCAACGCGACCCTCGGCGAGAAGATCGTCCTGGACCGCTTCGCGCAGTTCTCCGGCGGCTTTGTCGCGGCGTACATGCACCGCACCAGCCCGGACCTGCCGCCGCAGGTCGGCGTCTTGGTCGAGCTGGACAAGGAAGACGCCACGGTCGCCAAGGACGTCGCGCAGCACATCGCCGCCTTCGCCCCGAAGTTCCTCAGCCGCGACGAGATCCCGGCCGAGACGGTCGAGAACGAGCGCCGGGTCGCCGAGGCCACCGCCCGCGAGGAGGGCAAGCCCGAGGGCGCCCTGCCGAAGATCGTCGAGGGGCGCGTCACCGGCTTCTTCAAGGAGAACGTGCTGGTGGACCAGCCGTTCGCCAAGGACAACAAGAAGTCCGTCCAGAAGATCCTGGACGAGGCCGGTGTCTCGCTCAAGCGCTTCGCCCGTTTCCGCGTCGGTGTCTGAGCCGAGCAGCGAATGACCGGCGACCCCTATAGGGTCGTAGGCAGCCAACCGTCGACCGGTCGGCCGCAGATGTGACGAGGAGGCCATTGCCGCAGAGGTCGTAACAGGACCCGTCCGGCAGTGGCCTTCTTCGTATGTGCACGAGGAGATCTCCAATGAATCACGGCGCGGACGCCAAACAGGCCGCCGATGACAAGAAGGCGCACGGCGCGGCCCCACACGGTCGCTTCATGCTGAAGCTGTCCGGCGAGGCGTTCGCCGGAGGCGGGGGACTCGGTGTCGACCCCGATGTCGTGCACGCCATCGCCCGCGAGGTCGCCGCCGTGGTCAGGGACGGCGCCGAAATCGCCATCGTCATCGGCGGCGGTAACTTCTTCCGCGGTGCGGAGCTGCAGCAACGCGGTATGGACCGGGCCCGCTCGGACTACATGGGCATGCTCGGAACCGTCATGAACTGTCTCGCCCTCCAGGACTTCCTGGAAAAGGAGGGCATCGACTCCCGCGTCCAGACCGCCATCACCATGGGCCAGGTCGCGGAGCCGTACATTCCGCTGCGTGCGGTGCGCCATCTCGAGAAGGGGCGTGTGGTCATCTTCGGCGCGGGTATGGGTATGCCGTACTTCTCCACGGACACCACCGCGGCCCAGCGAGCGCTGGAGATCGATGCGCAGGCCCTGCTCATGGGCAAGAACGGCGTGGACGGGGTCTATGACTCCGACCCGGCCCGCAACCCCGACGCGGTGAAGTTCGACGCCCTGGAGTACGGCGAGGTGATCACCCGGGACCTCAAGGTCGCCGATGCCACCGCGATCACTCTCTGCCGGGACAACAAGCTGCCCATCCTCGTCTTCGAGCTCCTGGCCGAAGGAAATATCGCGCGTGCGGTGAAGGGTGAGAAGATCGGCACGCTGGTGAGCGACCAGGGCTCCCGGGCCTGACGGCTCGAACGGGGGATGGACAACGGCCTGCCGGTCGGACACCGTGCAGGAGAAGACGCACGCAGGGGCGAGGCTCTGCTTACTGATAACACCAGGAGCAAGTGGTGATCGAAGAGATCCTCCTCGAGGCCGAGGAGAAGATGGAGAAAGCCGTTGTGGTCGCCAAGGAGGACTTCGCCGCGATCCGCACCGGGCGTGCGCACCCGGCGATGTTCAACAAGATCGTGGCGGACTACTACGGTGCGCTGACGCCGATCAATCAGCTGGCGTCGTTCTCGGTGCCGGAGCCGCGGATGGCCGTGGTCACGCCGTTCGACAAGACCGCGCTCCGCAACATCGAGCAGGCGATCCGGGACTCCGACCTGGGCGTCAACCCGAGCAACGACGGCAACATCATCCGTGTGGTGTTCCCCGAGCTCACCGAGCAGCGCCGTAAGGAGTTCATCAAGGTCGCCAAGGGCAAGGGCGAGGACGCGAAGATCTCGATCCGCAGCGTCCGCCGCAAGGCCAAGGAGTCCATCGACAAGCTGATCAAGGACGGCGAGGTCGGCGAGGACGAGGGGCGCCGCGCCGAGAAGGAGCTCGACGACACCACGGCGAAGTATGTCGCGCAGGTGGATGAGCTGCTCAAGCACAAGGAAGCCGAGCTGCTCGAGGTCTGATGAACGACTCTTCCTGGGGGGCCCCACCAAGCGCCGGACTCCGGGGACCTGGCGGTCAGGGCACCTCCCCCGGCTATGGCTGGGAGGTGCCCACTTCTTCGGCGGGTCCCGCGCACGAGGTGGGTGAGGCGGCGCAGACTCGCCCCATGCCCACCGTGCCCCACGCAGGCGGCGACTCCGGCGAGGCCGCCGACCGTGACCGGGGGGCCGCTCGGCTGAGCGGCCCCCTCTTCCGCGACGAGCGGGAGCCTCAGCCCGGACCCCGGCAGCCCGCCGGGCGCCGGCCGACGCCCCCCGACCCCGCGCCCGACCCGGCCTCCGCCGACGGCGCCGGGCAGGGCAAGAAGAGCGCGGGCCGGAATCTGCGCGCCGCGATAGGGGTGGGCGTCGGCCTCGGTGTGATCATCTTGGCGTCGCTCTTCATCTACAAGCCCGTGTTCGTGGGCGTGGTGGCGGTGGCGGTGGTGGTCGGGCTCTGGGAGCTGACCTCGCGGCTGACCGAGCGCAAGGACATCCGGGTCCCCCTGGTGCCGCTCGCCGTCGGCGGCGTCGCCATGGTCGTCGCGGGCTATGTGCGCGGTGCCCAGGGCGCGGTGGTGGCGGTCGCCCTTACGGCGCTCGCGGTGCTGGTCTGGCGGATGACCGAGCCGCCCGACAACTACCTCAGAGATGTCACGGCGGGCGTCTTCGCCGCTTTCTACGTGCCGTTTCTGGCCACTTTCGTGGCGCTCATGCTCGACACCGGCGACGGCCCGTGGCGGGTCCTCACCTTCCTGCTGCTGACCGTGGTCAGCGACACGGGGGCGTACGCGGTGGGCTGGCGCTTCGGCAAGCATCCGCTGGCCCCGCGCATCAGCCCCGGCAAGACCCGCGAGGGGCTGCTGGGCGCGGTGGCCTTCGCGATGGTCGCGGGCGCGCTGTGCATGCAGTACCTCATCGACGACGGCGTCTGGTGGCAGGGCCTGCTGCTCGGCCTCGCCGCCGCGGTCAGCGCGACCCTGGGCGACCTCGGCGAGTCCATGATCAAGCGCGACCTCGGCATCAAGGACATGGGCAAGCTGCTGCCCGGCCATGGCGGGATCATGGACCGGCTCGACTCACTGCTGCCCACCGCGCCGGTGGTGTGGCTGCTGTTGGTGATCTTCGTGGGCGGCGGCTGACCACCCCCGCCCACGGGCCCCGCGCCACTCCCGGCGCGGGGCCCTTCGTACGTCTGCGACACTGGGAAAACCATGCCTAAGCCCGGAGAACTCACCTTCGTCACGCCGCGTGGGGCCAAGAAGCCCCCGCGGCATCTCGCCGACCTCACGCCCGCCGAGCGCCGGGAGGCCGTCGCCGCCCTCGGGGAGAAGCCCTTCCGGGCAGGTCAGGTGTCGCGTCACTACTTCGCGCGCTATGTCGACGACCCCGCTCAGTGGAGCGACATCCCGGCCGCCGCGCGGGAGAAGCTGGCCGCCGGGCTGCTGCCGGATCTGATGAGCGTGGTGCGGCACATCAGCTGTGACGACGACACCACGCGCAAGACGCTGTGGCGGCTGTTCGACGGCACGCTCGTGGAGTCCGTTCTGATGCGCTACCCGGACCGGGTCACCATGTGCATCAGCTCACAGGCGGGCTGCGGGATGAACTGCCCGTTCTGCGCCACCGGGCAGGCGGGGCTGGACCGCAATCTGTCCACCGCCGAGATCGTGCACCAGATCGTCGACGGGATGCGGGCCCTCCGGGACGGGGAGATTCCCGGTGGCCCGGCCCGGCTGTCCAACATCGTCTTCATGGGCATGGGCGAGCCGCTGGCCAACTACAACCGGGTCGTCGGCGCCATCCGCCGGCTCACCGACCCCGAGCCCGACGGCCTCGGCCTGTCGCAGCGCGGTATCACCGTCTCCACCGTCGGCCTCGTCCCGGCGATGCTGCGCTTCGCCGACGAGGGGTTCAAGTGCCGGCTCGCGGTGTCGCTGCACGCGCCCGACGACGAGCTGCGCGACACCCTCGTGCCGGTCAACACCCGCTGGAAGGTGCGCGAGGTCCTGGACGCCGCGTGGGAGTACGCGGAGAAGTCCGGCCGCCGGATCTCCATCGAGTACGCGCTGATCAAGGACATCAACGACCAGGCGTGGCGCGCCGATCTGCTCGGCCGGCTGCTCAAGAACCACCGGGTGCATGTGAACCTCATCCCGCTCAACCCGACGCCCGGCTCCAAGTGGACGGCGTCCAGGCCCGAGGACGAGAAGGCGTTCGTGGCGGCCCTGGAGGCCCATGGGGTGCCGGTGACCGTCCGGGACACCCGGGGTCAGGAGATCGACGGGGCCTGCGGGCAGCTGGCGGCTTCGGAGCGCTGAGCACCGGCTGATACGGTGCCTGGGCATCGTTGCATCATGCGATCGTCATAGAAGCGAACATCCGTACAAGTGAACATTCCGACAGGGGAGCGCTCAGAGCGCTGAGAGTGCGGCACGGCCGCAGACCCTCGGACCTGATCCGGGTCATACCGGCGTAGGGAGTCAACATCACCATGAACAGCCAGCTTCGGCGTGCCATCTCGGCCGCCCTCCTCGGCTCACTGGCCTTGAGCGCGCTCGTCGGGTGCGGCGAGGACACCAAGAGCGGCTCGGACTCCAAGACGGTCACCCTGGTCACGCATGACTCGTTCGCGGCCTCCAAGGCGGTCCTCAAGGAGTTCACCAAGGAGACCGGCTACAAGGTGCGGGTGCAGGCCGGGGGCGACGCCGGAGCCGCCGTCAACCAGGCGATCCTGTCCAAGGGGCACCCCCAGGGCGATGTGTTCTTCGGTGTCGACAACACCCTGCTCTCCCGCGCCCTCGACAACGACCTGTTCACTCCCTACACGGCGAAGGGGCTCGACAAGGTCCCGGCGGCCCTTCAGCTCGACCGGGCCGAGCACCGCGTCACCCCCGTCGACTTCGGCGATATCTGCGTCAACTACGACCGGAAGTACTTCGCCGACAAGAAGCTGACGCCGCCCCGGACGCTGGACGATCTGACCAAGCCCGCCTATAAGAACCTCCTGGTCACCGAGAACGCGGCCACCTCGTCCCCCGGTCTCGGCTTCCTCCTCGCCACGGCCGCGAAGTACGGCGACGACGGCTGGAAGGGCTACTGGAAGAAGCTGCGGGCCAACGGCGTCGAGGTCGTCGACGGCTGGGAGCAGGCGTATTACGACCGGTTCTCCGGCTCGGCCGGCGGCGGCAAGGGCGACCGGCCGCTCGTCGTCTCCTACGCGTCCAGCCCGCCGGCCGAGGTGGCCGACGCCAAGAGCAAGCCCGCGAAGGCCCCCACCGGGGTCGCTGCGGGCACCTGCTTCCGGCAGGTGGAGTTCGCCGGGCTGCTGAACGGCGCGGGCAACACCAAGGGCGGCAAGGCGCTGCTGGACTTCCTGCTGAGCAAGCGGTTCCAGGAGGACGTCCCGCTGAACATGTACGTCAACCCGGCGCGCGAGGACGCCAAGCTGCCGGAGCTGTTCACCCGGTACGGGGTCAGGATCGCCGACTCGGCCACCCTGGCACCGCAGAAGATCGCCAAGAACCGTGAGCCGTGGGTCAAGACATGGTCCTCACTGGTCCTGTAGAGCCCCGCGAGAACCGTAAGAAGGCCGACGACCACCGTAAGGCCGACAAGGCGGACCGCGGCGGCCGTCGCGCGACCGCCCTCCGGCTCGCCCTGATGGCGGTGCCGCTCGCCTTCTTCGCGGTCTTCTTCGCCTATCCCGTGGCCGCCATCGTCACCCGGGGGCTGCGTGTCGACGGGCGGTGGCGGTTCGGCCGTATCGCCGAGGTGGTGACCGACCCGGCGACGCTGGACGTGCTGTGGTTCACCTGCTGGCAGGCGGTCGCGTCGACCGCCCTCACGCTCGTGGTGGCGCTGCCCTGCGCCTATGTCTTCGCCCGCTTCGACTTCCCCGGCAAGGGGCTGCTGCGGGCCGTGGTGACCGTGCCGTTCGTCCTGCCGACCGTCGTCGCCGGATCGGCCTTCCTGGCCCTGCTCGGCCGGGGCGGGCTGCTGGACGAGCTCTGGGGGGTGCGGCTGGACACCTCCGTCTGGGCGATCCTCCTGGCCCATGTCTTCTTCAACTACGCGGTCGTCGTCCGGACCGTGGGCGGGCTGTGGGCCCAGCTCGACCCGCGTCAGGAGGAGGCCGCGAGGGTGCTCGGCGCGAGCCGGCTGTCGGCCTGGCGCCGGGTGACGCTGCCCGCGCTGGCCCCCGCCGTGGCCGCCGCCGCGCTGATGGTGTTCCTGTTCACCTTCACCTCCTTCGGCGTGATCCAGATCCTCGGCGGCCCCCGCTTCGCCACCCTGGAGGTGGCGATCTACCGGGAGACCGCGCAGCTGCTCGACCTTCCCACGGCCGCGGTGCTGACCCTGGTCCAGTTCGCCGCGGTCGCGGGCGTGTTGGCCCTGCACGCGCGGACCGTAAGACGCCGCGAGAGCGCGCTGCGGCTCGTCGACCCCGGCCGCACCGCGCGCCGCCCGAAGGGCCCGGCCCAGTGGGCGCTGCTGTGGGGCGTGCTGGCGGTCGTCGCGCTGCTGATCGTGACCCCGCTCGCGGTGCTGGTGGAGCGCTCGCTGCACGGACCGGACGGCTACGGCCTCACCTACTACGAGGCCCTGCGGTCGGCCGCCGACAGCGGGGGCACCTTCTTCGTGGCTCCCATGGAGGCCGTCGGGAACTCGCTGTGGTACGCGGCGGTCGCCACCGTCTTCGCCCTCGTCGTCGGCGGTCTCGCCGCCGCGGCGCTCACCCGTGAGGCGGGCAGGCTGGTGCGGGGCTTCGACGCGCTGCTGATGCTGCCGCTCGGCACCTCGGCCGTCACCGTGGGATTCGGGTTCCTGATCGCCCTGGACGAGCCCCCGCTGGATCTGCGCGCCTCCTGGGTCCTGGTGCCGCTCGCCCAGGCCCTGGTGGGCGTGCCCTTCGTCGTACGGACCATGCTGCCGGTGCTGCGGGCGGTGGACCACCGGCTCCGGGAGGCGGCGGCCGTGCTCGGGGCGTCACCGTGGCGGGTCTGGCGTGAGGTGGACCTGCCGCTGGTCGGACGGGCCGTGGCGGTCGCGGCGGGCTTCGCGTTCGCCGTCTCCCTGGGCGAGTTCGGGGCGACCGTCTTCATCGCGCGCCCCGACCATCCGACCCTCCCGGTGGCCATCGCCCGCTTCCTGGGCCGGGCCGGACAGCTCACCTACGGGCAGGCGATGGCCCTGAGCACCATCCTGATGCTGGTCTGCGCCGGATCGCTGCTGGCGCTCGAGCGCATCCGCACCGACCGTTCCGGAGAGTTCTGAATGACGCTGCTGCGACTGGACGAGGTGACCGTAAGGTTCGGCCGGCGCGACGCGCTGGAGACCGTGGACCTGGAGGTCTCCGAGCACGAGACGGTCTGTGTGCTGGGGCCGAGCGGAAGCGGCAAGTCCACCATGCTGCGGGTGGTGGCCGGGCTGCAGCGCCCCGACGCGGGCCGGGTGTGGCTCGCCGGACGAGACCAGAGCGGAGTGCCCACGCACCGGCGCGGCGTGGGGCTGATGTTCCAGGACCACCAGTTGTTCCCGCAGCGGGACGTGGGCGGCAACGTCGCCTTCGGGCTACGGATGCGCAAGGTGGGCCGCGCGGAGGCGGACCGCCGGGTCGCCGAACTGCTGGAGCTGGTGGGGCTGCCGGGCGCTCAGCGCCGCCCCGTCGACGCGCTCTCCGGCGGCGAGCAGCAGCGGGTGGCGCTCGCCCGCGCGCTGGCCCCGCGGCCCAAGTTGCTGATGCTGGACGAGCCGCTGGGCCAGCTCGACCGGGGGCTGCGCGAGCGGCTGGTGGTGGAGCTGCGCGAGCTTTTCGAACGGCTGGGCACCACCGTCCTCGCGGTCACCCACGACCAGGGGGAGGCGTTCGCGCTCGCGGACCGGGTGGTGGTGATGGAGAACGGCCGGATCGCCCAGACCGGCACCCCGCTGGAGGTGTGGCAGCGGCCCGCCACCGAGTTCGTCGCCCGCTTCCTCGGCTTCGACAATGTGGTCGAGGCGATCGTGCACGGCGAGGTCGCCGAGACCGTATGGGGCAAGCTGCCCGTGCCGCCCGGCTCCCGGCCGGGCCCCGGCAGGCTGCTGGTCCGCCCGGCCGGGGTGCGGCTGACGGACCCCGAGGAGGGTCTGGCGTGCACCGTGGCGGCGCGCACCTTCCGCGGCGACCATGTGGCGCTCATCCTGCGGCTGTCGGACCCGGCCGCACCGCATCTGGAGGCGTCCTGCGCCCTGCGGGACGCCCCGGAGACGGGGGCCAGGGTCGGGGCGGCCATCGACCCGGCCGACGTGGTGCTCCTGGACCCCGAGCCCTGACGCCGGGGCCTCGCCCGCCCTGGTGCTCAGCGCTCCCTTTGGTACTCGGCTGGTACTCGGCTGGTACTCGGCGCCTCCTTGAGGCCGGCTCAGCCCAGCATCGACAGCAGCGCCTCGGGCGCTTCGTCCACCGTGTCCACCAGAGCGATACGGGCCTTCATGGACCGGCCCTCCGCGAGCGCTTCGAGCAGCGGCCAGGTCGGCAGCCGCCGGGTCCAGTGGTCCCGGTCCACCAGCACCATCGGGGTCGGCTCACCGCGCGACTCGTAGTAGTTCGGCGTCGCGTTGTCGAAGATCTCCTGGACGGTCCCGGCGGCACCCGGCAGGAAGACCACGCCCGCGGTCGAGCGCGCCAGCAGCCCGTCCTCACGGGTGGCGTTGGCGAAGTACTTGGCGATGTGCGAGGCGAACGCGTTCGGCGGCTCATGCCCGTAGAACCAGGTGGGGATGCCGACCGACGCCCCGCCGTCCGGCCAGCGCTCGCGCACCGCGAAGGCGGCTTCGGCCCAGGCCCCGATGGACGGCCGGAAGGAGGGCGTCGCGCCGAGCAGTTGGAGCGCCTCGTCCAGCACCGCGTCCTCGTGCGGGGCCGCGTAGGCGCCGAGGTTCGCGGCCTCCATCGCGCCCGGTCCGCCGCCCGTCGCGACCGTGAGACCGGTCCGCGCCAGGGCCCGGCCGAGGCGTGCGGCGCCCGCGAATCCCTCGGAGCCGCGCTCCAGCGCGTGGCCGCCCATGACGCCCACCACCCGCGTCCCGACGAGGAATTCGTCGAGCGCGTCGGAGACCGCGTCGTCGTGGATGGAGCGCAGCATCGAGGCGAAGATGTCGCCGTCGTTCTTGGTCCGCTGGAACCAGGCGTAGCCGAGCGCGTCCGGCGTCCGCGCGTAACCGTGTTCGGTGAGGCCCTCGAAGAGCTCCGCGGGGGAGTAGAGGGTGCCGCGGTACGGATCGAACGGCAGATCCGGCACCGGCGGGAACACCAGCGCGCCCCCGGCCCGGACCTTCGCCGCCGCCTCGGTCTCCATCGGGCAGCCGAGGAAGACGGACTCGCTGGTGTCGGTGGAGAGGAGCGCGGCCGTACGGCCTGTCAGGTCCACTGACTGGACCCGGAACCCGGCCAGGGTGCCGCGGGCGACGACCTGGTCGAACTCCTCGATGGACTCTATTTCCCGGTCTGGTTCCTGCACGCCGATATGCTAATCACACCGGAGGTGGGGGGCTGTGGATTAGGGCGATCGTGACTGGGCCGCTTCGCCGCACAATCCAGGCATGAACACCGACACCCGGGAATTTCAGCGGTGGAACGGCATCGCCGTGAGATGCGCCACCACCCACACCAGCGGCACCAGGAGCGCCAGCAGCGCCGTCGTGCGCAGCGCGGCCGCCCCGCGCAGCAGCCGGGCCGGGGCGCCGAGGCGGACCAGGGCGGCCGTCGTGCGCTCGCGCGCGATCCTCGCTTCCACGACCGCGGTCAGGGCCGTGGCCGCGGCGCACAGCGTGACCAGGGCCGCGCCCAGACCGGTGAGCGGGCCGAAGGCATGGGCGCCGGACGGTCCGGAGGCCCGTCCGTACAGCTCGAGGACGGTGAATCCGGCGGCGGCCAGGGCGCACAGCGCGCCGACCGGGCGTCCGATCAGCCCGGCCTCCTGCTGGAGCATCCGTCCGGCCAGCAGCCGCAGCACGCCCGGCCGCCCGACGGCCAGCAGCCTGCCGCAGAGATGGGTGAGGCCGGGCCCGGCCAGCACCAGCCCGAGCGCCGCCAGTGCCCAGCCGCCCACCACACCGGGCGGGTTGCCGCCGTGCCGGCCGGGCACGGCGAGCAGGGCGTCGGGGAGCGGGGGCGCGTTACCGCTCGCGTACGCCTGCAGGGCGAGTCCCGCCGCGGTCAGGGCGATGCCCCAGGGGAGTCCGGAGGTGGCCTGGTGGGGCCGGGGCGCGACCGGCCCCGTCACCACGGTGGGCCGGGCCGGGGCCGCCGGGCGCCGGGCGCCCCGTGGTCCGCGGACCGGCTGGTGGACCGCCCGCGGCTGCCGGGGCCACAGCGCGGCCGCACACGCCGCGCCCACCACCACGGGGACGACGGCGAGCAGCGTGACCGTACCGGCCAGGGGCAGCGACCGGCCGCCGCCGAGTTGTCGGCCGGCCGATCCGCTTCCGGCCCAGTCCAGCCAGGAGCCGCCGAGATCGCCGCGCAGATGCAGGAAGACCAGCAGCGCCAGTACCCCGCCGAGCGCACAGGCGGCCGACATCGAGACCGCCGCGAGCAGCGCCGCACGGGCCGGGCCGACCCCGGCCGCGGCGAAACCGGGGCCAGGGCCGGTGCTGGGGTCGGCGCGGCCCACGGCGACGGCCAGCTGGACGGTCGCGGCCAGCGGTACGAGACACCACAGCAGCCGCCCCACCGCGTCCTGCGAGCCGTCCGGATGGCCCGAGGCGAACCCGAGGGCGCTCAGCAGCAGAAAGCTCGCGCCCGCCGCCGCGACGGTGACCAGCGCCCGCCGCAGCAGCACCGACGGGCCGGCGCCGCGGGCTAGGCGGAGGCTGAGCACGCGGCCCTGCCTTCCGCCTCGGAGAGGTCCGAGCCCACCCGGCGCCCGTCGAGCAGGGCGACGGTGTGGTCGGCGAGGGTGGCCACCTCCTGGTCGTGCGTCGCGAGGACCACGGTGATGCCGTGGGAGCGGGCCGCCGAGGTGAGGGTGCGCAGCACCTGGCCGCGGTCGGTCTGGTGCAGCGGGGCGGTGGGCTCGTCGGCGAAGAGCACGCTGGGCCCGGCGGCCAGCGCGCGGGCGAGCGCGACCCGCTGGCGCTGTGACTGCAGCAGCGCGGCGGGCCGCGCCCGGGCGCACTCGCCGATGTCGAGCCGGTCCAGCCACTCGCACGCGGCGCTCTTCGCGGCGCGCCGCCCGGTGCCGCGCAGCATCAGGGCGAGCGCGGCGTTCTCCCAGGCGGTGAGTTCGGGGACGAGCTGGGGTTCGGTGCCGATCCAGCCGAAGTGTTCGCGCCGTAGCCGTTCGAGGCCGAGCGGGGGGAGTGAGTGCACGGGGACGCCCTTGAACCAGACCTCCCCGCTGTCCGGGACGAGTTGGCCCGCCAGACAGGCGAGGAGGGTGGTCTTGCCACAGCCGCGTGGACCGGTGACCCCGACGATCTCACCCTTCCGGGCGTTGAGGGAGACCCCGATGAGGGCGGGCGAGCCGCCGTAGGCGTACGACACGGTGCGTGCCGCGAGCATGTCGTCGTCCGGCGGAGCCACCATCCCGAGCACCTCGCCTTACCTGCGATCGTCTCATTCCCGGGTTGGGTGAACGAGCACGGAGCCAATGGGTCACTGGCACGGTAAGGACTCGGGTGGGGGCCCGCGCCCAGGCTCGGCGCGGGTGGCCCCCATTTCCTCCGATCAGCCCTGATCGGGGCCGGGCTGCGAGCACGGCCGATCGGGACCGGGGCCGTCATCGGGGCCGCCGTCGGCGAGCCGGTCGAGATGGGTGGGCGCGAACATCCGCAGCAGCGCGGGCAGTACCACGACCGACGGCCCGGGGGCCGCTAGGGCGTCGGCGAGGTCCGCGTGCAGCCGCTCGGGTGTGGTACGGACCGCCGGTACGCCGAAGGACTCGGCCAGCGCGGCGAAGTCCGGGCGGGACAGTTCGGTGGCGGTCGCCTCGCCGAACGTGTCCGTCATGTACTCGCGCAGGATGCCGTAGCCGCCGTCGTCCACGATCAGCCAGGTGACAGGGAGTTGGTACTGATGAGCGGTCGCGAGTTCGGCGATCGAGTACATGGCGCCGCCGTCGCCCGACACGGCCAGCACCGGCCGGCCGCGGTCCGCGGCGGCGGCCCCGAGGGCGGCCGGGAAGCCGTAGCCGAGGCCGCCCGCGCCCTGCGCCGAGTGCAGGGCGCCCGCACGCGGATCGAAGGCGGACCAGGCCCAGTAGGCGAGGATCGTCATGTCCCAGAAGCTGGGGGAGTCGTCGGGCAGCGCGTTCCGCACCGCGGCCAGCACCCGCCGCTCCAGCTCCAGGCCCTGTGCGTCGATCCGCTCCCGCACCTGGGTGAGCAGCCCGGCCGCGGCCTTGGCCGCCGTGCCCGGCGGGCGGGGCGTGACGGCCTCGGCGAGCGCGGTCAGCGCCTCACGTGCGTCGGCGTGGATGCCGAGCGCCGGGTGGTTGGACTCCAGCTTGCCGAGGTCGGCCTCGATCTGGACGAGGCGGCCGCGCGGGCGGAACGTGTGGTAGTTGGAGGAGAGTTCACCGAGTCCGGAGCCGACGACCAGCAGGACATCGGCGTCCTCCAGGAACTCGGTGGTGTGCGCGTCCTCCAGCCAGGACTGGAGCGAGAGCGGATGATCCCACGGAAACGCGCCCTTGCCGCCGAAGGTCGTCGCCACGGGCGCGTCCAGCGCCTCGGCCAGCGCCCGCAGCTCCTGCCCCGCCCCGGCGCGCACCACTCCGCCCCCGGCCAGGATCACCGGACGCTCGGCGGCGTTGAGCAGCCTGGCGGCCTCCGCCGTCAGCTCGGACCGGGGCGGCAGCGGCCGGGGCTCGGCCCGCAGGGAGGTCACCGGCGGTACGGAGACCGGTGCGAGCAGCACGTCCTGCGGGATCTCCAGCCACACCGGCCCGGCGGGCGCCTCCAGCGCGGACGCCCAGGCGGCGGCGACCGCGGAGGGGATCTGGGAGGCCGTACGGACCGTGTGGACGGACTTCACGACGTCGCGGAACGACGCCTTCTGGTCGACGAGTTCATGGAGATAGCCCTTGCGCCCGCCGCCCAGCCCCGCCGTCGGCACCTGGCTGCCGATGGCCAGGACGGGTGCGGATGCCGCCGCCGACTCCTGCAGCGCGGCGAGCGTCATCAGCGCCCCCGGCCCGGTGGAGACCAGCAGTGGCGCCACCGTGCCGGTGACACGCGCGAAGGCGTCGGCGGCGAACCCGGCGTTGTTCTCCACCCGCAGCCCCACGTAGCTGAGCCCGGACCGCCGCAGCGCGTCGAACGCCCCGAGAGCGTGCTGCCCGGGAAGCCCGAACACGGTGCTCGCCCCGAGCGCGGTGAGGGACTCCACGACGAGATCGCCGCCGTGACGCGCACGCTGTGCGGTGGGCATGGATTGGTGCCTTTCTGACGATGTGTATCGAAGAGAGCGAGCGTGATGTGGTGTCAGGCGCTTGCGGTGGCCGGACTGGTGGTCTCGGAGGCGGTGGCGGCGGGCTCACCGGCCAGCCGTCGCCGCCAGGCGTCCAGGATCGCCGCGTCGGTCGGCTTGGTGGCGAGGCTGACCGCCACGTACGCCACCAGCGAGGCCAGCAGCCCGAAGTAGATGGGCTCGTTGGCGAGGATGCCCTTCCACCCCATCAGCGCGATGACCGTGAGGCCGCCGACACCGACCGAGGCCAATGCGCCCGCGCCCGTGCCGCGCTTCCACAGCAGCCCGCCCAGGATCGGCATCAGCAACCCGCCGACCAGCATGTTGTAGGCGACGGTCAGCGCCTCGACGACATCGTTGAGCACCACGGCGATGCCGATCACGGCGACGCCCATGACGAGGATGAAGACGCGGTTGCCGCCGACCTCGTCATGGGAGGCGCCGGCCGTACGGAGCGGACGGCCGCGCAGCCGGGCCCAGATGTCGTTGTTGGCCACCGTCGCGCAGGCGATCAGCGCACCCGAGGAGGTGGACATCACCGCGGACAGCGCGGCGGCCAGCACCAGCCCCTTCACACCCACCGGGAGGGCGTCCTTGACGATGGTGGCGAACGCGTCGTCCGGGGCGCCCAGCTTGGGGTACAGCACCCTGGCCGCCGTGCCGATGATCGCGCCCGCGACCGCGTAGGCCAGGCAGTAGGTACCGGCCGCGGTGCCGCCGCGGCGGGCGACCCGGTCGTCGCGGGCGGTGAAGACCCGCTGCCAGATGTCCTGGCCGATCAGCATGCCGAAGGAGTAGATGAGCACGTAGGTGAAGACGGTCTGGCCGCCGATGCCCATGGGGGAGAAGTAGCCGTGGGGGAGTTCGGACTTCATCGCGTCGAAGCCGCCCGCCTTCACCACCGCGATCGGCAGCAGCAGGAGCAGCACGCCCACCGTCTTGACCACGAACTGCACCATGTCGGTGAGGGTGATCGACCACATGCCGCCGAGCGTCGAGTAACAGACCACGATCGCCCCGCCGAGCACGATGGCGACGACTCGGTCCAGCCCGAAGATCACGTCGAAGATGGTGGCGTAGGCGATGGTCGAGGTGACCGCGAGCATCAGGGTGTAGGCCCACATCACGATGCCGGATATCAGCCCGGAGGAGCCGCCGTAGCGCAGGTCCAGCATCTGGCTGACGGTGTAGACCTTGAGCCGGGCGATGCGCGCCGAGAAGAAGACCGACAGCGCCAGCAGCCCGAGGCCGATGGTGATGACCATCCAGGCGCCGGAGAGCCCGTACTGATAGCCGAGCCCGACGCCACCGATGGTGGACGCGCCGCCGAGCACGATCGCGGCCATCGTCCCGGAATACATCAGCGGCCCCAGCCGCCGCCCCGCGACCAGGAAGTCGCTGGTGGAGCTGGTGCGGCGCATCCCCCACCAGCCGAGCGCGAGCATGCCCGCGAGATAGACGACGATCACGGTGTAGTCGACAGCGGTCATGGCGGTGCTCCTCGGTCCGGCGGGGGTCGGCTGGCGGTCGGGAGGTCGGGACGTCGGGCGGGGACGCACGGGATCGGGGAGGTCCGGCGATCCGCGGGGATCGAGCCCCGGTGGGAGGGGGAATGTGGGGAGTGACGGAGACCCTAGGTGCCGCCGAAGCGTCCGGGAAGTGTACGTTTCCTCCACTCCCGATCCCCGGGATGTACGAACCATCCCCTCGCGAGGCCCGCCGTGATGAACGACCGCGTCCCCCCGACGGCCCCCGTCCCGCTCTCCACCCTCCTTCGCCACCCCGCCCTGGGATTGCGGCAGGTCGCGGGCGGGCGCTCGACGGACACGCCCGTGTACTTCGTCCACACCAGCGAGATGGAGGACCCCGTCCCGTATTTGCTGGGCGGAGAGCTGCTGCTCAGCGCGGGGGTGCACTGTCCGGAGGCGGCGGGCGCCGGCACCTACTGGGACCGCTATGTGGCCCGTACGGTCCAGGCGGGCGCGTCGGCGCTCGGCTTCGGCATCGCGCCGGTGCACGACACGGTGCCCCGCGCGCTGGCCGAGGCGTGCGACCGGCACGGGCTGCCGCTGGTGGAGGTGCCCCGGCGGACGACCTTCACGGCCGTGGCGAGCGCCGTATGGGACGCGATGGCCGAGCGCCGCCACCATGAGCTGCGGAGCCTTACCGAGGCACAGCAGTCGCTGGCGACCGCCGCGGCGCGCCCGCACCCCGTACCGGCCGTGCTGCGGCAGCTCAGCCAGCACCTCGGGGCCTGGACGGTGCTCTACGGCCCGACCGGCCCGACCGGCCCGGACGACGCCCCGGACGGTGCGGAGCTGGCGGCCGCCGGGACGCGGCCGCCGCGCGAGGCCCGTAGGGCGCTCGGCGCGCTCGCGGCGCGGCTGCGCTCGGGCCCGTCCTCGGCGGCGGGCAGGGCGACCGGCGCGGCCGGGGAGGAGCTGCTGCTGACCGCGTATGGACTGGGCGGCCCGGCGGGGCCGGAGGACCGGCTCGCGCTCGGCGTCTGCGCGCCCCGGCGGGACGGGGCGGACGGGGCGATCGTGGGGGTGGCCGTGGTGCTGCTGTCACTGCTGACGGCCCGGCGGGTGGTCGGGGCCGAGGCCGAGCGCACATCGGCCCTGGTGCGGCTGATGCTCGGCGCCGAACCGGCGCGGGTGGCGGGGCTGCTGAGCCCCTCGCCGGGGCAGTCGGGGCAGCCGGTGACGCCAGGGCAGTCAGGCCGGTCGGGGGCGCGGGGGTTCGGACAGCCGGTGACGCCGGGGCAGTCGGGGACGAGGGGGCAGTCCGGACACCCGGGGACACCGGGGCAGTTGGGCCAGTCGGGGACGCGGGGGCAGTCGGGGACGCGGGGGCAGTCGGGACAGTCGGGACAGTCAGGGGCGCCGGAGCAGCTGGGGTACCCGGGGACGCCGGGGCAGCCCGGACAGACGGGCCAGCCGGGGACGCCAGGAACGCCAGGCCAGGCGGGCCGGTCGCGACAGTCGGGGACGTCCGGCCAGTCGGGACACCCGGGCCAGTCGGGGGCGCCAGGACACCCGGGACACCCGGGACACCCGAGGCAGCCGGGTCAGCCGGGACAGCCCGGGGCGCCAGGACACCCGGGGACGTCAGGCCAGTCGGGGCAGCCGGGGGTGCCAGGGCAGCCCGGACACCCGGGGGCGTCCCCCGAGCCGACGGAGGATGGCGGGTTGTGGACCGTGGTGCGCGGGCGGCGGCGCGGCCGCGGGCGGGACGACGGGCTGCTGGCCACGGCGGCGCTCGCGGCCGGGCTCGGGACACCGCTGGTCGACCTCGACGGGGACGCGCTGAGCGCCCTCGTCCCCGGCGAGGGGGAGGTACGGGCGCAGCCCGGCTGGACCCTGGGCGTCGGGGCGCCGGTACCGGCCGCGGACCTGACGCGCGGTGGCGCCGACGCCGCCCGTGCGCTGCGGCGGGCCGTCGCCGAGCGGGTGCCGCTGGTGCGGGGCGGCCCGGCCGGCGGCGGCGGGGTCGGCTCGCTGGTGGACCCGGCCGAGGCGGGGGCGCACGGCCGGGCCCTGCTCGCGCCGCTCGAGGGCGCGCCGGCGCTGCTGGAGACGCTGCGCGTCTGGCTGTCGCTGCACGGCAGCTGGGACCGTACCGCGGTGGCACTGGAGGTCCACCGCAATACGGTCCGTCAGCGGATCGCCCGCGCCGGGGCCCTGCTGGATGTGGACCTGGGCGACGCGGACGTCCGTATGGAGTTGTGGTTCGCCCTCAAGTGGGCGTGAAACGCGAGGGCTTGAGCTGCGGATGTCGGCTGAGCTGCGGATGTCGGCTGAGCCGCAGACATCCGCTGAGCCGCGGGCGTCAGCCTCAGAGCTTGGTCCACGCCTCCGTCAGCACCGTCCGCAGCACCTGCTCGATCTCGTCGAACACCGTCTGGTCGGCGATCAGCGGCGGGGCCAGCTGGACGACCGGGTCGCCGCGGTCGTCGGCGCGGCAGTACAGCCCGTTCTCGAACAGCGCCTTGGAGAGGAAGCCGTAGAGGATCCGCTCGGTCTCCTCCTCGTCGAAGGACTCCTTGGTGGCCTTGTCCTTCACCAGCTCGATGCCGTAGAAGAAACCATTCCCCCGGACATCGCCGACGATCGGCAGATCGTGCAGCCGCTCCAGCGTGGAGCGGAACGCGGTCTCGTTGTCCAGCACATGCTGGTTGAGTCCCTCGCGTTCGAAGATGTCGAAGTTGGCCAGGGCCACGGCGGACGAGACCGGGTGACCGCCGAAGGTGTAGCCGTGGAGGAAGGTGTTGTCGCCCTCGTAGAAGGGCTCGGCGAGCCGGTCGGAGACGATGCACGCGCCGATCGGGGAGTAGCCGGAGGTCATCCCCTTGGCGCAGGTGATCATGTCCGGGACGTAGCCGAACTTGTCGCAGGCGAACATCGTGCCCAGCCGCCCGAAGGCGCAGATGACCTCGTCCGAGACGAGCAGCACATCATGGCGGTCGCAGATCTCGCGGACCCGCTGGAAGTACCCGGGCGGCGGCGGGAAGCAGCCGCCCGCGTTCTGCACCGGCTCGAGGAAGACCGCGGCCACGGTGTCCGCGCCCTCGAAGAGGATCTGCTGTTCGATCTGGTCGGCGGCCCAGCGGCCGAACGCCTCGGGGTCGTCACCGAAGATCGGGGCGCGGTAGATGTTGGTGTTGGGAACCTTGTGGGCGCCGGGGACCAGCGGTTCGAAGGGGGCCTTGAGCCCCGGCAGGCCGGTGATCGACAGGGCGCCCTGCGGGGTGCCGTGGTAGGCCACCGCCCGGGATATGACCTTGTGCTTGGTGGGCTTGCCGACGAGCTTGAAGTACTGCTTGGCCAGCTTCCACGCGGTCTCGACGGCCTCGCCGCCGCCGGTGGTGAAGAAGACCTTGTTCAGGTCGCCGGGCGCGTAGCCCGCGAGCCGCTCGGCGAGCTCGACGGCCTTGGGGTGGGCGTAGCTCCACACCGGGAAGAAGGCGAGTTCCTGGGCCTGCTTGTAGGCCGTCTCCGCCAGTTCGACCCGGCCGTGGCCCGCGTTGACCACGAACAGGCCGGCCAGGCCGTCGATGTACCGCTTGCCCTTGTCGTCGTAGATGTACGTGCCCTCACCGCGCACGATCGTCGGCACGGGGGAGTTCTCGTACGACGACATGCGGGTGAAGTGCATCCACAGGTGGTCGTACGCCGTCTTGGAGAGGTCGGCGCTCATTGCTATCTCGTTCCCCAGGTATAGGTCTGCTTCCGGAGCTTGAGGTAGACGAAGCTCTCGGTGGAGCGCACACCGGGCAGCGTGCGGATCCGCTTGTTGATCATTTCGAGGAGGTGATCGTCGTCCTCGCAGACGATTTCGATCAGGAGATCGAAGGAGCCCGCGGTGACGACCACGTACTCGACCTCGTCCATGGCGGTCAGCGCGTCCGCGACCGGGTCGAGATCGCCCTCGACGTTGATGCCGACCATCGCCTGACGCCGGAACCCCACGGTGAGAGGATCGGTGACGGCGACGATTTGCATCACGCCCTGGTCGAGCAGCTTCTGCACACGCTGCCGTACGGCGGCCTCGGAGAGCCCGACGGCCTTTCCGATGGCGGCGTACGGCCGACGACCGTCCTCCTGGAGCTGCTCGATGATCGCCAGGGACACGGAGTCGAGGGTCGGCGTGCCGTTCTTGTCAGGTGTGGCCACGACCCTCACTGTGCACGAGCCTCGCCCGTGTCGCAACCCTTCTGCGATGAAATTCGTCGTGTACGGACCTCAAAAACACTGATTCCGTTGTTCTGGTGTGGCGGGTATGTTGAAAACGCAGCACCGGCGACTACTGTGGGTGTCTCACCCATCGGACAGCTGACAGGAGGGGTGGCACGTGACCACCGAACTGCGTCGTCTGCGCAACTACATCGACGGAGAGTTCCGGGACGCCACGGACGGGCGGACCACGGAGGTGGTCAACCCGGCCACGGGCGAGCCCTACGCCACCGCGCCGCTGTCGGGCGCCGCGGACGTGGACGCGGCGATGGCCGCCGCCGAGGCCGCCTTCCCGGCCTGGCGCGACCTGGTGCCCGGCGAGCGGCAGAAGGCCCTGCTCAAGATCGCCGACGCCTTCGAGGCGCGGGCGGAGGAGCTGATCGCCACCGAGTCCGAGAACACCGGCAAGCCGATCGGTCTCACGCGGGACGAGGAGATCCCGCCGATGATCGACCAGATCCGCTTCTTCGCGGGCGCGGCCCGGATGCTGGAGGGCCGCTCGGCCGGTGAGTACATGGAGGGGCTCACCTCGATCATCCGGCGGGAGCCGGTCGGGGTGTGCGCCCAGGTCGCACCGTGGAACTACCCGATGATGATGGCCGTATGGAAGTTCGCCCCGGCGCTGGCGGCGGGCAACACGGTCGTCATCAAGCCCTCGGACACCACGCCCGCCTCCACCGTGCTCTTCGCCGAGATCATCGGCGGGGTGCTGGCGGAGCTGGGCCATCCGCAGGGCGTCTTCAACGTGATCTGCGGCGACCGCGAGACCGGCCGGCTGATGGTCGAGCACTCCGTGCCCGCCATGGCGTCCATCACCGGCTCGGTGCGGGCCGGCAAGCAGGTCGCCGAGAGCGCCTCGAAGGACATCAAGCGGGTGCACCTGGAGCTCGGCGGCAAGGCCCCGGTCGTGGTCTTCGAGGACACCGACATCCCCAAGGCGGTCGAGGACATCTCGGTCGCGGGCTTCTTCAACGCGGGCCAGGACTGTACGGCCGCCACCCGGGTGCTGGTCCACGAGTCGATCCACGACGAGTTCGTGAGCGCGCTCGCCAAGGCCGCCGCCGAGACCAAGACCGGCGCGCCCGACGACGAGGACGTGCTGTACGGGCCGTTGAACAACGCCAACCAGCTGGCCCAGGTCACCGGCTTCATCGACCGGCTCCCGGCGCACGCCAAGGTCGAGGCGGGCGGCCACCGGGTCGGCGACAAGGGCTTCTTCTACGCGCCCACCGTGGTCTCCGGCCTCAAGCAGGACGACGAGATCATCCAGAACGAGGTCTTCGGGCCGGTCATCACCGTACAGACCTTCTCGGACGAGGCGCAGGCCATCTCCTACGCGAACGGCGTGGAGTACGCGCTGGCCTCGTCGGTGTGGACCAAGGACCACGCCCGCGCGATGCGGATGTCCAAGGCGCTGGACTTCGGCTGCGTCTGGATCAACACCCACATCCCGCTGGTCGCCGAGATGCCGCACGGCGGCTTCAAGAAGTCCGGCTACGGCAAGGATCTGTCCGCGTACGGCTTCGAGGACTACACCCGCATCAAGCACGTGATGACGTCGCTGGGCTGATGCGGCGCTGATCCCCGCGCGGGGCGGCGCCGGTGTCCGCGCGGGGCGGCGCTGATCCTGCGCGGGGCGGCGCTGATCCCCGCGCCGGGCGGGGCCGATGCTCGCGCCGGGCCGGGCCGATGTCCGCGCGGGGCGGGGCCGATCCCCGCGCCGGGCCGGGCCGGTGTTCGCGCGGGGCGGGGCCGATTGCGGCCCCGGGCTCGTCACTTGGTCATGGCGGGGTCACCTGTCATGACCAAGGGGGGACATCCGGACCAGGGCCGTCAGGGCGGCGACGCGGTTGGTGGTGATCGCGTCCACGCCCGCCCGCAGCAGCCGGGACATCGACCGCCGGGTGTCGGCGGTCCAGGCGGAGACCAGCAGCCCGTCGGCATGATGGCGGGCGACCAGCTCGCGGGAGACCAGCCCGAAGCGGTAGTTGAGCCACCGCGGGCGCAGCGCGGCCAGCAGCGCCGGACGTGGCGGGGCCAGCGTGGTCCAGGTCAGCGCGATCTCGGCGTCCGGGTCGGCGCGGCGCACGGCGTGCAGGGCCGCCAGGGCGCCGCAGTAGTACACCCGGTCGCCCGCCCCGCTCTCCCGCACCTGGGCGACGGCGGCGGGCGCGGCCGACGCGTCCGGCAGATCGATCAGCAGCCGGGTGGAGCCGGCGCACGCGAGGGCCTCGCGCAGGGTCGGCACGCGCCCGCCGGTCAGCTGCCGCACCTCGTCGGCGGTCAGCCCGGACAGCGGCCGGTCCTGGCCCCACAGTCGCTTCAAGGTGGCGTCGTGAAGCAGTACCGGCACACCGTCCCGGGTCAGCCGTACGTCGATCTCGACCGCGCCCGCCCCCGCGCGCACCGCGGAGCGGATCGAGGGCAGGGTGTTCTCACGGCACACATATGGGTCGCCGCGGTGGCCGACCGGGACGCAGCCCGCCCCCGCCGGTCTCATCGGCCCGCGACCACCGTGTAGGCGTCGATCTCCGCCGAGAGCCGCGCCTTGCCCTCGGCGTCCAGGAAGGACGCCTCGACCGCGTTCTTGGCGAGGGCCGCGACGCCCGCCGCGTCCAGATCCAGCAGCTGGGCCGCGACCTGGTACTCGGTGTTGAGGTCGGTGCCGAACATCGGCGGGTCGTCGCTGTTGATCGTGACGAACACCCCGGCCTCGACCATCTGCTTCAGGGGGTGCTCACCGAGCGTGGCGACCGCGCGCGTGGCGATGTTGGAGGTCGGGCAGACCTCCAACGGAATGCGGTGCTCCGCGAGATGGGCGAGCAGCTTCGGGTCCTGGACGGCGCTGGTGCCATGGCCGATGCGCTCCGCCCGCAGCTCGACGAGGGCGTCCCAGATCGTCTGCGGCCCGGTGGTCTCGCCCGCGTGCGGCACACTGCGCAGCCCGGCGGCGATGGCCCGGTCGAAGTACGGCTTGAACTGGGGGCGCGGCACGCCTATCTCCGGACCGCCGAGACCGAAGCCGACCAGCCCCTCGGGGTTCAGCTCACAGGCGATCCGGGTGGTCTCCTCGGCGGCCTCGAGACCGGCCTCGCCGGGGATGTCGAAGCACCAGCGCAGCACCGTGCCGAAATCCGACTCGGCGGCCTTACGGGCGTCCTCGATCGCCTCGACGAAGGCGGTGTCCGGGATGCCGCGCCGGGTCGAGCTGTAGGGCGTGACGGTCAGCTCGGCGTAGCGGATGTTCTGCCGGGCCATGTCGCGGGCGATCTCGTAGGTGAGCAGCCGGACGTCCTCGGCGTCGCGGATCAGGTCCACCACGGAGAGGTAGATCTCGATGAAGTGCGCGAAGTCCCGGAAGACGAAGTACTCGGCGAGGGCCTCGGGATCGGTGGGCACCTTGGAGTCGGGGTGGCGGGCGGCCAGTTCGGCCACGATGCGCGGCGAGGCGGATCCCACGTGGTGCACATGGAGCTCCGCCTTGGGCAGCCCGGCGATGAAGGTGGTCAGATCGGTCAACAAAACCTCCGGGAGACGCCCGCCGACGGCGGGTTCCGGTCATCGTATTGTGTGGCGCCGACGGGTTCGCCACAGGCCGTAGCATGGGCGGACGTCTTTGTGGGGAGCTCCATGGCCGACCAGCACGACCCGTCCGAGCCGCAGGATGAGCAGCGGCGATCCGGACCGCGGAGGCAGTCCGAGCCGCTCGATCGCGATCCCTGGGCTCCACCGGCGCAGCGGGTCGCGTTGGACAAGGCGGCTGGGGAGACAGGCGCGGCGGGCGGCGGCGCGGCGGATGCGGGCGCGGCTGACGCGGGCGTGGCGGACAAGACGGCGGACCGAGCGGTGGGCGTGGGCGGGCAGGACATACCCGGTGCCCGGCCCCCGGTGGTCCCCGCTCCCCGGCCCAGGGTGGCCGAGCAGCCGACCCTCACCTCCCATCCCGCCATGCCGGGCCCGCCGCCCCCGCCCCCTCCGCCGCCCCCACCGAGCGCCGCGCGGTCACGGGGCCCGGTGGCCCCGCCGGGCGCGGTGCCCCCGCCGCCGCCCGCCCCGACCGGCCCGGGCACGCCCAGCGCCTACCCGGCCGGACCGTACGCCCCCGCGGGCTACGCGCCGAACGGATACGGCCAGCAGAACGGGTACGCCCAGCAGAACGGGTACGGCCAGCCAAGCGGGTACGGCCAGCCAAGCGGATACAGCCAGCCAAGCGGATACGGCCAGCCGAGCGGATACGCCCAGAGCGGTTACGCCCAGCCCGGGTACGGGCAGCGGGCGCCGTACGAGCAGTCCCCGTACGGCGGGGCGCCGGGCCAGGACCACCCCGGCTACGGCTACCCGGGCAGCTATCCGGGCACCGCCCACCCCGGCACCGTCTATCCCGGCGCCGCCCACCCCGACACGGGCTACCCCGGCTCCGGCTACCCCGGTGCCACCTATCCCGGTGGGGTGTACGGCCAGGGCTGGCCGGGCGGGACGTATGTGCCGAACAACGGCCATGGCACGGCCGCCCTGGTGCTCGGCATCATCGGCCTGGTGCTCTTCGCGAGCATCGTGCTCGGCATCGTCCTCGGTGTACTCGCGATCATCTTCGGGGTGCTCGGCCGCTCCAGGGCGGCGAGCGGCGAGGCGACGAACGGCGGCTCGGCGCTCGCCGGGGTGATCCTCGGAGCCATCGCCGTGGTGGCGAGCGTCGTCATGATCTTCGTCTACATAGCCGCCGAGGAAGACGACTCGGGCAGCGATGACGATCCCGGCTATGCCAGGGTCTCGGCCCCCGCGGTGCCCCCGCCCCCGCTCGCCGATATCAGCCGCTGACGCGCCTCCATCAGCGCGAACCCCAGCAGATTGAGCCCGCGCCAGCGGGCCGGGTCCGCCGCCCGCTCGTCGTCCGCCGCCAGCCCGATGCCCCACACCCGGTCCACCGGGCTGGCCTCCACCAGCACCCGCGACCCGGTGCCCAGCAGATAGCCGCGCAGCTCGGGGTGGTGGCCGAACTTGTGCACACTGCCCTCGACCACGAGCCCGAAGCGATGGCGCCGCCAGGTCTCCTCGTCGAAGCCGCGCACCGCGCGGCCCGCGTCCTTGGCCTGCTTGGGGTGGGCGGCTTCCAGCGCCCGGCGCTCCGCCTCCGCGTCGTCGAACAGCCGAGCCTTGCCCGCCATCATCCAGTGCTCGGCCGTCGCGTAGGTGACCCCGTCCACGGTGAACGGCGACGGCCACCACTGGCTGAAGCACCCCGAACCCACGCTTCCGTCCGGCCTGGGCCGATGCCCCCAGAACCACACGTACTTCAGGCGCTCACCGCGCGCCGCCCGCTCGACCAGCTCCTCGACCGACCGGGGACCCCCGCCGGCCGAAACCGGGGGACTCCCTTCCGCCGAAACCGAATCCCCCACCCCGTTCGTCTTCATGCCCAGGATTCTCGCACCCGCCACTGACAGCCCCGCCGACCTGGGCAATCGAGCTGTCCAGGCATGAGTCCTGCCCATAACATTGCCGGACGTTAATCAGGAGGGGAGACCGACGATGTCCAGCAACACACCCGGTCCACAGCAGGGACCGTACGACCCACAGGCCAATCCCTACGCCGCGCCCCCGCCGCCGCCGGGGCAGCCCCCGGTCCAGCCGCCGCAGTACCCCGGGGCCGGTTACCCCGCCGCGCCGCCCGTCTACCCGGGGGTGGCCGGGATGCCGATGCAGCTGAGCAACGGCATGGGCACGGCCGCCCTGGTCTGCGGCATCGTCGGTCTGGTCTGCGGGATCACCTACTTCCTGTGGGTCTTCGCGGTCATCCTCGGCATCCTCGCGATCATCTTCGGCGCCATCGGCAAGGGGAAGGTCGCTCGCGGCGAGGCGAACAACGGGGGCTCGGCCACCGCCGGTCTGGTCTGCGGCATCATCGGCATGGTGCTCCCGGCGATCTACCTCGCCGCGCTGGACGCCGCCGTCGACTCCGTCTTCTGAGGGACGCCCTTCCAGGCACCCTTCCAGGCGGCCTTCCAGACGGCGTCCGGTCCGGGGTCCCCGCCGGACCCCGGACCGGCGTCCCCAGCGGCACCCCCACCAGCCTCCGGACCAGCCTCCCGACCAGCCTTCGGACCAGCCTCCGGACCGGCCGTCCGGACCGGCTGCTCAAACCGTCGTCCGGACCGGCGTCTGGCTCGGAAACGGTGATACCGAAGCCACTCTGATCACTGAATCCGTCGCGAAACCAAAAAGCAACAACGGAATCCCTTGTTGAAGCGCTGGTCCTCTGTCAGGATCGGCCATCAATTCCGGTTGAAGCTACGCCGTGCCCCTATGGGCGGATCGGCGGAGGAGGGCGCGATGGATCAGCGGTTCGACGTGACGGAGCGATTCGCCGACGGTGCCCAGTACATCGCGGGCCGTCTGCGCGAGGGCGGCTCCGAGGGCAGGCACGCGGTCGTCGACCCGGCCACCGGTGAGCAGGTGTTCGGCTACCGGCTCGCCGGTGCGGCCGATGTCGACGCCGCCGTGGCCGCCGCCGAGGCCGCCTTCCCCGAGTGGGCGGGTGCCACCCCCGGCGAGCGGTCCGACGCGATGCACCGCTTCGCCGCGGCGCTCACCGAACGGGCGGACGACCTCGCCCACGCCGAGTCGCTGCAGTGCGGCAAGCCCATCAAGCTCAGCACCGAGTTCGATGTGCCCGGCTCCATCGACAACACCGCCTTCTTCGCGGGCGCCGCCCGCCATCTGGAGGGCAAGGCCGCCGGCGAGTACAGCGGCGACCACACCTCGTACATCCGCCGTGAGCCCATTGGCGTCATCGGCTCCATCGCCCCCTGGAACTACCCCCTCCAGATGGCGGCCTGGAAGGTCCTCCCGGCCATCGCCGCGGGCAACACCATCGTGCTGAAGCCCGCCGAACTGACGCCCCTGACCTCGCTGATGTTCGCCCAGGCGGCCACCGAGGCGGGCCTCCCGGACGGCGTCGTCAACGTGGTGAGCGGCACCGGCCGTGAGGCGGGCGAGCGCCTGGTCTCCCACCCCGGCGTGGCGATGACCTCCTTCACCGGCTCCACGGCGGTCGGCAAGCGGGTCGCGGAACTCGCCACCGCCACCGTCAAGCGGATCCATCTCGAACTCGGCGGTAAGGCGCCCTTCGTCGTCTTCGACGACGCGGACCTGGAGGCCGCCGCGCACGGCGCCGTCGCGGGCGCGCTGATCAACACCGGCCAGGACTGCACCGCGGCCACCCGGGCGTATGTGCAACGCCCGCTGTACGACGCGTTCGTCGCCGCCGTCGCCGAACTCATGGCGACCGTAAGGCTGGGCGATCCCTTCGATCCGCACACCGACCTCGGCCCGCTCATCTCCCACGCCCAGCGCGACCGCGTGGCCGGCTTCGTGGATCGGGCCCGCGGCTACGCCACCGTCGTCACCGGCGGCGAGGCCCCGGGCGGCGACCTCGCCAAGGGCGCCTACTACCGGCCCACGCTCATCACCGGCGCGCCCCAGGACAGCGAGGTCGTCCAGTCCGAGATCTTCGGCCCGGTCCTGGTCGTCCTCCCCTTCGACAGCGACGACGAGGGCATCGCGCTCGCCAACGACACCCCTTACGGTCTCGCCGCCTCCGCCTGGAGCCGCGATGTCTACCGTACGGGCCGCGCCTCCCGCGAGATCCGGGCCGGTTGCGTCTGGATCAACGACCACATCCCGATCATCAGCGAGATGCCGCACGGCGGGGTGCGGGCGTCCGGCTTCGGCAAGGACATGTCGGCGTACTCCTTCGAGGAGTACACGCAGGTCAAGCATGTGATGTTCGACAACACCGCGGTGGTCCGCAAGGACTGGCACCGCACGGTCTTCGGGGACCGACGGACCTGAATGTGCGGCCACCTCCGCGTGGCCTCGGCCGGCCGCCACCGGCCGACACCCTCGAAAGGCACAGCTTATGGAAGCACGGCACGAGCCGGACAGCCTGTCCCCACCGCAGATCGCCGCGATGCGGCGCTCCATGACCAGCGGCCGTATGGCGCTCACCCGCCGCTCCCTGCTGCGTGCGGGAGGCGCCGGGGCGATCGCCGTCGGCGGGCTCGGGGCGCTCGGCGGCTGCGGTATCCCGCCCGCGGGGCGCACCGAGGCGAACAACGCCTCCGACGACCACTCCGCCGAGGAGAAGCGGCTCGCCTTCTCCAACTGGACCGAGTACATGGACGTCGGCAAGGGCGGCCGCCATCCGACCCTGGACGCGTTCCAGCGGCGTACCGGCATCAAGGTCAAGTACACCGAGGACATCAACGACAACGTCGAGTTCTTCGGCAAGATCAAGCCGCAGCTCGCGGCGGGCCAGGACACCGGCCGCGACCTCATCTGCGTCACCGACTGGCTGGCCGCCCGGATGATCCGGCTCGGCTGGATGCAGCCGCTGGACCCCGGCCAACTGCCCCATGCCTACACCAATCTGGCGAAACCTTTTCGCACCCCGGACTGGGACCCGGGCCGCGCCCACTCCTATCCGTGGACCGGTATCCCCGCCGTCATCGCGTACAACAAGAAGGCCACCGGCGGCCGTAAGGTCACCTCGGTCTCCCAGCTGCTGGACGACCCCAAGCTCAAGGGCCGGGTCGGGCTGCTGACCGAGATGCGCGACACCGTCGGGCTGACCCTCCTGGACATGGGCAAGAACCCCGAGAAGGTCACCGCGGACGACTACGACGCCGCGATCGCCCGCCTCCAGAAGGCGTCCGACCGGGGCCAGGTCCGCCGCTTCACCGGCAACGACTACACCGGCGACCTCACCAAGGGCGACATCGCCGCCTGTATGGCCTGGGCCGGGGACCTGATCCAGCTCCAGGCGGACAACCCCGAGATCGAGTTCGCCATCCCCGACGCCGGCTATATGACGGCCACGGACAACCTTCTTGTCCCCAACAAGGCGCGCCACAAAAAGAACGCCGAACGGCTCATCGACTACTTCTACGAGCCCAAGGTCGCCGCGAAGATCGCCGCCTACATCAACTACGTCTGCCCGGTCGACGGGGTGCGCGACGAGCTCGCGAAGATCGACAAGGCGCTGGCGGACAATCCGCTGATCCTCCCGGACGAGGAGATGGCCGCCAAGTCCCACTCCTTCCGCTCGCTCTCCAGCACGGAAGAGGCGGCATTCGAGGACAAGTTCGCCAAGCTCACCGGCGCCTGACAAGCGAGGAAGCGCACCGCCATGACCCAGCCCACCTCCGGCGGCGACGTCCGGCTCGACCGGATCAGCAAGACCTACGGGTCCTTCGCCGCCGTCCACCCGCTCGATCTGCACATACCCGCCGGCTCCTTCTTCGCCCTGCTCGGCGCCTCCGGCTGCGGCAAGACCACCACCCTGCGCATGATCGCGGGCCTGGAGGACCCCACCACCGGGACCGTCCAGCTGGCCGGTGAGGACATCACCGCCCTCCCGCCCCACAAGCGGCCCGTCAACACGGTCTTCCAGAGCTACGCCCTCTTCCCGCACCTGGACATCTTCGAGAACGTCGCCTTCGGGCTGCGCCGACGCGGCGTCAAGTCGGTGAAGAAGCAGGTCGAGGAGATGCTGGAGCTGGTCCAGCTCGGTGACTTCGCGCGCCGTAAACCGCAGCAGCTCTCCGGCGGCCAGCAGCAGCGCGTCGCCGTCGCCCGCGCGCTGATCAACCACCCCCGGGTGCTGCTGCTCGACGAGCCGCTGGGCGCGCTGGATCTCAAGCTGCGCCGCCAGATGCAGCTGGAGCTCAAGCGCATCCAGACCGAGGTCGGCATCACCTTCATCCATGTCACCCACGACCAGGAGGAGGCCATGACCATGGCCGACACGGTCGCGGTGATGAACGGCGGCCGGGTCGAGCAGCGCGGCGCCCCCGCCGAGCTCTACGAGAACCCCGGCACCACCTTCGTCGCCAACTTCCTCGGCACCTCCAACCTCATCGAGGCCGAGATCACCGACAAGAGCGGCGGCGACCTCGTGCTCACCGCCGCCGGCGGCAAGCTCGCCCTGCCCGCCGAGCGATGTAGCGCGCCCGTGCGCACGGGCGGGAAACTGCTGGTGGGGGTGCGTCCCGAGAAGATCACCCTGGCCCATGCCGAGGACGCCGGGACCGTACCCGAGGGGCGCAACCGGATCACCGGCCGGATCGTCGACTCCAGCTTCATCGGCGTCTCCACCCAGTACCTCATCACCACCCCGGACTGCCCCGAGATCACCGTCTACGAGCAGAACATCGAGCGCGACGCCCGGCTCGTCCCCGGCGCCGAGGTCGTCCTGCACTGGAACCCCGCCCACACCTTCGGTCTCGACGCGGCACAGGACATCGACGCCGGTACGGAGCTGGACGAGGAGGCGCCATGACGGCCACGGCGACTCCCGACGCGCCTCCGGCGGCCGAGCCCGTACGGAAGCCACCCCTCCGCAAGCCCGCCGTCCGCAAGCGGCTGGTGCCCTACTGGCTGCTGCTCCCCGGCATCCTCTGGCTGCTGATCTTCTTCGCCGCGCCGCTGATCTACCAGGCGTCGACCTCCGTCCAGACCGGCTCCCTCGAAGAGGGCTTCAAGGTCACCTGGCACTTCCAGACCTACTGGGACGCGCTCACCGAGTACTACCCGCACTTCCTGCGCTCGGTGCTCTACGCCGCCACCGCCACCGTGCTGTGCCTGCTGCTCGGCTATCCGCTCGCGTACCTCATCGCCTTCCGGGCGGGCCGCTGGCGCAATCTGGTGATGATCCTGGTCATCGCGCCGTTCTTCACCAGCTTCCTGATCCGCACCCTCGCCTGGAAGACGATCCTGGCCGACAGCGGCCCGGTGGTGGGCGCGCTCAACTCGCTGCACCTCCTGGACGTCACCAGTTATCTGGGGATCACCGAGGGGCAGCGGGTGCTGGCCACCCCGCTCGCGGTGGTCTGCGGGCTGACGTACAACTTCCTGCCCTTCATGATCCTTCCGCTCTACACCTCCCTGGAGCGCATCGACCCCCGGCTGCACGAGGCCGCCGGAGATCTCTACGCCCGTCCCATCACCACCTTCCGGAGGGTGACCTTCCCGCTCTCCATGCCGGGCGTCGTCGCGGGCACGCTGCTCACCTTCATCCCCGCCGCGGGCGACTACATCAACGCCGAACTGCTCGGCTCCACCGACCAGAAGATGATCGGCAACGTCATCCAGTCGCAGTTCCTGCGGGTGCTGGACTATCCGACGGCGGCGGCGCTGTCCTTCATCCTCATGGCGGCCATCCTCACGATGGTCACCGTCTACATCCGCAAGTCCGGGACGGAGGACCTGGTGTGACGGCCCTGACGCGCTGGATACGGCGGAACCTGGTGGTCATCGCGGGGCTCGGCACCCTCGCGTATCTGATCCTGCCCAACGTCGTCGTCCTGATCTTCTCCTTCAACAAGCCCAACGGCCGGTTCAACTACGAATGGCAGCGGTTCTCCACCGACGCCTGGACCGATCCGTGCGGCGTCTCCGACCTGTGCGGCTCGCTCTCGCTCAGCCTGAAGATCGCGGTATGGGCGACGATCGGCGCGACCGTCCTCGGCACGATGATCGCCTTCGCGCTGGCCCGCTACCGCTTCCGGGCCCGCCCGGCGGTCAACAGCCTGATCTTCCTGCCGATGGCCATGCCCGAGGTCGTCATGGCCGCCTCGCTGGCCACCCTCTTCCTCAATATGGGCGTGGACTTCGGCTTCTGGACGATCCTCATCGCCCACATCATGTTCTGCCTGAGCTTCGTGGTGACGGCCGTCAAGGCGCGGGTGATGTCCATGGACCCCCGGCTGGAGCAGGCCGCCCAGGACCTCTACGCCTCCCCGGCGCAGACCTTCCTGCGCGTCACCCTGCCGATCGCCGCGCCGGGTATCGCCGCGGGGGCGCTGCTGTCCTTCGCGCTCTCCTTCGACGACTTCATCATCACCAACTTCAACGCAGGCTCGACCGTGACCTTCCCCATGTTCGTCTGGGGATCCGCACAGCGCGGCACACCCGTGCAGATCAATGTGATCGGAACAGCGATGTTCGCCGTCGCGGTGCTGTGTGTTCTCGTCGGCCAACTGGCCGGCGCCCGCCGCAAGAGGAGCTGAAAACCATGGCTACGGACGCCATGACCCGCTCGTCCGGGGGCGACGACGCCCCCGCCCCGTCCGCTTGGAAGGCCCTGGCCGGGGCCGCGTACCGGCCGTACTGGCTGGACGACCCCGGCAGGCCCGGCCCCCGCCCGGCCCTCGTCGGGGAGGAGCGGTGCGATCTGCTCGTCGTCGGCGGCGGCTACAGCGGACTGTGGACCGCCCTGATCGCCAAGGAGCGCGACCCCGACCGCGAGGTGGTGCTGGTCGAGGGCAAGGAGATCGGCTGGGCCGCCTCCGGGCGCAACGGCGGCTTCTGCGCCGCCTCCCTCACCCACGGCCTCGGCAACGGCGCCGCCCGCTGGCCCGATGAGCTGGCCGAACTCGAGCGGCTCGGCCTGCGCAACCTCGACGCCATCGAGTCCGCCGTCGAGCGCTACGGCATCGACTGCGACTTCGAGCGCACCGGCGAGATCGATGTGGCCACCGAGCCGTACCAGGTGGACGAGTTGCGCGAGGCCGCCCGGATGGCGGCCGAACTCGGCGTCGGCGAGCAGGAGTTCCTGGACCGCGACGCGATGCGCGCCGAAGTCGACTCGCCCACCTTCCTGGCCGGACTGTGGGACCGCCGCGGTGTGGCCATGCTGCACCCCGCGAAGCTCGCCTGGGGGCTGGCGCGGGCCTGCGCCGAGCTGGGCGTACGGATCTACGAACACACCCCGGCCGAGCGGCTGGCGAGCGCCGGGGCGGGGATGGCCGTCAGCACCCCGTACGGCCGGGTGCGCGCCCGCCAGGTGGCGCTCGCCACCAACGCCTTCCCCGCGCTGGTGCGCCGCATCCGCCCGTACATCGCCCCCGTCTACGACCACGCGCTGATGACCGAACCGCTCACCGAGGAGCAGATCGACGCGATCGGCTGGCGGGGCAGGCAGGGACTCAGCGACACCGCCAACCACTTCCACTACTTCCGGCTCACCGCCGACCAGCGCGTCCTGTGGGGCGGCTACGACGCCATCTACCGCTACGGGGGGCGGGTGCGCGCCGAATACGACCACAACCCCGCCACCTACCGCACTCTCGCCCAGCACTTCTTCCGCTGCTTCCCGCGGCTGGAGGGCGTGCGTTTCAGCCATGCGTGGGGCGGCGCCATCGACACCTGCTCACGCTTCTCCGCGTTCTTCGGCAGCGCGCACGGGGGGAGGGTGGCGTACGCGCTCGGCTATACGGGCCTGGGCGTCGGGGCGACCCGGTTCGGCGCCGAGGTGATGCTCGACCTGCTCGCCGGTGAGCGCACCGAGCGCACCCGCCTGGAGATGGTCCGCAGCAAGCCGCTGCCCTTCCCGCCGGAGCCGGTGCGGTGGGCGGGGATCGGGATCACGCAGTGGGCGATGACCCGGGCCGATGAGAACGGTGGGCGCCGCAATCTGTGGCTGAAGGCCATGGACAAGGTGGGGCTGGGGTTCGACAGCTGAGGGCGGAGCCCCGTGCCGTGGTCACCCCGGTTCGCCCGGCGCGGCCCGGGTGACCACGGCTTGTGGGGGCTGGGGTGCTACTTGCAGGAGCTGGGGTTCTACGGGCCGTTGTGGCTCGAACGGCTGACCCTGAGCACCGTCCACAGCAGGAGGCCGGACAGACACCAGCTCGCGACGGTGTCCAGCGGCCAGTGGTAGCCGCGCCGGACCAGCCCGGCGGCCACGGCGAGGTTCAGCACGGCGACGGCCGCCAGGAGGGGCCGCCGCAGCCGCGGGCGCAGAAGAGGGTGGAGGAGCAGCGCCGCCGCGCCGTAGGCGACGGCGGCCGTCGCGGCATGGCCGGAGGGAAAGAATCCGGTCTCGCCCGCGAGCGGTCCCGGCGGGCCGGGGCGGTCGATCAGCGCCTTGTACGGAACCACCAGCGCCGGAACCGCCGCCATCGCCACCGCGGCGGCCAGCGGCGGCAGCCACCAGCGCGGCTCTTCCGCGCGCCGGGCGCACCAGGCCGCCCAGCCGAGGGCGACGGCGAGGACGGGGACCGCCACCGCCGTATTGCCGAGGTCGGCGAGGAACCCGGCGACGGGGGAGGGGAGCGCCGAGCCGGCGATCGCGCGGCCGAGCCGTTCGTCGTAGGTGCGCAGCGGGCCGTGGGCGGCGACTTGCCAGGTGCACAGCGCGAGCAGCGCGATCAGTGCGAGGGGCGTGATCAGTGCGACGGGCGCGAGGGGCGCGGAAAAGGGCGCCCGTGGCGCGGAAGGGGAGTGAACAGTCGGCGGCCCCGGAACAGGGGGGGTGGTTCCGGGGCCGCCGTGGCGATCGGTGTGCCGCGCGCCCCGGGGGGTTTGGGGCGGGCGGCCGTCCGATCGGTGAGGAGATCCGGAGCCGGAGGCTCCAGTGGTGTGCGCGAGGGCACAGCCGGGTCGGGGCTGGGGAAGCACCGGCTCGGCATCGCCCGCAGTCCCCTGCGAGCGGGGTGTTTCTCTCATCTGCAATGACCGTACGGCAGCGAAGCCCTGTCGGACAGGCCGATCACCCACCTGTCATCGGCCCCGCACATCTTCTTCACTCCGCCCATCGAGCACTCACAGTCACAGCTCGGCGAAGGCGTTCTCGAGGAGGTCGAGACCCTCGTTCAGAAGGTCCTCGCCGATCACCAGCGGCGGCAGGAAACGCAGCACATTGCCGTAGGTTCCGCAGGTCAGTACCAGCAGGCCGGCCGAGTGGCAGGCCTTGGCGACGGCGGCCGTGGCCTCGGGGTTGGGGTCCTTGGTGCCGGACTTCACGAGTTCGATGGCGATCATGGCGCCGCGGCCGCGGAGGTCGCCGATGATGTCGTACTTCTCCCGCATCGCGGCGAGGCGGCCCTTCATGACCTCCTCGATGCGCTTGGCCTTGGCGTTGAGGTCCAGCTCGCGCATCGTCTCGATCGCGCCGAGCGCCGCCGCGCACGCCACCGGGTTTCCGCCGTAGGTGCCGCCCAGGCCGCCGGAGTGCGCCGCGTCCATGATCTCGGCGCGGCCGGTGACGGCGGCCAGCGGCAGACCGCCCGCGATGCCCTTGGCGGTGGTGATCAGGTCCGGGACGATGCCCTCGTCCTCACAGGCGAACCACTGGCCGGTGCGGCAGAAGCCGGACTGGATCTCGTCCGCGACGAAGACGATGCCGTTGGACTTGGCGAACTCCGCGATCCTGGGCAGGAAGCCCTTGGCGGGCTCGATGAAACCGCCCTCGCCGAGGACCGGCTCGATGATGATCGCGGCCACGTTCTCGGCCCCGATCTGCTTGCTGATCATGTCGATGGCCTGGGCCGCGGCCTCCTCGGCGCAGTTCTCCGGACCGGTCAGCCATCGGTAGGGGTAGGCGAGCGGAACGCGGTAGACCTCCGGCGCGAAGGGGCCGAAGCCGTGCTTGTACGGCATGTTCTTGGCGGTGAGCGCCATGGTGAGGTTGGTCCGGCCGTGGTAGCCGTGGTCGAAGACGACGACCGCCTGGCGCTTGGTGTACGAACGTGCGATCTTCACCGCGTTCTCCACCGCCTCGGCGCCCGAGTTGAACAGCGCCGACTTCTTGGCGTGGTCGCCGGGCGTGAGCCGGGCCAGCTCCTCGCAGACCTCCACATAGCCCTCGTACGGCGTGACCATGAAACAGGTGTGCGTGAAGTCCGCGAGCTGCGCGGACGCCCGGCGCACGACGGCCTCGGCGGAGGAGCCGACGGAGGTCACGGCGATACCGGAACCGAAGTCGATCAGCGAGTTGCCGTCCACGTCCTCGATCACACCGCCGCCCGCGCGCACGGTGAAGACCGGCAGCACACTCCCCACCCCACCGGCGACCACCGCGTTCTTACGGGCGAGCAGCTCCTGCGACTTCGGGCCGGGAATGGCGGTGACGACGCGACGCTCCTGGGGGAGGGCCGGGCCTCCGGACAGTTCGGTCATGACGGGCTCCAGGGGAAAGGACAGGGGTTTTAGTCGCAGGCTATGGGCGTGGCGAGGGATGAGGCATGTTCCGTTCGGGAGCACTGTGCGTGTTTCCTTGTCCGCGACGGCCATAGCCCGATGGCGGCCTTACGGATCGCCTGAGTGAGACGGGCCCGCCCGGGTCGCTGAACTCCCCGCGCGGGAACACTAGATTGAGCGATGGCGCGAAAGCCGAGGGATACCCGGTCAGGGGGCAAGGGGCAGCACATGGACACCGAGGGCACGTTCGACTCACCCAGCACACGCCACAACCCGCCCCCACCCCCGCAATCCCCGCCTTCCTTTCCCGCCGCCCCGCCGCCGATGCCGCCGACCGCGCCCCCGGCGGCCCCCGGTGCGCCTCCGGTCCCCGCCGCCGCGGCCCGCCCGTCCTTCGTGGCCTGGCTGCGCGCTCCGCGGTCCGAGGCGGCGCCGGGGGTGTGGACGTACGAGCACAAGCCGAAGGCGCCGGAGGAGCCGGATCGGATTCCAGGGCGGCGGCTGCTCAGCGGGGCTCTGATCTCGGCCTTGTGCGGGTGGCTGGTCTGGTCACTGCTCTGGAACGGGTACCTGGGTGGCTATTGGCTCTGGCCGCTGGACCTGCTTACTCCGGACTCCTGGTCCCAGGACGGAGACTTCGCCTATGTCGTGGCGACGTACACCTACTACGGCATCTTTCTTTGTGCCATCGCCGTGATCTTCGGTCGCGTCGGCCACTGGCCCGAGGTCTGGCGCCGGTACGTCGCGCCCCTCTTCCGGCGGGCCTGGGATGAGCCCGCGCCCGAGGTGGCAGCCGCGGGGCGGCCGGAGGGGGATCCGGCGGAGTGGCCGCATTTGCGGGCTGCGGGGGCGCACAGTGCGGCTGATCGGTTGGCGGCGGACGCGCGGGCGGGGGCGATGAGCGACGTCGACCACGCCCGGATCGAGCGCGCCTGGCAGTCCGTGCGGGCGGGGCGGAACTCGCTCGCCTCGTTCACCGACACCGTGCTGCGCCACGGCGCGGCCTCGTACGGCCATCCGTCCGGGGCGCGGGATCTGCCCGTGCGGACGGCGCGGCATGATCTCCTCGCCCATCAGGTCCGCCTCGGCACCGCCGTCGAGGATTCCCGCAACCCTTACCAGCACCGCGGCGTCGGGCTCGCGCTCGATCCCGAGGTGCTCGGCACCTCGCTGCTGGCCGTCGGGCCGCCCGGTTCGGGGAAGACGGGGCGGGTGGTGCGGCCCGTCGTGGAGTCGCTGTGTCTGCAGGCGCTCGCCGGGCAGGTCGCCGTCGTGGCGGTCGGGGCGGCGGGGGCCGGGCTCGGGGCGGATGAGGCGTTCGACGTCGTCGTGAAGATCGGCAGGCCCGACTCCGGTTACGACCTCGACCTCTACGGCGGCACCACCGACCCCGACGAGGCCGCGGGCATCCTCGCCGAGGCCCTGATCGGCGACATGGCGGCCTCGCTGCCCGGCGGGGACAGCCGGCGCGCCGCCACCGCGCTGGCCCAGCTGCTGGGCCCCTACCGCGCCGCCCACGGCCGCTTCCCGTCCGTCCCGGATCTGCGGGAGCTGCTGGACGGTTCCAAGACGGCCGTCAACGCGCTGCGCGAGGCGCTGGACGAGGCCGGGGAGCGGGCGCAGGCCCGTGAGCTGGAGGCGCGGGTGCGGCAGTCGGGTGCGCCCGGGGACGTGGGCGCGTTGCTCGCGGACCGGATCGCGCTGCTGGACCGGCCCGCGTTCGCCGATTTCTTCGACACCACGGGCGACCGCCGCCCGTTCTCCCTCCGCGCACTCGAACACCCCCTCCGGGTCCGTATCGACCTGCCCGAGCGCGGCCACGCGGAGGCGTCGCGGATGCTCGCGCGGCTGGTCCTGGCGCAGTTCACCGAGTGCGCCGTGGGCCGCGCGGACCGTTCGCTGTTCGCCTGCCTCGTCCTCGACGACGCCTCGCACACCGTCACCCCCGAGGCGCTGCGCGGTATCCAGCGGCTTCGCTCCGCCCACGCGGGCGCCGTGCTCACCCTCCGCACCCTCGACGACGTGCCCGAATCGCTGCGCAGCGCGCTGCTCGGCGCGGTCGGCTGCCGGATGGCCTGTGCCGGGGTGACGACCTGGGACGGGGCGCGGTTCGCCGAAGTGTGGGGGACGGAGTGGGTCGAGACCCGGGACGTCACCGACCGGCAGATCATCGCCGAGGAACCGCTCACCAAGGTGCTGCACTTCATCCGTAAGGTCGCCACCGGCAAGGCGGTGACCACGCAGTCGGTGACCGTACGGACCGTGGAGCGTGAGCGCTGGTCCGCCTCGGAGCTGGCCCATGCGGTGCCCCCCGGGCATGCGGTGCTGTCGGTGACCTCCGTAAGGGGCGAGGGCGGGCCGCCGGTGCTGGTGGATCTGCGCGGTTGATCGGCCGCGGCCGCCGTTCCGGTCAGTCCCTATTGCTGTCATTGACGCATATGCCCCGGTTGCCCCGTTCAGGGTGGCCGGGGCAACCGGAACCGCAGCGTCACGGCCAGACCCATGGCGAAATCAGACCGTCAATTCCGCGTTTTCCTCCATTGAGGCAGAATCGGCAGTAGCCGTTCATACGGGGCGGTGAAGTCATCGCAAGTCGTCGCATTCGCTTCGAAGGTGCCATGCCTCCCACGCTCGCCTCACTCGTCCGCCACCCCGGTCTCAAGCTGTCCGTCCTCGCGGGCGAGGAGCGGCTGGAGACGCCCGTGCGCTGGGCGCATGTCAGCGAGCTGGCCGACCCCGTGCCCTATATGGAGGGCGGCGAACTGCTCCTGATCACCGCGATGCAGATCGAGGCCGACGACCCGGAGGAGATGGGCCGCTATGTGCGGCGGCTGGTGGGCGCGGGCGTGGTCGGGCTCGGCTTCGCACTCGGCGTCAACTACGCCGAGGTGCCGCCCGCGCTCGCCACGGCGGCCAAGGAGGAGGGGCTGCCGCTGCTCGGCGTCCCCCGCCGCACCCCCTTCATCGCGATCAGCAAGGCCGTCTCCGCGGCGATAGCCGCCGACCAGTACCGGGCCGTGACGGCCGGGTTCGAGGCACAGCGCGAGCTGACCCGCGCCGCCATCGGCGCCGAGGGGCCCGCCGCGCTGCTGGCCCGGCTCGCCGCCCACGTCGACGGCTGGGCCGCGCTCTACGACGTCTCCGGCGCCGTGGTCGCCGCCGCCCCCGACTGGGCCGCCCGCCGCGCCGCCCGGCTCACCGCCGACGTCGAGCGGCTGCGCTCCCGCCCCGGCCCCGCGAGCATCGTGGTCGGCGGGGGCTGCGGGCCGGCCGGGGCCACGGGCGCGGAACCGGCCGAGGACACGGCCGTCGCCGACCGGGTGGAGCTCCAGTCGCTGGGCACGGGGCGCCGTACGCGTGGGGTGCTCGCGGTCGGCACGGGCGCGCCGCTGGGCACCGCCGAGCGCTACGCGGTGCACTCCGCGGTCGCGCTGCTCACCCTGACCACCGAGCGTTCCCGCGCCCTCCAGGAGGCCGAGCAGCGTCTCGGCGCCGCCGTGCTGCGGATGCTGCTCGCGGGCGAGCCCGACCACGCGCGGGCGGTCGCCGGGCGGCTGTACGGCGGGCTGCTCGACGCGCCGTTCCGGATGCTGGTCGCTGAGGTGCCGTCCGGCGCCGCGGCCCAGCAGGCGACCGTGGCGCCCGCCGCCGCGGACGAGGCCCCCGCGGAGGCCTCCACGGAAATCACGGGCACGGGCACGGGAGCGGGAGCGGGAGCGGCCACGGGTGAGGCCGAGGCGGCCGACCCCCTCGGCATCCTCATCGACACCATGGAGGCGGCCGCGGCCCGCATCGGTGAGTCGGTGCTGGTCGTGCCCGACGGCGAACGGCTCATCGTGCTGGCCCCCGACGGCGGTGCGGCGGTCGCGGCCTGCGCCGAGCACGCCCAGGCCGTCGAGGCCCGCCGGGGTACGAAGGCCCGCCCCCGCGACCGCGCCGCGGTCGCCGCGCCCCGCGGCGACGAGCTCGTCATCGGGCTGTCCGCCCCCGCGGGCCCCATCGCCGCCGGGGCCGCCTACCGCCAGGCGGAGCAGGCGCTGTCCGTGGCGCGCCGCCGCGGCCGGATGCTGGTCGAGCACGAGCAGGTCGCGGCGGGTTCCGTACTGCCCCTGCTCGCCGACGACGCCGTCAGGGCGTTCGCCGACGGCATGCTGCGCGCCCTGCACGAGCACGACGCCACCGGCCGGGGCGACCTGGTCGCCTCGCTGCGCGCCTGGCTCTCCCGGCACGGCCAGTGGGACGCGGCCGCCGCCGACCTCGGCGTCCACCGGCACACCCTGCGCTATCGGATGCGCCGTGTCGAGGAGATCCTGGGCCGCTCCCTGGACGACCCGGACGCCCGCATGGAGCTATGGCTGGCCCTCAAGGCCACGGCCCCCGGCACCTCGGCCTGAAGCACCCACCTCCGCCCCCGGAGCCGCCGGTTCCTCCCGGCCGCCCCGTGGTGGCCGTCTGCCCGGCCGCCACGTCGTGGCTGCCGGTGGCGATCGCCGCTCCCGGCCGCCGCTCCGCGGCCGCTGCTTCCCGGCTGCTGCTCCGCGGCCGCTGCTTCCCGGCCGTCTCGTCGTGGCGCCGCCTCCCGATCGCCTCATCGCCGCAGCTATCGCTTCCGGCCGCCGCTTCCCGGGTCGCCTCGCCGCGTCCGGCGTTCCCTGGCCGCCCCGCCCCGGCCACCCCTCCGGCCACCCCTCCCGGCCACCACCCCAACCACCCCGCCCCTCAATCCGGCACGCCATTGCGGAGCGCCCGCGCGTCCGAGTGCTACGCCTCGGACAAACGCCGAGCAGGCCGGGCGCGCCTACGGTGGGAGGAGAGACACCACTTCAGAAGGGTCGGGATCCGCTGTGCCAGACACACACGAAGCTGTCACCCACGCGTTCTGGCTCGCCGGCCGTAAGGCGACGGGCGAGAGCACGCTCGAGGTCACCTCGCCCTGGGACGGCCGCCGCGTCGGCGTGGTGAGCGTTCCCACCGATGCGCAGATCGAGGAGGCCGTCGCCGCGGCCGACGCGGTGCGTGAGGAGTTCGCCGCGACCCCCGCGCACGTCCGGGCCGCCGCGCTGGACCATGTGTCGCGCCGGCTCGCCGAGCGCGCCGAGGAGATCGCCCGGCTGATCTCGGACGAGAACGGCAAGCCGATCAAGTGGGCGCGCGGCGAGGTGGGCCGCGCCGTATCCGTCTTCCGGTTCGCGGCCGAGGAGGCCCGCCGGTTCAACAGCGGGGACGCCCAGCGGCTGGACACCGACGCCGGTGGCACCGGGCGGCTCGCGCTGACCCGCCGCTTCCCGCGCGGCACCGTCCTCGGCATCGCGCCGTTCAACTTCCCGCTGAACCTCAGCGCGCACAAGGTCGCCCCCGCGATCGCCGTCGGCACGCCGATCATCCTCAAGCCGGCGCCGGCGACCCCGCTGTCCGCGCTGATCCTCGGCGAGCTGCTGGCCGAGACCGAGCTCCCCGCGGGCTCCTGGAGCGTCCTTACGGTGCCCAACGACCGGATGCCCGCGCTGGTCCAGGACGAGCGGCTGCCGGTCATCTCCTTCACCGGTTCGGAGAAGGTCGGCTACGCGATCAAGGAATCGGTGCCGCTCAAGCACTGCACCCTGGAACTCGGCGGCAACGGCGCCGCGGTCGTCCTGTCGGACTACGCCGCCGACGCCGACCTCGACTGGGCGGCCACCCGCATCGGCACCTTCTCCAACTACCAGGGCGGACAGTCCTGCATCTCCGTGCAGCGGGTGATCGCGGACGCTTCCGTCTACGAGGAGCTGGTGCCGAAGATCGTCGCGGCCGTCGAGGCGCAGGCCACCGGCGACCCGACCGAGGACGCCACCGACGTCGGCCCGCTGATCAGCGAGGACGCCGCCAAGCGCGTCGAGTCCTGGGTCGACGAGGCCGTCCGGGCCGGTGCGAAGCTGCTCACCGGCGGCAAGCGCGAGGGGTCGAGCTACGCCCCGACCGTGCTCGCGGACGTCCCCGCCGATGTCACCCTCTCCTGCGAGGAGATCTTCGGACCGGTGCTCACCCTGCACAAGGTGGCGGACGAGGACGAGGCGTTCGCGGCCGTCAACGACTCCAAGTACGGCCTGCAGGCGGGCGTCTTCACCCGCGAGGTGCGGACCGCCTTCCGCGCCCACCGCGCGCTGGAGGTCGGCGGCGTGATCATCGGCGATGTGCCCTCGTACCGCGCCGACCAGATGCCGTACGGCGGTGCCAAGAGGTCCGGCGTCGGCCGCGAGGGCGTGCGGTACGCGATGGAGGACTACACCTACGAGCGGGTCATGGTCCTCACCGGCCTCGACCTCTGATCCACCCACCGCCGGGCCCCGCTCCGCTTCGCGGCGGGGCCCGGCGTATGGGGAAGGCAGGGGGTTGACCCGTCCCGGCCACTCCGGACCCTCAACCGGAGAAGCCGAGACGGGCCAGTCTCAGGCCGCCGCCGCGCAGCGTGATGTGCAGGTTCTGGACGCCGGTCGGCGGCGTGGGCAGGGCGGTGCGGACCGTGGTGTAGACGTAGCGGCCGCCGGTGGGCGGGACGGCGACGGCGGCCAGGGTGGTGCCGTCGGCGAGATGCACCTCGACCGTCGCGCCGTCCCCCGCACCCCTCGCGCCGTCGCCCGCAACCCTCGCGCCGTCCCCCGAACCCCTCGCGTCGCCGTCCGTAGCCGTCGCGCCGTCGCCCGCACCCCTCGCGTCGCCGTCCGTAACCGTCGCGCCGTCGCCCACAACCCTCGCGCCGCCGTCCGCACCCCTCGTGTCGTCCCCCGCCGCAGCGGCCTCGTACGCCGCCTCGACCGTCATCGACATCGCCCCCGCGCCGAAGTCGCAGGCGCGGAAGAGCAGTCGGCCGACCGCGTCGTCACGGCAGGCCACCGCGTCCCCGTGGGCCTTGGCGCGGTCCACCAGCACGATCCCGTCCGCCGCGTCGTAGTCCGCGGCCTCCAGACCGCGCCGCAGCACCGGGCGCGGCGCGGGCGGCGGGCCCTCGACGGTCACGGTGGCGGTGGCGCGCGGGTCCGCGCTGGACGCGCCCGCGTGGATCTCGTACGTCCCCGGGTCGACGGTCCAGCGGCCGTGCGCCACGTCCCAGAAGCCCAGCGCGTCCTCGACCGGCACGGTGAAGAACAGCCGCACCCTCTCGCCCCGGCGCAGCCGCACCCTGCGGTGGGCGATGAGCCGGCGGTGCGGCAGCGGGACCCGCGACCCCGGCGCGCTCGCGTAGATCTGTACGACCTCGTCGCCGTCGCACGGGCCGGAGTTGGCGACCTCGCACTCCACGATCAGCCCCGCCTCCCGCCGCACCGACAGCTCGCCGTAGGTGAAGGCGGTGTACGACAGGCCGTGCCCGAAGGGGAAGAGCGGGGCGCCGTCGAAGTACAGATAGGTGGCGCGCGAGGCGATGATGTCGTAGTCGAGCGGATCGGGCAGCTCGTGGTCGGAGGCGTACCAGGTCTGCGGCAGCCGTCCCGCCGGTGAGACGTCCCCGAACAGCACCCGGGCCAGCGCCGTGCCCGCCGCCTGGCCGCCGTGCGCCGTCCACAGCAGTGCGGGCAGCGCATCGGCCGCCTCCGCGACCGCGTACGGATAGCTCGAGGTCAGCACCAGCGCGGTCCGCGGATTGGCGGCGTGGGCCGCGCGCCACAGCCGCTCCTGCTGGATGGGCAGGGCGAGGGTGGTGCGGTCCTCGGTCTCCCGGCCGCCGATATGCGGGTCGTTGCCCGCCACGACGACCACGGCGTCCGCCCGCGCGGCGGCGCGGGCCACCGCGTCCTCGCCGCGCTCGACGACCTCCAGCCGGAAGACGGTCCCGGTCCCCCGCTCGCCGCCGTCACGTTCGGCAACCTTCAGCGCGCCCGCGGCGACACAGACGTAACCACCCGTCCCCTGGTGCCGGAGGAGGTGTCCGTCGGGGTGCGCTTCGAGCGTGAACGTCTCCTGGACCACCCAGCCCCCGGGCTGCTCGGCCGCCGCGCGGACGAAGCCGTCCTTGGCCACGGTCAGGTAGCGGCCGGAGGGCGCCCGGAGGGTGAACACACCGCCGCCCCAGTCGGCCAGGGACAGATCGGTGGGGGTGTCGCCGACGGTCAGCGGCGGCAGGTCGGTACGGCCCGCCGTATGCGCCGGGTTGAGCGAGCCCGGTGCCCCCGCCGGACCCTCGTCCTCCGCCGCCGCGTCCGGCACCCGCACCCAACCGGCCGCGGTGCGCAGCCACACGGTGTCCAGGCCGTCCGCGAACACCACCCGGTCCGCGCCGAGCCGCTCGGCCAGCGCCTCGCGCGGCGAGCTGCGGCGGATCAGGCTGCCGCTGTACCAGTCCAGCTTGCACTCGTCGGCGAGCGGACCGACGACCGCGAGGGTGCGGACGGCGCGCTCGGAGAGCGGCAGCAGACCGTCGTTGGTGAGGAGGACGACGGCCTGTTCGGCGGCCTCCAGGGCGAGCGCCCGATGGGCGGGGGTGTCGAAGGCGCCGTCACATTCCGCTGGCTGCCAACCGGGCTCGTCGAACTCGCCCAGCGCACACCGCATCCCCAGCAGCCGCCGTACCGCCGTGTCCACCGTGGAGGCGTCGATCAGCCCGCGCGCCAGCGCGCCCCGCACCCGCGCGATCGTCTTCGACGCGTCCTGGTCGTGGTCGGTGAAGCTGTCCACCCCCGCCCGCAGGGCCGCCGCTACGGCCTCCTCATGGGTGTCGAAGTAGTGCTCGGAGTCGACCAGATTGGACGGCGCGCCCGCGTCGGAGCAGACCACCAGCTCCTGGTCGGTCCAGGTGCGCAAGTGCTCGCGCAGATAGGGCGAGACATGGTTGGGCCGCCCGTTGACCAGGTTGTACGCGGGCATCACCCCGGCCACCGCGCCCGCCCGCACCGCCCCGCGGAAGGCCGCCAGATCGTACTCGTGCAGGACCCGCGGCCGCACCGAGGAGGAGGTGGTGTCCCGGTCGCTCTCGTTGTTGTGCGCCAGCCAGTGCTTGAGGACGGGTGCGGTGCGCCAACGATCCGGGTGGTCGCCGCGCAGCCCGCGGGTGTAGGCCGTGGCCAGGGCCGAGGTGAGGTACGGATCCTCGGCGTACCCCTCCTCGTTGCGGCCCCAGCGCGGATCGCGCAGCAGGTTCACCGTCGGCGACCACACATTGAGGCCCACCCGCGGATCGCGTGCGCGCATCGCCTGTGCCTCGCGGCCGACCGCCTCGCCGACGCGCCGCACCAGCTCCGGGTTCCAGGTCGCGCCGAGCCCGACGGCCTGGGGGAAGACGGTGGCCGGGCCCATCCAGGCGACGCCGTGCAGCGCCTCCTGCCCGGTACGGAAGGGCGCGAGGCCGAGCCGCTCCACTCCGGGCGCGTACTGGTGGAGCATCGCGATCCGCTCATCGAGCGTGAGCCGGGCCAGCAGATCCTCGACGCGCGTACGCACCGGCAGCCGTGGATCCCGAAAGGGCAGATCGCGAAAGGGAAGATCGTGAAAGGGCGGATCGTGAAAGGGCGGATGCGTGATCAGATCACCGTCATCGCTCACGGATACGGCCCCTCTTCCTCGGCTCCCGATGTCGAATCGACGTCGATTCGAAGCGCTTCGATGCTGGGCGCACCGTGCCCACTCTGTCAAGGCTCCAAGGAAGCGCAACCCATCGGCACCTTGCGCCACCACTCTTGCGCGACGCCACCCACCGCCTTAATCTCAGCGCGATATCGAAGCGCTTCGACCAATCTTCGATCATTCTCGGCCAACTCGACCATCGGTCGTACGGCGGGCACGCCACGAAGGGTTGACGCAATGCCGAACTCCCAGGCTTCGGCCTCCACTTCCCCTCCCAGCCGGAGAACCTTCCTGGCCTCCACGGCGGTTGCCGCGGCGGCCGTCGCGGGAGGGGTTCCGCTGCTCACCGGCTGCTCCACCGAGGAGGGCTCCGGAAAGGGCGGCACCACCTCCGGCAAGGAACTGAAGAACCTGCTACCGGCCTATGCGGCCTCGAAGGTGGCCGACCCGGACATCCCCAGCGTCAACGGCTCCAGCCCCGGTTACACCAAGGCCCCACCCGCCGCCGAACTGGTCGCCTCCGTGAAGGGCAAGCCCGGCCACGGCGGCAGCTACACGATGTTCGAACCGCTCTGGGGCACCCCGCCGCCCAAGAACAACGCCTATTACAAGGCGGTCGACGACGCGCTCGGCGCCACGGTCAAGTTCCAGCCGCAGGACGGCAACACCTATGGCGAGAAGCTCGGCGCCGTCCTCGCCTCCGGCGACATCGCCGATATCGTGATGATCCCGCTCTGGGAGATGGGCGGGCGGATCCATGGCGCGGTCAGCGCCAAATTCGCCGATCTGGGCCCGTATCTCTCCGGTGACAAGGTCAAGAAATATCCGAACCTCGCGGCCATTCCCACCGCCGCCTGGCAGATGTCCGTCTTCGGCGGCAAGCTCCGCGGGCTGCCGATGCCCTCCCGTCCGCTCGGCAGCGTCATTCCGTACTACCGCGAGGACATCTTCACCAAGGAGGGCTATCACGTCCCCAAGAGCCCGGCGGAATTCCTCGCCCTGGCCAAGGAGATCACCCGGCCCAAGAGCAAGGTGTGGGCCTGCGACGACATGTGGTGGTCGGCGCAGCGGTTCTTCGGCTGCCCGGGGGAGAAGCCGTACTACTGGATCGAGAAGAACGGCAAACTGGTCCACAAGGTCGAGACCGAGAACTACCTCGAGGCCCTGGAATGGTGCCGCAAGCTCTTCGCCGGGGGCCATGTCCACCCCGACGCGGTCGCGGGCAAGGCCAATGACGCGCTGACCCGTTTCACCTCCGGGCAGACCCTCCTCTACAACGACGGCGAAGCCAAGTGGTACGGCGCCACCTTCGAACAGGCCGGTGTCAACCCGGACTTCAAGATTCAGGGAATGGACTGGTTCGGCCCCGACGGCGGCGCCCCGGTCATCTATCTCGACCCGCCCGCCCAGATCTGGTCGTTCCTCAACAAGAACCTCGCCAAGGTTCAGATCGAGGAAATCCTCGCCCTCGCGAACTTCATCGCCGCGCCCTTCGGCACCAAGGAGCAGCGCCTCATCGACTACGGCGTCGAAGGCGTGCACCACGAGATGAAGAAGGGCGTACCGGTCAAGAACGCCACGGGAGTCCGGGACGTCCAGGACACCTATCGCTTCATCGCCTCCCCGCAGGCGAGCGTCGCCTATCCGGACTTCCCGCGGATGGTCGAGGACTACTGCGGCTGGATGCGGCGGATGGGCAAGTTCGCCAGAAAACCGCTCTTCTACGGAATGCAGATCCAGGAGCCCAATCGGTACGCCTCGCTCTACACGCCGTTCGAGGACCTCGCCAAGGACGTCACCCGCGGCCGTAAGTCGATCAAGGACGCCCAGCGGGCCATCGGCGACTGGCGCAGCGGTGGCGGCGACCGGCTCCGCGACTGGTACGCGGGGCTCCTCGACGAGAACGGCAGCGGCGCCTGATGGCCGAGCCGGCCCGGGGCGCCCTGGCGGACCGTGGCGCCACGCCGGGGCGCGATGCCCCGCCGGCTCCCGGCACTCCGCCGGGCCCCGGCACCCCGACCGCCCGCACCGGACGGTGGCACCGGCTCCGCCGCGACCGCACCCTCCTGCTGATGGTCGCCCCCGCCGTCGGTCTCCTCCTGCTCTTCACTTACGTCCCGCTGCTCTGGACCACGGTCGCCTATCTGGATTACGACCCGTTCACCCAGGGGCTGTGGTCCAGCCCCTGGGTGGGCCTGGACAACTTCACCCTCCTCTTCGAGGACAGCCGCTTCTGGGACGCCTTCGCCAACACCCTCTCCATCACCTTCATCCAGCTGGTGCTGTTCTTCCCGGTGCCCATCGCGCTGGCGCTGCTGCTCAACAGCGTGCTCAGCGACAAGGTCCGCGGCCTGGTGCAGTCGATCCTGTACCTGCCGCACTTCTTCTCCTGGGTGCTGGTGATCACGATCTTCCAGCAGATGCTCGGAGGTGCCGGACTGCTCGCCCAGCAGCTGCGCGCCCACGGGCACGAGGGCTTCGACCTGATGACCGACCCGGGCGTCTTCAAGTTCCTGATCACCGCCCAGCTGGTGTGGAAGGACGCGGGCTGGGGCGTGATCGTCTTCCTGGCCGCGCTCTCCGCCGTCAACCAGGACCTGTACGAGGCCGCGGCGGTGGACGGCGCGAACCGCCGGCGCCGGATGTGGCACGTCACGCTGCCCGCGCTGCGCCCCGTGGTCGCCCTGCTGCTGGTGCTGCGCGTCGGCGACTCGCTGACCGTCGGCTTCGAGCAGATCCTGCTCCAGCGCGACGCGGTCGGGCCCGGCGCCTCGGAGGTCTTCGACACCTATGTGTGGTGGGTCGGCATCGCCAACACCGACTACGGGATCGCCGCCGCCGGCGGTCTGATCAAGGGCGCCTTCAGCCTGGTGCTGGTGCTGATCGCCAACAAAGTCGCCCATATGCTCGGCGAGCAGGGGGTTTACCGGAAATGACCGTGACCGAGCGGACTACGGCGACCCCGACCGGACCCGCTGCCCCGCCCCCGCGGCGGCGCCGCGACGAAAGGCGCCCGGTGTGGGAGGAGGAGCCCGGCAGGGTCGGCCAGGGGCTCAAGGGGGCCACCCTGACCGGGGTGTGTCTGGCGATCCTCGGCCCGCTGTGGGTGGTGATCGTCACCAGCCTCTCCGACCAGCGGACCATCACCGACGCCGGGGGACTGGTGATCGTCCCCAAGACGATCACCTTCCGCGCCTACACCGAGCTGCTGAGCGGCGGCACGGTGACCCGGGCGACGCTCGTCAGCCTCGCGCTCACCGCCGTGGGCACCGTGATCAGTACCGTGGTCTCGGTCCTGTGCGCCTACGGCCTGTCCCGCCCGGGGTCCTTCCTGCACCGGCCGATCCTGCTGGTGCTGCTGGTCACCATGTTCTTCAACGCCGGTCTCATCCCCACGTATCTGCTGGTCACCGGCGTCGGCCTGGAGGGCAGCTACTGGTCGATGATCCTGCCCGGGGCCGTCTCGGTCTTCAACGTCCTGGTGCTGCGGGCGTTCTTCCAGAACATCGCGCCCGAGCTGATCGACAGCGCCCGGATCGACGGCGCGGGGGACTGGCGGATCCTGTTCCGCATCGTGCTGCCGCTGTCGAAGGCCGTGATCGCGGTGGTCTCGCTCTTCTACGCGGTCGGCTACTGGAGCCAGTGGTTCAACGCCATGCTCTACCTCAACGACCAGGACAAATGGCCGCTCCAGATGATCCTGCGCCAGCTGGTGATCAAGCAGCAGGCGCCCCAGGGCATGTCCCAGATGATCTCCACCCAGCAGATCCCAGGGCTGGCCGTGCAGATGGCTGTCATGGTGCTCGCGCTGATCCCCGTCGCGGTGCTCTACCCCTTCGTCCAGAAGCACTTCACCAAGGGCATGCTCACCGGCGCCGTCAAGGGCTGACGCCGGTCGCCCCCGTACCCAGCCGACCCGAGACGGGAGCCGGTATGCCCGACCTGAACGACGCCACCCGCGGCCGCGTCCTCTACGGCGGCGACTACAACCCCGAGCAGTGGCCGGAGAGGGTGTGGCACGACGACATCCGGCTGATGCGCCGGGCGGGCGTCACCACCGTCACCGTCGGCGTCTTCTCCTGGGCCCGGCTCGAACCCCGCCCCGGCGCCCGGGACTTCGGCTGGCTGGACCGGATCCTGGACCTGCTCCACGAGGGCGGGATCGAGGTGTGCCTGGCCACCCCGACCGCCTCCCCGCCGCCCTGGATGGGCTCCCGCCACCCCGAGACCCTGCCGCGCGACGAGAGCGGCACGGTCGTCTGGTACGGCTCACGGAACCAGTTCTGCGCCTCGTCGCCCGTCTACCGCGAGCACGCCCTGCGCATCACCGAGGACCTGGCGGACCGCTACGGCGGCCATCCCGCCCTGCGGATGTGGCACGTCGGCAACGAGTACGGCACCCACTGCTGGTGCGACGAGACCGCCCGGCACTTCCGCCGCTGGCTGCGCACCCGGTACGGCGGCTTGGACGCCCTCAACGAGGCGTGGGGGACGGCCTTCTGGAGCCAGCGCTACGACTCCTGGGAGGAGATCATCCCGCCGCGCCGCGCCCAGTACCTGATCAACCCCGGTCAGGCGCTGGACTTCCGCCGGTTCACCAGCGACGCCCTGCTGGAGTGCTTCACCGCCGAACGCGACGCGCTGGCCGCCCGCACCCCGCACACCCCCGTGACCACCAACTTCATGCCCCTGTTCATCGGCCAGGACGGCTGGGCCTGGGCGGCGGAGGAGGACGTGGTCTCCGTCGACCTCTACCCCGACCCCAAGGACCCGCACGCGGCCGCCTACGGGGCGCTGGTCCAGGACCTGACCCGCTCCCAGGCGGGCGGCCCCTGGGTCCTCATGGAGCAGGCCGCGGGCCCGGTCAACTGGCGCGGCGTCAACCACCCCAAGCCGGACGGGCTGATGCGGCTGTGGTCCCTCCAGGCCGTGGCGCGCGGCGCCGACGCGGTCTGCTTCTTCCAGTGGCGGCAGTCCCGGCAGGGCAGCGAGAAGTTCCACTCCGGGATGGTCCCGCACGCCGGTGAGCACAGCCGCACCTTCGCGCGGGTGCGCGAACTCGGCGCCGAGCTGCGCGAACTGGCCCCGGTCGCGGGCACGGACGTCCCCGCGCGGGCCGCGATCCTGCACGACTGGCACTCCTGGTGGGCCACCGCCCAGGACGGCCGCCCCTCCTCGCTGGTCTCCTGCGAACGGCTGCTGCGCGCCTGGCACCAGGCCCTGTGGGAGCGGAACCTCACCACCGACTTCGCCCATCCGCACGCCGACCTCACCGACTACGCCCTCGTCGCCGTCCCCCAGCTGTATCTGCTGACCGACGAGGCGCTGGACAACCTCGCGGCGTACGTACGCGGCGGCGGCACCCTTGTCTGCGGCTTCTTCACCGGGGTCGCCGACGAGGACGACCGGGTGCGCCCCGGCGGGGTGGACCGCCGCCTCCGTGCGCTCCTCGGCATCCGTACGGTCCACGAGTGGTGGCCGCTGGACGAGGGCGAGGCGCTCACCGCCGAGGGCGCCTGGCTGGGCGCGTTCCACGGCACCCTCTGGTCCGAGGACCTGGAGCCGTCCACCGCCGAACCGGTCGCCCGGATCAAGGGCGGTGAGCTCGACGGCCGCCCCGCCGTCACCCGTAACGCCTACGGCACCGGCACTGCCTGGTACGTCTCCACCCTCCCCGAACCCGCCGCCCTGCGCGCCCTGCTCGGCCGTGCCGCCGAGGAGGCGGGGCTGGCGCCCGTGCTGCCCGGCCTCCCCGAGGGCGTCGAGGCCGTGCGGCGCGGCCCGTATCTCTTTCTGCTCAACCACGGCCGCACCCCGGCGGTCGTCCCCCTCCCGTCCGCGCGGACGGATCTGCTCACCGGGCGCGCACACCACACCGGCGTCCGGCTGGACCGCTTCGCGGTCATGGTCCTGGCTCCGCCCGAATCCCTCGGCTGAAGCTCCCCGCATCCCTCGTCCGAAAGGGAAGGTCCCGTGCAACGAGCCGCTCGAACGCTCTTCCTCACCCCGCTGATCGCGTTACTCGCGCTGATCGGCTTCGCCGCCGCCCCCGCCCAGGCCGCCACCTGGTCCTCCTCGGACCAGTGGGGCACCTGGTCCAACGGGGGCTACACCCTCTACAACAACATCTGGGGCTCCGGCGCCGGATCGCAGACCATCTGGGCCAACTCCTACAGCGACTGGGGAGTGTGGGCCAATCACCCGAACACCGGCGGCATCAAGTCCTACCCCAACGCCAAGAAGGTCGTCGGCAAGAAGATCAGCGCCATCAACAGCCTCACCAGCAACTACAGCGTGACGGTCCCGTCCTCGGGCGCCTACAACACCTCGTACGACATCTGGGACAGCAACTACGCGTACGAGATCATGCTCTGGGTCAACAAGACCGGCCCGGTCGGCCCCCTCGGCACCTCCCAGGGCACCGTCACCCTCGGCGGTCACACCTGGACCGTCTACAAGGGCAGCAACGGCTCCAACCAGGTCTTCTCCTTCATCCGCGGCTCCAACTCCAGCTCCGGCTCCGTGGACATCAAGTCCATCGTGAACTGGATCAAGAACACCAAGGGCTGGTTCGGCGATGTGACCATCGGCGACGTCCAGTTCGGCTATGAGATCACCTCCTCGGCCGGCGGTCTGGACTTCCGCACCAACAGCTTCGGGGTGAGCGCGAGCTGACCCCCGCGTACCGCCGCCGGCCGGCCATGCGGCGGCGGTACGCCACCGGCCGGCGAGATCGCGTCAGGGCGTGCCGGGCGCCGGGCCCGAGCTCGCCCGCACGGCCAGCTCCGGGGCGAGCAGGGTCACCTGCTCCTCCGGGGCGCCGCCCGCCAGCTTCGCCACCGCCAGCTCCACGGCCCGCCGCCCCATCTCCTGCGCGGGGATGGCCACCGAGGTGAGCCGCACCGACGCCTGGGTGGCCACCTGCTCGGGGCATATGGCGACCACTGAGACGTCCTCGGGCACCGCGCGGCCCTGCCGGCGCAACAGGCTGAGCAGCGGTTCGATGGCCGCCTCGTTCTGCACCACGAAGCCGGTGGTGCCGGGCCGCTCGTCGAAGATCCGGGAGAGGGTGCCGTCCATGGACTCGTAGCTGCCCTCGCACGGCCGGTGCAGCAGCCGCACCCCCAGGTCGGCGGCGCGGCGGCGCAGCCCCTCCAGGGTCCGCTCGGCGAAACCGGTGTGGCGCTCATAGACGGCCGGGGCCTCGCCCACGACGGCGATCTCCCGGTGGCCGAGGTCCGCCAGATGCTCGGCGCACAGCGCGCCGGTGGCGGTGAAGTCCAGATCGACGCAGGTCAGGCCGACGGTGTCGGCGGGCAGCCCGATCAGTACGGTGGGCTGGCGGGCCGCGTGCAGCAGCGGCAGCCGCTCGTCCTCCAGCTCCACATCCATCACGATCATGGCGTCGGCGAGCCCGCTGCCGGTCACCCGGCGCACCGCCGCCGGGCCCTCCTCGCCGGTGAGCAGCAGGACGTCATAGCCGTGGGAGCGGGCGGTGGTGGCGACCGCGATGGCGATCTCCATCATCACCGGCACGTACATGTCCGTCCGCAGTGGCACCATGAGCGCGAGGATGTTGGAGCGGCTGCTGGCCAGGGCGCGGGCTCCGGCGTTGGGGTGGTAGCCGAGCTCCTTGATGCTGTGCTCGACGCGCTCGCGCGTGGGAGCGGAGATCGACCGCTTGCCGCTGAGGACATAGCTCACCGTGCTGGCGGAGACTCCGGCGTGGCGGGCGACCTCGGCGAGGGTGACCATGCGGGGGACTCCATCCGATGGGATTGTGAGTGAAGCGCTTCGACGCATGGCCGGACATCTTTATGCGGCGCCATGCGGATTGACCCTAAACCCGCAGCGCAAGTGCTGTCCAGAGGGTGTCGAAGCGCTTCAACGCCAGGGCCCTGCCCCGCGCCACCCCTGCCGGGCCGACCGCCCCGGCAAACCCTCCCGAACCTCCAGATCCCGGCGTCCTCCCGCTTTGCCGTCCCGTCGGACCGGAGGCACACTGGCAGCGGTACGTGCCGGTAATGTCACGAGATCGTCGCGGCAAAGGGAGCACCGATGACCGCATCCTCCGTCAGGCCGGTGTCCGAGCGTGAAGCGCGCCAGGTCGCCGAGGCCGCACGCGAACAGGTATGGCACAAGCCCAGCTTCGCCAAGGAGCTCTTCCTCGGCCGCTTCCGACTCGATCTGATCCATCCCCACCCCGCCCCCGCCCCGGACGACGTCCGCCGCGGCGAGAGCTTCCTCGCCAAGCTCCAGGAGTTCTGCGAGACGCGGGTCGACGCCGCACGTATCGAGCGCGAGGCGCAGATCCCCGACGAGACCATCAAGGGGCTCAAGGAGCTCGGCGCGCTCGGCATGAAGATCGACACCAAGTACGGGGGCCTCGGCCTCACCCAGGTCTACTACAACAAGGCCCTCGCCCTGGCCGGCTCCGTCAGCCCGGCGATCGGCGCCCTGCTCTCCGCCCACCAGTCGATCGGCGTACCGCAGCCGCTGAAGCTCTTCGGCACCCAGGAGCAGAAGGACCTCTTCCTGCCGCGCTGCGCCCGCACCGACGTCTCGGCCTTCCTGCTCACCGAGCCGGACGTGGGCTCCGACCCGGCCCGCCTCGCCACCACCGCCGTGCCCGACGGCGACGACTACCTGCTCGACGGCGTCAAGCTGTGGACCACCAACGGCGTGGTCGCCGACCTGCTGGTGGTGATGGCCAGGGTGCCGCGCTCCGAGGGCCACAAGGGCGGCATCACCGCCTTCGTCGTCGAGACCGCCTCCGAGGGCGTCACCGTCGAGAACCGCAACGCCTTCATGGGGCTGCGCGGCCTGGAGAACGGCGTCACCCGCCTCCACCGGGTCCGGGTCCCGGCCGCCAACCGGATCGGCCCCGAGGGCGCCGGTCTCAAGATCGCGCTGACCACGCTCAACACCGGACGGCTGTCGCTGCCCGCGATGTGCGCGGGCGCCGGGAAGTGGTGTCTGAAGATCGCCCGCGAATGGTCGGCCGCCCGTGAGCAGTGGGGCAAGCCCATCGCCGAGCACGAGGCCGTCGGCGCCAAGATCTCCTTCATCGCGGCGACCACCTTCGCCCTGGAGGCCGTCATCGACCTCGCCTCCCAGATGGCCGACGAGGACCGCAACGACATCCGCATCGAGGCGGCGCTCGCCAAGCTCTACGGCAGCGAGATGGCCTGGCTGATGGCCGACGAACTGGTCCAGATCCGCGGCGGCCGGGGCTATGAGACCGCGGCCTCGCTGGCCGCCCGCGGGGAGCGGGCCGTCCCCGCCGAGCAGATGCTGCGCGATCTGCGGATCAACCGGATCTTCGAGGGCTCGACCGAGATCATGCACCTCCTCATCGCCCGCGAGGCGGTGGACGCCCATCTGTCGGTGGCGGGCGATCTCATCGACCCCGACAAGTCCCTCCAGGACAAGGGCAAGGCGGCCGCCAAGGCCGGTGGCTTCTACGCCCGCTGGCTGCCCGGCCTGCTCACCGGACCCGGCCAACTGCCCCGCGCCTACCCGGAGTTCAACCCGGACGGCCACCCGGACCTGTCCCCGCATCTGCGCTATGTGGAGCGCTCGGCGCGCAAGCTGGCCCGCTCCACGTTCTACGCCATGTCCCGCTGGCAGGGCCGGATGGAGACCAAACAGGGCTTCCTCAGCCGGATCGTCGACATCGGGGCGGAGCTGTTCGCGATGAGCGCGGCCTGCGTACGGGCCGAGATGCTGCGCTCCCGCGGCGACCACGGGGTCGCGGCCTACCAGTTGGCGGACGCGTTCTGCCGGCAGGCCAGGATCCGCGCCGAGGAGCTCTTCGGGCGGCTGTGGAGCAACACCGACGACCTCGACCGCAAGGTGGTCTCCGGGGTGCTCTCCGGAGCGTACGAGTGGCTCGAGCACGGCGTCATCGACCCCAGCGGCGACGGTCCCTGGATCGCCGACGCCACCCCCGGCCCGACCGCCAAGCAGAACGTCCACCGCCCCATCCACTGAGGAGCCGCCGGAAGGCCGCCGGAGCACGTGCCGACAGGCCCCCGGGGTCCGCGATCACCGGATCCCGGGGCGTGTCACCGAGCCGTCACCCCTTGCCCCCACAATGGGGGGATGACGGATTCCCTGGCTGACCCGCATCTGCGCGTTCCGGCGGCCACCGCCGCGGCGAGCGTGCGCGACATCGTGATCCTGGGCTCCACCGGTTCGATCGGCACCCAGGCCATCGACGTGGTGCTGCGCAATCCCGACCGCTTCCGCGTGACCGGCCTGTCCGCCGCCGGGGGACGGGCCGGGCTCCTCGCCGAGCAGGCCCACCGGCTGCGGGTGGACAGGGTCGCGGTCGCCCGGCCCGAGGCGGTGGCCGAGGTGCGCCAGGCGCTGAGCGCGCACTACGGCGCCGGCGAGCCGCTCCCCGAGATCCTGGCGGGGCCCGACGCGGCCACCGAGCTCGCCCGCTCCCAGTGCCACACCGTGCTCAACGGCATCACCGGCTCCATCGGCCTGGCGCCCACCCTGGCCGCCCTGGAGGCGGGCCGGGTGCTGGCGCTGGCCAACAAGGAATCGCTCATCGTCGGGGGCCCCCTGGTCAAGGCCGTGGCCAAGCCCGGGCAGATCGTCCCCGTCGACTCCGAGCACTCCGCGCTCTTCCAGGCGCTGCTCGGTGGCGCCCGCGAGGAGGTCCGCAAGCTGGTCGTCACCGCCTCCGGCGGTCCGTTCCGCGGCCGGACCAAGCGGGAGCTGGCCTCGGTCACCCCGGAGCAGGCGCTGGCCCACCCCACCTGGGACATGGGCCCGGTGGTCACGATCAACTCCGCGACCCTCGTCAACAAGGGCCTCGAGGTCATCGAGGCGCATCTGCTCTACGACATTCCCTTCGAGCGGATTGAGGTGGTGGTCCACCCTCAGTCGTATATCCACTCGATGGTTGAATTCACCGATGGCTCGACGCTCGCCCAGGCGAGCCCGCCCGATATGCGGATGCCCATCGCGCTCGGCCTCGGCTGGCCCGAGCGGGTGCCGGACGCCGCGCCCGGCTGCGACTGGACCAAGGCCCACACCTGGGAGTTCTTCCCCCTGGACACCGAGGCGTTCCCCTCGGTCGGCCTCGCCCGCCACGTCGGCGACCTCGGCGGCACCGCCCCGGCCGTCTTCAACGCGGCGAACGAGGAGTGCGTGGACGCCTTCCTCGACGGAAAGCTGCCGTTCAACGGAATCGTCGATACGGTCGCCGAGGTGGTGGCCGAACACGGCACCCCCGCCAAGGGAACCCGGCTCACGGTCGCGGACGTCCTCGAGGCCGAGACATGGGCCCGCGCCCGCGCAACGGAACTGGCCGCCAGAGCGGCGAAGGCGACCCCGGAGGCTCGCGCATGACGACACTGATGACGGTCCTCGGCATAGTGGTGTTCGCCGTCGGCCTGCTGATCTCCATCGCCTGGCATGAGCTGGGCCACCTCTCCACGGCCAAGCTCTTCGGCATCCGGGTGCCCCAGTACATGGTCGGCTTCGGGCCGACGATCTTCTCCCGGAAGAAGGGCGAGACCGAGTACGGCATCAAGGCGGTCCCGCTCGGCGGCTACATCCGCATGATCGGGATGTTCCCGCCGGGCGACGACGGAAAGATCACCGCCCGCTCCACCTCACCGTGGCGCGGCATGATCGAGGACGCCCGGTCGGCCGCCTTCGAGGAGCTCCAGCCCGGCGACGACAAGCGCCTGTTCTACACGCGCAAGCCGTGGAAGCGCGTGATCGTCATGTTCGCCGGACCCTTCATGAACCTGATCCTCGCGGTGGCCATCTTCCTCGGGGTGATGATGAGCTTCGGCGTCAACACCCAGACCACCAATGTGGGCACGGTCTCCCAGTGCGTGGTCGCGGCCTCGTCCTCCACCGACAAGTGCCCCAAGGGTGCCAAGGACTCCCCGGCCAAGGCCGCCGGTCTGCAGCCCCGGGACAAGATCGTCGCGTTCAACGGGCACCGCACCCCGGACTGGGGCACCCTCCAGCAGGACATCCGCGAGACCACAGGACCCGCCACCATCACCGTCGAGCGGGACGGCGTCCGCAAGACCCTGCACGCCAACCTCATAGAGAACCAGGTCGCCAAGTCGGACGGGAACGGCGGCTATGTCGAGGGCGAGTTCGTCACCGCCGGCTTCCTCGGCTTCACCCCGGCCAACGGCGTGGTCCAGCAGTCCTTCGGGCAGTCCGTGGACCGCATGGGCAACATGGTCGAGGACGGCATCGACTCGATGATCGCCCTGCCCTCCAAGATCCCGGACCTGTGGAACGCGGCCTTCGGCGACGGCGAGCGCAAGGCGGACTCCCCGATGGGCGTCGTGGGCGCGGCCCGGGTCGGCGGCGAGGTCGCCAACCTCGACATCCCGCCCTCCCAGCGGATCGCGACCATGCTCTTCCTGGTCGCGGGGTTCAACCTCTCGCTGTTCCTGTTCAACATGCTGCCGCTGCTGCCGCTGGACGGCGGCCACATCGCGGGCGCGGTGTGGGAGGCCATCCGGCGCCACACCGCCCGGCTGGTCCGGCGGCCCGACCCCGGGCCGTTCGACGTGGCGAAGATGATGCCGGTCGCCTATGTGATCGCCGGAGTCTTCATCTGCTTCACGCTGCTCGTCCTGGTGGCGGACGTCGTGAACCCCGTGAAAATCTCCTGATGACGCGAGATGTCCTGAAGTTCACCTTTGGGTGGACTTCAGGAGCGCGGTGTGCTGAGGCCATGGCCGGTGCCGTAATCTCGGAGATTGGAGTCCGCTGATCTCCGGCCACGCACACACCTTGGGGTTACGAACCAGATGACTGCGATTTCGCTAGGAATGCCGTCCGTACCGGCCAAGCTCGCCGAGCGCAGGGTCAGCCGGAAGA
>NZ_JANIAA010000006.1 GCF_024505145.1 Streptomyces rugosispiralis | reverse complement strand
CGAGGTCGGCGCCTCCCTCACCTCGGGCGCGGTCATCTGCGAGATCAAGGACTGACTCGGAGATCGAGGACTGACTCGGGAATCGAGGACTGACTCGGAGATCGAGGACTGACGCGGAGGTCGAGGGCTGACCGCCCCACCACATGCCCCATGACGGCGAGCCCCGGCCGGAATCATCCGGCCGGGGCCCGCCGTCGTCGCGTACGGCGCGCTCAGCGGCTGCGCACCACGTCCTGGGGGAAGGTCAGCTGACCGTTCATCCATCGCAGGGCGGTGGGCAGTTCACGGCGCCAGGTGCGGAAGTTGTGGCTGCCCCGGTCCAGGATGATCGACTGCGCGCTCATCGGCGGCCGGACCGCGGCCAGGAAGTCACGGGTGGCACCGTAGTCGGACTCGCCCCGGCGGCTGGAGGCCACCAGCACCGACACCTGCGGCTGGGGCAGATGGCGCAGCCGCCACAGCACATCGTGCTCCCGCTTCCTGCGCTCGCCCGCCGGGCCCCGGCCGAAGAGGTCGCCGGTGGTCGGGTCGTTGACCACCCGGTAGTCGGGCGACAGGGCAGCGGCCGCGCTGTAGACGCGAGGATGACGCAGGGTCAGCTGAAGGGCGCAGGTGCCACCCGACGAATAGCCCAGCACGCCCCATGCGCTGGGGTCATGGCCGATCCGATAGTGCGCCCGCAGCGCCTCGGGCAGGTCCCGGGCGAAGTAGGTCTCGGCCTGGGGGCCGCCGGGGACGCCCACGCACTCGGTGTCGCGGGGCGGGGCGATGGTGGGCCGCACCATCACGATGACCGCCGGTTGCAGCGCCCCGGTGCGGATCAGCCCGCCCGCCGTCTGGGGCAGCCGCAGATGCTGGGCCAGCAGGAAGGATCCGCCGGGGTAGCCACTGATCGCCACGATCACGGGGAAGCGCTGCCGGGCGTACTGGCGCTGGAAGTACTGCGGCGGCAGATAGACATACGCCGGGCTGGCCACCTGACTGCGGCGGCCCAGGATCCGTACCGACTCCACCTTGCCCGCCTGGGCGGGTGGCCCGCTCGGCAGCCCGTGCACCGAGTTCAGGCCCTGCGGCGGGGCGGGCCGCACCAGATCGCCCGCCTCCCCGACCGGCCCCGCGGCGCCGCCCTGCACATGCGACAGGGCCGCCGGTGCCGCATCGTCCTCGCCCAGCAGTTCGTCCCAGGACCCGTAGAACTGGAAGCTGCTGTTCACCGCGAGGGCCAGGGCGACCACGATCGCGCACTGGGTCACGACGAGGGCGGCCAGCCGGCCAGCCCAGGCCCGTACTCCCCGACCCGCGAAGCGCGGCCACAGCCAGAGCGTCAGCCCCGCGCACGCCACGGCGAGGGTGATCATCACATACTCGAGTGATCGACTGGTCAGTCCCATTGTTCTTCCACTCCGGCGCACCGCAACGCACGGTGCCGTCACCCTGTTTGATGCCGTTCGCGATACCCGCGTTGCCTGGCCAGGGCGTACCTCCGGTCACGAAATGGCATGCTTGACTCACGGGCAGGCACGGCAGGGAGGACCGCGATGGCGATCGAGACAGCCACGGCGCAGACGCCACCGCGCCCCATGCGCGCCGACGCGCGCCGCAACTACGAGCGGCTGCTGGCCGAGGCGCGCACGGCCTTCACCCAGCACGGTACCGACGCTTCGCTCGAGGACGTCGCACGCCGCGCGGGCGTCGGCATCGGCACGCTGTATCGCCACTTCCCGAACCGCACCGCGCTGATGGGCGCGGTCTTCCAGGGCGAGATATGCGCCCTGCTGGAGCGGTCGCGCGAGCTGGCCCAGGCGCCGCGGCCGTGTCAGGCGCTGATCGACTGGCTGCGCGCGATCGTGGACCACGCCAGCACCTACCGCGGGCTGTCCCAGGCCCTGATGGCGTGCTCGGGCGACGAGACCTCGGAGCTGTCCCGCGGCTGCGGTCTGCCGCTGCGCGAGGCGGGCAGCGAACTGCTCGCCCGCGCCCAGCAGAGCGGTGCCGTACGGTCCGATGTGGTCATCGTCGATCTGATGCAGCTCACGAACGCGATCGCCCTGGCCGTGGAGCAGTCGCCGGACGACCCGGAGTTGGCCGACCGGCTGCTGGCACTGGCCTTCACGGGTCTCAAGGCCCGCTGACACCGAGGGCTCGAGACCCGCCGGCCCCCGGGCAGCACGGCCCACCGAGAGCCGAAGGCCCGCCCACACCCGGGCAGCACGGCCCACCGAGAGCCGAAGGCCCGCCCACACCCGAGCCGCACGGCCCACCGAGAGCCGAAGGCCCGCCGACACCCGAGCCGCACGGCCCACCGACAGCCGAAGGCCCGCCCACACCCGGGCCCCACGGCCCACCGACACCCGCGACGGCCAGTCGCTAGCGGCGGCGCGGTGCCAGGTCCGCCACCCGCCCCGGCTGCTCCGCCAGCGGCACCGCGGTGCGCAGCTGGGCTGAGCCGGGCCCGCCCGGGGGGTGGGGGTGGTTACGGCGCGGCCCCGGCAGCGGCAGGCCCTCCTCGCCGCCGCCACGGCCCTGGGACGGGCCCAGCCGCCCCGACTGCCGCCCCGCCGAACCGCCGCCCTCACCGCCCCCGGCCGGGCCGGACCCCGCGCCCGGCCCTGCCACGGCGATCTGAACCCCCTGGTCCGCGAGGGCCTGGAGCTCGGTCAGGGCACGGTCGTCATGGGCGGGCGGCTCATCCGTCACCAGCCGTGTGATCACATCGGTGGGCACCGTCTGGAACATCGTGTCGGAGCCCAGCTTCGTATGGTCGGCGAGCACGACCACCTCCGCCGCCGCCTGGACCAGCGCCCGGTCGACGCTGGCCGAGAGCATGTTGGAGGTGGACAGGCCGCGCTCGGCGGTCAGCCCGCTGCCGGACAGGAAGGCGCGCGAGACCCGCAGCCCCTGCAGGGACTGCTCGGCGCCGCTGCCGACCAGGGCGTAGTTGGAGCCGCGCAGGGTGCCGCCGGTCATCACGACCTCGACCCGGTTGGCATGCGCCAACGCCTGTGCGACCAGCAGGGAATTGGTGACCACGGTCAGCCCCGGCACCCGCGCGAGCCGGCGGGCCAGCTCCTGGGTGGTGGTTCCGGCGCCGACGACGACGGCCTCGCCCTCCTCGACGAAACCGGCCGCGAGATCGGCGATGGCCGTCTTCTCCGCGGTCGCTAGATGGGATTTCTGCGGGAAGCCGGACTCCCTGGTGAATCCGCCCGGCAGCACCGCACCGCCGTGCCGGCGGTCGAGCAGTCCTTCTGCCTCCAGCGCCCGCACATCACGCCGTACGGTCACTTCGGAGGTCTGGACGACGCGGGCGAGCTCCCGGAGCGACACCGCTCCGTTCGCACGCACCATTTCAAGGATCAGTTGGCGACGTTCTGCAGCGAACACGAAACTGACAGTAACGCCAACGACCGTCTGTTTTCAGCAGCTTGCACCAATTAGCAGAAGTTGTACATCTGTGAGGGTACGAAGTGCTATAAGGACCGGGTCTATGACTCTTCCTGAGTCTTCCGGGTGTGCAACTGCCGGGCCACCTCGGCGATCGAACCGGACAGCGAGGGGTAGACCGTGAAGGCGTTGGCGATCTGCTCCACCGTCAGATTGTTGTCCACCGCCAGCGATATGGGGTGGATCAGCTCGCTCGCCCGCGGCGAGACCACCACACCGCCGACCACGATGCCGGTGCCCGGACGGCAGAAGATCTTGACGAAGCCGTCCCGGATGCCCTGCATCTTCGCCCGCGGATTGCGCAGCAGCGGCAGCTTCACCACCCGGGCGTCGATCTTCCCGCCGTCCACGTCCGCCTGCGAGTAGCCGACCGTGGCGATCTCGGGGTCGGTGAAGACGTTGGCCGAGACGGTCTTCAGGTTCAGCGGGGTCACCGCGTCCCCGAGGAAGTGGTACATCGCGATCCGGCCCTGCATCGCCGCCACCGACGCCAGCGCCAGCACCCCGGTGCAGTCACCGGCCGCGTAGATCCCCGGCGCGCTGGTCCTCGACACCTTGTCGGTCAGGATGTGCCCCGACTCCGCCAGCTTGACCCCGGCCTCCTCCAGGCCGATGTCCGCCGTGTTCGGGATCGAGCCGACCGCCATCAGACAGTGGGTGCCGGAGATGACCCGCCCGTCCGAGAGCGTGACCTCCACCCGGTCCCCCACCCGCTTGGCGGCCTGCGCCCGGGATCGGGACATCACGTTCATCCCCCGGCGCCGGAAGACGTCCTCCAGCACCGCCGCCGCGTCCGGGTCCTCGCCCGGCAGCACCCGGTCCCGGCTGGAGACCAGCGTGACCTTCGACCCCAGCGCCTGGTAGGCACCCGCGAACTCCGCGCCCGTGACACCGGAGCCGACCACGATCAGCTCCTGGGGGAGCTCGTCCAGGTCGTACACCTGCGTCCAGTTCAGGATCCGCTCGCCGTCCGGCTTCGCGTCCGGGATCTCCCTCGGATGGGCGCCCGTCGCCAGCAGCACCGCGTCCGCCACCAGCGTCTGCTCGCTGCCGTCCGCCGCCCGTACGATCACCCGCCGCGAGCCGTCCAGCGACTGCTGCGGCTCCACCCGGGCGCGCCCGCGCATGACCCGGCCGCCGGCCCGGGTGACCGACGCCGTGATGTCGTGCGACTGGGCGAGCGCGAGCCGCTTCACCCGGCGGTTGACCTTGCCCAGATCCACGCCGACCACCCGGGCCGCCTGCTCCAGCGGCGGGGTGTCGTCGGCGACGATGATCCCCAGCTCCTCGTAGGAGGAGTCGAAGGTCGTCATCACCTCGGCCGTGGCGATCAACGTCTTCGACGGCACGCAGTCGGTGAGCACCGACGCCCCGCCCAGACCGTCGCAGTCGACGACGGTCACCTCCGCGCCGAGCTGCGCGGCGACCAGCGCCGCCTCATAGCCGCCGGGTCCGCCACCAATGATCACGATCCGAGTCACATGCTCCATTGTCCCGCACCGGTTCGAATGCCTTCAGCCCGGGGGGGTTTCGCGGGGGCGACAGCCGTACGAAACCTCTCACCGAACCTCCCGCCAAACCTCCCACCCCGGGGGCCGTTCCGCCCCTCTCCCGTACCCTCAGACCCATGTCGCTCTACGCCGCGTACGCCGGCAACCTCGACGCGCGGCTGATGTCCCGCCGCGCCCCACACTCCCCGCTGCGCGGAACGGGCTGGCTGAACGGCTGGCGCCTCACCTTCGGCGGTGAGCAGATGGGCTGGGAGGGCGCCCTCCCCACGATTGTGGAGGCCCCGCGCTCCCAGGTCTTCGTCGCCCTCTACGACATCGCCCCCATGGACGAGGACTCCATGGACCGCTGGGAGGGCGTCGGCCTCGACATCTACCGCCGGATGCGGATCCGCGTCCACACACTGGACGGCGACGAGGCCGCCTGGCTCTACGTCCTCAACGGCTACGAGGGCGGGCTGCCCTCGGCCCGCTACCTGGGCGAGATCGCCGACGCGGCGGAGTCGGCGGGGGCGCCGCACGACTATGTGATGGAGCTGCGGAAGCGCCCCTGCTGAGTCCGGTGTTTCCGGTTGACCTGATTTCCCGGTTGACCCCGGTTTCCCGGCTGGCCCCGGTTTCCCGGTTGACCTGGTTTTCCGGTTGACCTGGTTTTCCGGCTGGCCCGGTTGCTGGTTGACCCGGCTGGCCCGGTTGGCTCGGTTTCCCGGCTGCCGGTTGACCCCGGTTTCCCGGTTGACTTGGTTTTCCGGCTGGCCCGGTTGCCGGTTGGCCCGGCTGGCCCGATTTCCCGGCTGGCCCGGTCACCGGCTGGCCCGATTTCCAGGCTGGCCCGGTTGGCCCGGTGAGTTCGGGGGTCCGGGCGACGTGACCCTGCTGGGCCCGGTGGGTCCGGGGCCCGGAGCGACGTGACCTTGCCGGGTCCGGGGGTTGGCCCGGTTACCGGTTGGCCCGGCTGGCCCGATTTCCCGGCTGGCCCGGTTGGCTCGGTTTCCCGGCTGGCCCGGTTGCCGGCTGGCCCGGTGAGTCCGGGGGGCCGGGGGTCCGGGCGACGTGACCCTGCTGGGCCCGGATGCCCGGATGCCCGGGGCCCTGGGGGCCCGGGGGCCCGGAGGCCCGGAGGCCCGGAGGCCCGGAGGCCCGGAGGCCCGGGGCGACGTGACCTTGCCAGGTCCGGGGGTTGGCCTGGTTTCCGGTTGGCCCGGCTGGCCCGATTTCCCGGCCGGCCCGGTCACCGGCTGGCCCGATTTCCGCTGGCCCGGTGGGCTCGGTTTCCCGGCTGACCCGGTCGCCGGTTGGCTCGGTTTCCCGGCTGGCCCGGTTGCCGGCTGGCCCGGTGAGTCCGGGGGTTCGGGGGTCCGGGCGACGTGACCCTGCTGGGGCCGGTGGGCGCGGTGGGTCCGGGGTGACGTGACCTTGCCGGGTCCGGGGCGGCGTCCGAGGTCCGGGCGCGGCGCGACCTTGCTGGGTTCAGCGGTAGCGCACCGCGTGGGCCCGGCAGCAATGCAACGATCCGAACATCTCGGCGACTCCGTCTACGCGCGTAGGCAGTTACCGGCTACGCTCGTGCGCGTGAACGCATCAGTTTCTTGGGACAATCAGGGCGACCCGCATGCCGCCGCCGACGCCGCCGCCACCCGCCTGCGCGAGCTGACCGGCGCGGATACCCACGACGTCGCGCTGGTCCTGGGCTCCGGCTGGGTCCCCGCAACCGACGCCCTCGGGGCGCCCGAGCACGAGTTCCCCGTCACCGAGCTGCCCGGCTTCCCGCCGCCCGCCGTCGCGGGCCACGCGGGCCGGATCCGGTCGTACCGGATCAACGACAAGCGGGCGCTGGTCTTCCTCGGCCGTACGCACTACTACGAGGGGCGCGGCGTCGCCGCCGTCGCCCACGGCGTACGCACCGCCGTGGCCGCGGGCTGCAAGACCATCATCCTCACCAACGGCTGCGGCGGCCTCCGCGAGGGCATGCGTCCGGGCCAGCCGGTACTGATCAGCGACCACATCAACCTCACGGCCACCTCGCCGATCGTGGGCGCCAACTTCGTCGACCTCACCGACCTGTACTCGCCGCGGCTGCGCGCCCTGTGCCAGCAGGTCGACCCGACCCTGGAGGAGGGCGTCTACGCCCAGTTCCCCGGGCCGCACTACGAGACTCCGGCGGAGATCAACATGGCCCGCACGATAGGGGCCGACCTGGTGGGCATGTCCACGACCCTGGAGGCCATCGCGGCGCGCGAGGCGGGCGCGGAGGTGCTCGGGATCTCGCTGGTGACGAACCTGGCGGCCGGTATGACGGGCGAACCCCTCAACCACGAGGAGGTCCTCCAGGCGGGCCGCGACTCCGCCTCCCGCATGGGCAGCCTGCTGGCCCAGGTCCTCGACCGCCTCTGACTGATCCCCGGGGCCGGCGTCACGGCGCCCTGTGCGGGTACTCACCCCTTGGCTGACTGAACAGCGATGCGCGAGGTACGCGGGGCGGGGCGGGCCCAGGCTGCCGGGCCGGGGTGCGCGGTCGGTTGTGCGGTGGGTGCCGGGGGCGGGGCCTCCGGGCGGCGGCGCCCCGGCCGCCCCGCCCCCGCGCCCGCGCCCGACCACGGACCCACCACGCGCCCGAGCGACCACCACCGCACCCGCACCCGCACCCGCACCCCCCATACGACCACCCCCAGGAGGCCCTCATGGCCACGGAGCCCGATCTCATCGCCCAGGCTCGCGCATGGCTTGCCGAGGATCCCGATCCCGAGACTCGGGATGAGCTCGGGAAGCTGCTCCAGGACGATGCCGTCGACGCGATCGCCGAGCGGTTCTCCGGCACGTTGCAGTTCGGTACCGCCGGTCTCCGGGGTGAGCTCGGGGCCGGGCCCATGCGAATGAACCGCGCCGTCGTCATCCGCGCCGCCGCCGGGCTCGCCGCGTATCTGCGCACGCATCACGGCCAGGACGAACAGACCGCCCAGGACGAACGGAACGCCCAGGACGAAGGGAACGCCCAGGACGAAGGGAACGACCAGCACGGTCAGCGCGGTCAAGGTCTCGTCGTCATCGGGTACGACGCCCGCTACAAGAGCGCCGAGTTCGCCCGCGACACCGCCGCCGTCATGATCGGTGCCGGCTTCCGCGCCGCCGTTCTGCCGCGCCCCCTCCCCACGCCGGTCCTCGCCTTCGCCATCCGCCACCTCGGCGCGATCGCCGGAGTCGAGGTCACCGCGAGCCACAACCCGCCCCGCGACAACGGCTACAAGGTCTACCTCGGCGACGGCTCCCAGATCGTGCCGCCCGCCGACGCCGAGATCGCCGCCGAGATCGCGGCGATCCGCAGCCTGGACGATGTGCCCCGGCCCGAGACCGGCTGGGAGACGCTGAACGACGACGTCCTGGCGGCGTACCTCGCGCGGACCGACGCCGTTCTCACCCCGGGCTCGCCCCGGAACGCCCGCGTCGTCTACACGCCGCTGCACGGCGTCGGCCGCGAGACCCTCGCCGCCGCGTTCGCCCGCGCCGGGTTCCCCGAGCCCGCGGTCGTGCCCGAGCAGGCCGAGCCCGACCCGGCGTTCCCGACCGTCGCGTTCCCCAACCCGGAGGAGCCGGGGGCGATGGACCTGGCCTTCGCCACAGCCCGCAGGGTCGCGCCGGACATCATCATCGCCAACGACCCGGACGCCGACCGCTGCGCCGTCGCCATCCCCACGATCACGAACCCCACGGCCCCCACGGACGCCGCGAGCTGGCGGATGCTGCGCGGGGACGAGGTCGGCGCGCTGCTCGCCACCCACCTCGTCCACAAGCGCGCCCGTGGTGCCTTCGCGACCACGATCGTCTCCTCGTCGCTCCTGTCCCGGATCGCGGACGACGCGGGGCTGCCGTACGCCGAGACGCTGACCGGCTTCAAGTGGCTGGCCCGGGAGGACGGGCTGCGCTACGCGTACGAGGAGGCGCTCGGCTACTGCGTGGATCCGGAGGGCGTACGCGACAAGGACGGCATCACGGCCGCGCTGCTCGTGGCCGAGCTGACGTCCGAGCTCAAGGAGCAGGGCCGCACCCTCGCGGATCTGCTGGACGACATCGCGGTGGCCCACGGGCTGCACGCCACCGACCAGCTCTCCGTCCGGGTCACCGACCTCGCCGTGATCGGCACCGCGATGAAGCGGCTGCGCGAACAGCCGCCCACCGAGCTCGCGGGGCTCGCCGTGACGTCGGCGGAGGACCTGACGAGGGGCACGGACACCCTGCCCCCGACGGACGGCCTGCGCTATCAGCTCGCCGGGAAGGGCGGCGTCCGCGGCGCCCGTGTGGTCGTCCGGCCCAGCGGCACCGAGCCGAAGCTGAAGTGCTACCTGGAGGTGGTCGTGGACGTCCCCGCCGCCGACTCCCTCACCCCGGCCCGCGCCACGGCGGACACCGTGCTGGCCGCGCTCAAGGCGGACCTTTCGGCGGCGGCGGGAATCCAGCCCCCGGAAGCCGCGGACGCGGACGCGGGCGTATCGGCTGCCGAGCCCGTCGCGGTCGCCCACGGCGATCAGTGACGGCGCCGAAGCGGCATCGGACCCGGCTGAGGCAGCCGGACCCGGTGCCGGTACTGGGTCCGGGTCCGGTACCGGGTCCGGTACTGGGTCCGGTACCGGGTCCGGGTCCGAAAAACCCGGTACCGGGTCCGAAGAACGGGGCCGCGTGGCCCCGGGCGGTCAGCCGATCGCCAGCATGACGCCCAGCAGCACCGCGCCCGCCAGCGTCGGCGCGATCACCTCGAAGGCCCATCGCACCTCCGGCGCCCCCTGGGCGCCCTCGCGCTGGGCGTTGCGTTCGGCCATCTCGCGCAGATCGCCGATCGCCACGTCGGAGGGGGCCCGGCGGTCCTCGTCGGGCTTGTTCGCCGAGACGTGGGCGGACGTGGTACCGAAGGGGTCCTCGGAGGCCGCCCTGGCCTGGTGCCGGGCGGCCCGCTTGCGCTGGCGCAGCGAGACCGGGATCGCCCACAGCTGGTACGTGGCCCCGGCCGCCAGCACCTCGCTGGTGTACCCGGCGCGCAGCCCCTCGACCACGGCCCAGGGCAGCGTGATCGTGCGGAACGGGTTGCGGACGAGCAGCCGGTCCTGCCCCGCGTACACCGCCGGGCGCAGCGTGAAGGCGATCACCACCGGCACCGCGAACAGCAGCCCGGCCAGCGCCAGCCACGGCGTCCGCCCCTCGCCCCGGATCATCGCGTCGATGCCCAGCCAGCCGCTGAGCCCGAGCAGCAGCACCCCGCCCGCGATACCGCTCGGGGAGCGGTAGATCCGGTCCGAGAAGGTCTCGGTCTCGGCCTCGGAGGAAGCGGAAGAGGCCGCGGAGGAAGCGGAGGAGGCCGCGGAGGAAGCGGAGCTGGAGGCAGCGGGGGCGGAGTCGTCGTCCGGGCTCGTCATGCGCCCGATTGTGCACCACACTCGTGGGGCGGGGGGCGCCCAGGGGACGCCCGGGATCGCCCGCCCCCGGCCCCCGATCGATTCCGGACCCGGGGGTGACATCCGACTACGCGCGTAGATATGCTCATCTGGTGACCATGCCCACCACAGTTCCCGCATACGGCAAAGAGGCCGCGGAGCGACTCGCGTCAATGGCGGACGTGACCGCCGGCGACGGCGCACTGCGCCGCTTCCTGCACGGCCTGCCGGGCGTCGACGCGGTCGGCCTGCAGGCCCGTGCCGCGACCCTCGGCACCCGCTCGATCAAGACCACGGCGAAGGCGTACGCCATCGACCTGGCGATCTCGATGATCGACCTGACGACCCTCGAGGGTGCCGACACCCCGGGCAAGGTCCGGGCGCTCTGCGCCAAGGGGATCAACCCCGACCCCACCGACCGCACCACCCCGCGGGTCGCGGCGATCTGCGTCTACGGCGACATGGTGGCCACCGCCAAGGAGGCCCTGACCGGCAGCGGCGTCCACGTGGCCGCCGTCGCCACCGCCTTCCCCTCCGGCCGGGCCGCGCTGCCGGTCAAGCTGGCCGACACCCGGGAGGCGGTCGCCGCCGGGGCGGACGAGATCGACATGGTGATCGACCGCGGCGCCTTCCTCTCCGGCCGCTACCTCCAGGTCTTCGAGGAGATCCGGCAGGTCAAGGAGGCCTGCGTCCGCGAGGACGGCAGCGGCACCGCGGCCCACCTCAAGGTCATCTTCGAGACCGGCGAGCTCCAGACGTACGACAACGTCCGCCGCGCCTCCTGGCTGGCGATGCTCGCGGGCGCGGACTTCATCAAGACCTCCACCGGCAAGGTGGCCGTCAACGCGACCCCGCCCGTCACCCTCGTCCTCCTGGAGGCGGTCCGCGACTTCCACGCCACCACCGGCGTACAGGTGGGCGTGAAGCCCGCGGGCGGCATCCGCACCTCCAAGGACGCGATCAAGTACCTGGTGATGGTCAACGAGACGCTGGGCGACGAGTGGCTCTCCCCCGAGTGGTTCCGCTTCGGCGCCTCCAGCCTGCTCAACGATCTGCTCATGCAGCGCCAGAAGCTGAGCACCGGCCGGTACTCCGGTCCCGACTACGTGACGGTGGACTGATACGCCATGCCAGTTTTCGAGTACGCGCCCGCGCCCGAGTCCCGCGCGGTCGTCGACATCGCCCCGTCCTACGGCCTGTTCATCGACGGGGAGTTCGCCGAGGCGGGCGACGGCAAGGTCTTCAAGACCCTCTCCCCCTCCTCCGAGGAGGTCCTCTCCGAGGTCGCCCAGGCCAACGCCGAGGACGTGGACCGCGCCGTCAAGGCCGCCCGTAAGGCGTTCGAGACCTGGTCCGCGCTCCCCGGCTCCGAGCGCGCCAAGTACCTCTTCCGCATCGCGCGGATCATCCAGGAGCGCTCCCGCGAGCTGGCCGTCCTGGAGTCGCTGGACAACGGCAAGCCGATCCGCGAGTCGCGCGACGCCGATCTGCCCCTGGTCGCGGCCCACTTCTTCTACTACGCGGGCTGGGCCGACAAGCTGGCCCACGCCGGCTACGGCCCGGACCCCCGGCCCCTGGGCGTGGCCGGCCAGATCATCCCCTGGAACTTCCCCCTCCTGATGCTGGCCTGGAAGATCGCCCCGGCACTCGCCACCGGCAACACGGTCGTCCTCAAGCCCGCCGAGACGACGCCCCTGAGCGCCCTGTTCTTCGCGGACATCTGCCGTCAGGCGGGGCTGCCCAAGGGCGTGGTCAACATCGTCACCGGCGACGGCTCGACCGGCGCCGAGCTGGTCGCCCACCCCGGCATCGACAAGGTGGCCTTCACCGGCTCCACCGAGGTCGGCAAGGCCATCGCCCGTACGGTGGCCGGTACGAAGAAGAAGGTCACCCTCGAACTCGGCGGCAAGGCCGCGAACATCGTCTTCGACGACGCCCCCATCGACCAGGCGGTCGAGGGCATCATCGGCGGCATCTTCTTCAACCAGGGCCATGTCTGCTGCGCGGGCTCCCGGCTCCTGGTCCAGGAGTCCGTCCAGGACGAGCTGCTCGACGCGCTCAAGCGCCGGATGAGCACCCTGCGCGTCGGCGACCCGCTCGACAAGAACACCGACATCGGCGCCATCAACTCCGCCGAGCAGCTGGCCCGGATCCGCGCCCTGGCCGACGCGGGCGAGGCCGAGGGCGCCGAGCGCTGGGCCCCGGCGTGCGAACTGCCCAGCTCCGGCTACTGGTTCGCGCCCACCCTCTTCACCGGCGTCACCCAGGCCCACCGGATCGCCCGCGAGGAGATCTTCGGCCCGGTGCTCTCGGTGCTCACCTTCCGCACCCCCGAAGAGGCCGTGGCCAAGGCCAACAACACGCCGTACGGGCTGTCGGCGGGCATCTGGACGGAGAAGGGCTCGCGCATCCTGTGGATGGCGAACAAGCTCCGGGCGGGCGTGGTGTGGTCCAACACCTTCAACAAGTTCGACCCGGCCTCTCCGTTCGGCGGCTACAAGGAGTCCGGATACGGCCGTGAAGGCGGTCGCCACGGCCTGGAGGCATACCTCGATGTCTGACCGCAACGATCGACTCTCCGTGCTCAAGACCTACAAGCTGTTCGTCGGGGGCAAGTTCCCCCGGTCCGAGAGCGGACGGGTGTACGAGGTGACCGACGCCAAGGGCAAGTGGCTGGCCAACGCCCCGCTGGCCTCCCGCAAGGACGCCCGGGACGCGGTCGTCGCCGCGCGCAAGGCGTTCGGCGGCTGGTCGGGGGCCACCGCCTACAACCGGGGCCAGATCCTCTACCGCGTCGCCGAGATGCTGGAGGGCCGCCGCGACCAGTTCGTCCATGAGGTCGCCGACGCCGAGGGCCTGTCGAAGTCCAAGGCCACCGCGCAGGTGGACGCGGCGATCGACCGCTGGGTCTGGTACGCGGGCTGGTCCGACAAGACGGCCCAGATCGCCGGGTCCGCCAACCCCGTGGCCGGGCCGTACTTCAACCTCTCCTCCCCCGAGCCGACCGGCGTGGTCGCGCTCCTCGCGCCCCAGGACTCGTCGTTCCTGGGCCTGGTGTCGGTGATCGCCCCGGCGATCGTCACCGGGAACACGACCGTGGTCGTGGCGAGCGAGCGGGCCCCGCTCCCGGCCCTGTCCCTCGGCGAGGTCCTGGCCACCTCCGACCTCCCGGGCGGCGTGGTCAACGTCCTGTCCGGCCGCACCGCCGAGATCGCCACTCCGCTCGCCGCCCACCAGGACGTCAACGCGATCGACCTGGCCGGGGCGGACGAGGAACTCGCGACCGAGTTGGAGAAGGCCGCCGCGGACAACCTCAAGCGCGTCGTCCGTCCACAGCCTGTGGATTGGCCCGCCGACCCCGGCACGGCCCGGCTGTTGGCCTTCCTGGAGACGAAGACCGTCTGGCACCCGATGGGCGCCTAGCCCGACGCGCCCCCGCACCGTCCGCACCCCGGACTTCGCGGGGGCTTTTTCGTCGCACATATTGTCAACAATTTCATCGACAGTTGGGTTGCGAGGAACCGCCCGCCACGAAGGAACAGCGAATGATCATCGACTGCCATGGCCACTACACCACCGCGCCCCCGGCGCTGGAGGCATGGCGCACCCAGCAGATCAACGGACTCACCGACCCCGCCCGCACCCCCACCCCCACCCGCGCCGACCTCCGCATCGGCGACGACGAGCTGCGCCGGAGCATCGAGCCGAATCAGCTCCGGCTGATGGACGAGCGCGGCATCGACCTGACGGTCTTCTCGCCCCGGGCGTCCTTCATGGCCCACCACATCGGCGATCTCCGCACCTCCTCCGAGTGGGCGGCGCTCTGCAACGAGCTCTGCTTCCGCGTCAGCGAGCTGTACCCGGGGCGCTTCGCCCCCGCCGCGATGCTCCCGCAGTCGCCGGGCGTCGATCCGGCCACCTGCGTGCCCGAACTCGTCCGCTGCGTGGAGGAGTACGGGGCCGTGGCGGTCAACCTCAACCCCGACCCCTCGGGCGGCCACTGGACGGCCCCGCCGCTGACCGACCGCTCGTGGTACCCGATCTACGAAAAGCTGGTGGAGTACGACGTTCCGGCGATGGTGCACGTGAGCACCAGCGTGAACCCCGCCTTCCACACCACCGGGGCGCACTACCTCAACGCCGATACGACCGTGTTCATGCAGCTCGTGCAGGGCGATCTGTTCGCCGACTTCCCCACCCTGCGGCTGATCATCCCGCATGGCGGCGGCGCCGTTCCGTACCACTGGGGCCGGTTCCGCGGACTGGCGATGGCGCTCGGCAAGCCGCCCCTGGAGGAGCACGTCCTGGGCAATGTCTTCTTCGACACCTGCGTCTATCACCAGCCCGGTATCGACCTGCTCTTCGACGTCATGCCGGCCCGGAACATCCTCTTCGCCTCGGAGATGATCGGCGCCGTCCGCGATATCGACCCCCGCACGGGCCGGCACTTCGACGACACCCGCCGCTACGCCGAGGCCGCCGGGCTCCCCGCGGACGAGCTGACCGGCATCTTCGAACGCAACGCCCGCGCCGTCTACCCCCGTCTGGACGCCCTGCTGACGAAGCAGGGCCGCTGAGATGACGAGCGCGTCCCCCGATGACCGCCGCACATCCGCCGCCGCCGACGACCGCGGGACCGCCCAGCCGCCCAGCCGTCCAGAGGAGCCCTCATGAGCACGCTCTCCGCCAAGACCCCGGGCTGGCTGGACTGGCACCCCGCCCCGTCCCGGCCCGCCTTCGCCCTGCCGCCGGGCACCGTCGACACCCACTGCCATGTATTCGGCCCGCAGGCCGCGTTCCCCTTCGCGCCCGAGCGCAAGTACACGCCCTGCGACGGCGGCAAGGACGATCTCTTCGCCCTCCGCGACCACCTCGGGGTCGCCCGTAACGTGATCGTCCAGGCGACCTGTCACGGCGCGGACAACAGCGCCATGGTCGACGCCGTCCAGGCGTCCGGCGGCCGGGCGCGCGGCATCGCGACCGTACGGCCGGATGTCACCGACGCCGAGCTGCGCCGGCTGGACGCGGCGGGGGTGCGCGGGGTGCGCTTCACCTTCCTCCGGCGGCTGGCCGACGCCGCGCCCCAGGACGCGCTGGCCACCGTCGCCCGGCGGATCGCCCCGCTCGGCTGGCATGTCGTCCTCTACTTCGAAAGCGCCGACCTGCCCGAGCTGGAACGTTTCTTCAGCTCCCTGCCCACCCCGCTCGTCGTGGACCACATGGGCCGGCCGGACGTGACCGAACCGGTCGGCGGACCGCGCTTCGCCCGCTTCCTGCGGTTCGCCGAACGCGATGACGTATGGGTCAAGGTGACCTGCCCCGAACGCCTCAGCGTCACCGGCCCCCCGGCCCTGAACGCCGAGCCGCACCCGTACACCGATGTGGTGCCCTTCGCCCGCCGCGCGATCGAGGAGTTCCCCGACCGGGTGCTGTGGGGCACGGACTGGCCGCATCCCAACCTCACCGCTCATATGCCCGACGACGGACTGCTGGTCGACTACGTGCCCCAGGTGGCGGTCACCGCCGAGCAGCGGCGGAAGCTGCTGGTCGACAACCCCATGCGGCTCTACTGGCCCGGCGAAGACGCCTGACCCCTGGCCCACCCCCGCCCCCGCTCCGTCCCCCTCCCCGCCCCGTCCCCCTCCCCGCCTCTCCGACAAGGGCCGCCCATGCAGCACTCCAACGCGGTGAACCGGCTGGACAGACTCCCCATCTCCCGGTTTCACAAGATCACCTTGCTGGCCGTCTCGTTCGCCTACTTCTTCGAGTTCGCGGACATCAACACCTTCGCCACCACCGCTCCCCAGCTCATCGACCTCTGGGGCATCACGGTCGACCAGATCGCCTATGTGACCTCGCTGTCGTTCGTCGGCATGTTCATCGGCTCCATCGTCGCGAGCACCCTCGCCGACCGCTGGGGCCGCAAGAAGGCGCTGATCCGGACCACGCTGTGTTTCGGGGTCTTCTCGCTCGCCTCGGCCTTCTCCTGGGACGTCGTCTCGCTGGGCGTCTTCCGGGTGCTGACCTCGGCGGGGCTGTCCGCGATGACCGTTGTGGCGGTGATCTACGTCAACGAGATGTATCCGTCCGCCGTACGCGGCAAGTACCAGGCGTACGCGATCGTCATCGGCATCTGCGGCACCCCGGCCACCAACCTCATCGCCAGCGCCGTCGTACCGCTCAGCGACTGGTCCTGGCGGCTGGTCTATCTGTGGGGCTCGCTCGGCCTCCTCTTCGTCCTCTTCACCCGGCACCTCGAGGAGTCCCCCCGCTGGCACGAGAGCCGGGGCGAGTACGAAGCGGCGGAGGCGGTCCTCACCGAGATCGAGACCCGGGTCGCCGCCGAGAAGGGCCCGCTCGCCGAGCCCGCGCCACCGATCGACGAGACCCGGCCCGCGAAGGCGTCGCCCCGCCTCCTGCTGAAGAAGAGGTACCTCGGGCCGACCGCGCTGCTCACCGTCCTGTGGGTGACCCAGACCATCGGCTTCTTCGGCTACTCGAGCTGGGCGCCCACCCTGCTGGCCAAGGAGGGCTTCAGCGTCGAGAAGTCGGTCTTCTACGTGGCGCTCACCACCGTGGGCGCGCCGCTCGGCTCGTTCCTGGCCTCCCTGGTCACCGACCGGTTCGAGCGCAAATGGTGTCTGGTGGTCTTCGGCGCGGTGATCGCGCTGTGCGGTCTGCTGTACGGGCTGACCTTCAACCCGGCCCTGATCGTGGTCTTCGGCTTCCTGGTGAACCTCTTCGAGCGCGGCTACACGGCGCTGGGGTACGCCTACTCCCCCGAGTTGTTCGACACCCGCGGCCGCTCGCTGGGGACGGGCGTCTCGTACGGGCTCGGCCGGCTCTCGAACGCCGCGGGGCCGCTGATCATCGCGGCCCTCTACCACCGCACCGGCTACCAGAGCGTCTTCTTCTTCATCGCCGGCACCTGGCTCCTGGGCGCCCTCGTCCTGGCGGTCTTCGGCGCCCGGACCCGCCCGGCCCGTACGGCGGCGGCGGAACGGCCACGCGCGGTCGTGTGACGGCGGGCCCGTGCCACGCGGGCCGTCAGGCCGGCGGTTGGGCCGGCGCGTCGACGGTTACGTCGTCGGTTACGTCGTCGGTTACGTCGTTGGTCACGCGCGGGTCACGCGGGCGAAAGGATGCGTCACACTGGTGTTCCGTGACCAGCCAACCGCCTTCCGCCCGTGTCGTCCTGCTCTCCGGCCCCTCGGGTTCGGGCAAGTCCTCCCTCGCGACCCGCACCGGGCTGCCCGTGCTCAACCTCGACGACTTCTACAAGGAGGGCGGCGATCCGACGCTCCCCCAACTCGCCGACGGCGGGGGCGCCGACTGGGACTCGCCGCTGTCCTGGGACGCGGGCGCGGCGGTCGCGGCGATCGGGGAGCTGTGCCGTACGGCACGGACGACCGTGCCGCTGTACGACATCGCCACCAGCGCCCGCGTCGGCGAGGAGGCGCTGGACATCGGGCGGGCACCGCTGTTCATCGCCGAGGGGATCTTCGCCGCCGACATCGTCGGGCGGTGTGCCGACCTCGGGGTGCTCGCGGACGCGATCTGTCTGCGCGGCCGCCCCTCCACCACGTTCCGGCGCAGACTGCTGCGCGATCTGCGGGAGGGCCGTAAACCCGCGCTCTACCTGCTGCGGCGTGGCTTGCGGCTGATGCGCGCGGAGCGCGGGATCGTGGCCCGGCAGACCGCACTGGGCGCGTACGCGTGCGGCAAGGACGTGGCGCTGGGCCGGATAGCGGCCGCGGCGGTGGGAGAGCGGACGCCCGCCTCCGGCCAGAAGGCATCCGTATAGCCACATGGCCAACGCGGCCCCGCGGCCCGCGGCCGCGCGGCCAAAAAGGTGCGAGGCCGGACATCCCCCCTCGGCTGTCCGGCCTCGCACCTGTTTCCCCCGTACTCCCCCGATGTGTTACTCCCTCCCCATTTCCCCCGTATCCCCCGATTTCCCCCCGCCTTCGATCGTCCCCGCCGCCGTCAGGCGACCAGTTCGCCGAAGGACTCCTCCTCGTTACGGCCGAAGCTGAGGGTCTCGTCCTCGCGCAGCCGGCGCAGTGAGCGCCAGATGCTGCTCTTGACCGTTCCGACACTGATGTTCAGGATGTCCGCGATTTCCGGATCTGTCCGTCCCTCGTAGTAGCGCAGCACCAGCATCGTGCGCTGCAGCTCGGGGAGCCGGGCCAGGGCCTGCCACAGCACGGCGCGCAGCTCGGTGCCGCGCATCGCGTCGTGGTCGCCCACCGTCTCCGGCAGCTCCTCCGTCGGGTACTCGTTGAGCTTGCGCCGACGCCAGGCGCTGATGTGCAGATTGGTCATGGTGCGGCGCAGATAGCCGCCGACCGCCGCCTTGTCACTGATCCGGTCCCAGGCCCGGTAGGTCGAGAACAGCGCGCTCTGCAGCAGGTCCTCGGCCTCGAAGCGGTCACCGGTCAGGTGGTAGGCGGTTGCGTACAGGGAGGCGCGGCGCTCCTGGACATAGGCGGTGAACTCCGCCTCCGACGTGGTGCGCCGCTCCCCCTCTGCCTCCCCGTACGAGCCCCCGTGGCCCCCCGGTCCCCCGTTGTCCCCCCCGAGGCCGGTACCGGCCTCCCTGTCCCCCGTGATCGCGTCAATGGCCACCATGTAAGGAGGCCGCTGACGCCCGGCGCCGCGAGCGCACCCCCGCCCGCTCACGGCACCGGACTTCTCATTGCCCCGCCCGGCGTCGTGGAGGCGTGTGCGAACTGCGCTGGTGGTGGAGAAGTGCAGTGTGCTCATTTCGCGCCCCCCGTCGATGGAGCCTGGTCGGTCTGGCTTCTGGCTGCCCCGGCCGGTGGTGTTCCGCCCGGTGCACAGAAGACTTTGCCGGGCCAGTTTCATGGGGGTGTCTGTCGACTGTCACAGGCTCGTCACAGGGGATCGAGGCGATAAACCCCTGACGGTCGAACTACAGGCCCCTTGTAGGCCAGAATGACCAACGTGCCTTTCCTGTTGCTGATCGAGGACGACGACGCCATCCGCACGGCCCTCGAACTCTCGCTGTCTCGCCAGGGCCACCGTGTGGCGACCGCGGCGACGGGCGAGGACGGCCTGAAACTGCTGCGTGAGCAGCGGCCGGATCTGATCGTGCTCGATGTGATGCTGCCCGGGATCGACGGCTTCGAGGTGTGCCGCCGGATCCGCCGTACCGACCAGTTGCCGATCATCCTGCTGACCGCGCGCAGCGATGACATCGACGTCGTGGTCGGCCTGGAGTCCGGTGCCGACGACTATGTGGTCAAACCCGTCCAGGGCCGGGTGCTGGACGCCCGGATCCGCGCGGTGCTGCGGCGCGGCGAGCGGGAGGCCAACGACTCCGCGGCCTTCGGCAATCTGCTGATCGACCGCGCGGCCATGACGGTCACCAAAAACGGCGAGGATCTCCAGCTCACCCCCACTGAGCTGCGGCTTCTGCTGGAGCTCAGCCGCCGTCCGGGGCAGGCGCTGTCCCGGCAGCAGCTACTGCGGCTGGTGTGGGAGCACGACTACCTCGGGGACTCGCGGCTGGTCGACGCATGCGTACAGCGGCTGCGCGCGAAGGTGGAGGACGTGCCGTCGTCGCCGACGCTGATCCGTACGGTGCGCGGGGTCGGGTACCGGCTGGACACGCCGCAATGAGTAATACGGTGTGCCGCGCGCACGGGGGCGGAGAAGTACGGAATTGAGCGCAGTGAGCGACGAGCCCGGTCGGGCCCGGGGCTGGGCCGCGGGGCTCTTGCGGTGGTTCAGCCTCCGGCTGCGGCTGATGCTGGTCTTCGGCCTGGTGGCGCTGACCGCCGCCGTGTCCGCGTCCGCCATCGCGTACTGGCTGAACCGGGACGCGGTGCTGACCCGGACCCAGGACTCGGCGCTGGACGAGTTCCGCAAGTCCCTGAAGGACGACACCGACCCGTTGCCCTCCCTCCCCACCTGTTCCGAGCTGCGGGAGGCGGCGGGTCGCATGGCGGACAACACCCAGAAGTACGAGGTGCTGCTGATCACCCGGACGAAGGACGCCGGAAGCTGCCCGGCGGCCTCGGACAAGGATCTGTTCACCCTCGATGTGGTGCCCTCCGCGCTGCGGCGCGCGGTGGACCAGAAGCGCCCGCTGAGCAAGGGGAACACCTCCCCGTACCACCTCTACTGGCAGCGGATCACGCTGCACGGCACCCCGTACCTGGTCGGCGGGGCCAAGGTGAACGGCGGCGGGCCGACCGGCTACATGCTCAAGTCCCTGGACACCGAGCGCCAGGATCTGAACTCCCTGGCCTGGTCGCTGGGGATCGCCACCGGGCTCGCGCTGATCGGCGCCGCGCTGCTGGCGCAGGCCGCCGCGGCCACGGTGCTGCGGCCGGTGCAGCGGCTCGGAGAGGCGGCGCACCGGCTGGGCGAGGGGCATCTCGACACCCGGCTCCAGGTCTCCGGCTCCGATGAGCTGGCCAATCTCTCCCACACCTTCAACCGGGCCGCGGAGCGGCTGCAGAAGCGGGTGGCGGAGCTGTCCGCGCGGGAGGCGTCCAGCCGGCGCTTCGTCGCGGACATGTCGCATGAGCTGCGGACCCCGCTCACCGCGATCACGGCCGTCACGGAGGTGCTTGAGGAGGAGGCCGACTCGCTCGACCCGATGATCGCCCCGGCGGTGCAGTTGGTGGTGAGCGAGACCCGGCGGCTGAACGACCTGGTGGAGAACCTGATGGAGGTGACCCGCTTCGACGCGGGCACGGCCCGGCTGGTGCTCGACGATGTCGATGTCGCCGACCAGGTGACGGCGTGCATCGACGCCCGCGCCTGGCTGGACGCGGTGGAGCTGGACGCGGCGCGCGGGATCGTGGCCCGGCTGGACCCCCGGCGGCTGGACGTGATCCTGGCGAATCTGATCGGGAACGCGCTCAAGCACGGCGGCTCGCCGGTGCGGGTCTCGGTGCGCACCGACGGCGATGAGCTGCTGATCAAGGTCCGGGACCACGGTCCTGGCATCCCCGAGGATGTGCTGCCGCATGTCTTCGACCGCTTCTACAAGGCGAGCGCGTCCCGCCCCCGCTCGGAGGGCAGCGGGCTCGGGCTGTCGATCGCGATGGAGAACGCGCACATCCACGGCGGCGACATCAGCGCCGCGAACTCGCCGGAGGGCGGCGCCGTCTTTACACTGCGGCTGCCGATGGACGCCTCCCGGATCGCCTCCGACGAGGCAGCGGACGAGCACGACGACGACGGCGCCAAGGGCACGGGCACGGCCGCGGGCCGGGACGAGGAGGGCAGGCCATGAACGCGCGCTGGACCCGGCCGGCCGCCCTTCTGCTGACCGGCGCGGTCGCGCTGCTGGCGGCCGGGTGCGGGATACGGGGCACCTCGGTGCCGGTGGACGCCGGGGCCGCGCCCTCGCGGGCGTCCTGCCGGGCGCCGGAGTCGGAGCGGGCCGCCGAGGGGACCGGCCGGGTCTCCGTACGGATCTATCTGCTGTGCTCCTCGCGGATCCTGTCGGTGAGCCGGACCACCCGGCAGGGCGATGAGAAGACGGCCCGGGAGCCGGTGCGGGTCGCGCGGGCGCTGCTGGAGCAGTTGCGGCTGCCGCCGACGGCGGCCGAGGTGTCGGCCGGGTTCTCCACGGCGGTCGAGGACTGGGTGGAGATCTCCGGTCCGGCCAAGGGCGACCCGGACAGCGCGCTGCGGCTGAACCGGCCGCCGGAGGAGATCCAGTCCCTGGCGCTGGCCCAGATCGTCTGCACCTTCGCGGACACCACGGTGGCCGGTGACGACGGCAAGGTGGTGCTCGGCGGTCCGGACAGCCAGCGGGATCCGCTGAAGGCGTACCAGTGCACCGAGGAGATGCGCCGCGATCCGACGATCGCGGTCAACTCCGGGGTCCTGGTGTCCTGATTCATCACCTGTCGGTACCGCCCCGTCCCAGGTTGGCGACTTGTCGGTAACAAGGTGCTGACCAGCGGGGCGGGGGCGGAACCGCGACCCCCGCGTGCGGCGTCCTGATTTTCGTGCAGGGTCCTTTCGGCCGCAGGGCCGCCTTCCGCTACCGCGTCGCGGGCTTCGCGCTCCTCGTGGCACACCTCTCGTTCGTCTACTGGCTGACCCTGCGACCGGTGAACGTCCCCTGGGTGTCCGCGGCGACCCTTGAACCACTGGCCACCATCCGCGCCGATCTGGCGCTCAGCCCCTGGTCGGCCACCCGTTCCATCGGTGGCGGGCTGCTGTTGCTCGCACCGCTGGGGGTGCTGCTGCCGCTGGCCGGGGGCCGGGTGGAGGCGTATCCGCTGGCCTCGCTGGTCCGTACGGCCTTCACCGGGGCGATGGTGGCCATGGGGTTCGCGCTGCTGCGCAGCGAGGTGACCGGGCAGATCATGAACGTGGACGCGGTGCTGCTGAACACCCTCGGGGTCGCCCTCGCGCATGTGCTGGTGGTGCCCGCCGTACGGGCGTGGCTCCGCCGCCGGGCCGATCGGCGCAGGGCGGCCCCCCTCCCCCGGAACGACGGCGCCCAAACCCCGGCCCCGACGATTCCCAGGGTCGGGATCGCCCCGTGGAGCGATGTCTCCTCCGGCTCACGGACATAGCGTCGAGAACATCGGGAACCAGCCCTTCCCGAGCCCACCCGACGACGAGGAGTGCCCACCATGGCCGCACCGCTGGTCCGCCCCCGCCACGACAAGAAGATCGCCGGTGTCTGCGCCGGTCTCGCCCGGCGCTTCGGGACCACCCCGACGACGATGCGGGTGCTCTTCGTGGTCTCGTGTCTGCTGCCGGGGCCGCAGTTCCTGCTCTATCTCGCGCTGTGGTTCCTGCTTCCGGCGGAGGACGCCTACCGCGAGGCGTGGTGACCCGGCGCGCCGACGCCGCGGCGTGATCCCGCATACGTGCCACGGTGTGACCCCCGCATACGTCCCACGGCCTGACCCCGCATACGGACCCCATACCGAAATGACCGGGCCGCACACCCCCTTCGGGATGTGCGGCCCGGCCGTGTGCCCGCGGGGTTCAGCCGAGCTTGAGCAGGCCGCCCGGCAGGCTCCCCAGCGGGAGCTGCCCGAGCATGCCCTGGGCGGGCTTGGCCTGGGCGGCGGCAGGCTTGGCGGGCGCGGCTGGCTGCCCCGGGGCGGCGACACGGCCCGCGCTGCCGCCGGGCACCGGCGCCGCGGACGCGGCGCTGCCTCCGGCGACGACGGCGGCGGCACCGAGGGCAATGACACCGAGAGTCTTGAGGGTTCCCTGCTTCATCAGAAATCTGTCCTTGAGACGGGGGCTTGACCGATACGGCAACGTAGCCATGGATTTCGGCTGCCCGCAAACACCGAAAACGGTCTCCGATACCCCGCCCGGACCGTGTTCCGGATACGCCCGCTCAGCCGCTCTCGGGTGCGGAATCCCTGGTCACAGCCGATGCGGAGGCCACATTTCGGAACAGCCATTCGGACTTCAGCTCGGCGTATCCGGGCTTGATCACGTCATTGATCATCGCCAGACGTTCGTCAAAAGGAATGAAGGCCGATTTCATCGCATTGACCGTGAACCACTGCATGTCGTCGAGCGTGTAATGGAACGTTGATACAAGATGCTGGAATTCCCCGCTCATGCTCGTCCCGCTCATCAGACGATTATCCGTATTCACGGTGGCGCGGAAATGCAGTCGGCGGAGCAGCCCGATGGGGTGCTCGGCGTAGGAACTGGCCGCGCCGGTCTGGAGGTTGGAGGTCGGGCACAGCTCCAGCGGGATGCGCTTGTCGCGGACGTACGAGGCGAGGCGGCCGAGGGTGAGGGAGCCGTCGTCCCCGACCTCGATGTCGTCGATGATGCGGACGCCGTGGCCCAGCCGGTCGGCGCCGCACCACTGGAGCGCCTGCCAGATGGACGGCAGTCCGAACGCCTCGCCCGCGTGGATCGTGAAGTGGTTGTTCTCCCGCTTCAGATACTCGAAGGCGTCCAGGTGGCGGGTGGGCGGGAAACCGGCCTCGGCGCCCGCGATGTCGAAGCCGACCACACCCAGGTCGCGGTAACGGTTGGCGAGTTCGGCGATCTCCAGGGCGCGGGCCGCGTGGCGCATCGCGGTCAGCAGCGCGCCGACGCGGATGCGGTGGCCGTTCTCCCAGGCCCGCCGCTCACCCTCGCGGAAGCCCTCGTTGACCGCCTCGACGACCTGCTCCAGGGTCAGCCCGCCCTCCAGGTGCTGCTCGGGGGCGTAGCGGATCTCGGCGTAGACGACGCCGTCCTCGGCGAGGTCCTCGGCGCATTCGGCGGCGACCCTGACGAGCGCCTCGCGGGTCTGCAGCACGCCGACGGTGTGGGAGAACGTCTCCAGATAGCGCTCAAGCGACCCGGAGTCCGCCGCCTCGCGGAACCAGATGCCCAGCTTGTCGGGCTCGGTCTCCGGCAGCGCGGCGTACCCGGTCTCCCTCGCGAGGTCGACGATGGTGCCCGGGCGCAGCCCACCGTCGAGGTGGTCGTGCAGCAGCACCTTGGGGGCACGGCGGATCTGTTCGGGGGTGGGCTCATGGGTGTGCTCGCTCGTCATCTGGGCAGCGTAGTCCCTACGCGCGTAGAACGTGAGGGATAGATACCCAACAGTGACCCGCACGGGTAGTGGAGTACACCAGTCCTTCTGCGATCGTTCTGGCATGGCTCAGCAAGCGTTGCCCGAGCGGGGCGCACGGCTGGGGCGGCCGATGGGCGCGGCCGCCGCGCGAACGACCGTACATGGTGTGGTGCTGCTGCTCCCCGAGGGGGAGCCCAGCGGGACCAGACGGCCGTCCAGACTCTCGGTGGCCGCCACGCTGCCGCTGGCCCGGCGGCTGGTCCGGGCGGGCCGGGAGGAGGGGCTGGCCGCCCATGTCGTCCACTACCGGTGCCGGGGCTGGAACGGGGCGGCCGCCGATGCCGCGTCCGATGCCACCTGGGCCGTGGAGGAAGTGGTGCGGCGCTACGGCGACGTACCGGTCTGCCTGGTGGGCCACGGCATGGGCGGGCGCGCCGCCCTCCGCTCCGCCGGGCACGAGGCCGTCAGCTCGGTGGTGGCGCTGGCGCCCTGGCTTCCGGCGCCGGACGAGGTGCTCGAACCCGAGCCGGTGAAGCAGTTGGTGGGACGGCAGGTGCTGATCGCCCACGGCACGAATGACGAGCGCACCGACCCCGAGCTGTCCTACCGGCTGGCGGAACGGGCGAAGAAGGCCAACCGCGATGTGTGCCGCTTCGAGGTGCACACCGATGGGCACGGGATGCATCAGCACCGCTCCGAGGTGCAGGCGCTGGCCGCGGACTTCCTCCTCGGCTCCCTCTTCCACTCCGGCTTCTCCCGCCCGGTGGCCGACGCGCTGGCGGCTCCGCCGCCACTGGGTCTGCGGATGCCGCTGGCCGCGGGCTTCGGGGCGAATCTGGGGCGTTGAGCGCTTGGTTGTGCGCGTCGGGGTTTGCGTTCGCTGCCGGGTGCGTCGGGGGCCGGGTACGTCGGGGGCCGGGTACGTCGGGGTCCGGGTACGTCGGGGGCCGGGTACGTCGCCGGGTGCGGCGCCGTCTCGCGCCTTCGGCGCCTTTGAGCAGCGGGGCAGGGTGCAGGGGGCGCGGGCCTCGCCGCCGGGCGCCGGGCCGGTGGGTGTGAGCGCCGGGGCGGCTTCCGTGCTCGATGGCCGTGGTCCCGCCGGACCGCGGGCGGCAGGGAGCCGACCCCGTCCCTCCGGGTATCCATCCAGAAAATGCTTGATCTGGCGCAAGCAGCGGAATGCCGAATGTAGTTTCTTCTCTCATGAGCGAACTTGTGCAACGAGCGCAGTGGGGCAAGTTGGACGGGATGAACTGGGCGGGCTTGACGCGCCTGTCCACCGAGGAGGCCGAAGGCGAGCCGTTAGCCGCCGACAACCAGCCGGAGGCGGTCCGGTTCCTCACGGGCAAGGACATCAAGAGCACCGCCGAGCAGGAGAAGGACACCCGCGCGTTCGTCGAGGGACGCGGCGGCCGGTACGTGCATACCTACACCGAGCCCGACACCTCCGCCTGGAAGCGCAAGCGAATACGACTGCCCGATGGACGGGCGGTGTACCGGGTGGTGCGGCCGGTGTTCGAGGCTGCTTTGGAAGATCTCAAAGCGGGCCGGACGCCCGATGGTGAGCCGTTGGACGGTCTGATCGTCTACGACATCGACCGGCTCACGCGGGACACCCGGCATCTGGAAGACGCGATCGAGGTGGTGGAGCACTACCACCGGCCGATCATCGACATCACCGGCACACTGGACCTGTTGACCGACAACGGCCGCGCCATGGCACGGGTGATCGTGGCGATGGCCAACAAGCAGTCGGCAGACACCGCCCGGCGCGTCAAACGGAAGCACAAGGCCATGCAGCAGCAGGGAATCCCCGCCGGAGGGGGCCGTCCGTTCGGCTGGCAGGAAGACCGCCGCACCATCGACCCCGGCGAGGCGAAGATCCTGCGGGAGGCAGCCCGCCGTCTGATCGACGGAAGCCCCTGGTACACAATCATCGCGGACTGGAACCGCGCCGGAATCCGCACCGCCAACGGCAAGAAGTGGAACGTCCAGGTCCTGAAGAAGATCATGACCAACCCGCGTATCTGCGGCTACCGCTCCCGCACCGTCTACGAATTCGACCCCGAGACCAAGACCGAATCCGCACACACCGTGATCGTCCACGACGACGAGGGAAATCCGGTCCTCGGGCAGCACCAGCCGGTCCTGTCCGTGGAGCAGTGGCGTGCGATGTGCGCGATCATCGAGGCGAGCCCGAAACGGGGCAGTGGCCACAACGCCCGCACGTACCTGCTGACCGGCACGCTGCGGTGTGGCAAGGACGACTGCGGGGCGAAGCTGCGCGCAGGGAAGGCCGGGCCGAGCCAGAAGAAACCGGAAGGCTTCTACTTCTACTCGTGCCACAACAGCGCCAGCGGCCAGGGCTGCGGGGGTATCCGTATCCCCGGCCCGGAAGCCGATGAACTGGTGCGCAAACTCCTGATCGCCAAACACCAGGAAGAGGCCGCAAGGCGGCAGGCCGTGACCGCCACCGCCGTATGGCCGGACGAGGAAAACCTCGCACGTGTCCGGGAGGACATCGACGATCTGAAGCAGGCCCGCCGGGACCGGCTGATCAGCGCGGAGCGGTATTACCGGGATCTGTCCGAGTACGAGGCGGAGGAGAAGCGGCTGAGCCGGGAGCGCAACGCGTGGCAGCGCAAAGCGCTGGTCTCCAGTGGAAAGCCGGTGGATATCGCGGCGGAGTGGGCACGGCCGGATATCACGCTGGCGGAGAAGCGCGCGTATGTGGAACGGGCTTTCACGGCCATTGTCGTACTGCCGGTCGGCAGGGGCAGTCGGGTGCCCCTGCGGGAGCGGCTGGTCCCGCTGTACGCCGAGGAGGAGTGACAGCAGGACCAGCCCCCAAGGGCCCGCGCCCGTTACGAGGCACGCGGGCGGTGACCATGGGTGGGGGCGTGGGACGCGACCTCGATACCAAAGATCGCGTTCATACGCCGCCACGTGTGGTCAGACCACCGGGGAGCCTTCCGCGCATGCTCCCGCGCCCATGCCCAGTCGTCCAGGTCGTCGTCTGCCGGGACCGCAGGGAGCGCGGACGCGCCGGAGATCTCGACTGACGCCTGTTCCGTCCGGTCCTCCCGTTCCGGCCCTGCCGGAGGTATGGACGGCTCGGGGGACGATAACGGCGGTGTCCGGGTTGCTCTTCTCTCGCCGGTTATTGGGCACCCTCCAGGGCGTGCAGACCGATGATTCCAAGCGGGCGATCATGAGTGCCCCTCTCGTTCGTTCTCCGGTGCGCCCCTGGATCAGGGCGCCTGTCACTGGCACATAAGGCCAGTCGTTTTCCCTTGCCGACAACCAGCGGACCGCCAGCAGACCGGCGAGGTGTCGAAACTTGTCTTCACTTACTCAAGGGCGCGCCTTGCGGCGCGCCGGGCGGTCTGGCCGCCCCGCCGGGCTGCGGCGTGGCCGCCGGTCCCGTCGGACGCCCACCGCCCGCACTCGTCAGGCGGTCCGCGAGCGCTTGCAGACTGAGCCGACCGCCGTCCGGGGCCGATGCGTTGTAGCTGGGGCCGACGGCCTCCGCGGATTTTAGGCAGCCACCACGGGGCGAGCCTCCAAGAACAGGGGGCCAATCGGTCGCAAACGCGGGCAGGATCACAGACCCGCCCGATTCGCCGGGCCAGCGTAAGGCCCCCTGTTCTCTCGCCCCGTGGCAGCTCCCGCCCAAAATCCGCTACGGCCGGCGGCGTGCCCACAGCGCACCGATCCACCACCGAACGCCCGCCACCGGCCACCCCGCTCACCCCGCCCTGCCCCACCGGGCCGCCGCCACCCGCGCCAGCACCGCCACCTCACGCGCCGACCCCGGAGACAACTCCAACCGCACCACCCCGGAGCCATCCGCACCCGAAGCGGCACGCAGCCGCATCCCAGCCGACTCCACACCCACGAGCCGCAGCGCATCACCCAGCTGGGCCGCAGCCTCCCGCGCGTCCCGCCAGCCGCTCAGGTAGTCCACTCCGTGCACCCATATCCCCGCCTCCAGGTCTGCCGCCTCACCCTCGAACCCGTCGCCCCCAGGGCCGCACATCCGTCAAGTCCCCTTCCATTCAAGCAAACTGACTAGGCATCACCGGGTATGTCGAGTGAGAGCACGACGACGGCCCCGGTACCATCGGCACCGGGGTTCAGCGATCCCCAGCCGGACCACCCCGACAGCTGTCCAGGCGAGAGGGGTGGTCCGGTGTTGCTTCTTCAGTTGTTGCGCGTCATCCGGCCCGAGCAGCACTCAGTACCGCTGTCGGCCACCGGGATAGCGCACTGGCTGACGGCACTCCGGCGCATCCTCCGGTGCAGGTTCGCCCCCGAGCGCGTAGCACAAGGCGGCATGCAACTGCTCCGCTTCCACCACCGTCAGCACCAGCGACGCCGAAGACGCGTGACCGGGCCGGAGCACGTGAAGCGGCAGCTCAAGCCGACCGCCTTTCCCAGGACGCAGACCACGCCCCGGAGCCGGACCCACCTGCCAGCCTCCCGACACCTCACTCATTCCGCGCCCCCTTGCCCCTCTGAGCCGGTCCGTCGCTCTCGCACTCGTCGGGTACCGGCAGACGCCCGCCGCGACTCTCCGCGATCCGGAGCGCGTCTTGCAGCGCTTCGATCAGGCGGTTGGAGAGGTAGCGGAGCTCTCGGGCGTCCGTCTTCCGGTCACCGAGCATCAGGCGAGCATGGCCGATGAGTTCCGTGCCCATCTGAAGCTGAACCGCCTCCATCTCGTCAGCCAGCTTCGACAGATGCCCCTCACCGTCCGCATCCGAGACCAGATAGCACCGCTTCCCCGCAGGACCCGGCCACGGCAGCAAACGGGGACGCACGCTCACAGCGCCACCGCCTTCACACCGTGCGCGGCAGTCCCGCACTGCCGCTCATGCGCGACCACGTACGGCCGGACCAGACCTGTACCCGGGACATCCGCACCATGCGGCGCCCATGCGTGCGCCAGGGGTACGCGCGCCAGGCGAAGGGTCGGCGCATCCACGCACCGGAAGCCTGGCCGGATCCCAGCGACTCGGTGGCGCCCTGAAGCAGGCAACAGCAGCCGTAACAGCCATTCCACAAATCGGGCGGTAGTCTTCCGCATTGTTGACGCTCCTTTGCAGCGTTGACCGCGCCCCCGGACGCAGCCACGTCGCGGGGGTCTTGATCTCCCAGCGTCACCGTTCATGTGGCCTGCGCGTTACCCCATGATGGGTAGACCCACCATGGGTGGACTCGGGCCCCAGATCACCTTGCATTTCGCCGAGCGCCGGGGGCCTTCAGGAGATGCGGCACGTGGCATCGCCAACCGTTCTGCCGCCTATCGGTCTCTAACCCATAGTGAGTAGACCCATCATGGGTAGGCTCGGGGCGCAGGCACTGATCGATACTTCATCACGTCAGAGATGCGCGGGGGCACGAGATGACCGACTACGTCTCACCGGCAGCACTCCCGCCGCACGTCCTGGAACGTGAGGACATGCGCGCGGCTCTCGCCTGCCACGACTTTGGGACAGTCTTCACTCTCGCCCGCAAATGGGGCGGCATCAGTTTCACCAAAATCGCTGATGCCTGCGGAATGAAGACCGACCGGGTCGGAGTCATCACCAAGGGCAACGGTCGGATCACCACGATCGACAAGATCATTGCGGTAGCCGACGGGCTCAGGATTCCCGGCGCGTTACTTGGTCTGGCACCTCGCCCGTGGGAATCGCACACCCCCGCGTCTGGAGCCGTACGGCCGATGGCCCGTATCGGCATGGACCGTGGAGACGATCACGTGCTACGACGCAATTTCATGAGCCTGTCAGGCGCCGCGCTGCTGGCCGCAGCCACAACACCGTCCGCAGGGGCCAGCAACGCACCACAGCACACCGGGCTTGCCGCCCCCCTCCTGCGCCACCTCTCCGCCTTCAGCGTCGGAGAACCGCAACCGCGCACCCCCGCCGAACTCAGGACAGCCGTCACCTGGGCGAAACGCGCCTACCAGGCATGCGAGTACACGGCCCTCGCCAATGATCTCCCGCGCGTTCTCACCGAATGTGAGACGGCGTGCGAGGTCCTGACCGGAGATGACCGGCTAGCCGCGCATGCATGCCTGGCGGAGCTGTACCACACCACAACCAGCCTGTTGCTCAAACTCGGCGACCGAGGTCCGGCAGCCATCACCGCCGACCGCAGCATGCATGCAGCCCAGACCAGCGAGGACCCCCTCACCCAGGCAGCCAGCGCCCGCATCCTGGTCCACGCCTACATGGCCATGGGACACGGCAACCAGGCCGCCGACATCGCACGCACACGAGCCCAGCGACTCGACCCGAAGTCCATCACACACTCGCCTGATCACCAGTCCATCTACGGTGCTCTGCTCCTGCGGGGCGCAGTGGCCGCAGCCGAGCAAGGCGACCGCGACTCAGCAACCGAACTTCTCGACGAGGCGGAACGCGCCGCCCGTATGCTCGGCAGCGACGCCAACCGCCAATGGACCGCTTTCGGCCCGACCAACGTGCTTCTCCACCGGGTGAACATCTCCACCACCCTCGGCGACGCCGGGGCAGCACTCGCCTACGCCCGCGCGATCGACATCGACACCATCGACGTCCGTGAACGCCAGGCAACCCTCTGGGTAGACGTAGCCAGGGCCTGCGAGCAGTGGAACAAATACCCCCAGGCATACGCTGCCCTGCGCACCGCCGAGGACCTCGCCCCCGAAGAGATCCGCACCCGCCCGACCGTCAAGGCACTGGTCGGACGAATCCACCACCAGGACGTACGCGGTGAACTGCGCGGCCTGCCCGAGATGGCCGCCCGAGTCGGAGCCCACCCATGACCACACCGCCACCCCAGCGGACCCTCTACGTCATCGTCTGCGCCGCCGGACCCGCCGCACACGTGGGCAAGCTCATCCAGCAAGCCCAAGGCCGGTCCTGGGACGTGCAGATCATCACCACCCCAGCGGGACGAACCTTCGTAGACGTCTCAGCGCTCGAAGCCCAGACTGGACGGCCCATCCGCAGCGAATACCGAAAACCCGGCGACGGCACCCGCTCAACCCCGCAGGCAGACGCCATCATCGTTGCCCCCGCCACCTACAACACCATCAACAAATGGGCACTGGGCATCAGCGACACCTACGCGTTGGGCATCCTCGCCGAGTCCATCGGGCTGGGCATCCCCGTGGCCGTACTCCCGTTCGTCAACGCGGCACTGGCCGCGCACCCCGCCTACCGGCGCAACATCGCAGACCTGCGATCCGCAGGTGTCAGCATCCTGCACGGCAAGGGACACGGCCCAGAGCCCCACGCCCCCGGCACCGGCAGCGCCCTACTCGACACCTTCCCGTGGAGCCTGGCCCTCGACACCGTCGAACACAACGACTGACCAACCCCTGACCTCACACTTGGCACAGATGCACCACAAGAAAATACATTCGCCAGGGTGTTGCAACTAATTCATCAAGCGATTTTTAGGGGGTACCCCCGGCTGTCCGGCATCGGCCCCGGGCCACCTTCGCCGCCACCGGCGCTCGCCCCCACCGGCGCGGCACCCGGCGACGCGGGCGCGGCCCGGCATCCCCGGCCCATGCTCAAATGCGCCGAAGGCGCGAGACGAAAGCCGCACCCGGCCGAGCAGGCCCGCACGGGCCCCCAAACCGGGCTCGCACGGGCGAAGGGGCCGCCCGCCGGACAGTGGCGGGGCGGCCCCTTCGGGCTTCAGGGGGTGGGGGCTACGCGGGCACGCCGACCAGGTCGCGGCGCGCGGCCTCCGCACGCCGCTCGGCCCGCGCCTTGCGCGTCGCGTACACCGTGATCGCACCCGCGCCGCCGACCGCCACCAGGCCCATGGCGACCGTGCCGCCCCACCCGGCCGCGTGGAAGGCGAGCGCGCCCAGCGCACCGCCCAGGCTGCTGCCGATGTAGTACGACGCCTGGTAGAGCGCCGCGGCCTGGGCGCGTCCGGTCTTGGCCGTACGGCTCACCGCCGAGGACGCCGCCGCGTGGCCCGCGAAGAAGCCCGCGGTGATCAGCACCAGACCGGCCAGCACCGCCGGGATCGAGTTCAGCAGGGACAGCAGCAGCCCGGCCGCGGTCGTCGACACCGCCACGTACAGCGCGCCGCGCCGGCCGAGCCGGCCGACCAGCTTGCCGGTCGCCGCCGAGGAGACCGTGCCGACCAGGTAGATCAGGAAGATCGAGCCGATCAGGCTCTGCGAGAGCCCGAAGGGCTCGGCCACCAGGCGGTAGCCGATGACCGTGTAGACCCCGCCGAAGACCGTCATGAACAGCGCGCCGATCGCGTACAGCCGGCACAGCAGCGGATCCGAGAGATGCCCGGCGAGGGTGCGGGCCAGCGCCCGCGGGCTCACCGGGGCCGGGGTGAAGTGCCGGGCCTTGGGCAGCAGCATCCGGAAGGACACCGCGCACAGCAGCGCCATCACGCCGACCGTGGCGAGCGCGGCCCGCCAGCCCCAGGCGTCCGCCACCCAGCCGGTGACGATCCGGCCGCTCATCCCGCCGACGCTGTTACCGGCCACGAACAGCCCGATCGTGCCGATCAGCGCCTTCGGGTGGACTTCCTCCGACAGGTACGCCATCGCGCTGGCCGGGATCCCGGCCAGCGCCGCGCCCTGCACCGCGCGCAGCGCGATCAGCCAGCCCAGGTCCGGTGCGAAGGGCACCAGCAGGGCGAGGACGACCGCGACCGTGAGCGAGACGGTCATCATGGCGCGTCGGCCGAACCGCTCGGACAGCGCGCTCAGCGGCACCACCGCGAGCGCGAGGCCGAAGGTGGCCGCGGAGACGCTCCAACTGGCCTGGTCCGCCTGGACCCGCAGATCGTCGGAGATCGCGGGCAGCAGCGCCTGGGTCGAGTAGAGCAGGGCGAAGGTGGCGAGTCCCGCGGTGAAGAGGGCGAGCCGCATCCGGAGGTAACCGGGGTGGCTCGGGCTCATCCGCTCGGACTCGGTGGGGTTCGGGGTCGGGGACGGCGAAGCGGAGGCGTCCACACGGTGGTTCCCGGTGGACGCCCTGGTATCGGCAGGAGGCATGGTTCGACCGTACGTACCCACGGTTGATGCGTCCAATGCACGGAATGGCGATAATCAATCCACTGTCGCATGAGTAAAGGTCAGGGCCGCCAGTGTCACGCATCAGTTACGAAAACGACATTCCGGTGACAGCGGATGTCGAGGCGGAGTCCTGGGCCGCCGTGCTCACCCCGCGCCTCGCCCAGTTCGCCGCCGTCGCCCGCCATGAGCATGTGACCCGCGCCGCCCAGGAGCTGGGGGTGCCCCAGTCCACGCTCAGCCGGGCGATGGTCCGGCTGGAGGAGGACCTGGGCGTGTCGCTCTTCGCCCGCCGGGGCCGTACGGTGGCGCTCACCCCGGCGGGGCGGACCTTCCTGCGCTCGGTCGAACGGGCCCTCGCCGAGGTCGACCGCGCCGCCGAGTCCGTACGGGCCGACGCCGACCCCGCGGCGGGCCTGGTCTCCTTCGGCTTCCTGCACACCCTGGGGACCGAGACCGTGCCCGGCCTGATCCGGAGCTTCCGGGTGGACCATCCGCGGGTGCGCTTCCAGCTGGTCCAGAACTACGGCGAGGCGATGATCGAGCGGATGCGCGCGGGCGGCCTCGACCTGTGCCTGACCTCCCCGGTACCGGACGCCCCCGACCTGGTCGCCCGCCGCCTCGACGAACAGCGGCTACGGCTGGTGGTCCCCGACGACCACCGCCTGGCCGGCCGCCGCCGGGTCCGCCTCGCCGAGGCCGCCTCGGAGCTGTTCGTCACCCTGGAACCGGGCTACGGACTGCGGCGCATCACGGACGCGCTGTGCGCCGAGGCGGGCTTCACCCCGAGGATCGCCTTCGAGGGCGAGGAGGCGGAGACCCTACGCGGCCTGGTCGCCGCCGGCCTCGGCGTCGCCCTCCTCCCGCCCCCGGCGGTCCCCCGCCCCGGCGTGGCCGAACTGACCGTCACCGCCCCGCGCGCCGTCCGCGAGATCGGCGTCGCCTGGCTGGACGGCCACCCCGACACACCCCCGGTGGCGGCCTTCAAGAAGTTCCTGCTGAGCCGCCGGGGCCAGCTGCTGACGTAGGCCGGTCGCCGGAGCAGCGGAGTCGCCGGCGCGGGCGAGTCGCCGTGTCAGGCGATGCGTTCCAGCACGATCGGGTTCGTGGTGAATTCCGTGGCCTGGGGGGCGTAGGCGATCGCGTCGGCCAGGGCCTCCAGGGCGTAGGGGAAGGCCGACGGGGTGTCGGTGTGGAGGGTGAGGAGGGGCTGGCCGGTGGTGATGTGGTCGCCGGGTTTGGCGTGGAGTTCTATGCCCGCGCCCGCCTGTACCGGGTCCTCCTTGCGGGCGCGGCCCGCGCCCAGGCGCCAGGCGGCCAGGCCCACCGCGTAGGCGTCGAGGCGGGTGAGGACGCCGGTCGACTCGGCGCGCAGGACGTGGTGTTCGCGGGCCACCGGGAGCGGGGCGTCCGGGTCGCCGCCCTGGGCGGCGATCATGCGGCGCCAGTGGTCCATCGCGGTGCCGTCGGCCAGGGCCTTGGCGGGGTCGGCGTCCTTCAGGCCCGCGGCGTCCAGCATCTCGCGGGCCAGGGCGAGGGTGAGCTCGACGACGTCGGCCGGGCCGCCGCCCGCCAGGACCTCCACGGACTCGCGGACCTCGAGGGCGTTGCCCGCCGTCCGGCCGAGCGGGGTGGACATGTCGGTGAGCAGGGCGGTCGTACGGACGCCGTGGTCGGTGCCGAGGCCGACCATCGTGGTGGCCAGCTCGCGCGCGGAGTCGATGTCCTTCATGAAGGCGCCGGAGCCCACCTTGACGTCCAGCACCAGGGAGCCGGTGCCCTCGGCGATCTTCTTGGACATGATCGAGGAGGCGATGAGCGGGATCGACTCGACCGTGCCGGTGACATCGCGCAGCGCGTACAGCTTCTTGTCCGCCCGCGCCAGCCCCTCGCCCGCCGCGCAGATCACCGAGCCGACGTCGCGGAGGACGGCCAGCATGTCGGCATTGGTCAGCTGGGCGCGCCAGCCGGGGATGGACTCCAGCTTGTCCAGGGTGCCGCCGGTGTGGCCCAGGCCCCGGCCGGAGAGCTGCGGTACGGCGGCTCCGCAGGCGGCCACGAGGGGGGCCAGCGGCAGGGTGATCTTGTCGCCGACGCCGCCGGTGGAGTGCTTGTCGGCGGTCGGGCGCGGCAGGGAGGAGAAGTCCATCCGCTCACCGGACGCGATCATCGCGGCGGTCCAGCGGGCGATCTCGGCCCGGTCCATGCCGTTGAGGAAGATCGCCATCGCGAGCGCGGACATCTGCTCGTCCGCCACCTCGCCGCGCGTGTAGGCGTCGATGATCCAGTCGATCTGGGCGTCGGTGAGGCGGGTGCCGTCGCGCTTGGCGCGGATGACGGAGATGGCGTCCATGGGGGCTGTACGGGGCCTTTCGTGTTCAGGGAGCGGACCGGGCGGGCCGAGGCGGCTTCAGGGGGCCGACCGGGCGGGCCGAGGCGGCGCGGGGCGTCAGCCGTGGGCCGCGACGCGGCGCAGGTCGGCGGGGCCGAACGCGTCCGGGAGGAGTTCGGCGAGCGGGCGGATGCCCGTGGCGGTGTCCATCTGGAGCTCCGGGCCGCCGTGCTCCCACAGCAGCTGACGGCAGCGGCCGCAGGGCATCAGCACGGTGCCCTCGCGGTCGCAGCAGGTGAAGGCGGTGAGGCGGCCGCCGCCGGAGGCGACGAGAGAGGAGATCAGACCGCATTCGGCGCACAGCGCGACGCCGTACGCGGCGTTCTCCACATTGCAGCCGCTGACCGTGCGGCCGTCGTCGACGAGCGCCGCGGCGCCCACCGGGAAGCCGGAGTAGGGGGCGTAGGCCCGGGACATGGCGTCCCGGGCCTGGACACGCAGCGACTCCCAGTCGGGCGCCGCGGCGGCGGTAGTGGTCATGTGCCCTGTCCCTTCCGGTAGGGCCGGTTGTTCGCCTTGGGCATCCGCAGCCGCTGTGAGGCGAGCCCCATGACCAGCAGGGTCACGATGTACGGCGTGGCGCTGACCAGGTCGTTGGGGACCGTGTCGGTCAGGGCGTACCACAGCAGCAGCGCGACGGCCGCGGCGCCGGACACCGCGCCCGCGACATAACTCTTGCGGACAATCCGCCAGGCCGCCAGCGCGGCGAGGCCGAGCGCGACCAGGAGCAGCAGGGCGTGCACGGTCGCCCCGCCGTTGCGCAGCTGGAGGGCGTCGGAGTAGCCGAACAGACCGGCGCCCATCGCGAGCCCGCCCGGCCGCCAGTTGCCGAAGAGCATGGCGGCGAGGCCGATGTAGCCGCGGCCGCCGGTCTGGCCCTCGTTGTAGATGTGCGAGCGGACGAGGGCGAGGAAGACGCCGCCGAGCCCGGCGAGGCCACCGGAGATCACCACGGCCGCGTACTTGTAGAGGTAGACGTTGACGCCGAGGGACTCGGCCGCCGTCGGGTTCTCCCCGCAGGACCGCAGCCGCAGTCCGAACGAGGTGCGCCACAGGGCGAAGAAGCTGCCCACGACCAGCAGGACGGAGACGACGGTCAGCGCCGAGATGTCGGTGACCAGGCCGCCGAGGATGCCCGCGACGTCCGAGACCAGGAACCAGTGGTGGTTCTCCAGGTCGGCCAGCCAGTCGGAGAGTCCGGGGACGGTGAACGACTGGATGGGGTCGACCTGCGGGGAGTTCTTCGGGGAGCCGCCGATGTCGGCCAGCGGCTCGAACCAGCGCTTGGCCAGATAGGTGGTGGCGCCGAGGGCGAGGATGTTCATCGCCACACCGGAGATGATGTGGTCCACCCCGAAGGTGACGGTGGCCACCGCGTGGATCAGCCCGCCGACCGCGCCGCCGAGGACACCCGCGAGCACCCCCACCCAGGGGTTGGTCTGGTAGCCGGCCCAGGCGCCGAAGAAGGTGCCGAGGATCATCATGCCCTCGAGGCCGATGTTGACCACACCGGCCCGCTCGGACCACAGCCCGCCGAGGCCCGCGAGGCCGATGGGCACGGCCATGGAGAGCGCGGCGCCGATCTGCCCGGCGGAGGTGACGCGGTCGAAGTCCGCCTGCTGGGCGGCGTCGACGAGCGCCCGCAGCACCGACAGCGCGATCAGCGCCCCGGCGACGATCAGCAGCACCTTGCCCAGGGACATCCGGGAGGCGGGTCCGTTCCCCTTGCCCGGCGTGCTCGTGCTCTTGGTGGTGGTCACCGTGGCACTCATGCCGGCACCTCCTGCTTGTCCGTACCCTTGTCGGCCTTGGCCTGGGCGGCGAGCTCCGCGCCCACCCGCTGCTGCTGGCGCTTGAGCCCGTAGCGGCGCACCAGTTCGTACGCGATGACGACACACAGGACGATCACGCCCTGCATCACGCCGACGATCTCCTTGTCGTAGCCCTCGAACTCCAGGCGGTTGGCGCCGCGCTCGAGGAAGCCCCACAGCACGGCGGCCAGGCCGATGCCGACCGGGTTGTTACGGCCGAGCAGCGCGATGGCGATACCGGTGAAGCCGATGCCGGTGGGGAAGTCGGAGGTGAACTGGTGGGTGTCGTTGAGCAGGGTCGGCATGCCGATCAGCCCGGCCATCGCGCCCGAGAGCAGCATGCTGGTGAGCACCATGCGCTTGACGTTGACGCCGCTGGCCTGGGCGGCGGACTCGGAGCGGCCCACCGCGCGCAGATCGAAGCCGAACCGGGTGCGCCCGAGCAGGAACCAGAAGCCGACGCCCGCGAGCGCCGCGACGACGATGAAGCCCCAGATGGGGTCGAGGCCGCCGCCCGCCGGGATGGTGAAGAAGTGGCTGGAGGACGGCAGCGGGTCGGTGGCCACGATGTTGGTCTGCTTGTCGAGGTCGGCCAGCCGCCCGTCCACCAGCAGATAGCTGATGACGATGCCGGAGAGGGAGTTCAGCATGATGGTGCTGATCACCTCGCTGACGCCCCGGTAGACCTTCAGCAGACCGGCGATGGACGCCCACATGGCGCCGACGCCCATGCCGACCAGCAGGATCAGCGGGATCTGCACCAGCCCGGGGAGCTTCAGCGCCCCGCCGACGACGGCGGCGAAGAAGGCGGCGAGCCGGTACTGGCCGTCGACGCCGATGTTGAAGAGGTTCATCCGGAAGCCGATGGCCACCGCGAGCCCCGCCAGGTAGTACGTGGTCGCCTTGTTGAGGATGTAGACCTGGCTGTCGGCCTTCACGCCGTAGTCGAACATGATGCCGAAGGCGTTGAACGGCTCCTTGCCGGTCGCCAGCAGCACCAGCGCGGTCAGCACGAACGCGGCGGCGAGCGCCAGCACCGGGGCCGCGACCGCGAGCAGCACCCGCTCCTTGTCCAGCTTCTTCATCGGTCCTCTCCCCCGGTCGCGGCCTCGGCCTCGTCGCCGGCGGCGGCCTCGGTCCCGTCGTCCGCCTGGCCCTCCAGATGGCCGGAGGCGGCGCCGGTCATGGCCGAGCCCAGCTCCTCCGGGGTGATCGTGGCGGGGTCGGCGTCGGCGACCAGCCGGCCGCGGTACATCACCCGCAGGGTGTCGGACAGGCCGATCAGCTCGTCCAGGTCGGCCGAGATCAGCAGCACGGCCAGGCCGTCCCGGCGGGCGGCGCGGATCTGGTCCCAGATCTGCGCCTGGGCGCCCACGTCCACCCCCCGGGTGGGGTGCGCGGCGATCAGCAGCTTGGGGTGGTGGCTCATCTCCCGGCCGACGATCAGCTTCTGCTGGTTGCCGCCGGACAGCGAGGCCGCGGTGACCTCGATCCCCGGCGTACGCACGTCGTACTCGGCCACGATCCGCTCGGTGTCGCGCCGGGCGGCGGCGGGGTTGAGCAACCCGGCCTTGCTGTTGGGCTCCTCGGTGACATGGCCGAGGATGCGGTTCTCCCACAGCGGCGCCTCCAGCAGCAGTCCGTGCCGGTGGCGGTCCTCGGGGATGTAGCCGATGCCGTCCTCGCGCCGCTTGCGGGTGGGCGCGTGGGAGATGTCGGCGCCGTCGAGGGTGATGGTGCCGGCGTCGGGGTCGCGCATGCCCATGATGGCCTCGACCAGTTCGGCCTGGCCGTTGCCCTCCACACCGGCGATGCCGAGGACTTCGCCCTTGCGGATGGTGAAGTCGATGTCGTCGAGCACGGCCCGCTGCACGCCGTCCACATCGGTGGCGGTCAGCCGCAGCGCGTCCACGACGAGCATGTCGGTGTCGGTGACGGTGGATTCGCGGGTCTCGGGCGACGGCAGCTCACTGCCGACCATCAGCTCGGCCAGCTGCCGGGGGTTGGTCTCGGACGGCACGACGGAGGCGACCGTGGTGCCGCGCCGGATGACGGTGATGTCATCGGCCACGGACAGCACCTCGCCCAGCTTGTGCGAGATGAACAGCACCGTCAGGCCCTCGGACTTGAGCTCGCGGAGGTTGTCGAAGAGCGCGTCGACCTCCTGCGGGACGAGCACGGCGGTCGGCTCGTCCAGGATCAGCGTCCGGGCGCCCCGGTAGAGCACCTTGAGGATCTCCACGCGCTGGCGGTCCGCCACGCCCAGGTCCTCGACGAGGGCATCGGGGCGGACGCCAAGACCGTAGGCGTCGGATATCTCCTTGATCCGGGCCCGCGCCCTGCCCGCGATGCCGTGCAGCTTCTCGGCGCCGAGAACCACGTTCTCCAGCACGGTGAAGTTGTCGGCGAGCATGAAGTGCTGGTGCACCATGCCCACGCCGCGGGATATGGCGTCCGCCGGGGAGTGCAGCTCCACCGTCTCGCCGTCGATCGCGATGGTGCCCTCGTCCGGGCGCTGCATCCCGTAGAGGATCTTCATCAGGGTCGACTTGCCCGCGCCGTTCTCGCCCACGAGGGCGTGCACGGTGCCGCGGCGCACGGTGATGTCGATGTCGTGGTTGGCGACGACTCCGGGGAACCGCTTGGTGATTCCGTGGAGTTCTACGGCGACGTCGGTGACGGCACCGGCGGGAGCGCCCTTGGGTGGGCTGGCGGCTTTGATGGCGCACTCCTGATGGGCGGAGGGGGGTGGGGCTGGCCGGGGGCCGGACCGGCCGGGGTACGCCACGGACCCGGGCGGATGCCCGGGGGTGCCGTGCGGGTCCGTGGCGCCGGGGGTCAGTCCTTGTAGGTGTCCTGGACCTTGATCTGACCGTCGATGATCTTCTTCTTGGCCGCCTCGATCTTCGGCTTGATGTCGTTGATGAAGCCGCCGGAGTAGGAGAGGGAGACGCCGCCGCGCTTGAGGTCGTAGGCCTGGACGCCGCTCTCGGCCTTCTTGTCCTTCACGACGCTCTTGATGAAGTCGTAGACCGAACCGTCCACGGTCTTGACCATGGAGGTCAGGATCGAGTTCTTGTACTGGGCCAGGCCCTTGTCGTAGTACTGGTCGCCGTCGACACCGATCGACCAGGTGCCCTTCTTGCCGGCGGTCGCCTCGATGGCGCCCGCGCCGGAGCCGCCGGCCGCGGAGTAGATCACGTCGACCTTGTTGGAGAGCATGCCCTCGGCGATGTCCTTGCCGCGGTCCGGCATGCCGAAGCCCTTGGGCGAACCGACCTGCACCCACTGGACGTCCAGCGACGCCTTGGGGTTGGTGTCCTTCAGGCCCTGCTGGAAGCCGCCCGCGAACTTCTTGATCAGCGCGCTGTCGGTGCCGCCGATGAAACCGACCTTGTTGGACTTGGTCTTCAGCCCCGCCGCCACGCCGGCGAGGTAGGAGCCCTCGTGCTCGGCGGAGACCAGGCTGGCCACGTTCTTGGCGTCGACGACCGAGTCGACGATGGCGAAGTCGGTGTCCTTGTACTTCTTGGCGGCCTTGGTGAGCGAGGGGGTCCACGCGTAGCCGACGCCCACGACGGGGTTGTAGCCCGCCTCGGCGAGGCTCGCCAGCTTGTCGTAGCGGTCGGCGTCCGTGTCGCCGTCCTTCGCCGTCAGCTCCTTGCCCTTGACGTCGAAGTCCTTCAGGGCCTTGTCGTAGCCCTTGGCGGCGGAGTCGTTGAAGGAGTGGTCGCCGCGGCCGCCCACGTCGTAGGCCAGGCCGATACCGGCGTCCTTGCTTCCCTCTTCGGAACTGCTGCCACACGCGGTGACGGAGAATGCGAGAGCCGCGGTGGCGATGCCCGCGACAGCTATCGTGGATACCCGGCGCACGAGGGTCCCCTCTGGTGTTCTCGAAGCGCCCCTTGCGGCGCTGGTTCCGCCGCATCGTAACGCGCGTAGATGCCAGATAAAGGCCCCCTCGGAAGCCGTTATCGGATCGTCGCGAACCTCTCGTGTCCGCGAGCGGTACCGGCGGTGACGAAGGAGTGATCACGCCGCGCGCCAGGGGAAGCGCGCGGCGCCGCGACCGCCGGGTCCACGTGTTCCGGACCGCCGGGTCCACGTGAGATCCGGCCCGTCGGCCCTACGCGTTGCGGTCCAGCAGCACGGCGGCCGTGAACAGCTCCACGCCCACCGCGATCGCGCCCTCGTCGACATCGAAGTCGCCCGCGTGGAGGTCGCGCCGGGTGGTGTCGCCGACCTTGCGGACGCCGAGGCGGGCCATCGCGCCGGGCACCCGCTCCAGGTACCAGGAGAAGTCCTCGCCGCCCAGGGACTGCTCGGTGCCCTCAACCGCGTCCGCGCCACGGCGGGCGATCATGGCGTCCCGCAGCAGCTCGGCCGAGGTCGCCTCGTTCACCACCGGCGGGACGCCGCGGATGTAGTTGATCTCCGACTTGGCGCGGTGCAGGGTGGCGATCTCGTCCACCGCGGCATGGACCAGGTCGGGCGCCTCCCGCCAGGCGGGCAGGTCCAGGCAGCGGACCGTGGCGGACAGCTCGGCGTGCTGCGGGATCACATTGCAGGCGTGGCCCGACTCGACCCGGCCCCAGGTGACGGCCAGCCCCGAGCGGGCGTCCACCCGGCGGGCCAGCAGCGCGGGCACCTCGGTGATCACCTTGGCGACGGCGGTCACCAGGTCGGTGGTCAGATGCGGGCGCGCGGTGTGGCCGCCCGGCCCGTCCAGCGAGACCTCCAGCCGGTCGCAGGCCGAGGTGATCGGCCCGACCCGCAGCCCGATCCGGCCGACCTCGACCTTCGGGTCGCAGTGCAGCGCCAGGATCCGGCCCACGCCGTCCAGCACGCCCGCCTCGATCGCGTCGGCCGCACCGCCGGGCAGCACCTCCTCGGCGGGCTGGAACAGCAGCCGCACCGGGCGGGCCAGCCGCCCCTCGCGGGCCAGCTCGGCCAGGACCAGACCGGCGCCGAGCACCACGGTGGTGTGCACATCGTGGCCGCAGGCGTGGGCGCGGTCGGCGACGGTCGAGCGGTAGTCCACCGTCTTGGTGTCGGGGATGGGCAGCCCGTCGATGTCCGCGCGCAGCGCCAGCAGGGGCAGCTCCGGCGAAAAGCTGCCGCGCGGGCCGATGTCACAGATGAGACCGGTGCCGGAGGGCAGCACCCGCGGCTCGAGTCCCGCCTGCTCCAGCCGCGCCTTGATCGCGGCGGTGGTGCGGAACTCGCAGTTGCCGAGCTCGGGGTGCATATGCAAGTCGCGCCGGAAGGCGATGAGTTCGGCACGGAGCTCGTCGGGGAGCGTGCCGGGCAGCGCGGGCGCGTCGGCGGGTGTGACATCGGTCGCATCGAGGGACATCAATTGCTTCACCTGAAGAAGCGTAGAACGCCAGGTGGGTCCACCGAATGTCGATCAACAAAAATTCAATCTGTTCGGGTACGCAAAAGTACCCGCCCCGCTGCATGATCCTCCTAGTCAGGGGGTATAACAGCGGATTTCCCGGTCGGCCGCGGGTGAGATGTGCCACACGGCCGTACGGGCGACGAGCTCACAACCTGAGACGCCTCAGTGCGCCGCGACCGGTCTCAGGACGCCGCGCGACCCGGTCTCAGGACGCCGCGACGGGTGCGGCGGGCGGTCCCGGGTTCGCCGGCGGGGCCGCCTCCCGCTGCGCGGCCGCGTCTCGCTTGGGAGCCGCGTCCCGCTGCGGGACCGAGTCCCTGGTCGGGGCCGCGTCCCTCGGCGGGGGCGACCCCGCCTGCGGCCCCGAGCCCAGTCGGCGCACATCGCGCGCCGACCCGGTGACCCCGGACAGGAAGCCCTGGGCGCGCGGGGAGGCGTCGCTGGTCAGCCAGGCGGGGTCCACATCGCAGACCGCGACCTGGACGCCGGTGCCCACGAGCGCGAGCGGCAGGGTGTGCACCACGGTCGACGGGAAGCTCACGATCGTGTGGCCGATGGGGCCCCGGCGGGCTATCAGTTCGAGCGGCAGATCGGGCCGTACGATCTCGAGACCCACCTCGGCCGAGACCCGGTGCAGCTTCTCGGCGCTCTCCCGGCGGTGGGCGAAGTAGCGGGTGGCGCCATGGGCGCGGGCCAGCGAGCCGACCGCCTCCAGATAGCGCTCCAGGTCCACCACGCCCGTCTCGACCAGGGACGTGCCCACCAGGTCGGTGCCCCCGGTGAGCCGGGGCGGGCCGAACCGGGCGCGGGTCCAGGCGAAGTCGTTGGCGGTGATGGTGACCCCGGTGGGCGGCTCCACCGGCATCGAGCTGAAGACCTCGACCCGGCGCTTGGTGCCCGGGGTGAGCCGGCGGCGCGCGGTGGCGGAGACCGGCGCGAAGACCATGTCGCGCGCCCCCTTGCTGCCGCGCCGGTGCCAGCGCACCAGGGGCTCGCCCTTGGCCAGCTGGGAGATGAACTCCATGGTGGCCGTGCCGTCGTCCACCACGACCAGGTCCGTGGCCCGGGTGAGGGTCAGCAGCAGCTGGACATAGCGGGAGAACGGATCGCCTATGACGATCCGCCCGGCCCGGCGCAGCGGTCCGCGCAGTCCGCCGATGGTCTTGATCGGGGCACCGGCCCCACCGCGCGCGTCCTCCCAGCGCACGGCGAAGCCCTCGTCCCGCGCCAGTTCGGCCATCCGGCGCAGCTGACCGCGGGTCATCGGATCGTGCGGGGAGAGCACCACCACGGTGAGGTCCTGGGACGCCGTGGCCTCGGGGCCCCCGGCGCGCTGGGCGTCGGCGTACGCCCACTCCAGCACGTTCAGCAGCTGAACCGGGCTCTCGACGAAGGCAAGCGTGGTCGGAGAGGCAAGGGGGGCAGCGGAGACCATCGCACCGTCCAAAGGCAGGGCCCGGAAGCGGCGGGCAGCCCCCGACGAGTCAGGGGTGCCCGCCGCTTCCGGGCAAGGGCCGGGCTCACCGGCCGGTGGATTCACGGCAGAGTGCCTCAGACCGCGGCGGGCTCGCGGTCGGCGGACTCGGACTCGGCGACGACGCCCGCGACACGGCGGAGCTTCTTCATCGGGCCGAGCTCGCTCTCGTAGACCTTCTTGACGCCGTCACCGAGGGACTCCTCGATGGTGCGGATGTCCCGCACCAGCCGCGTCAGGCCCTGCGGCTCGACCGAGGCGGCCTGGTCCGAGCCCCACATGGCGCGGTCGAGGGTGATGTGACGCTCGACGAACGCGGCACCGAGCGCCACGGCGGCCAGAGTGGTCTGCAGACCGGTCTCGTGGCCGGAGTAGCCGATCGGCACGTTGGGGTACTCGGCCTGCAGCGTGTTGATCACGCGCAGGTTGAGCTCCTCGGCCTTGGCCGGGTACGTGGAGGTGGCGTGGCACAGCAGGATGTTGTCGCTGCCCAGCACCTCCACCGCGTGGCGGATCTGCTTGGGGGTGGACATGCCCGTCGACAGGATGATCGTGCGGCCGGTCGCCCGGAGGGCGCGCAGCAGCTCGTCGTCGGTCAGCGAGGCGGAGGCCACCTTGTGCGCCGGGACGTCGAACTTCTCCAGGAAGGCGACGGCCTCGGTGTCCCACGGGGAGGCGAACCAGTCGATACCGCGCTTCTCGCAGTGCTCGGAGATGGCGCGGTACTCGTCCTCGCCGAACTCCACGCGGTGGCGGTAGTCGATGTAGGTCATCCGACCCCAGGGGGTGTCACGCTCGATGTCCCACTGGTCGCGGGGGGTGCAGATCTCCGGGGTTCGCTTCTGGAACTTGACCGCGTCGCAGCCGGCCTCGGCGGCGGCGTCGATCAGCTTGAACGCGTTCTCCAGGTCGCCGTTGTGGTTGATGCCGATCTCACCGGTGACGTAGACCGGGTGGCCGGGTCCGGCGATCTTGTCACCGAGGGTGCGGAGGCGAGAGTTGGAGCTCACTTAAGACAGTTCCTTTCCGAGAATCCACGAGGCGATCTCGCGGATCGCGCCGTCTCCTCCGGGGGTGGAGGTGACCGCACGTGCGGCGCCGCGCACGACGTCGTGCGCACCTGCGACCGCCACGGGCCAGCCGACGAGGCCGAAGCACGGGAGGTCGTTGACGTCGTTGCCGACGTAGAGCACGCGCTCCGGCGCGATGCCCTGCTCCTCGCACCACTGCTTCAGTGCGAGATCTTTTCGGTCGATGCCGTGGAGCACGGGGACCTGGAGCTTCCGGGCCCGTGCGGCGACGACCGGGTTCTTTTCCGTGGACAGGATCAGCAGCGCCAGCTCAGCGCGGCGCAGGGCGGCGATCCCGAGCCCGTCGCCGCGGTGCACGGCCACGAGTTCGCGTCCATCGGAGTCGACGAGCACCCTGTCGTCGGTCTGGGTGCCGTCGAAGTCGAGTACCACCGCGTCGATGTCGTCGCGGGTGGGCAGGGCGCCCGGCCGCTCGGCGTCGAACAGCGGGGCGAGCGCGCGGGCGCGGGCCAGATCGTGCGGATCGTCGATCTCCAGCACCCGGGCGGGGTCGGTGCGCACCAGGTCGGTGCGGCCGAAGAAGCGGTGCCCGGCCTCGCGGAAGCCCCGCGCGGCCATCGCGTAGGCGGCGCCGGTCTCCAGGAAGTCCTGGGGACGGTCCTGGCGGCGCGGGCGGTACGACTTGTCGTGGTTGACCCCGTCGCCGCCGTCGGTCTCGGGGTTCTCGCCCTCGCGCCAGACGAAGCCGTGGAAGGGGGCCACGGTCAGGGCGGTGTCGGCGCCCTTCTCGGCGACCGCCGCGGCCACCCCGTCGATGTCCTCGCTGATGATGAAGGGGCTGGTGCACTGCACCAGGAGCACCACGTCCACGGTGGTGCCGTGCGACGCCTCGTAGGCGTCCATCGCGTGGATCACCGCGGCCTCGCTGGTGGCGGTGTCCCCCGCGATGTCGGTGGGCCGCTGGACGACCACCGCGCCCGCGCCGCGCGCCGCGGCCGCGATGCCGGTGTCGTCGGTGGAGACGACCACGTCCGTCACCAGGCGGCTCGCCCGGCACTCCATGACCGCGCGGGCGACCAGCGGCACGCCGCCGACGGGGGCGAGGTTCTTCGCCGGGACGCCCTTCGACCCGCCACGGGCGGGAATCACGGCGAGCACACACGGGCTCGAGGCGGTCATGGCGGCTCCTTCAGGGGTTGCGGAGGTGATCGAGGCCGTCCCGGCCTCCTCTTGGTTCGCGCGCGGGGTGGCCCTCACAGCCGCTTTTTTGCTCGCTTCTCCGCCCGCGCGGCGCAGAGGTGCGGGCATCGTCGTCGGCTTCGACCCGGCGGCCGCGCGTGCTCCCCCAGCTACCGCCGGGCGGTGCCCCCTGCTCACAGCTCCCCCATCCGCCGGATGACGGGAGCCACGCGCTGGACGCCGTGGCGGTAGGCGCCGCGGGCCGCTTCCCGCATCGTGTTGCGCACCACCCGCCGCAACGCGGAGACCTGCGCCTCGTCCTCGGCGGAGGCCCCGGGGCGGGGTGAGCCGTCCGGCTCGAAGCCGTACCGGGCGAGCCGGCCGGGCAGATAGCCGGGGGCGGTGACCGGGGTGTAGAAGGGGGCGAGCGGCGGCAGGGCCGGTGCGGCGGCCAGCTCGGCCACCCGCTCCCGCGCGGCGTCGAACCAGGTCTCGTACGGCCCGTCGGCGGCCACGCCCTGGCGGCTGAGCCACTCGGCGTCCGGCTCGGGCAGGTGCCCGTCGTCCAGCTGGTCCCAGGAGGCCAGACAGCCGGAGCCGAGGAAGTGGTGGTTGCCGAGCGTCTCGCGCACCCCGAGGTCGGTGAGCACGGCGGTCGGTATGGAGCGGTGCAGCGACTCCAGGGCGGCCGTGGAGCTGACCGTGACCAGCAGGTCCGCGGTGTCCAGGACCTCGCCCATGTTGCCGTAGGCGAGCCGGAAGTTGGCGGGCGGATCGTCGCCGAACTTCGCGATCAGCTTCTGGTAGGGAAGCTCCTCGATATGGGTGGTGTGCTCGCCCGGCTTGGAGCGCAACTTGACCACCACCTCGCGGTCCGGGTGGCGGCGCGCGTGCTCCACCGCGCGGCGCAGCAGATAGGTGCGGTCGGCGCGGTTGTCCGGGACGGACGGCTGGACGGCGAAGACGACGGTGCCGCCGGGGTACTTCCGGCCCAGCCGCGCCTTCTCGTCGTAGCGGTCGCCGCCGAGGAACGGCAGCGCGCACTCCACGACGCTCTCCGCGTCGGCGCCGACGCCCTTGTAGACGTCACGGAAGCGCTCGGCGTCATGGCGCGAGTTGGCCAGCACCACATCGGCGCCGTGGCGCAGCAGCAGCCCGTCGGCCAGCTTCTCGTAGACGACACCGACATAGCCGGTGACGACCACGGGGCGGCGCTCGGCGCCCTCCCAGGCGTGGCGCAGTCCGTGCAGCATGGCCTGGACGGCGCCGCCGACCAGGGAGAGGACGATCACGTCATAGCGCTCACGGTCCATCGCCCGTACGAATTCCACGCCCGTGACCTCGCGCATCGCGTCGGCGCGCACCCCGACCTCGGTGAGCTGCCGGGCGGTCGGCGTGGCGCGGCCGCGCAGCAGGAAGCCGTCGAGTCGGCGCTCCGAGGCTGAACCCGACCCGTCCGGTACGAGGCGATGCGCGGTGAGCGCGCCCCATTTCCACCGGGTGTCGGAGTCGGCGAGCACGGCGACTCGCACAGGGGATTTGGTACGTGAGGACACGTCGGAGACGCTAGGAAGCGTTGTCGATTCACGGCCCAACGCAAGAGCAACAAAGGGTTAACAGAACGTCGACGATTGGAGAATCGGCTGGCTGGAGCGGCGGGTTAACCGTTCCGACGTCCTTCGTTCACCTTTACGTACACCCTAGGTCAAGACGAATGCCGACCGGAGACCTAGCGTCACCCGCGTGGTTAAGCTCTCCGTCATCGTGCCGTTCTACAACGTGCAGACCTATGCCCCCGACACGCTCAGAAGTCTGCGCGCGAACGCGCGCGAGGACTTCGAATTCATTCTCGTCGACGACTGTGCCACCGACGGGACGCCGGAGATCCTGGAGCGGGCAGAACGCGACCTTCCGGGGGCCGTCTACGTACGGCATGAGAAGAACGGTGGGCTGGCCACCGCGCGGAACACCGGCCTGGACAACGCCAAGGGGGAGTACCTCGCCTTCCTCGACGGCGACGACTGGCTGGCCCCCGGCTACTACGCCCAACTGCTCGCGGCGATCGAGGACTTGGGGTGCGACTTCGTCCGCACCGACCATGTCCAGTGCACCGCGCGGGCGCGCTCCATCACCCGGGTGCCGCACGGCCGCCGCGATGAGGTGATGAACCCGCGGGACGTGATCCTCCCGGCCGACCGCTCCACCTCCGTCGACTACCCCTACGCCTGGGCGGGCATGTACCACCGCCGCCTGGTCGACCAGGGGCTGCTGCACTTCACCCACGGGCTGCGCACCGCCGAGGACCGGCCCTGGATCTGGCGGCTGCACCGCGAGGCCGGCAGCTTCGCCGTCCTCGGCCTGGCCGGGGTGTTCTACCGGCGCGGGGTCGCCTCCTCGCTCACCCAGATCGGCGATGTCCGGCAGCTCGACTTCATTCGCGCATTCGACCAGGTGATCGAGGAAACCGCACGGGACCGCGACGCCGACGCCCTGCTGCCGAAGGCCGTCCGGACCTATTGCGCGATCATTTCCCACCACCTCGGCAACATCGAGAGATTCGAACCACAAGTGGCCCGCAAACTCCGTTCCATGTCGGCGGCGGCGATGAAACGCATGCCCCAGGACGTATTGAAGGACGCACTGGATTCCATGGACTACGAGCGCGCCGCGCGACTGCGGCGAGTCAAGCGCCGGTCCGCGGGGGCGGAGGTGGCGGCCTGATGTCCGCCTACAAGCCCCTGGCGGAGCGCAAGCGCACCCAGATCTTCCTCGCCTCGACCCTGTACGGGGCGGCGACCCTCGCGGCCGCGATCGACGCGGACAGCGTCGGCCCGGCCGACCGCCGGCTGCTGCTGATCAGCAACAACGCCGCGACGCCGGAGACCACCCCGCCGGTGGACGAGATGCCCGGCTTCGAGCGGCTGCGCGGCCGCTTCGACCGGGTGCTGTCCTGGAACGAGGCGATCTCGCCGTTCCACCCCGGCGGCTGGGCCCCGCGCCTCGACGACGCCCCGCTGTGGGAGCGCCATCTGCGGCTGCTGTGGAACCTCGGCGACGACAGGGTCGAGCTGATCCTGGAGTCCATCCAGGTCAACCCGGCGATGGCGGTCGCCAATGTGTTCCAGGGCGCGCCCATCGACGTCTACGCGGACGGGCTGATGAGCTACGGCCCGACCCGCAACAAGCTGGACCCGCTGATCGGCACCCGGATCCGCCGGCTGCTCCACCTCGACCTGGTACCCGGGCTGCGGCCGCTGCTGCTGACCGAGTTCGGCGTCGAGCCGGAGATCCTGCCGACCGAGGTGTTCACCAAGGTGCTCTCCGAGGTGGCCGAGGCCGCCCCGCGCGGCGTCGCCTCCGCCAGCGAGCGGATCGCGGTCGGCAACGGCCCGGCGCTGATGCTCGGCCAGTACCTGTCCGCGCTGGACATCCTCACTCCGCAGGAGGAGGAAGAGCTGCATCTGCGGATGTTGCGCGGCGCCGTGGCGCTCGGCCACCGCACCGTCGTCTTCAAGCCGCATCCCACCGCCCCGGCCCGCTGGTCGCGGCTGCTGGAGAAGAAGGCCGCCGAGCTGGGCGCCGAGCTGACCGTCATGGACACTCCGGTGCTCGCCGAGGTGCTGTACCAGCGGATGAGCCCGGCCCTGGTCATCGGCTGCTTCTCCACCGCGCTGCTCACCGCCGACGTCTTCTACGGGCTGCCAGTGGCCCGGATCGGCACCGACACGCTGCTGGAGCGGCTCACCCCGTACCAGAACAGCAACCGCATGCCGGTGACGATCGTGGACGCGCTGCTGCCCGACCTCGAGGACCACAAGGCGGTGGCCGCCGCGCAGCCGGTGGACGAGCGGGCGGGCAAGCGGCTGACCGGGCTGGTCAGCGCGGTCGGCTTCTGCATGCAGGCCAAGATCTACCCGGATCTGCGGCCCGCGACCGAGCGCTATCTGGCCGCCCACCTGGACAACAACACCTGGCGCTACTTCAAGAAGCGGCGGCTGACCGCGCTCGCCCTGCCCGGGGCGGTGCCCTCGCAGCTTGCGTTCATCCCGCGCAATGAGACGGTGCGCAAGGTGGCGCGCCGCGCCCGTGCCCTGAAGCGGGCCGCCCTCAAACGGACGGTCACCGGATGAGCGCGCCGCCGACCCCCGACGCCGGGCCGATATCGAACGCGGACGCCGGGCCGATACCCGACACGGACGCCGGGCCGATATCCAACGCCGACCCCGGACCGATATCCAACGCGGCGGCGACGGCTCCCACGCCGACGCCGCCGCGCGCCCCCGACGCGGCCCCCGGCCTGGCCCCGGAGCGATCCGCCGAGCGCACCGCCAAGGCGGCGGCGCGCGGCGGAGGCCATCCGGTGCGGCTGCGAGCACTGGACGGGCTGCGTCTGCTCGCCGCGCTCATGGTGGCCGCGTACCACTACGGCGGCCGCGACGGTGAGATAACCCAGGCGTGGGGCTCCTCGCCCCGCGCCCAGTTCCCCACCCTCTCCAGCTACTTCGCCTACGGCTGTCTCGGCGTCCAGATCTTCTTCGTCATCAGCGGCTTCGTCATCTGCATGAGCGGATGGGGACGGCCGCTGCGCTCGTTCTTCGCCTCGCGCGTCTCCCGCCTCTACCCCGCCTACTGGGTAGCGATCATCCTGGTGACCGGCGTCTTCGCACTGCCCTGGGTCGCCTACAAGGCGGTGTCGCCCAGCGACGCGCTGGTCAACCTCACCATGCTGCAGCAGCCGCTCGGGGTGGACCGAGTGCTGGGCGTGTGCTGGACGCTGTGGGCGGAACTGCGCTTCTACGCCCTCTTCGCGCTGTTCGTGGTGCTCCCGGGCGCGACCCGGCACCGCGTGGTCCTCTTCTGCGCCGTCTGGACACTGGGCTCGGCGTTCGCCGAGGCGTCGGACCTGCCGCTGCTGGACGTGGTCCTGATGCCGGAGTACTCCTCGTACTTCATCGGCGGCATGGGCATCTACCTGCTCCACCGCTTCGGCCATGACGCCCTGGCCTGGGGCATCATCGGGATCAGCTTCCTGATCGGCCAGCACTACGCGATCCGCGAGCTGTGGCACCCGGCCAACATCGACGCCTTCTCCTACCGGTCGGCCACCGGCATCATCGCCGTGGTGGCCTTCGGCTATGTGGCGGTCACGCTGATCGCGCTCGGCAAGCTGAACTGGGCCAACTGGCGCTGGCTGACCGTGGCGGGCGCGCTGACCTACCCGTTCTACCTGGTCCATGAGCATCTGGGCTGGGTGGTCGTCTGGGTCCTCCACCAGAAGCTGGGCATCCCCTCCTACGGGACGTTCGCCCTGACCGTGCTGGTGATGCTGGGCCTCGCGTGGCTGCTCTACCGCTTTGTCGAGCAGCGGTTCACGCCGATGATCAAGCGCTCGCTGAGCACGGCTCGGCTGTAGGGGCTCCACGGGCTCTCGGGCCTCACAGGAGCCAAGCGAACCCGAGGCTCCGCCCCAGATCCCGGCCAGGCAACCGGAACGCGCGGGCTCCCGCCCGGTCGTCCGGGTCGCCCTCCCCCCGGGGTCCAGGGGCGGAGCCAACCCGAGGCCCCGCCCCAGACCCCGCCCGGTCGTCCGAGGCCCGGGGTCCAGGAGCGGAGCCTCTGGTTACGGGAAGGGGCGGGTAGGGGAAAGAACAGCCGGACACCCCCGTACAGCCGGGCCTGTCCGGGCTCAGAGCCAGCGCGGGACGTCGGTGCCCAGGCGGCCTGGTGCGCGGGCCCAATCCCGTGGGCCATCCTCCGGGGTGGCGATCGGCGAGCGGGCGTGGCGCAGCGTGCCCAGGTCGGAGGCGGTCTCGGTGAGCCAGGGCGCCGGGTCATGGGCGGGGCCGTCCGCCAGAGCCGCCGGGGCGATGCCGTGGGTCAGCCAGGACGCGGTGCCCGCGAGGGAGAGCCGCAGATGGCGCCCGCCGCCGGTGTCGTGGCGCTCGGTCAGCGCCCGCAGCACCGCCGCCGCCAGCAGATAGCCGGTGCCGTGGTCGAGCGCCTGGGCGGGCAGCGCACCGGGGCGGCCGTCGGCGGCCGCCTCGATGGCGGCGATCCCGGTGGCCGCCTGGACCAGGCTGTCGAAACCACGCCGCCCGGCCCAGGCCCCGGACCAGCCCCATGCGCACAGCTGGGCGACGACCAGCCCGGGGTGGCGCTCCAGCAGGGCGTCCGGGGCGAGCCCGAAGCGGTCGAGCGCACCGGGGCGGTAGCCGGTGACCAGCACATCGGCGTCGGCGAGCAGCGCCTCGAAGGTCCGGCGGTCCTCGGGCGCGGCGAGGTCGAGTGCGGCGGAGCGCTTGCCGAAGCCGGTGTCGGCGTGGGCGTCCGGGTCCTCGGGCAGCCGGGGCGAGTCGATACGCAGCACGTCGGCGCCGAGCAGGGCCAGGGTGCGGGTGGCCACCGGCCCGGCGATGACCCGAGTCAGATCGAGCACACGCACGCCGCGTGCGGGCAGCGCGCCGCGTGCGGGCAGCGCGCCGCGTGCGGGCAGCACGGCGCTTGCGGGCAGCACGGCGCTTGCCGGCAGATCGCCGTTCGCGGGCCGGGGCGCCTCCCCGAGGTGGCGCTGGGCGGGCTCCTCGGCCCGCCGGGACTCGATCAACGGCAGCGCGGCCAGCGGGATCTCGCTCGCACCGGGCTCCGCCACGGCCACGGCAAGACCGCCCGCCGCGTAGACGGTCTCCTGGATCGCGCGGGCGGGGCGGGCCGCCAGGGCCGTCGCGAGTTCGTCCGGCCCGCCGTCGTCGGGCAGGCCGAGGGCGGTGAGCAGCCGGGCGCGGTGGTGCGGGTAGTTGGCGTGCGTGCGGACCCAGCCGTCGGCCGCGCGCCAGAAGCCGGACAGCGGGGCGAAGTTGGTGGGCTTCCGGCCGTCGATCCGGAGGTGCCGTTCGCTGACGAACGCGGTGGCGACGGCGCCCTCGTCGACCCGTACCGCCGGAACCGCCCCGCCGGAGCGCCGCGCGCCCAGTTCGGCGGCGGCCAGCGAGCACACGCCCACGGTGGCGCGGGCCAGTTCGGCCACGGGCAGCCGGGCGGGCAGTCCCCCGCTCACCGGGCGGTACGTCACCCGCTCCAGCAGCGCCGGGTCCCCGCCGAGGGCGGCCCAGGCGTGGGCGGTGGCCGCGTCCCGCGTGTCCCGTGGTGATGCGTCGCTCCTCGTCATGCGCTCATTGTGCGCCTGGGCGCGTGCGCGCCCTACGGCGAGTGCGCGCCTTACGGCGAGTGCGCGCCTTACGGCGAGTGCGCGCCTTACGGCGAGTGCGCGCCTTACGGCGAGTACGCATTTTTCGGCGAGTGCGCGCCCTACAGCGAGTGCCCCGCCCTCCCCTCCTGGTCGGGGACGGAGAGGGCGGGCCGTACAAGGTGAACTGACCGGGCTATGCGGCGCCCGCCTGCCGGTAGAGGCCGAGGGCCTCGTTGCCCAGCGTCGGGTGGTATTCGTTCGTGCCCGCGCTGACGCTGATGTTGCCGATCAGATAGCCCGCGCCACCCGAGAAGTCGGCGAGGAAGCCGCCGCCGCTCGACCCTCCGGTCTGCACGCAGTCGATGCCCCACATCGTGGAGCCGGGGCGGCCCGCGTCGGCGAACTCATTGCCCTCGCAGTGGTTCAACCGCTCGCCGTTGCCCTCGGCGGCGGAGCCTCCGTAGCCGAAGGAGTGGACATGGCGGCCGGTCTGCGAGTTGAAGGCGATGCCCTGGGCGCCCACGGTGTCGGCCAGGGTGCGGCCGTTCAGCGTGTTCATCACGGCGAAGGCGTAGTCCCAGTTGGCGTTCCCCCGGGTGGAGACGTACTGGGCGTCCCAGAAGAGGCGGCGGGCGGCGAACGTGCCGTAGGGGCGGTTGCCATTGTTGTAGCCCGGGATGAAGACCCAGTTGCGGTAGCCGGTGCCGGTGGCCGCGTCCACGGTGCAGTGGCCGGCCGTGAGCACGACGGACTTGTTGTCGCTGTTGGCGACGGTGGCGGAGCAGGCGAAGGTGCCACCGGAGGCGTTCTGGAAGAAGACCTTGCCCGCCGTGGTGCTGATCAGGCCGCCGCCGGTCCAGGGGGTGGGGGACGTGGCCCGGGGCGAGGGCGCGGAGACGGGGGTGGCGGGGCCCGGCAGCGGGGGCACGGTCACCGGCTCCCCCGTGGTGGGCGCGGGCGCCGCGAGCTTCGCGGTGCGGGCGGCGGGCAGGGTGGTGACGTCCTGGGCGGTGCGCAGCCGTTCCGCCGTCCAGAAGCGGACGGCGGCGCGCTGCTCCTCGGTGGCGACGGACGTTCCCTGAGCGGAGGGAGACGGGTGGGACGGGGCGGGGGTGGGGGCGGCGGCGTGGGCGGCGGTTCCGGCGGTCCAGCTGAGAGTGGCGAGGGTGAGGGCGCCGAATAAGGTGGCGACACGTCTCATGCGGTCGGCTCCAAGTCCGTTGGAGGTGCCCGAGAGCGTCGGACAACGTTGTCCGACGCTTTGTCGCCGGTAGGGTGCCACGACTGGTCCAGACCTGCCATGAGGCCGGACGTCACAATTAGGGATCCCCCTAGCGCACGCACCCCGGCACCGCAGTGGTGTTTGCTGTCGGCATTGCTGGTCCGGGCCCCGCCGGAAGGCCCGCGAGCGCCGGAAGCGCCGGAAGCGCTGGAACTGCCGGAAGCGCCGGACGCGCCGGAAGTGCCGGAAGCGCCGCGAGCCCCCGGCTCAGTTCCCCACGCCGAGCCCGGACATGAACGCGGCCGGGTATCGGTCACCACGCGCCGCGCCCAGCGGCACCGCCTTCTCGATCTCGGCGATGTCGTCCGCGGTCAGCTCCAGCTCGATCGCGGGCAGCGCCTCGGCAAGACGTTCACGGGTACGCGCGCCGATCAGCGGCACGATCTCCTGGCCCCGCGCGGCCACCCAGGCGATGGCGAGTTGGGCGACGGTGCACCCCTTCGCCTCGGCCACCCGGCGCAGGGCCTCCACCAGGGCGAGGTTGTGTTCCACGTTCCCGCTCGCGAACCGCGGGCTGAAGGCGCGGTTGTCGCCGGGGCCGCCGGTGTGGCCGGGGGACCAGTGCCCGGAGATGAGACCACGGCTGAGGACGCCGTACGCGGTCAGGCCGATGCCCAGCTCCCGCAGCGTGGGCAGGACCTCCGCCTCCACCGCGCGGGAGATCAGCGAGTACTCGATCTGCAGATCCGCCACCGGGTGCACGGCGTGTGCCCGGCGGATCGTCGCGGCGTCGACCTCCGAGAGGCCGAGGTGGCGCACATACCCCGCGTCGATCATCTCCTTGATCGCGCCCACCGTCTCCTCGATGGGCACCGCCGGGTCGAGCCGGGCCGGGCGGTAGATGTCGATGTGATCGGTGCCCAGCCGGTTCAGCGAGTAGGCGAGGAAGTTCTTCACCGCCTCGGGACGGCCGTCCATCCCGCCGAACTCCTGGCCCGGCCCCCGCAGCATGCCGAACTTCACGCTCAGCCGGTAGCTGTCCCGGTCCCGGCCGCGCAACGCCTCGGCCAGCAGCAGTTCGTTGTGGCCCATGGCGTAGAAGTCACCGGTGTCGATCAGTGAGACGCCCGCCTCCAGCGCGGCGTGCACGGTGGCGATGCTCTCCACACGGTCGGCCTCGCCGTAGACGCCCGACATGCTCATCGCGCCCAGACCCAGCGCGGAGACGGCCGGCCCGGTGCTGCCCAGGGTTCGTGTCCGCATCGTGTTCTCCTCACGTCGTCGATCCGCCACCCACTGTGCTGCCCCGCCGCGACGTGCGGGAGCGGAGTGTTCATCCGGGGATCGGCGCTCCCTGGATCGGCCCGGCCGCCGCGAGGACCGTCAGGGCATGCGACGTGCCCAGCTCGCCGACTTCCTGCGCCGCCGCCGTGAGGCGATCCCCCGGGGGGAGAGGGCGTGCCGGGCGTCGCGACGCCGCGGAGACCCGTCCCCAACGTGCCCGGACAGCACACCTAGCGCGAGGCGGCCGGGGCCAGGGTCGCCTCGATGCCCGCCACGATGGCGCGCAGCCCCTCCTCGAAGCGCGCCTCGTAGTCCTGGAACAGGTCCGAACTCACCGCCGCCGCCAGCGGATACCCCTCGGCGGTCATGCGCTCCTCGCGCTCGGTGACGTCGTAGCCGGGGGTCCGCTCCCCCGGCCGGGGCTCGACCGACTGCTCCTCGATCACGAAGCCGAGCGTGAAGCTGTACGCGATGAACGAGGCGCGGGCGGCGGCGCTCGGGGTGAAGCCCGCCGTGACGAAGGCGCGGAGGTGGTCCTCCTGCGGCCCGGCGTGGTCGGTGCCGGTGAATCGGCTGCCGCTGAAGACCTTCGCGCCGTCGCGGTAGCCGAGCAGCGCCCGGCGCAGGGCGCGGTGGACCTCGACGAGCCGCTCCTGCCAGGTGCCGTCGCCGAGGTCGCCGTACGCCTCGAACATGCGCCGGTACATGGCGGTGCTCATCGCGTCGAGCAGCGCCTGCTTGTTCTTGAAGTGCCAGTACAGGGCGGGGGCCTGGACGTTCAGCTCCTTGGCGATGCGGCGCAGGGTCAGCCCTTCGAGACCCACGTCGTTCAGCAGCCGCAGGGCGGTGTCCACCACGAGGGTCTGGTCGAGTCGCGTCGTCGCCATCCGGTCATTCTCCCCGCTCATGAGGGGCTCCTTGACAACTTAACACCGTTAAGGGCACGCTCTCGACATGGAACTTAACAACGTTAAGGACGTACTGCCGGACGTACTGCCGGACGGGCCGACGGACGGGCCGACGGACGTACTGATCGTCGGAGCCGGTCCGTCCGGCCTCACCCTCGCCATCGACCTGGCCCGGCGCGGGGTGCGGGCCCGGGTGGTCGAGCGCGGCGAGGGGCTGTTCCCGGGCTCGCGCGGCAAGGGGCTCCAGCCCCGTACCCAGGAGGTCTTCGACGACCTCGGCGTCGGCGGCGCGGTACGGGAGGCGGGCGGCCCGTACCCGCCGATGCTGGGGTGGCGGGACGGGCAGCCGCTCGGGGTGTTCCAGATGATCGAGCGGGCCGATCCGGCGCCGGACCGGCCGTACCACGAGATCTGGATGCTGCCGCAGTGGCGGACGGTGGAGATCCTTTACGCGCGGCTCCAGGAGCTGGGCGGCGGCGTCGAGTTCGGCACGGCGCTCACCGGCCTGGAGCAGGACGCGGACGGCGTCACGGCGCATCTCGCCCATGCCGACGGCTCGGCCGGGACCGCGCGTGCCGCGTACCTCGTGGCGGCCGACGGAGGTCGCAGCACGGTCCGTAAGCGGCTCGGCATCGGTATGACGGGCGAGACGGTCGACCCGGCCCCGACGCTGATCGCGGACGCGGTGATCGACGGCGTCGGCGGCATCGACGGCATCGGCGGAATCGACGGAATCGACGGAATCGACGGCGCGGGGCGCGGCCTGGGCCGCGATCACTGGCACGTCTGGCAGCACGCGAAGGGCGGCGCCATCGCGCTGTGCCCGCTCGCCGGGACCGACCAGTTCCAGGTGGCCGCGCAGTACGACGACCCGGACGCGGTCCCCGACACCTCCCCCGATGCCGTCCGCCAACTGATCGCCGACCGCACCCACCTTGCCGCCTCCGACGTACGCGAGGTGCGGTGGGCCTCGACGTTCACCCCGCGCGCGGCGATGGCCGACCGCTTCCGCGCGGACCGGATCTTCCTGATCGGCGACGCCGCCCACGTCCACTCCCCGGCGGGCGGCCAGGGCCTCAACACCAGCGTCCAGGACGCGTACAACCTGGGCTGGAAGCTCGGGCAAGTGCTACGGCACGGCGCGGATCCGGCCCTGCTCGACAGCTACGAGGCCGAACGCCTCCCGATCGCGGCGGGAGTCCTCGGCATCAGCACCCGCATCCACCGCGCCCACCGCGCGGGCGACGCGGAGGGGCGGCGCCGCACGAGCGAGGTCCACCAGCTGGGCCTGTCCTACCGGGAGGGCCCGCTGGCGGTGGACGAGCGGGACAAGGGGGCCGACCGGGAGAAGGGGGACGAGCGGGAGAAGGGGGACGAGCGGGAGGAAGGGGCCGACCGGAACGACCGGCACCACCCGGGCCCGGTCGGAGCCGGTGACCGCGCCCCGGACGCACCGTGCGCCCTGCCCGACGGAACACCCGTCCGGCTCTTCGACGTCCTGCGCGGCCCGCACTTCACCCTGCTGATCCTGGGCGACGCGGAACCGCCCGCGCCCGACGCCGATTTCGGGGGCCTGGCCCCGACGCTGGGGGCGGCCGGATGCGTGCGCACGATCCGGGTGGGCGGCCCGACCCCCGACCTCCTCGACCCGGACGGCCACCTCACCACCGCCTACGGCCCCGCCCCGGCCCTCTTCCTCATCCGCCCGGACGGCTACGTCTGCTGGGCGGCGGACGGCGCCCGGGTACGCCCTCTGCTCACGCGTTGAGCGAGCCCAGGGTCGGTCATGCTGGCGGGATTTTTCCCCTACCCGCCCCTTCCCGTAACCAAGGGCTCCGCCCCTGGACCCCGGGAGGGCCGAGGAGCCGACCGCCGCCGCGAACAGCTCACCGGCCAGGCCGCCGACCGCGCCACCCGTGACGCACCCGGGGCCTGGGGCGGAGCCCCACCACGTGGCGGAGCCGCATATCGATACCGCGAGAAGGAACGGGGAGCGGGGCAACCCGCCGCACGCGGCACGGTCCGCCGGGCCACACACATCCCAGCCCCCGGCCGGGGCCTGGGGCGAAGCCCCACCACGCGGCGGAGCCGCATATCGATACCGCGAGAAGGGGCGGGGCGGGGAACAACCCACCGCACGCGGCGCGGTTCGGGCTAGGCGAAGTCCAGCAGGACCTTGCAGGACTGGCTGCGGTCGGCGGCCAAGGCGAACGCCTCCGCCGCCGCCTCCACCGGCCGCACCCCACTGATCAGCGCGTCGAACGACGGCTCCGCGGCCAACAGCCGCAGCGCATCGTCGAATTCGGCGTGGAAGCGCAGTGCGCCCCGCAGTTCGATCTCACGGCTGACCAGCACGTTCCCGGCGAATGGGCTCTGCCCCGGCGGGAGCATGCCCAGTTGCACCACCACTCCACCGCGCCGGACCCTCCGCAGGCAGGTGTCGAGTCCGGCGGCCACGCCCGATGCCTCGATGGCGACATCGACCTCGTCGGAGGGCCAGTTGGCGTCGTCCGGGTCGTCGGCCCGTACGCACGCGGTCGCCCCGGCCGCCGCCGCGAACTCCAGGGCACGGGGCAGCAGATCGGTCGCCGTGATGGTCGCCGCGCCCGCCGCGCGGGCTGCCGCGATGGTCAGGCAGCCGATCGGGCCGGCGCCGGTGACCAGCACATGACGGCCCTTCACCGCGCCCGCCCGCCGCACCGCGTGCAGCGCGACGGACAGCGGCTCGGCGAGCGCCGCCCGGCGCGGGTCGAGTCCGTCGGGCAGGGCGCGCAGTTGCGCCGCCGGGACGGTGACGCGGGAGGCGAAGCCGCCCTGGACGTGGGGGAAGCGCGCGGCGCTGCCCAGGTAGCGGGTGTCGCGGCAGACGTTGGCGCGGCCATCGACGCACTCGGGGCACACCTCGCACGGCGTCGCCGGGTGCACGGCGACCGGCGTGCCGACCGCGGGTCCGGTCGCGCCCTCGCCATACGCCACCACCGTGCCCACGACCTCATGCCCCAGCACCATCGGCTCCTGGAGCCGGAAGTCGCCCACCCCACCGTGCCGGTGGTAGTGGAGATCCGATCCGCAGATTCCGCCGTAGCGGATCGCCACGAGCGCCTGCCCGGGGGCCGGTTCCGGCTCCGGGAGTTCCTCGACCCGCAGATCGCCCTGCCCGTGAATCACACAGCCCAGCACCATCCGGCCCGCCTCCTCAAGCTCACCTGGTTTTCCATGGTTCAGCGCCCGTCAGGGCTCACAGCACGCTTGTCATGCCGCCATCGACGTACAGCACCTGTCCGCTCACGAAGTCCGCCGCCGGGGACGCGAGATACAGCAGCGCCCCGATCAGGTCCTCGGTGCGGCCCCAGCGCCCGGCCGGGGTCCGCCCGCGCACCCAGGCGCTGAACTCCGCGTCCTCGACCAGTGGCCGGGTCAGCTCGGTCTCGATGTAGCCGGGGCCGAGCCCGTTGACCTGGATGCCGTACCGGCCCCAGTCCGCGCACATGCCCTTGGTGAGCATCTTCAGCGCGCCCTTGGTCGCCGCGTAGGGCGCGATGCCGGGGCGGACCACCTCGCTCTGGAGGGAGCAGATGTTGACGATCTTGCCGTGGCCGCGTGCGGTCATCCGCCGGGCGGCCTCCCGGCCCACCAGGAAGGCGCTGGTGAGGTTGGTGTCCAGGATCTGCCGCCAGGCGTCGTCGGTGAACTCGAGCAGCGGCGCCCGGTTCTGCATCCCGGCGTTGTTGACCAGGATGTCGATCGGGCCCACCCGCTCCTCGACATCGGCGATCCCGGCGGCGACTGCCGGGCCGTCGGTGACGTCGAACGCGGCGGTGTACACCCGCGCGCCCGCCGCGCCCGCCGCGCGATCCGCGCGATCCGCGCCGACGCCGCCCAGCTCGGCCGCGGCCTTCTCCAGGGCCCGCGGATCGCGCCCGTTCAGCACCACCGTGCAGCCGGCCTCCACGAGCCCCCGCGCGAGGGCGTGGCCGATGCCCCGGCTGGAGCCGGTGACCAGCGCCGTGCGGCCCGCGATGTCGAAGAGCGGATGTGTCGTCATGGCGTACGTACCCCTACCTCTGCTCAGTGCTAGATCACCAGGGACAGCAGCAGGACGAAGACGAGCCCGACGACGGAGATGATCGTCTCCATCACCGACCAGGTCCGCACCGTCTGCCCGACGCTCATCCCGAAGTACTCCTTGACCAGCCAGAACCCCGCGTCGTTGACATGGCTGAAGAAGAGCGACCCGGCGCCGATCGACAGCACCAGCAGCGCCACATGGGTGCTGGACATGTCGGCGGCGAGCGGGGTCATCAGCCCGGCGGCCGAGATCGTGGCCACCGTCGCCGAGCCCGTGGCCAGCCGGATCGCGACCGCGATCAGCCAGGCGAGGAGCAGCGCGGAGACGTTCCAGTCCTTCGAGATGTCCATGATCATCTTGCCGACGCCGATGTCGATGAGCGTCTGCTTGAAGCCACCGCCCGCGGCGACGATCAGCAGCATCCCGGCGATCGGGGCGAGCGAGTGCTCGACGGTGGAGGAGATCCGGTCCCGGGTGAAGCCCGCCGCCCGGCCCAGCGTGAACATGCCCACGATCACGGCCGCCAGCAGCGCGATCAGGGGGTTGCCGATGACGTCGGCCACCCGCTGGACGCCCTTCTCCGGGTCGTCCACCACGATGTCGACCAGTGCCTTGATCAGCATCAGCACGACCGGCAGCAGCACGGTGAACACGGTGACGCCGAATCCGGGACGCCGCTCCAGCTCCTCCGACGGGCGCGTGGGCATCAGCCGGTCCGGCGGGGTGACGTCCACCCAGCGGTCGGCGACGCGCGAGAAGACCGGGCCCGCGATGATCGCCGTGGGGATGGCGATGAGGACGCCGAGCGCCAGGGTGATCCCCAGGTCGGCGTGGACCGCGTCGATCGCGGCGAGCGGACCGGGGTGCGGCGGCACCAGGCCGTGCATCACGGACAGGCCCGCGAGCGCCGGGATGCCGATCCGCATCAGGGAGAAGTTGCCGCGCTTGGCGACCAGCAGCACCACCGGGATCATCAGCACCATGCCGACCTCGAAGAAGAGCGGCAGCCCGATGATCCCCGCGATCAGCACCATGGCCCAGGGCATCGTCTTGTTGCTCGCCCTGGCGAGGATCGTGTCGACGATCTGGTCGGCGCCGCCGGAGTCGGCGAGCAGCTTGCCGAGGATCGCCCCGAGGGCGATCAGCACGCCGACGCCCGCGACGGTCGATCCCAGACCGGCCGAGAAACTGGTGATGACCTTGTCGAGCGGGGCTCCCGCGACGGCGCCGAGCGCCAGTGAGCCGATCGTCAGCGACAGAAACGCGTGCAGCTTGGTCTGGGTGATGAGCAGGACGAGAACGGCTATGCCGACGAGGACGGCTATGCCGAGCTGTGCGTGACCGGCCGACGTGATCGGGTCGACGGTGTCCGCTGCCAGCATCTCGGCGCTGAGTCTGGTCACGGCGGGTTTCCTAACGGTGCGTTACTGATGTTCGAGCCGCCGCAGTTCGGCGGCGGCCCGTTCGGTGATGGCCTCGGGTTCGGGGGTGACGTCCACGGCGACGCCGTACTCGTCCGGCTGAAGCGGTTCGAGCGTGGCGAGCTGGGAGTCGAGCAGGTCGCCGGAGAAGAAGTGGCCCTTGCGCTCCCTCATCCGCTCGGCGATCAGCTCGCGGTCGCCGGTCAGATGGAGGAAGACGATGCCGGGGGCGGCGGACCGCAGCCGGTCGCGGTACATCCGCTTGAGCGCGGAGCAGCTCACCACTCCCCCGCCCTCGGCGTGGGCGTGGGCCCAGGCGCCGATGGCGTCCAGCCAGGGGCGTCGGTCGTCGTCGTCCAGCGGGGTCCCGGCCGACATCTTGGCGATGTTGGCCGGCGGGTGGAAGTCGTCCGCCTCGGCGTACGGGACGCCGAGCTCCTCCGCCAGCAGGGGGCCGACCGTGGTCTTGCCCGTACCGGACACTCCCATGACCACGACAACCTGGGGGGCGTGCATTGTGTGAAACCTCGCTGTCTTCTTCGACCTCGGCGCCGCCGGACACTCAACCCCACAGATACGACGTATTCAAGAGTCCGTGACTTAAAAGTCATACTTATTTGCTGGACGGGTGGCCGCGTAGGCTGAGCGCATGGACGAACAGGGGCCCGAGGGCCGTGGTCAGAGGCCCAGGGGCCGGGGGCTGCACGACCGCGTCCTGGAATCCCTCGGCCCCGCGATCACGGCGGGCGACTACCCGCCCGGCACGGTGCTACGCACGGACGAGCTGGAGCGGCGCTACGACGTCTCCCGTACGGTCGTCCGGGAGGCGGTGCGAGTCCTGGAGTCCATGCACCTGGTGGAGTCCCGCCGCCGGGTCGGGGTGACCGTGCGCCCCACCGAGGAGTGGGACGTCTTCGACCCGCAGATCATCCGCTGGCGCCTGGCCGGACCCGACCGCCCCCGCCAGCTCCGCTCCCTCACCGCGCTGCGCTCGGCCATCGAGCCCGCCGCCGCGGCGCTGGCCGCCGAGCACGCCACACCGGAGCAGTGCGCCGAACTCACCGAGCACGCGCTCAACATGGTGGCCACGTCGCGCGGCCAGCAGCTCCCCGCGTATCTGGTCCACGACGTGGCCTTCCACCGCGTGATCCTGCGCGCCTCGGGCAATGAGATGTTCGCCCGCCTCGGCGACGTCGTCGCGGAGGTCCTCACCGGCCGCACCCAGCACCGCGTCATGTTCAGCGACCCCGACCCGGAGGCGGTCACCCTCCACGTCCGGGTGGCCGAAGCGGTCCGGGCGGGCGACGCGGAGGCGGCGGAGCGCTACACGAGGGAAATCACCGTGGGCGCGCTGCGGGAGCTGGACATCCTGGCGCCGTGAGGACGGCGGCGCCGTGAGGACGGCGGCGCACTGAGCCCGTCCGCCCCGCCGTGAGGACGGTGGCGCCCCTGTCCGCCCAGGTCAGATCTGGTTCTCACCCCCGTCGACGTAGAAGTTGGCGCCGAGGATGAAGCCGCTCTGCTCGGAGGCGAGGAACGCCACCAGTCCGGCGACCTCCTCCGGGCGTCCCATCCGGCCGATCGCGGTGGTCGTGGCGAGGTGTGCCTTGAAGTCGGCCGCCTTGTCCTCACCGGCGAGGGCCGTGATCGCCGGAGTTTCGATCGGGCCCGGCGAGACCGCGTTGACCCGGATGCCGCGGCCCTTCAGCTCGTTGGCCCAGGTCCGCGCGAAGGACCGGATCGCGGCCTTGGACGCCGCGTACGCGCCGAACGCCTCCGCGCCGTGGTCGGCGGCGGTGGAGGCGTTCAGGATCACCGAGGCACCGTCGTTGAGCAGCGGCAGTGCCTTCTGCACGGTGAACACCGTGCCGTGCACATTGACGGCGAAGGTCCGGTCGAGGTGCTCCTCGGTGACCTCCTCCAGCTTCGCGAAGGCGGCGGTCGCCGCGTTCGCGAAGACCACGTCCAGACCCCGACCCCGGGCGCGGACCGCGTCGTAGAGCCGGTCCAGGTCGGCCGAATTCGTGACATCACCCTGCACCGCGGTGGCCCGCGCCGGGCCGATGGCCTCGACGGCCGCGTCCAGCTCGGCCTTTCGCCGGCCGGTGATGAACACGTGCGCACCCTCGTCCGCCAGCCGTACGGCGGTGGCCAGGCCGATCCCGGTGCCGCCGCCGGTGACGACGGCGGTCTTGCCCTCAAGCTGTCCCATGACAATGACCTCCAAAAATTTCGGTACCGATCGGTACCGAAGTGGAGCGTAGCGCACTTCTGAACCGATCGGTACCGAAGAGGTATGCTGGTCGGCATGAAGACGCGGCAGCAGGCAGCCATCGGCCGACCGAGGGGTTTCGACGCCGACGAGGCCCTTGAGCGCGCCATGCGGGTCTTCTGGGAGCGGGGCTACGAGGGCGCCAGCCTCACCGATCTGACCAGCGCCATGGGCATCACCCGCACCAGCATGTACGCGGCCTTCGGCAACAAGGACGAGTTGTTCCGCAAGGCCCTGGAGCGCTACTCCGAGGGCCCCGCCGCATACGCGGACCGGGCCATGCGGGAACCGACCGCCCAGCAGGTGGCCACCGCGTTCCTCCACGGCTCGGTCCGGGCCAATACCCGCCCCGACTGCCCCGCCGGATGCCTCGGCATCCAGGGCTCCCTCGCCGCCGGGGACCCCGGACGCAACGCCCGCGACGCCCTCATCGCCTGGCGCAACGAGGGCACCGCCCGCCTCGGCGACCGGTTCCGGCGGGCCGTCGACGAAGGCGATCTGCCGCCGGACACCGATCCCGGCCTGCTCGCCCGCTACCTCATGGCCGTAGCGCACGGCATGGCCGTCCAAGCGGCCAGCGGTGTCACGCAGGAGGAGTTGCGGCAGGTGGCGGACGTGGCGCTGCGCAACTGGCCGCCCGTCTAGGTGGTGGGCGGCCCGAGCCCGCCCGAGGTCGGCTCCGCCCTCAGTGGGGAGTGGCGAGCCCTCAGTGGGGAGTGGCGAGCCCTCAGTGGGGAGTCGCGAAGACGTTGCGCTCCGCGAGATCGGAGAGGAGACGCGCGGCCGCCCGGAAGTCCGCATCGTCGTGCAACACGACGAGCCCGTGGTGTGCGGCCGTCGCGCAGATCAGCCAGTCGACGGCGGACAGGCTCTGATGCTGCCCCCGTTGGGCCAGGCGGTACTGGCCGGTCTCGATCCACTTCCAGGCGCTCTTTGGGACGGAGACGTCCGGGAACAGGTCCGCGAACATCTCCGTCATACGGTCGTACTCGTCCAGACCACGCGCGGACTGCCGGAACTCCGTGCGCTGCGGAGCGCACGAGCCGATGGCCCCCTCGTCCAACTCATGACCCCACAGATCGTTGAGCTTGCGATCACGCTGGAGGCGCCAGACGGCCGTGGAGTCGGCAAGGTAGCGGATCACGGTCAGGCGGCACCCTTCTCCGTACGCTCAGAGCCACCCTTCTCGGCCGCGTGACGCTCCCAGAACCCCTCCTCGTTCCACTGCTGCGCCTGCTCCAGGTGGCGCAGGCGCGCCTCGGTACGCGCCCGGCGCTCGGCGTACTCGCGGAGGGCGATGTTGACCATCTCCTTCTTGGTCTTGGCGCCGGACAGCCGCATGGCCTCCGCGAGTGCGTCGTCGTCGATGTCGATCTGGGTCGCGGACATCGGAACCTCCAAGGGATGGGCTACATACGAAGGTAACCGATGTCGCATACGAAGCACAGCTCAAGCGCTATGCGGAGGGAGGCGGTCGAAGGCCACGGGTGGGTGAACGCTTCACGGACAGGTGAAGGCTTCACGGGGTGGGCGCCTTTTGAGCATGGGCCGGAGGGTGGGGGGCTCAGAGCTCGCCGCCGGGCGCCGGGTGGGTGGGGGTGAGCGCCGGGGACGGCTTCTCCAGTCGGTGGCCCAGACCCTGCCGGACTGCCGGACCCGGGCGGGTTGCGGGCCCAACTGGGCTGCGGGGCCGGCCTCGACCCCGGTACCCCCCTTCAAAAAACGTTTGATCTAACGCAACTAATGTGTCAAACGATTTCGGAGGGGGGGTACCCCGACCCCTGGAGGGTGCCGCGACGGCGCCGCGCCCGGCCACGATCGACGCCCCTCCGCGTACCGCGCTAGGCCCCGATCTCGGCCCACACCGTCTTGCCGATCAACTCGGGCACGACACCCCAGCGATCCGCCAACTCCTCGACCAGCAGCAGCCCGTGCCCGCATTCGCGCGGCGCGCCGGGCTCGGGGACCGGGCGCACGGTCGGCATACGTTCGACGCGGGCGTCCCGCACCTCGATACGGAGCGTGGGCCCGGTGACGGTGAGTGTCGTCGAGTTGGGCGGCTACGGCAACCACAACTTGCATGGGTTGTTGCAGACGCCCGAGTACGCCCGCGCCCTATACGACATGCGACGGCCCTCGTCTCTGGCCTTCATCGAGAAACTGCGGGGAGACACGTGACCCTCAAGCCGAATGAATGGATCAAGAGCAGCTACAGCAGCAACGACGGCCCCTCATGCATCGAGGTCGCCACCACAGCCACCACAGCCACCCCCGCCACCATCCACATCCGCGACTCCAAGAACCCCAACGGCCCCCACCTCACCGTCACCCCCACCGCCTGGACCGCGTTCGTCACGTACGCCAGCAACAACTAGCATCCGGGCGCGCCGCCACCCGACACGAACTTTGCGTAGCCAGTCGGCTACATTGCGTAAGTGATGATCAGAACGGCGCCCGGGACACAGCGGGCCGCGGCCCGCTGGCCGTGGCTCGCTCTGGTGCTGGTCGCACTGATCCACGTGGTGGCCTGCGCCCATGGCCCGCTGGTCGGCGGCGCTGGGCGGACCGACATCATCACCGTGACGGGTCTGGCTTCGCATGCCGTGTCACACGGCGCGTCCGAGCACGTCGCGGAGGACTCGCATCACGGCCCCCAGCACTGCGCCGGTTTCGACGAGCCGACATGGGCACAGGCGAGCCGGGGCCAGGAGCTGATGCCGCAGCAGGAGCCCCTGCACGCCGAGGCGGTCGAGGGAGTGGCGCCGGGGCGGGCTCCGCCGGGCCAAGAGGTTCAGGTACCGCGGCCTGGTGGTGGGCAGCAGGCGGCGTTGCAGGTCTGGCGGAACTGACGGGGCCCCGCCGCGCCGCCACGCGAGGCGTGCCGGTGCGGCGACGAGCCGTGTCATGCCCCGTCACCCTGTACACCGCCGTTTCGACGTGCCGTCGACGGCGGTGGGAGAGCCGTCACCGATGAAACCTCACCCGCTGCCCTGTGCCCCCGACTCCGCTACCGCGTCCCCCGCCCAGTTGCTCGCCGCCTCGGCGCGGTCGGCCGCCCATCCCTCCGCCCTGGTGGGCGACACGCCCGTGTTGTGGGTGGGTGAGCCATTCACTCCTGCCGGGCGCGGATTCTGGGCCAAGCTGGAAGGCCACAACCCGGGCGGTATCAAGGACCGCACCGCCCTGTACATGGTGGCCGCCGCCCGGGAACGCGGGGCGCTGTCGCCCGGTGCCCGGATCGTCGAGTCCACCTCCGGCACCCTCGGACTCGGCCTGGCCCTGGCCGGTATCACTTACGGCCATCCCGTCTCGCTGGTCACCGACCCCGGGATGGAGGCCCAGGTCGCCGGGCTCCTACGGGCCTACGGGGTCGACGTCCACACAGTGACCACGCCGCACCCGGAGGGGGGCTGGCAACAGGCGCGCCGGGAAAGGGTCGCCGAACTGCTCGCCCGCCACCCGGACGCGTGGTGCCCGGATCAGTACCACAACCCCGACAACGTGGCCGCCTACCGGCCCCTCGCGCACGAACTGGTCGCCCAGCTCGGCCGGATCGACACCCTCGTCGTCTCGGTCGGCACCGGCGGCCACTCCGCGGGCACCGGCCGCGCCCTGCGCGCGTTCTTCCCCGCGCTGCGGGTGGTCGGCGTGGACACCTGCGCCTCGGCCATCTTCGGCCAGCCCGCCGGCACTCGGCTGATGCGCGGACTGGGCTCGTCCATCTACCCGCGCAATGTCGCCTACGACCTGTTCGACGAGGTCCACTGGGTCGCCGCCCCCGAGGCCGTATGGGCCGCCCGCGCCCTGGCCCGCACCCGGTACGCCACCGGCGGGTGGAGCGTCGGCGCGGTCGCCCTGGTCGGACGCTGGGTCGCCCGCACGTCCCCCGCCGAGCAGCGCATCGCCGCCGTCTTCCCCGACGGCCCGCACCGCTACGTCTCGACCGTCTTCGACGACGACTACTGCCGCGCCCATCAACTCCTCGGCCATGAACCGCCCGACGACCCGGACGAGATCGCCGATCCCGCTCAGGCGGTGGTCACGCGCTGGACCCGCTGCCGCACCGTCACCCGCCCCCACACCGGCAGGGCAGACCTGAGCCTGGCGGGAGCGGCCCGGTGAGGAAGATCCTGGCGCAGACCCGCTCATTCAGCCCGGCCGCGCGGCTGCTGATGGCGAACCAGTTCGCCATCAATCTGGCCTTCTACATGCTCATGCCCTACCTCGCCGCCCACCTCTCGGGAAGTCTGGGACTGGCGGCCTGGGCGGTCGGCCTGGTCCTCGGCGTGCGCAATTTCTCCCAGCAGGGCATGTTCCTCATCGGCGGCACCATCGCCGACCGCTTCGGCTACAAGACCCCGATCCTGATCGGCTGCGTCCTGCGCACCGGCGGATTCGCCCTGCTCGGCTGGGTCGGCAGCCTCCCCGCCCTGATCGCGGCATCGGCGGCGACCGGATTCGCCGGCGCCCTGTTCAACCCGGCCGTACGCGCCTATCTCGCCGCCGAAGCGGGCGAACGCCGGGTGGATGCGTTCGCCCTGTTCAACGTCTACTACCAAACCGGCATGCTGCTCGGCCCACTGGTCGGACTCGCGCTGCTGGCCGCCGACTTCCGAGCCGTGTGCACCACAGCCGCCGTCATCTTCGCGGCGCTGAGCGTGCTCCAGGCCCGTGCCCTCCCCGCCCGCCACGACACCGGCACCCACCGGACGGCGACCGAGAACGCGGGCACGCCAACCGTGTGGAGGCAGTGGCGGCGGGTCGTCTCCAACCGGCCGTTCCTGCTGTTCTCCGCGGCGATGACCGGCTCCTACGTACTGACCTTCCAGGTCTACCTGGTGCTGCCGCTGGCCGCCGACGCCGCCCTCGGCGCGGACGGCACGAAGGCGACGAGCGGGCTGTTCGTCATCTCGGCCGCGGTGGCGGTGGCGGGGCAGCTGCGGCTGACCGGCTGGGCCAAGCGGCGCTTCACTCCCCACCAGGCACTGGCCGCCGGGCTCGCCGCGATGGGCGCGGCGTTCGTGCCGCTGGCCCTCACCCCCGCCCGGTCCGCGATCGGGCCCCTGACGGCTCTCGCCGTGTCCGTGGCCGTACTCGCCGCGGCCGGGGCCGTGGTCTACCCCTTCGAGATGGACACCGTCGTCGCGCTGTCCGGGAACAAACTGGTCGCCACCCATTACGGCCTGTACAACACCGTCTCCGGCCTCGGCATCACCCTCGGCAACCTGGCCCTGGGCGCACTCTGGGACGCCGCCCACGCCGACGCGCCCTGGCTGGTATGGGCCGTACTCGCGGTGACCGGAGCCGCCTGCGCGACCGCGGTCACCGCACTCGCCCGAACCGGCCGCCTCCACCCCCAGCCCGTCCGGCCCGCTCCCGCCTGACCTCAGCCGCTCACCCCCGGCAGCGGGCCGGGGCGGGACGCCTGGGGCCAGCGCTCGTACCACCGCTGGTCGGCCTCGAGCTGGGCCGCCAGCGAGATGAGCACGGGCTCGCTGTTGGCCGGGCCGAGGAGCTGGGCGCCGAGCGGCAGCGTGCCGCCCTCGGGGTCGGCGAACCCGGCGGGGACGTTCATCGCGGGCCAGCCCAGCACGTTCCACGGCCAGGCGTACGGGCACGCCGCGATCATGGCCCGATCCGTACGCCACCCGGACAGACCGGCCATGGCGCCGATCCGCAACGGGGGCGTGGCCGTCGTCGGGGAGAGGACCACGTCGAAGCGGTCGAAGATCGCCCCGACCTGGCGCCGCAGCGGCCCCTCGTACGACCGCGCCCACCGCAGCGCGGTGCCGCCCAGCAGACGGCCGTTGCGGACGGCGCCGCGGGTGCGGATGTCCAGCAGCAGCGGATCGGGGACCCGGCCGGACCATTCGGTGAGCCCGGCCGTGGCGCGCGGCAGGAAGGAGAAGCCCACGAGCCCGTAGCGCGGCTCGGCCTCCACCACCTCGTGGCCGAGGGCCGCCAGCCGCTCGGCGAGCCGGACGACGGCGGCCCGCACCACCGGGTCCAGCCGCTTGGGGGTGCCGGTGAAGGCCGTCTTGTACGACAGGGCGATCCGCAGCCGCCCCGGGTCGCGGCCCACCGCGGACAGCACGTCCACCGGCTCGGGGCAGTGCAGATCCCCCTCGCGGTTGCCGGTCGCGACATGCAGCAGCAGCGCCGCGTCGGCGACCGTACGGGCCAGCGGACCGTTGCAGGTGATGCCGTTGAAGGCCTCGGCGTCCGGCCAGGTGGAGATCCGGCCGCGCTGGGGCTTGAGGCCGATGAGATGCGTCCAGGCGGCGGGGATGCGGAGCGAGCCCGCGCCGTCCGAGCCGAGCGCGGCGGGGACCAGACCGGCGGCGACGGCGGCCGCGCCGCCGCCGGATGAGCCGCCGGGGGTGTGCGCCGGGCTCCAGGGGTTGCGGGTGTCGCCGAAGGCGGGGCCCTCGGTGAAGGGCCACTGGCCCAGCTCGGGGGTGTTGGTCTTGCCGACGATCACGGCCCCGGCCGCCTTCAGCCGCCGTACCGCCTCGCCGTCCTCGGTCTTGGCCGGGAAGTCGCCGCGGCAGCCGAAGGCGGTGGGCTCGCCCGCGACGTCCGTGTCGTCCTTGACCGCGAGCGGGACGCCGAGCAGCGGCAGCCGCTCCCCCGCCGCCAGCCGCCGGTCCGCCTCGGCGGCCTCGCGCAGGGCGGCCTCGGCGCGGACGCGGCGGAACGCGTTGAGCGTGGGCTGGGTCTCGGCGATGCGCTGGAGCGACTGCTCGACCAGCGCACGGGAGGTCACCTCGCCCCCGGCCAGGGCGCGGATCTGCTCGCCCAGACCCTTGGGAATGACGCTGGTCACCGTGGACCTCCTCGGGTGAGTTCGGCCACTCCCCCTTTACCCCAGGTGGCCGCTCGGCGCACCCTGGGCAACGGTGATGACCCTTTTCATCATGTCCATCACGTCCACCACATTCATCACGATCATCGCTGAGCACAGAGGACACCCGCATGACCGACATCGCGGCGCGCCGCACCGGCCTCCACGCCCGCACCGGAGGCCCTTCCTCCGATGGCGAGGACCACCTGCTGGAGCATCTGCTGGGCTGGTCGCTGGTCGTCGTCCTCGCCTTGCTCACCACGCGGCTGGGACTGTTCTAGACCCCCGGCCGCCCGGACGGGGCCCAGTCGACGAATCGCACCTCCGGGTAGCGGGCCGACGGCCCGTCCAGCAGACCGCCGTCATCGCGGTGGCGCAGCTCGCGGTCGAAGAACGCCGGGACATACGCGCGCTGGACGGCCACCGCCCGCTCCGGGGTGACCGTGCCGATCGCCGCGGTCACCATCTCCTTGGGCAAGCGCAGCCGCGCGGCGATCCGAGGCAGCATCGACGTGGCGTCGGTGTAGGTCGCATGGCCCGAACCGAGCAGCGTCAGATCGAGGCGCGGGCCCGAGCCATGCTCCCACAGCGCACCCCACGACGGCACGGTGTGGTGGTCGTTCCCGTCCTTGCCCATGAGCAGCACGGGGCGGTCCACACCGTCCGCGGCGACCGTGGAGAGCGGGCCGGGGTCGTGATCCTCCTGGACGTAGGCCAGCAGCCCGTCCAGATTCGCGGCCGCCGCGATCCGCCGGTCGTCGTGCATCGCCTGAAGGGCCGCGAAGCCGCCCGCCGACTGCCCGAACGCGCCGGTGGCGGACGGGTCGAGCGGGGTCGGGGCGATCGTCTCCAGCCGGTCGAGAACGAGGCGAAGATCCGCCACTCGCACCGCACAGGTCTTCCGCAGCAGCTCGACGACCGTGCCCTCCCGCTCGGCCCGTTCGTACTCCGCCGGCAGCCGGCTGGTCTCGATCCGGCCGTCCGGGAACTCGACCGCCGACGCGTCGTAGGTGTGGTCGACACTGATCACGACATAGCCGCGCGAGGCCAGCTCATCGGTGAGCGTGGTGCCCAGCGAGCGCGGGTCGCCGACGCCGGGCGAGTAGAGCACCACCGGGCACGCGGCGCCCCGGCGTGCCCTCGCGGGCGGGGCCCCCTGGTGCGCGAAGGTGCGCGTCGCCGCCCAGTCGACGCGGCCCCGCGGCACGCCCCCGAAGTTGTTCAGCCGGTCGAAACCGGCCGCCTCGCCCGGTGACATCTGCGCGGCGCGCGGATACCGCTCGACGTCCCGGGCCGGATAGCGGACGCTGACCATCAGCTCACGCGACGGCCGGGAGGCGACCCAGGGATCGGGCCGGTGGTGATCGACGAGGCGGTGGGAGACCGTGCCCACGGGGTACGGCCCGGTGGGCGCGGGCAGCGTCAGCCGCACCCGCCGCGCGACCGGGGCGGCGACCGCCTTCGACCGCGCCGCCCCCACCCCCACGGCGGCGAGGGCGGTGGCGGCCAGCAGGGTCCGGCGGCGGGGGCCGGCGTCGGAAGTACGTGTGGTCATGCCGTAGAGCGTTCCGCTTCCGGTCATACGCCACCATCGGGGCACCCGCCCTCTCCAGGGTGGGGATGCCCCCCGAGGCCGTACATCACACTGCACCGTGCCGTATGCCATAGTGGACCATATGACGTTCGACGCCGCAGCCTGGCTGGAATCCGCCACCATCGACCCCGCCGTACTCGCCCTGCGCCCCGACTACCGGGCGCTCCTCATCACCGCCGAGGGGCTGCGCCCCGGGCCCTGCGACGAGCTCAGCGAGCGACTCCTGGCCGACGCCGAGTCGGCGGCGCGGGAGCGGTTCGGGGACGGCCCGGTGGAGGAGCATCCGCATCTGGCCGCCTGGCGCGAGGCGTTCCGCGCCTTCGGCGCGAAGCCGCAGCGCACCCGGCCCAGCGCGGAGGCCCTGCTGCGGCGGGTCCCCGCCGGGCTGCCCCGGGTGGACCGGCTGACCGACATCTACAACGCGATCTCGGTCGGCCATGTGATCCCCCTCGGCGGCGAGGACCTCGACCACTACGTGGGCGCGGCCCGGCTGGTGCGCGCCAAGGGCGACGAGACCTTCGAGACCACGGCCGGCGGCGAGCCCGCGATCGAGCACCCGGCGCCCGGCGAGGTGGTATGGCGCGACGACACGGGCGCCACCTGCCGCCGCTGGAACTGGCGCCAGTGCACCCGCACCCGGCTCACCCATGACACCACCCGGGCGATGTTCGTCCTGGACGCGCTGGCGCCGATGGACGACACGGCCCTGAAGGCCGCCGGCGACCATCTGATGGAGGCACTGACGGAGGCGAATCCGGGGGTGCGGATCGCTTCGCGGCTGCTGGGCGGCGCGGCGTAGCGGCGCCGCCGGCATCGACACGCGGCTCCGCCGCGCGGCAGGGGCTCCGCCCCTGGACCCCGGGGTCGGCGGGCCGATCCGCGCGCGGACGCCCGCGCACAACGGGCCGTCCGGCCGGGGTTTGGGGCGGAGCCCCGGTTTCGCTTCTCGCCTGGGCCCCTGCGGGGCGACGAGCCGACCGTCGCCGCCGCGAACGCGGTCGGCACGCCGTCGCGGCGGACGCCCGCGCACAACGGGCCGTCCGGCCGGGGTTTGGGGCGGAGCCCCGGTTCCGTTTCCCCCTCGACCCCGGGGTCGACGAGCCGGCCGATGGCGGTCTGCCGGGGTCTGGGGCGGAGCCCCAGTTGTGGGAAGGGGCGGGGAGGGGAACAGCCCGCCGCAGGCGGCGCGATCCGGCGCGGGCGGCTGGCGCGGGCGGCGCGATCCGGCGCGGGCTAGAAGAGGGTCTGTTGCCCCGACGTCGGGGGCTCCTCCTCGCCGAAGAGGTTTGGCGGAGTCGTGAGCAGCGGCGCGATCCGTCGCGAGCCGGGACAGGAGATCAGCTCGTACGCGGAGCGCCGCCCGGGAGGGTCATGGCGGGCGAAGCGCCCGCCGACGACCGCGATCTCTCGGGTGCAGACCGGGCAGGTGCGGCGGGGTGACGACGACATGGGTCCAGTGTCACCCAGCCCTCCGACAACGCTCGCTCAGAACGCGTCCACCGGCCGATACGCCCCCCACACCTCCCGCAGCGCGTCACAGACCTCGCCCAGCGTGGCCCGCGCCGCCAGCGCGTCCTTCATCGGGTACAGCACATTGGCCGTGCCGGGATCGCTCTCGGCGGCCTTCCGCAGGGAGGACAGCGCCCCGCTCACCGCCGAGCGGTCGCGTTCGGCGCGCAGCCGGGCGAGTCGGTCGCGCTGGCGGGCCTCGATCTCCGGGTCCACCCGCAGGGGCTCGTACGGCGCCTCCTCCGCCAGCTGGAAGCGGTTCAGGCCCACCACCACCCGTTCGCCCGCGTCCGTCTCCCGGGCGATCCGGTAGGCGTTCCGCTCGATCTCCTCCTTCTGGAAGTTCCGCTCGATCGCGGCCACCGCACCGCCCAGGTCCTCGACCCGCCGCATCAGATCGACGGCCGCCTCCTCGACCGCGTCGGTCAGCGACTCGACGGCGTAGGAGCCCGCGAAGGGGTCCACCGTCGCCGTCACATCGGTCTCGTGCGCCAGCACCTGCTGGGTGCGCAGCGCCAGCCGGGCCGAGGTGTCGGTCGGGAGGGCGATGGCCTCGTCGAAGGCGTTGGTGTGCAGCGACTGGGTGCCGCCGAGCACGGCGGCCAGGCCCTGGACGGCCACCCGGACCAGGTTCACCTCGGGCTGCTGGGCGGTGAGTTGGACCCCCGCCGTCTGCGTGTGGAAGCGCAGCATCTGGGACTTCGGATCGCGGGCGCCGAACTCCTCCCGCATCACCCGCGCCCAGATCCGCCGCGCGGCCCGGAACTTGGCGACCTCCTCCAGCAGCGTGGTGCGGGAGACGAAGAAGAAGGAGAGCCGGGGCGCGAAGTCGTCGATCTCCATCCCCGCCGCGACGGCCGTACGGACGTACTCGATGCCGTCGGCCAGGGTGAAGGCGATCTCCTGCGCGGGCGAGGCCCCGGCCTCCGCCATGTGGTAGCCGGAGATCGAGATGGTGTTCCACCTGGGCAGTTCGGCCTTGCAGTACTTGAAGATGTCCGCGACCAGCCGCAGCGAGGGGGCGGGCGGAAAGATATAGGTGCCGCGGGCGATGTACTCCTTGAGGATGTCGTTCTGGATGGTGCCGGTCAGCCGGGCCCCGGACACGCCCTGCTCCTCGGCCACGAGTTGGTGGAGGAGCAGCAGCAGCGCCGCGGGCGCGTTGATGGTCATGGAGGTCGAGACCCGGTCCAGCGGAATGCCGCCCAGCAGCACCCGCATGTCCTCGATCGAGTCGATGGCCACCCCCACCTTGCCGACCTCGCCGTGCGCGAGGGGCGCGTCGGAGTCGTAGCCCATCTGGGTCGGCAGGTCGAAGGCCACCGAAAGACCGGTGGTGCCGTGCTCGATCAACTGCCGGTAGCGGGCGTTGGACTCGGCGGCGGTGCCGAACCCCGCGTACTGGCGCATCGTCCAGGGGCGGCCGGTGTACATCGTCGGATAGACCCCGCGCGTGAAGGGGTACTCCCCCGGCTCGCCCAGCCGCCCGGCCGGGTCCCAGCCGCTGAGCGCGCCGGGCCCGTACACCGGCTCGACGGGGAATCCCGACTCCGACTCGCGCGCCATGGGTCACGCCTCCTGATGGCTGATACCGGGCGTTCTCCCGGTACGGGGCCTTGTTCACAGCATGCGTCGATGTTCGCCCCACGGCAGCCCCGGGAAGCATTCAGAGCAAAAAGATCAGGGGAGGGGTTCGAATGCACCGGACAGCGGTGGTCGGCACCGCGCTGGCCACGGCCACGGCGGCGGCACTCGTCGCCGGGTGCCGGCCGGGAGAGGCGACCGTGAACGGCCGGGGGCAGGAGCGACCCCAGACCCGGGCCAGTACGAGCGCACCCGCGCGCGAGACGCCACCCCGGCCGCAGCCCACGTACACCCACAAGGCCAAGCCCAAGCGGGTGGCGGTGCGCCCGCCGCGCACCACGGCCCCTCCGGTGCCGCGGCGCACCGCGCCGCGGGTGGCCCCGCCGGTGATCCCCTTCGGCACCAGCGGGGACCGGGTGCGCGAGCTCCAGGCCCGGCTGCGCGCACTCGGCCTCTTCCACCGGAACCCGACCGGGTACTTCGGCACGATCACGCAGGCGTCGGTCAGCGCGTACCAGCGGGGCCACGGCCTCGCGGCCACCGGTTCGGTGAACCAGCGGACCTGGACCTCGCTGCGCTCGGCGACGAAGGCGCCCACGCGCGACGACCTCTATCCGCCGACCACCCTTCCGCCGGCCAAGCCCGATCCACGGTGCCTGACCGGCCGGGTGCTCTGCATCAGCAAGACCAGCCGCACCCTGGCCTGGATGGTCAACGGCCGGGTGGTGTCGGCGATGGATGTGCGCTTCGGCTCGGAGTACACCCCGACCCGGGAGGGGCTGTTCCAGGTCAACTTCAAGAGCCGGGACCATGTCTCGACGATCTATCACACGCCGATGCCCTACGCGATGTTCTTCAGCGGCGGCCAGGCGGTGCACTACTCCTCGGACTTCGCCGCCCGCGGCTACAGCGGCGCCTCACACGGCTGTGTGAACGTCCGGGACAAGAAGAAGATCGCCGCGCTCTTCGCGAAGGTCAAGGCGGGCGACAAGGTCGTGGTCTACAAGTAGCCCTGGGGCGGCGCGGGCAGAGCCGGGGGAACGTGCTCTGCCCGCGCCGAATGCGCGGAGCCGTCGGTACGGGGGGAACCTCGGCTCCCGCGCGGCCGATGACCAGTCGGCCCGTTTCTTTCAGCGTCACCGCTGAAAAAAACGTCACACCTGGGTGCCGGAGTCTCAGTCGGCACCCGTTTCCGCGGTGGTCGTGGGGTCGTCCGAAGCGGGCGGCTCCGTGGACTTCAAGGGGTCAGCCGCCGTCGTGGGGGTGGTGGCGTCGGTCGGCGTGGTGGTGTCCGGCGGCGGGGGCGGCGGGGCCGGGTCGCCGTCCCCGCTCCCTTTTCCCGGATCGCCGCCGGAGTCGCCACCGCTGCCCGAACCGGCGCTGTCACCGGAGCCGGAACCGGAGCCGCCGGAACCGGAACCGCCGGAGCCGTTGCCCCCGCCGTTCCCGTTGCCACCGTGGTCCGAGCCGCTGTTCGTGCCGCCGCTGTCGCCGCCGCTGCCCGTGCTCTCGTCGCTGCGCGGGACGCCGCCCGCACCGTCCTCGGCCAGGATCTGCGTGCAGTAGCCGTGGATGGCGGACGCGCTGCCCGCCGCCTTCGTCAGCTTCTTCAGCGACTTCTTGTCGAGTTCCGCGCCCACGCCCGTTTCCGAGTCGAGGTAGCGCGGGCAGACGCGCAGGGCCCAGTTCGGGACGCCGGGCACCCCCTTCGAGGGCTCCTTCGACGTGCCGTTCTTGCCCTTGCCGCCGTCCTCCGGGTTGGAGGGAACGGTTCCGCCCTGGGCGCCGTTCGACCCCACATCGCTGGCATCGTTGTCGTCCGAACCACTGGGATCGGGCGCCGTCGTACTGTCGTCCTGGGAGATCTCCGGATGGGCGGAGTTCCCGCCGGAACCGCCGTTCGACATGCTCACCGAGGGGCCCGGAGTGTGGTCGCTCTGCCCGAACGGTGTCGGCAGTACCCCCGCGGCTGCCGCCACCGCGAATCCGCTGAGCGCACATCCGGCCACGACCGCGACCATGCCCGCGCGCAGCGGGCGCCGCAGCCGCGGCTGTCTCTCTCTGAACCGCCGGAGCGGATGCGGCCGCCGGGCCATGCCCATTTCGGCCACCTCGGCCACGGCGCCCGTCCCGGCCCCGGCCTCGACCCGGGCCGCCCGGAAGGCGGCCACGGCCGCTTCCTCACCGGGGAGCGCGGACGCGCCGGAGGGAGCCGCCGTACGGCCCGCGCCGGCGACGGCGCTGAGCACGGCCGCCAACCGTTCCGCATCGGCATATGACTGGTCGCTCCGGCCGTCGGGAGTCGGAGGCTGCCCCTCGACCGGTTCGCCGCGAAGCAACCGCTCCGCGGCACTGTCATCCAGCCAGCTGTAGCGGTGGTCTTCGGCCATCACATGTCCTTCTGCGTTGGCGCGCGTGAATCCGTCACACCAGCAGACTTCGCCACACCCGGCTTGGTTGCGCCGCCGCCGTGTGACTCGCGTTGCCCCGGGACCGCGTCGAGCACCGGATCGCCCCCGGCCGCGGGGCCGATCAGATCGGCCAGCCGCCGCAGCCCCCGGTGGGCGGCGGTGCGCACCGCCCCGGGCCGCTTGCCCAGCACCGCGGCCGCGCTCTTGGCGTCGAGCCCCAGGACCACCCGGAGCACCACCGCCTCGGCCTGGTCCTGCGGGAGCTGGGAGATCAGCCCGAGCGCCTTGCCGGTGCCGATGGCCTCCATCGCCTCACCGGCCGTGTCCGCGTCGGACGGCCGGAACTCCAGCTCCGACTCATCGCCGCCGATCGCCGGACGGCGGCCGCGCATCCGTATGTGGTCCAGCGCCCGATTGCGGGCTATCCGGGCCGCCCAGCCCCGGAAACGATCCGCGTCTCCGCTGAATCGCTGCAGGTCACGGGCTATTTGCAGCCAAGCTTCCGAGGTGATGTCCTCCGCGTCGCCGTCACCGACCAGCGTGCGCACATAACCGAGGAGGCGAGGGTGCACGGACCGGTAGACGGTCCGGAAGGCGGTCTCGTCCCCTTCCTGCGCCGCGAGCACCGCGGCGGTCAGTTCCGCGTCGTCCCCCTGCACGCTCTCTTCCTGCCCCACTCGGAGAATCCGTGGTCCAGTCGATTCCGGCGTAACCCGCGGGCTAGCCCTGCCCGTAGGGCGGGTAGTGCTGACCGGGCTGGCCGGGCGGCGGGGTCGGCGGCATCTGAGGGGCACCATACGGCGCGGGACCGGGAGCCGGGGAGCCGTACGGGTTCGGCGACTGCATCCCGTACGGGGCCGGACCGGCCATCTGCGGGGGCAGCGAGGCCCGCTGCTCCTGCATCGCGGTGATCTGCCGGACCAGCAGCAGCGCCAGGACCGCCGCGGCCATGAAGATCACGATGGCGAACATGTCGAAGGCCAGGATGGAGTGCAGGCTCTCGATGTCGCTCTTCGCCTCCGAGGGAGAAGGGGCGTAGTCGTCGCCCTCCACCTTGCCGCGCAGCAGGTTGTACCGGATCCCGCCGACGGCGTTGGTGACCAGCGCCACGATCCAGGTGACCCACCAGCCGTTGAGCACACCGCGGCTGACGGCGTGCGGCCCCTGCGGGGAGCTGGCGCGCCAGATGTCGTTCGCGATCTGCTTGGGGAACCAGAGGTTGACCACCGGGGTGAACCACGAACCAGCCGCCCAGCCGCTGCTGAAGCGGTGCTGGCCGGGGGCGAAGACCTCGGCGTTCAGCCGCAGCCGCCGGAACCAGATCGCCCAGACCACGGCGATCGCGACGGTGAGCAGCGAGTAGCTGACCTGGGCCGCGGTGAACATGTCGTCGGCGTCGTTGAGGTCGTCCTCGGTGATGGAGACCGACTTGCCCTCGACCGCGTCCAGCATGTCCCCGATCACGCTGTACTGGCCGGATCGCGCCACCAGGAGGAAGATGAGCGCGGGCAGCGCCAGCCCGAACAGCGCGAGGAGCGTGGTGGAAAGCCCGCGCCGCAGATCGACCCCGCCGGTCGGCATGCCCATCGGCGGAGCGGCCGGGTAGCCGTAGCCGCCGGGCATGGGCGGGCCCTGCGGCGGGACGGACGGCTGCTGCGGGGGACCGGGCGGTTGCTGGAGCTGCTGCTGGTAGGTCCCGCATGCGGCACAGCGCCCGTCGGGGCCGACGGCGACAGCGCGGCAGTTCCCACACGGATACATGGTCTTTTGAGTCCCCCTGGGAACGTGACCGCTCCGGGCCACGCGAGAAAATGAGCCTCCGACCGCGCCCAGAGCGCGGACCTGCACGTTACGGGCATCCGACCGGTCCCGTCCAGAGCGGAACGAGCCCCGGACACGGGGTGAAGTCCCCGGTTTCCCGCAAGGGGAGGTGTGACGTAATCGAGGCGTGCGACGCTGTAAGGGGTACGAGCCTGATCCAGGCTCTCCTGATCGACGGTCGGGGCCTCTCCTGTGGGGGGTGGCGGCCCCGACCGTCCTTCTCTTCTCCCTCTCGGAGCGCGTGCTCGGGCCCGGTGGCCGCCGCGCTCAGACCCCCAGCCGCTCCGCGAGCCGAGTGAAGTCGGACCAGCTCAGCGGCGGCTTCCCGGGGTCCCACACCCGCTGCGCCAGCGCCGCGAGCGGCAGCCGGACGCCCTGGGCCACCTGTGCGGGGGTCTGCGCGTTGGGCCGGTCGCCCCAGATCGCGAAGCGGGCGCCGAGGATCCGGTCGGGTCCGGTCAGGCTCTTGTCGGCGACGGGCGTGGAGCCGCGCAGCACCGCCGGGGACCAGTCCTGGTAAATGCGTTGCCCGGTCGGATAGGTGAAGCCGCCGGGCTGGCCGAGCACGTAATAGAGGAAGGAGTCGTTCAGGTTGACCACCTTGCGGCCCTCCTTCAGGTACTCCTCGGGCTGCCGTGCCGTCTCCTTCAGCCGTCCCGTCCAGTACTCGACCTCGATGTCCTTGGCGGGCTTGACGACGCCGCCCGTGAAGAAGCCGTCGTTCCACGCCTTGGGCTGCTTGCCGAGCTGCCGCGCCAGCCGGGCCCGGTCGTTCAGCCAGCCGGTGACCAGATCCTGCACCCGGGCGCTGGGGCCGTATTTCCGCTTGGCGGCGGCCACCAGCTGGGGGAACGACGCCTGGGGGTCCTTGACCGTCAGCGCGAGGTACTCATCGGCGCCCAGGTGCCACCAGCGGCCGGGGAAGAGCGGGGCGTACTCGCGCATCAGGTCGTCGACGATGCGGGCCGCGGCCGGTTTGGAGATGTCCACCGAGCCCTGGAACGTGGTGCCGCCCGCGTTGCGCAACTGGAGCTGCGGATGGGCCCGGATGACGGCGCCGAGGTGGCCCGGCGAGTCGATCTCGGGGATGACGGTGATGTGCAGCCGCTGCCCGAGCGCGACGATCTGCCGGACCTGGGCCTTGGTGAGGTGCTGGGACGAGACGATCTCGGGGTGGCTGGTGCTCTGGATGCGGAAGCCCTGATCGTCCGAGAAGTGCAGGGCCAGCTGGTTGAGCTTGAGATCGGCCATCTCGCGCATCCGGGCCTCGATCCACCCGACCGAGTAGAACTTGCGCGCGATGTCCAGGTTGAGGCCGCGCTGGGCGCGGCCGGGCCGGTCGTGGATCACGCCCTCGGGGAGCCGGCCGCCGGAGCGCAGGGCCTGTTTCACGGTACGGGTGCCGTAGAAGACGCCCGCGTCGGCCGGGCCGGTGATCCGGGCGCTGCCGTTCGCGACCTTCAAGGTGTACGCCTCGCCGCCGCCGCTCTCCTTCGGGGCGAGGGCCAGGGAGAGGTCACCGCGGCGGGCCGGGCCGGAGGTGGTGCGCAGCCCCAGCTCCGCGGCGATCATGCGGGCCTCGTCGGCGAGCGGGCCCTTGAGGTCGGCCACCACCCGGCTGTTGCCGCCGGGCCGCCAGCCGGGGCCCGACGCCGGGGTGAAGTCGCGGACGGAGGGGATGGTGCGGGGCGGCGCGGAGGCCGCAGTGCGGTGCGGTGGGACGGCCGAGGGAGACCGCGCCGAGGTGGCGGTCGTGGCGTGTGCCGAGGGCCGCGCGGGCGAGTGGCTGCCCGGCGGCTGCTGTCCGCCGCCCGTCTGCTGACAGCCGAGGGTGGTCAGCACGAGCGTGCCGACGGCCGCCGCGACGAGACCGCGGACGCAGGACGCCTTGGTTGCTCTGAGCGGCAATCCCATGGCGGTGTACCTCCTCCTCGGGCCGCCCCCTCGGGCCTCCCGGCTTCCGGCGTTCGGCCGCGTATGGCCGAAAAACGCCCTGCGCCCCGAATGCCGTCCACCGCATGCAGTAAAACCTCCCCGTTCGGGTGATATCGCGTTCCCTCCGGCACACCCGCCTCCCCCGTCTCGTTAGCGTGTACTGCTCACGCGCCCAGCCCATGTGTCCCACGCCTCCCCCGGGTCCGTTTCTCCCGGGTGTCCGTTCCCATGCGCGCCTCATGCGTGTCCGAGGAGTCCACGCTGTCCAGGTCCAGGTCCCGCGTCGCCGCCTCCCGCCTCGACCGGCTCAACGCCGCCCCCGCCGACGCGGCCGAGGCCGCGCTCCTCGCCTGTTGCGGCAGCCGCCGCTGGGCCCGGCTGATCGCGGCCCACCGCCCGTACCCGGATCTGGAGGCGCTGCTGGCCGCCGGGGACGAGGCCAGCTATGACCTCACCCCCGCCGATCTGGACGAGGCGCTCGCGGACGAGTCGGTCGTCGGCCATGAGCTGCCGCCCGCGGAGAGCCTGGGGGCGCTGGCCGCGCACACCGCGCTCCAGGCGGCCCACGACGCGTACGAGCGTCGATTCGGTCACGTTTTCGTCATCTGTCTGGATGGTCTGCGGCCCGAGGAGCGGCTGGACCGGCTGCTGACCGGGATCCGGGACCGGCTGGGCAACGAGCGGGAGCGGGAGCGGGACCACACCGCCGAGGAACTGCGGCGCATCGCCCGCGGCAGATTGGTCCGGCTGACCGGGAATCGGTCCCGTTCGCCGGAAGTGCCCGGCTTCCGGATCGCATGATCGCCCGTCCGTGCTTGATCGATCACACTTGAGCCCCCCGGACAGACCCCCCGACAGCACGTCGGTACGATGGCCAGGGCCGGTGGACCGTACCCGGCCGGGCCCGACCGACCCCGAAGCCGGCAGGCCCCAATCCCGCTTCCGGAGGGTTTTTCCGTGCCGGCTGGAACGCTGTATCGCGGCCGGGAAGGCATGTGGTCCTGGGTGGCTCACCGAGTCACCGGCGTCCTCATCTTCTTCTTCCTGTTCGTACACGTGCTGGACACCTCGCTGGTCCGCGTCTCGCCCGAGGCGTACGACGACGTGGTCGCCACGTACAAGAATCCCGTCGTGAACCTGATGGAGTACGGCCTGGTGGCCGCCATCCTGTTTCACGCCCTCAACGGCCTTCGCGTGATCGCCGTCGACTTCTGGTCCAAGGGCGCGAGGTACCAGCGTCAGATGCTCTGGGGCGTCGTCGGTATCTGGGTCGTGCTGATGGCCGGTGCCTTCTACCCGGTCCTCCAGCACACGCTGCGCGAACTGTTCGGGAGCTGACGCACATGTCCGCCGAGACCACCACCCCCGCGAGCGACGCGGTCAGCGCGTACGACGTGGATCACCCCGCCCCGGTCATCGAGCCGCCGCGGGCCCGCACCCGTAAGACGCCCAGGGCCACCCGGACGAACTTCGAGATGTACGGCTGGCTCTTCATGCGCCTGTCCGGCGTCCTGCTGGTCGTCCTGGTCCTGGGCCATCTGCTGATCCAGCTGGTGCTGGACGGCGGTGTCACCAAGATCGGCTTCGCCTTCGTGGCCGGCCGCTGGGCCTCGCCGTTCTGGCAGGCATGGGACCTGATCATGCTCTGGCTCGCCACCCTGCACGGCGCGAACGGCCTGCGCACGATCATCAACGACTACGCGGAGCGGGACAACACCCGCCTGTGGCTGAAGGCGCTGCTCTACACGGCGGCGGGATTCACCATCGTGCTCGGCACTCTGGTGATCTTCACCTTCGACCCGAACATCCGCTAGGCCCCGGGGCTGAGGTATCCACTCATGAAGATCCACAAGTACGACACCGTCATCGTCGGCGCCGGCGGGGCCGGGATGCGCGCGGCCATCGAGTCGACCAAGCGCAGCCGCACCGCGGTGCTCACCAAGCTCTATCCGACCCGGTCCCACACCGGCGCGGCACAGGGCGGCATGGCCGCCGCCCTCGCCAACGTCGAGGAGGACAACTGGGAGTGGCACACCTTCGACACGATCAAGGGCGGTGACTACCTGGTCGACCAGGACGCCGCCGAGATCCTGGCGAAGGAGGCCATCGACTCGGTCCTCGACCTCGAGAAGATGGGCCTGCCGTTCAACCGGACCCCGAACGGCACCATCGACCAGCGCCGCTTCGGCGGCCACAGCCGCAACCACGGCGAGGCCCCGGTCCGCCGGTCCTGCTACGCCTCGGACCGCACCGGCCACATGATCCTCCAGACGCTGTACCAGAACTGCGTGAAGGAGGGCGTGGAGTTCTACAACGAGTTCTACGTCCTGGACCTCCTGATGACCGAGGTCGACGGGGTCAAGCGCACCGCGGGTGTGGTCGCGTACGAGCTGGCCACCGGTGAGCTGCACGTCTTCCAGGCGAAGGCCGTCATCTTCGCCTCGGGCGGCTGCGGCAAGTTCTTCAAGGTGACGTCCAACGCGCACACCCTCACCGGTGACGGCCAGGCGGTCGCCTACCGGCGCGGGCTGCCGCTGGAGGACATGGAGTTCTTCCAGTTCCACCCGACCGGCATCTGGCGGATGGGCATCCTGCTGACGGAGGGCGCCCGCGGTGAGGGCGGCATCCTCCGCAACAAGGACGGCGAGCGCTTCATGGAGAAGTACGCGCCGGTCATGAAGGACCTCGCCTCGCGCGACGTGGTCTCGCGGTCGATCTACACGGAGATCCGCGAGGGCCGCGGCTGCGGTCCCGAGGGCGACCATGTCTACCTGGACCTCACCCACCTGCCGCCGGAGCAGCTGGACGCCAAGCTGCCCGACATCACCGAGTTCGCCCGGACGTACCTCGGCATCGAGCCGTACACGGACCCGATCCCGATCCAGCCCACGGCGCACTACACGATGGGCGGCATCCCGACCAACGTCCAGGGCGAGGTGCTGGCGGACAACGACACCGTCGTGCCGGGCCTGTACGCGGCCGGCGAGGTCGCCTGCGTCTCGGTGCACGGCGCCAACCGCCTGGGCACCAACTCGCTGCTCGACATCAACGTCTTCGGCCGCCGTGCGGGCATCGCCGCCGCGGAGTACTCCGCCACGGCCGACTTCGTCGAGCTCCCGGAGGACCCGGCCGGATTCGTCCAGGCACAGGTCGAGAACCTGCGGGACGCGACCGGCACCGAGCGGGTCACCGAGGTCCGCAAGGCGCTCCAGGAGACCATGGACAAGAACGTCATGGTCTTCCGCACCGAGCAGACGCTCAAGGAGGCCGTCGAGGAGATCGGCCACCTGCGCGAGCGCTTCCGACACGTCAGCGTCCAGGACAAGGGCAAGCGGTTCAACACCGATCTGCTGGAGGCCATCGAGCTGGGCAACCTGCTCGACCTGGCCGAGGTCATGGCCATCTCCGCCCTGGCCCGCAAGGAGTCGCGCGGCGGCCACTACCGCGAGGACTACCCGAACCGCGACGACGTCAACTTCATGCGGCACACCATGGCGTACCGAGAGGTGGGCGCGGACGGCTCCGAGTCCATCCGCCTCGACTACAAGCCGGTCGTGCAGACCCGCTACCAGCCGATGGAGCGTAAGTACTGATGAGCACCCCCACGCTTGAGAAGTCCGACCAGGCCCCCGAGGCGGCCGACGCCACCGCCTCGCACCTGATCACCGTCACCTTCCGGATCCGGCGCTTCAACCCGGAGATCTCGGACCAGGCGGTCTGGGAGGACTTCCAGATCGACCTCGATCCGAAGGAGCGCGTCCTCGACGGCCTCCACAAGATCAAGTGGGAGCTGGACGGCACCCTGACCTTCCGCCGTTCCTGCGCCCACGGCATCTGCGGATCCGACGCGATGCGGATCAACGGCCGCAACCGGCTGGCCTGCAAGACGCTGATCAAGGACATCAGCCCGGAGAAGCCCATCACGGTCGAGCCGATCAAGGGGCTCGCGGTCCTCAAGGACCTGATCGTGGACATGGAGCCGTTCTTCCAGGCGTACCGCGATGTGATGCCCTTCCTGATCACGACGGGCAACGAGCCGACGCGTGAGCGGCTGCAGTCCGCCGAGGACCGCGAGCGGTTCGACGACACCACCAAGTGCATCCTGTGCGCCGCGTGCACCTCGTCGTGCCCGGTGTTCTGGAACGACGGCCAGTACTTCGGCCCGGCGGCGATCGTCAACGCGCACCGCTTCATCTTCGACTCGCGTGACGAGGGCGGTGAGCAGCGGCTGGAGATCCTGAACGACAAGGACGGCGTCTGGCGCTGCCGTACGACCTTCAACTGCACGGAGGCGTGCCCGCGAGGGATCGAGGTCACGAAGGCCATCCAGGAGGTGAAGCGCGCACTGATCACGCGGCGCTTCTAGGAGAGCAACGCAGGCTGCGGCACGCGGCCTTGGGCGAGGGCCCCGCTTCCCGGGTTTCCGGGGGCGGGGCCTTCGCCGTTCCGGCGGTCTCCGTCGTTCCAGCGGCCTTCGCCGTTCCGGCGGCCTCCGTCGTTCCGGCGGCCTCCGTCGTTCCGGCGGCCTCCGTCGTTCCGGCGGTCTCCGGGCGGCTATACGGCGGCTACATGGCGGCTATACACAGTGGGTATACACATCGCGTATAGTCGTGGGCATGGCCACCGCCTACCTTCTGCCGATCAAGACGGCCGCCGCCCTCTTCCCGCTGCTGGCACTCGTGTTACTGCTGCCGACGGCCGTCCTCCTCTACCGCCGTCACGGCGTGATGTCCCCGGGGCGGACGCTGTCGCTCTACGGCTTCCTCTACTACCTGCTCACCGCCTACTGCATGACGATCGTGCCGCTGCCGAAGCAGACCGCCGACATGTGCGAGCGGTTCGCACCCGTGGCCCATCCGCAGTGGATTCCCGGGAACACCTTCAGCGACATCTGGAAGGAGGCGCACCACAAGATCGGGCTCAACGCGCTCGTCCTCCAGAACCCCGCCGTCGCCGGAACCGTCTTCAACCTGCTGCTGCTCCTGCCGCTCGGCGTCTTCCTGCGCTATCACTTCCGGCGCTCGCTGCCCGCCACCGCCGCGATCGGCTTCGCGGTCTCGTTGTCCTTCGAGCTGACTCAGTGGACCGGGGTGTGGGGCCTCTACAACTGCCCTTACCGCCTCTTCGACGTGGACGACCTGATCGTCAACACCTCGGGCGCGCTGATCGGCTGGCTGCTGGCCGGGCCGATCGCGCGGATGCTGCCCACACTTGAGGCGCTGGACGGACGGGCGCTGGCGGCGCGGCCCGTGCCGTTCGGACGGCGGCTGACAGCGCTCGCCGTCGATCTGGCCGGATGTGTCGCCGTGTCGGTGTTCGCCACCGCCGTGCTGACCGCGCAAGGCGGAACGGCCCCGGCATGGCCGCCCGTCGCGATCTTCGTGGTGTGGTTCGCCCTGCTGCCGCTGGCGACCGGTGCGACGCCCGGAAAGCGGCTGTTGCTGCTCCGGCTGGTGGCGGAGGACGGCGGCCCTCTCGTGCCCTGGCGGCTGATCCTGCGAGCGCTGCTGCTCGCGGCGTCGGTGATGCCGTTCCTGTCGGGATTGTTCCTGGCCACGCTGACCCTGCTGAACGAGCCGTGGCGCTACGACCTGATCGCCAGGGGCCACGACTCGGGCGCCCAGGGCGTGACGGCGGTCCTCGACGCGCTCAGCCCCGTCGAGCTGCTGGCGGTGATGGCCGGGTGCGCGCTGACCGCCACCTGCGCGCGGAAGACCCTGCGCCACCCGCACCGGCTCGCCCCGCACGACCGCGTCTCGGGCATCCACAACGCCACGCTGCCGCACAGCCGGGCCGTGCGGGCGGCCGCGCAGACGGCCGCGCAGACGGCCGTACGGGACGCCGACCGAGCTGCTGGCCGGGTTGCCGACCGGGCTGCTGGCCGAGCTGCTGGCCGGGTTGCCGACCGGGCCGCTGGCCGGGTTGCTCCGGCCGCGGTGGAGCGGACGGCCGACGGCACACCGGCGGACGCGCCCGGCCACCCGCTGTCCACCACCGGCCCGCCGGAGGCTCGGCGGACCGCCGCCGCCTCCCGCTGAGCCGGGGCTCCTGGGCGCGGGGGAACGCCGACGCGGCGGACGTTCAGGCGCGGGTCACCAACACGGCGGACGTTCAGGCACGGGTCGAGGCGAGCTCCACGACGGTGACGTCCGGGGGTGCCCCGACCCGTACCGGCGGGCCCCAGGCGCCCGCGCCCCGGGTCACATAGAGCTGGGTGTCGCCGTACCGCTCAAGCCCGGCGGCGGTGGGGTTGGCGAGTTCGGCCACATAGGTGCCGGGCCAGAGCTGACCGCCGTGGGTGTGGCCGGAGAGCTGGAGATCCACGCCCGCCTTCACCGCGTCGTGGATCACCACCGGCTGATGGGCGAGCAGCACGGAGGCGCGTGAGCGATCGCGGTCGCCGAGCGCCTTACCGAAGTCGGGGCCGTGGCCCTCGCTCTCGCCCGCGACGTCGTTCACCCCGGCGAGATCGAAGCCGGGCAGCTCGGTGCGCTCGTTCTCCAGGGGGCGCAGGCCCAGCTCGCGGACGTGGTCCACCCACTCGGCGGCGCCCGAGTAGTACTCGTGGTTGCCGGTGACGAAGTAGCTGCCGTGGCGGGCGCGCAGCCCGCGCAGCGGCTCGGCGGCGGGGCCGAGGTCGGCCACGCTGCCGTCCACGAGGTCGCCGACGACGGCGACGAGGTCGGCGTTGGTGCGGTTGACCGCCTCGACCACCCGCCGGGTGTGGTCACGCCCCAGGATCGGCCCGAGGTGGATATCGCTGACGACGGCGATCCGGAAGCCGTGCGCCCGGCGCGGCAGCTTGGCGAGCGGCACGGTGATCCGCTTGACCCGCGGCCCACGCAGCACGGTGTACGTCCCGTACCCCACCGTCCCGGCCGCCACGGCGGTCGCCCCGACGGCGACGGCCCGCGCGACGAAGAGACGGCGAGAGGCCACGGGGGCGGCGGGAGCCGCGTCCACAGGACCGGCGGAGGCGACGTCCCCGGGACCGGCGGAGGCCGCGTCCACAGAACCGACGGAGGCCGCGACCCCGGGACCGACGGAGGCCGCGTCCACAGGGGCCGCCGCGCCGCTCCTGGCGGCCTCGGCGGCCACCTGCGCGGTGAGCTGTGCGGTGGGCTTGGTGGCGTCGCCCTCGGCGACCTTGACCGCCCCGGCCACGGCGGGCCCCGCCACCCCGGCCGGGGCCTCGACGGCCCCGTCGGCGAGGGCCTCGGCCTCACTCACCACAGCCGCGCCCAGGCCATCTCCGGCCGCTGAGCCCGCGCCCCCTTCGGCCGCCGCGCCCTCGCGGCCCCCCGTACCGACGGCCGCCGGAGCGGGAGCACCGCCGCCACCGGCGTCGGCGAACGCCGTCGGCAGTGCGGCATCCGCATCCGCTGCCCGCTCAGGGGCGCCCGCGGGCGCCCCCGGGCCCCCGGTGGACCGCACATCGGCGGACTCGTTACGCCTCAGCCAGGCGCCCAGCAGGGGGCGTACCGCCTCGCCCACCAGCAGGGCCAGGGTCAGGTACAGGAGCAGCGCGAGCCAGAGATAGCCCGGCCAGGCGAGGGCGCGCTGGAGGGGGAAGGGCGCGCCCGCGCGGCCCGCGATCAGCGCCCCAACGCTGATCAGCGGCAGCGCGAAGGCCGCCGCAGTGCCCGTACGGCGGGCCCACCCCCCGCGCGCCGTCGTATCGCGGACGAGCCGCCGCCACACGTACCAGTGGACGCCGGTCAGCAGACCGACGACAACCAGTGCGATCACGACGTAGAGCACGACCATCCCCGGTCCCCTCCCCTAGCGACTACGCGGCTGTCTGCCACGGCCGCCTGCCACACAGCTGTCTGGAACGGCTACTCGGAGGCGTCGTTCCGACGCAGGGCGCGCACACCACGCAACCCGATCACCCCGATCGCCGTCCCCAAGAGAAACGAGGTGATCGCGAGCAGCAGATGCACCCAAAAGTACGCGGTGGGGTCGCCGGAGTCGTCGAAGGCGAGTCCGCTGGCGTCCTTCCACAAATTTTTGACAAAGGTGAACCAGATGACCCAGCTCCAGACCCCGAAGGCGAGCAGGAACCAGGACACGGGGCGGCTGAGCTTCATGGTCTCCAGTATGGACACGGCCTCCCATACCCCCACGCGGGGGTCTGTCGTCAATACGGCGGCGCTGCGGTCGCTCTCCTCAGCGACGCCAGGTACGTTCACCTCCGTGCCCACACCTTCCTTCACCAGCACTCACGTCCGACACAGCACCCGTAAGAGCACCGGCAAGAGCACCGGCAAGAGCACGGACAAGGTCTCCGGCAAGATCTCCGGCAAGGGCCGCACCCCCGCCCGCCGCGCCGTGGCCCCGCTGGCCGCCACCGCCGCCGCCCTCCTGCTGTGCGGTCCGCTCGCCGCCGCCCCGGCGCACGCCGCCGACCAGCCGGGCGGCTCCAGCGACGCGGTCAAGCCGCCCGCGCACATGTCCACGGTGGGCGGGAAGCGGCTCGGCCGCCCCGACACCCAGGTGGATCCGAAGCCGGGCGCGCCCGCGCTGCCCAAGGGGCTCAGCGGGAAGTCGTGGCTGGTGGCCGACGCCGAGTCGGGCGATGTGCTCGCCTCGCACAACGCCCACTGGCAGCTGCCGCCCGCGTCCACGCTGAAGATGCTGTTCGCGGACACGCTGCTGCCGAAGATGCCGAAGACGAAGACCCACAAGGTGCAGTTGTCCGACCTGGACGGGATGGGCGAGGGCAGCAGTCTGGTCGGGGTCAAGGAGAACTACACCTATTCGGTCCACGACCTGTGGCTCGGCGTCTTCCTGCGCTCGGGCAACGACGCGGTGCATGTGCTGGCGGCCATGAACGGCGGGGTCCCGGCGACCGTAAGGGAGATGCAGGCACACGCGAAGTACCTGAACGCCCGGGACACCCATGTGGTCACCCCGGACGGCTACGACGAGAAAGGCCAAGTCAGCAGCGCGTACGACCTGACTCTCTTCGCCCGCTCGGGGCTGCAGAAGGCGGATTTCCGGGAGTACTGCTCGACGGCGACCGCGCAGTTCCCCGGTGTGTTCGAGAAGGACAAGAAGGGCAAGAAGACCCGCTCCAGCTTCGGCATCCAGAACACCAACCGGCTGCTGACCGGCCTCGGCGTGGAGCCCTACAAGGGCATCGCCGGGGTCAAGAACGGCAACACCACGAACGCGGGCGCCACCTTCACCGGGGTCGCCCAGCGCGGCGACCGGGTGCTGCTGGTCACCGTCATGAATCCGCAGGAGCAGCAGCCGAACGAGGTCTACAAGGAGACCGCGAAGCTCTTCGACTGGGGGTTCGAGGCGTCGGGCTCGGTGAACCCGGTCGGCACCCTCGTCCGGCCGGGCGCGGCGGGCGCGAACCACCCCTCGGCAGGCGGCGAGGACGGCCATAAGCACGCCCAGGCGTCCGTCTCGACGGACAACGGAAGCTCGGGCGGCATGTGGACCGCCGTGGGCATCACGGGCGGCTCCCTGGCGCTGCTGGGCGCGGTGGCCTTCGGGGTGCACCGCCGCTGGCCGCTCCCGGAGCTGGTGCGCCGCCGCTCACGCGACTGAACCACTCCTTGAACCACTCCTTCACGCCGCCGCCGGCGGGCCTTCCGGCCCGCCGGCGCGGTGCTTCTCGACCTCCGGCTCGGGCGGACCGGACGGCTCGGGCGGCCCGGACGGCTCCGACGGCTTGGCCGGCTCCGACGGCCCGGACGACTCCGACGGCTTGGCCTTGTCCGCCTCCGCCGCCCATTCCTCCTGGTGCTCGGCCTGGGCGGCGGGCGGGGTGGCGGTCCAGGCTGCGCAGTACAGCGTGAGTTTCGCGGTGAAGTTGATCCACAGCAGCAGCGCGATGGGCACCCCGAACGCCCCGTACATGCTCTTGGCGGCGACATCCTTCAGATAGCTGCTGAGCAGCAGCTTGAGCAGTTCGAAGCCGATCGCCCCGATGAGCGCGGCGACCACGACCGTACGGCGGGGCGGCTCCACCCCCGGGAGCCAGGTCAGCACGTAGCACAGCAGCAGGAAGTCGGCGCCGACGGCGATGAGGAACGCGGCGATCCGCAGCAGCCAGCCGCCGACCCCGTTCTCGGGGATGCCGATGAGCCGGGCGACCCGGCCCACGGCGGTGGCGGCCAGGGCGGACACGGCGAACGACACGAGCGCCACCCCGCCGAGCCCGACCAGCACGAACGCGTCCTTGCCCTTGCGCACCAGCGGATTGCCGGGATCCTCCTCCAGCTCCCATACGGCGCGCAGGCACTCGCGCAGCGAGCCCACCCAGCTGATGCCGGTGAACAGCAGCAGGGCGCCCGCGACGACCCCGATCGTGGCGGCGTTCTGGACGAGCGCACCCAGGTCGAGCTGGCCGGAGATACCGGGGATCTGCTGGGCGAGCTTCTTCTGCAGCTGCGCCATCTGCGACTGGCTGAGCGTCGCGGCGCCGATCGCCGCCCCGACGGCGACGAGCGGGAAGAAGGCGATGAAGCTGGTGAACGTGATCGCGGCGGCGAGCCGGGTCCAGTGGACGCGGTCGAGCCGCTCGTAGGTACGCCAGGCGTGGGTGCGCATCAGCCAGGCCAGAGCAGGGCCGACGACAGGCAGCCGGGTCAACGATTCCATGATCAGCAACTACCCTTCTGCGCGTTGTCATTCCTCGGCGCGCCGGGCGCGCGGTACGGATATCCGGGTTCCCCGGACCGGCGCTCCCCTCATCACTCTTTTCGGTGAGGGCGGACATACGGACGCACAATCACTCCATATGCCCTGGATCGGGGGGACAAGTTCCCTCCATGAAGGACGTCGTCGGTTCCCCGCAGTCGCTGCTCGTCCTCGGCGGCACGTCCGAGATCGCCCTGGCGACCGTCCGCCGCCTGATCACCCGGCGCGCCCGTACGGTCTGGCCGGCCGGCCGTCCCTCGCCCGCCCTGGAGTCGGCCGCGCGGCAGTTGCGGGACCTCGGTGCCGACACCCTTACGGTGCCCTTCGACGCGCTCGCCCCCGGGGCCCACGAGGTGACCCTGGGCAAGGTCTTCGCGGAGGGCGACATCGACCTGGTGCTGCCGGCCTTCGGGGTCCTGGGCGTCCAGGCGCGGGACGAGACCGATCCCCCGGCGGCGGTCCGGGTCGCCCAGACCAACTACACCGGCGCCGTCTCCGCCGCCCTGATCTGCGCCTACGCCATGCGCCGCCAGGGTCATGGCGCACTGGTGGTGCTCTCCTCCGCCGCCGGACGGGTTCGCGGCACCGACTTCATCCACGCCTCCGCCAAGGCCGGGCTCGACGCGTTCGCCCAGGGGCTGGGGGACGCGCTGCGCGGCACGGGCGTCCATGTGATGGTCGTACGCCCCGGCTTCGTCCGTACGAAGCTCACGGCCGGATTGCGGCCCGCACCGCTGGCCACCACGCCCCAGGCGGTCGCCGAGGCCATCGAGGAGGGGCTGCGGCGCCGCGCCCCGGCCGTCTGGGCACCACGCGCACTACGGCTGACGACGGCGGCACGCCGCCTGCTTCCCCGGTCCGTCTCCCGCCGACCGCTGATCTGAGCGGGGCGCCCCGCAGGGGCGCGGGGAACTGCGCGACCAGCCACAACGAACCCGCAGACGACCAACGCTCCGCAACCCCGCAGCGCGCCTAGCGGGGCGCCGCCGGACGCGAGAGATCAGCCTGACGAGGCACCACGGGCGGGGCACCGCCCGGCAGTTCGTCCGCCCCGAAAGGGTATTCGCGGTCCAGCCGCCAGACCCCGTCCGCCCCCTGCTCGTACAGCGCGAAGCCGGTGATCGTCCAGGCGGCCTCGTACTCCTTGAGCTCCGCGAACGCCCGGTCCATCGCCTCCTCGTCGATGCCGTGCGCGACCGTGACATGCGGGTGGTACGGGAACTGCAGCTCACGCGCGCACGGCCCGGACTCCGCCCGGATCCGCTCCTGGAGCACCGCGCACTCCTCCGCGCCCTCGACGATCCTGACGAAGACCACCGGCGAGAGCGGCCGGAAGGTGCCGGTGCCCTGCAGCCGCATCGGGAACGGCCGCCCCTCGGCCGCGACCCGCGCCAGATGGTCCTCCACGGCGGACAGCGCCGAGGCGTCGACCTCGGTCGGCGGCAGGAGGGTGACATGCGTGGGGATCCCATGGGCGGCCGGGTCCCCGAAGCCCGCGCGCCGCTCCTGGAGGAAGCTGCCGTACGGCTCCGGGACCGCGATCGAAACGCCGAGCGTTACGGTCCCCACTGCGTTCTCCCTCCTGGCCCTCCCGGGCTGCTGGGTTCTGGCCGCTGCACCCGTGTCAGTGTGGCGGCTGCGCCGCCCTCGCGGCTAGATTCCTCGGTCCTTCGGCATACCCGGCCAAAGGCCCCCTGGTCAGGGGGCCGGACCGGTGTGTTCCGCTGTCCGCGCGGGCCCGTATTCATACGTGCGCGGGGCGCGCCGTGCTCACCGGGCGGTGCGCACGGCGCTCGGCGTGCCGCTCAGCGCGCCGCGGGCAGGAAGCCCACCTTGTCGTAGGTGGCGGCCAGCGTCTCGGCGGCGACGGCTCGGGCCTTGTCCGCGCCCTTGGCCAGGATTCCGTCCAACGTCGCGGGGTCGCCCAGGTATTCCTGGGTCCGCTCGCGGAACGGGGTGACCCACTCGACCAGCACCTCGGAGAGCTCGGTCTTGAGCGCGCCGTACCCCTTGCCCTCGTAACGGCGCTCCAATTCCGCGATGGCGGTGCCGGTCAGGGTGGAGTAGATGGTCAGCAGATTGCTGACGCCCGGCTTCTTCTCCTCGTCGAAGCGGATCTCCGTCTCGAGGTCGGTCACCGCGCTCTTGATCTTCTTCGCGGAGACCTTGGGCTCGTCGAGGAGGCTGACGATGCCCTTCGGCGTGGACGCCGACTTGCTCATCTTGATCGTCGGGTCCTGGAGGTCGTAGATCTTCCCCGTCTCCTTGACGATGTACGGCTCGGGGACGGTGAAGATCTCGCCGAAGCGGCCGTTGAAGCGGTCGGCCAGATCGCGGGTGAGCTCGATGTGCTGGCGCTGGTCCTCGCCGACGGGGACGTGGTTGGCCTGGTAGAGCAGGATGTCCGCGACCTGGAGGATCGGGTACGTGAAGAGACCGACGGTGGCCCGGTCGGCGCCGTGCTTGGCCGACTTGTCCTTGAACTGCGTCATCCGGGACGCCTCGCCGAAGCCGGTGAGACAGTTCATCACCCAGCCGAGCTGGGCGTGCTCGGGCACATGGCTCTGGATGAAGAGCGTGCAGCGGTCCGGGTCCAGACCGGAGGCGAGCAGCTGGGCGGCGGCGAGCCGGCTGTTGGCGCGCAGCTCCGCCGGATCCTGCGGCACGGTGATCGCGTGCAGGTCGACCACGGTGTAGAACGCGTCGTGGGTCTCCTGCAGCGCGACGTACTGCCGGATCGCGCCGAGGTAGTTGCCGAGGTGGAAGGAACCTGCGGTGGGCTGGATACCGGAGAGCGCACGGGGACGATCGAGGGCCATGGCACCCATTCTCTCAGGTGTGGAACCAGACTCCGTCCGCCGGTGTATGAGATGTGTGAGGACTGGTGAAGCACAGATCATCGAGCGGGTGCGGGCCGGTGACGCCGAGGCGTACGCCGAGCTGGTGCGGGCCCATGCGCCGATCGCGCACCGCACCGCCCGGCTGCTCGGGGCGGGCGCGGATGCCGAGGATGTGGTGCAGGACGCCTTTGTGAAGGCGTATCTCGCGCTCGGGCGGTTCCAGAGCGAGGCGGCGTTCCGCCCCTGGCTGCTGCGGATCGTCGCCCATGAGACGAGTAACGCGGTGCGCTCGGCGCGCCGCAGGCGCACGGCGGCGGACCGGGAGGGGGCGCTGCTGGCCGGAGCCGAGCCGGTGATACCGGAGTCGGCCGATCCGGCGGCCGTGGCACTGGCGGGCGAGCGGCGGGCGCGGCTGCTGGCCGCGCTGGAGAAGCTGAGCGAGCCGCAGCGGCGGGTGGTGGTCCACCGCTATCTGCTGGATCTGGACGAGGGGGAGACCGCGGAGGCGCTGGGCTGGCCTCGCGGCACGGTGAAATCACGGCTGAGCCGCGCCCTGAGACGGCTGGAGCGGCTGCTGGGGCCGTCGGAGGCGTCGGCGACCGAGAGGGAGACGTGTGAGACCGAGAGGGAGACCGCCGATGAGATGGAGTGGGGAGGCGAAGGAGATGGACGAGGAAGGGCTGCCCGGAGAGCTGCGGGCGCTCGGGCGGGGGCCGGGGATACCGCCCTCCGGCGGACCGTCGCGGCACGGCGTGTCGCGGGCGGGCGGCGTGGAGCCGGAGGCAGGCGCGCCCTCGGGGGCACCGGAGGGCGGCGTCCCGCCGGAGGGCGGGGAGACGCTGGTCGAGCGGGTGCTCGCCCGGATCGTGGGCCTGCCGGTGCCGGTGGCCGACGACGACCGGATCCGGGAGGAGCAGTGGTGGCGGCCGCTGCCCGGCCTGGAGGCCGGGCAGGGCCCCGTGCCGGGGGTCAGCCGGTCGGCAGACCGGGCGCCGGGTAGGCCGCCATCAGCTCGGACACCTCGGCCCTGATCTTGGTGAGGGCGCCCTCGTCACCGCTCTTCGCGGCGGACACCCCGCGGTCGATCCAGTCGGCCACGGCGGGCATGTGCTCGGTGGACAGGCCGCGCGAGGTGAGGGAGGGGGTGCCGATCCGGATGCCGGAGGGGTCGAAGGGCTTGCGCGGGTCGTACGGCACGGTGTTGTAGTTCACCACGATCCCGGCCTGGTCCAGGGCCTTGGCCGCGACCTTGCCCGGCACCTCCTTGGGCGTCAGGTCCATCAGGATCAGATGGTTATCGGTGCCGCCGGAGACCAGATCGAAGCCGCGGGCGAGCAGTTCCTCGGCGAGCGCCTTGGCGTTGGCGACCACGGCCCGGGCGTAGTCATGGAAGGCGGGCTGGGCGGCCTCGTGCAGGGCCACCGCGATGGCGGCGGTGGTCTGGTTGTGCGGGCCGCCCTGGAGCCCGGGAAAGACGGCCTTGTCGAGGGCCTTGGCATGGGTCTCGCGCGACATCAGCATCGCGCCGCGCGGACCCCGGAGCGTCTTATGGGTGGTGGTGGAGATGACATCGGCGTACGGGACGGGCGAGGGATGGGCGCCGCCCGCGATCAGACCGGCGATATGCGCGATATCGGCCACGAGCACCGCGTCCACCTCGCGGGCGATCTCCGCGAAGGCGGCGAAGTCGATCGTGCGGGGCACCGCCGTGCCACCGCAGAAGATCAGCTTGGGCCGCTCCTTGCGGGCCAGCTCGCGCACCTGGTCGAAGTCGATCACGCCGGTGTCCTGCCGCACCCCGTACTGGACGCCGCGGAACCAGGCGCCGGTGGCGGAGACGCCCCAGCCGTGGGTGAGATGACCGCCCATGGGCAGTGCCATGCCCATCACGGTGTCACCGGGCTTGGCGAAGGCCAGATAGACCGCGAGGTTGGCGGGCGAGCCGGAGTAGGGCTGGACATTGGCGTGCTCGGCGCCGAAGAGGGCCCTGGCCCGGTTGATCGCCAGGGTCTCCACCTGGTCGATGACCTGCTGGCCCTCGTAGTAGCGGCGGCCCGCGTAGCCCTCGCTGTACTTGTTCTGCAGCACCGTCCCGGAGGCCTCCAGGACGGCGGCGGAGACATAGTTCTCGCTCGGGATCAGGCGCAGGGTCTCGGACTGCAGCAGCTCCTCGGCGCCGACGAGGGAGGCCAGTTCGGGGTCGGCGGCGAGAAGGGCGGGATGGGACAGGGGCAGGCTCATCGAGTCCTCCGGGGCGATCGGTGACGGTCCGGTCGTGTCCCGGGGTGCCCAGGCGGGCGGCACCTCGTGGCGCTGTGGCCGCGCATCGCTTCCTCGTGGTCGGTTCCACGCTCGGCTCGCCAGTCACGATGCGCACCCCCACTCTAGCTAGTGAGACAAGGAGGACAAGATGGGATCGGGACGCCCCGCGGAGCGGGCCATCGCCGCCGCCGAGGCCCATGGCGCGCACAACTACCATCCGCTGCCGGTCGTCGTCGCGTCCGCCGAAGGCGCCTGGATGACCGATGTCGAGGGCCGCCGCTATCTCGATCTGCTCGCCGGATACTCGGCGCTCAACTTCGGGCATCGCAACCGCCGGCTGATCGAGGCCGCCAAGGCCCAGCTGGACCGGGTCACCCTCACCTCCCGCGCGTTCCACCACGACCGCTTCGGCGCCTTCTGCTCCGAGCTGGCCGAGCTGTGCGGCATGGAGATGGTGCTGCCCATGAACACGGGCGCGGAGGCGGTGGAGACGGCCGTCAAGACCGCCCGCAAATGGGGCTACCGGATCAAGGGCGTCCCGGACGGCCGGGCCAGGATCATCGCCGCCAGGAACAACTTCCACGGCCGGACGACCACCCTCATCAGCTTCTCCACCGACCCCGAGGCCCGTGCCGACCACGGCCCCTTCACCCCGGGGTTCTCGATCGTGCCGTACGGGGATCTGGCGGCGATGGCGGCGACGCTCGACGCCGCGCCCGAGGAGACGGTCGCGGTGCTGCTGGAGCCGATCCAGGGCGAGGCGGGGGTGGTGGTGCCGCCGCCCGGCTATCTGGCCGGGGTCCGGGAGCTGACCCGGGAGCGGAATGTGCTGTTCATCGCCGATGAGATCCAGTCGGGCCTCGGCCGCACCGGTACCACCTTCGCCTGTGAGCACGAGGGCGTGGTCCCCGATGTCTATGTGCTGGGCAAGGCGCTGGGCGGCGGGGTGGTGCCGGTGTCGGCGGTGGTGTCCTCCCGCGAGGTGCTGGGGGTGCACCGCCCCGGGGAGCACGGCTCGACGTTCGGCGGCTCCCCGCTCGCCTGCGCGGTCGCCCTGGAGGTCATCGCCATGGTGCGAACCGGGGAGTTCCAGCGGCACTCGGCCGCGCTGGGCGAGCTGCTCCACCGGGAGCTGGGGCTGCTGCGGGGAAAGGGGGTCCAGGAGGTGCGCGGCCGGGGGCTGTGGGCAGGGGTGGACATCGAACCGTCGCGGGGCACCGGGCGGCAGATCTCCGAGCGGCTGATGGATCGCGGAGTACTGGTCAAGGACACCCATGGCACCACGATCCGGATCGCCCCGCCCCTGGTGATCAGCGAGGAGGATCTGGAGTGGGGGCTGGATCGGCTGAGGGCGGTGCTGGCCGAGTGAACGCGTACGGCTCGGTGGGCCCGCGCGGCTCGGTGGCCCCGCGCAGCTCAGTGGCCCGGCACGGCACGGTGGCCCCGCGCGGCACAGTGGCCCGGCACGGCACGGTGGCCCCGCGCGGCACAGTGGCCCGGTACGGCACAGTGGCCCCGCGCGGCTCAGAGGATGACGTGCGGGATGAAGCGCGCGTACTCGTCCGTCACCAGCCCCGCCGACTCGCGGATGCCGAGCCCCGCCGACTCGCCCTCGACCACCCAGGTGCCGAGCACCACGCGGTTGCCGTCGAAGTCGGGCAGCGGCGCCAGCTCCTGGTAGCAGCACGGCTCGTCGCGCACGACCGGCTCCTCGCCCGGTGGATGCACGGTGACCCCCGCGCCCTCGCGGCCCAGCAGCGGTTTGGCCACATAGCCGGTGGTGCGGGCCAGTTCCCGGGGGCCGTCGAGGTAGGCGGGCAGCAGATGGGGGTGGTCCGGGAAGAGCTCCCACAACACGGCCAGCAGCGCCTTGTTGGACAGCAGCATCTTCCAGGCCGGTTCGATCCACAGGGTGGATCCGGTGCCGCCCCCGTTGTCCAGCGTGTCCAGTACATGCGGGCCGAACCGGTCGGTGGCCAGCCACTCCCAGGGGTAGAGCTTGAAGCAGCTCCGGATGAAGCGGAACCGCTTGTCGACGAAGCGGCCCGACAGCCCTTCCCAGCCGATGTCCTCCATGGAGATCGCCTCGGTCCACAGCCCGGCCTGCTCGGCCGTCTCGCGGAGGTAGGCCACCGTCATCAGGTCCTCGCCCAGCTCGTCCCCGGCCGAATAGGCGAAGTACAGGGGCGTGCCAGGCGGCAGCAGCGCCGCCTGGGCGCGCCAGGCGTCCACCAGCCGTTCATGGAGGGAGTTCCACTGGTCGGCGCCCGGGAAGCGGTCCTCCATCCAGAACCACTGGGCGCTGGCCGCCTCCACCAGCGAGGTGGGCGTGTCGGCGTTGTACTCCAGCAGCTTCGCCGGGCCCGACTCACCGTCGTAGCGCAGATCGAACCGGCCGTAGACGCTGGGCTGTTCGGCCCTGCGGTGCCAGGACTCGGCGATCAGCCCGGCCAGCCGCGGATCCTCGATGCCGAGGTCGGCGAAGCGGCCGGTCTCCACGATATGGGCGGCCGCGGCCAGCGACATCCGGTGCAGCTCCTCGACCACCTCCTCCAGCGCCTCGACCTCGGGCAGCGAGAAGGCGTAGTAGGCGCTCTCGTCCCAGTAGGGGCGCAGCGAGCCGTCCGGGTAGCGGGTCAGCGGATAGATGACCCCCTGCTCCTCCACCGTGGACTGCCAGCCGGGGCGGGGGTCGATGGTGTGGCGCTTCATCGTGGCGCGGCCCGCTCAGCCGCCGCTGGAGCCCGAGCAGCCGAAGCCGCCCCGGTCGGCCGCCTTGCTCTTGTCGAAGGTGCCGTAGTCCGCCCAGCGGCCGCTGACGTCGGAGTCGTAGTACCACTCGCCGTCCACGCCCGAGGTGCCCCGGCCCCGGCTCTTCTTGCCCTTGCCGCCCGTGGTGGACGAAGTTCCCTTGCAGGCACTGGAGTCGACGACCCGGTAGCCGTTCAGCGCGTCATAGCTGTTCCGGTCCACACAGCGCTTGTCCGGTTCCGAACCACAGGAGGTGAGCGCCGCCGCCAGCGCGCCCATACCGCCCAGGATCACCGTGCTCGACCGCAGCCGCCGCGTCGTCTTCCGTTCCATCCCCGTCTCCCCCGTTCCTCTCCCCCGGGGCCGCCATCTCCCCCGAGGCCGCCGACCCGCCCGGGGCCGTCCTCTCCCCAGGTCCCCGGGACCGCGACCGTCCAGCTTAGGGCAACGGCGGCGTGGCCTTCAGGGCAGCACCCGGCACAGCGCCTCCAGGGCGCCCGTGAAGGCGTGGTCGGGCGGCGCGCCATAGGCGAAGACCAGCGCGTCCGGCTGCCCGTCCGGGCCCGGTCCGGGCGCGGACGGCTCATGTTGCTCGCGGTAGCGGTAGCGGGACAGCCCGTCCAGGGCCAGGCCCTGCCAGGCCGCGCCCTGCACCACGGACCGCTCGGTGCCGGGCGGCAGTTGGAGCACCGCGTGCAGCCCCGCCGCGATGCCCGTGACCCGCACCCGCGGGGCGCGTTCGGCGAGCGCGGCCACCAACTGGTCGCGGCGGCGCCGGTAGCGCATCCGCATACCGCGCACATGGCGGTCGTACGCGCCGGAGTCGATGAACTCCGCGAGCGTCAGCTGGTCCAGCGCGCCCGACTGCCACTCCCCCGTTCCCTTGACCGCGAGGACGTCGCCCAGCAGCTGGTCCGGCACCACCATCCAGGCCAGCCGCAGCGCGGGCGCCAGGCTCTTGCTCGCGGTGCCCAGATAGACCACATGCTCGGGGTCGAGCCCCTGGAGCGCCCCGACCGGGTGACGGTCATAGCGGAACTCCCCGTCGTAGTCGTCCTCCAGCACCAGCCCGCCCACCCGCGACGCCCAGTCGACCACGGCGGCGCGCCGGTCGGGGTGCAGCGAAACCCCGGTGGGGAACTGATGCGCCGGGGTGAGCAGAACGGTCCGCAGCCCGGCCGACCGGTCCAGCTCCGCCGTCCGCGCGCCCTGCCGGTCGACCGCCAGCGGCACGGTGCGCAGCCCGGCCCCGCGCATCACGTTCCAGTGGACGTCGAGCCCGTAGGACTCCACGCCCACCTCACGGTGTCCGGTCTTCGCCCGCACCCTGCTGAGCAGGGCCAGCCCCTGGACGAACCCCGCGCAGACCACGATCCGTTCGGGCGCGGCCCGCACCCCGCGGGCGCGGGCCAGATAGTCGGCCAGGACCCGCCGCAGCTCGGGCCGTCCGGCGGGGTCGCCGTAGCCGAAGGCGTCGTTCGGCGCGGCGGTCAGGGCGCGCCGGGCCGCGGAGAGCCAGGCGGACCGGGGAAAGGCCGAGACATCGGGCTGTCCGGCCCGCAGATCGTAGGTGGGCCGGGTGGCGGCCACGGCGGCGGGCGGGAGGGTGCGCGGCGGCGCGGGCTCGGGCGGCACGACGCGCCGGGCGACCCGGGTGCCCGAGCCCTGCCGGGCCGTCAGCCAGCCCTCGGCCACCAGTTCCCCATAGGCGTCGGCCACGGTGTTCCGGGCGATGCCGAGGTCGGCGGCGAGGGAGCGGGAGGAGGGCAGCCGGGTGCCCGGGGCCAGCCGCCCGCCGCGGACGGCGTCGCGCAGGGCCCGGATGAGCGCGTCCCGCACCCCGGTCCCGCCACCCCGCGGCAGATCCAGATGGAGATCCGCCCCCGGCCCGGCCGGGCCACCCGCCCGGTGCCCGGGGCCGTCCGTCCGCTGTCCGGGTTCGCCCCTCGGAGTGGCCCATGAATCCGCCATGGAAGTGGACCATACCCCTGGGCCGCCCGGCCTCTAGCGTGGAGGCATGACGACCGGAACTTCGCACGCGCACGGCCCCCGGATGCAGTTCGCCAAGGCCGCCCCCGAGGTCTACAAGGCCATGGTCACCCTGGACGCGGCCGCCAGAAAGGGCGTCGACCCGACGCTGGCCGAGCTGGTCAAAGTCCGGGCCTCCCAGCTCAACCACTGCGCCTTCTGCATCGACATGCACACCAAGGACGCCCGCGCGGCGGGCGAGTCCGAGGACCGCCTCTACCTGCTCAACGCCTGGGAGGAGGCCGGTGACCTCTACACCGAGAAGGAGCAGGCCGCCCTCGCCCTGACCGAGGCCGTCACCGTCCTGACCGACGGCTTCGTCCCGGACGAGGTCTACGAGCGGGCCGCCAAGCACTTCGAGGAGCGGGAACTGGCCCAGGTCATCGCCCTGATCTTCACCATCAACGCCTGGAACCGCATCGGTGTCACCACCCGCATGGTCCCCGGTGCCTACAAGCCGACCGTGTGACCATCTGCCCCCGTCGTCGTTGATGACGGCGGGGGCCATTGTCCGACGTCGGAGTCATCGCATCACGCATGATGGTGGCAGGCCCCCGCAAGGCAGTACGGCACGAACGCAACACAGCCAGAAGGGGGACCCACCAATGGGAGGTCTCGTGATGACGGCGCCACTGCCCGACCAAGAGTTCGTAAATCTGCTCGACATCCACGCCCAGCTCGAGCTGCCGGATGGAATGCGGGCAGAACTCATCGGGGGGGAGATCGTCATCTCACCGACGCCTGCGAATTTCCACAACTGGATCTTCAGCGAGCTGAACCTCCAGCTCGTACGCGAAGTACCGACTCAATGGCGCATTACCAACACCACAACGGTCTTCCTCCCCGCGACGGAAGAGAGGTTCATCCCGGACCTGCTCATCTGTGAGTCGGAAGCGCTGAAGAGCATGGAGGAGTGGCAGGTCGAGGCGAGTGACGTCCTGCTCGTCGCCGAGATCACATCGCCCTCCACACGAGCGCGCGATCTCGGGGCCAAGGTCAAGGGCTACGCCCACTCCAACGTGCCGATCTATTTGCTGATCGACCCGCACCACAACGAGGGCTCCACGACCGTGTACTCCGCACCGGACGGAAAGGGCCGCTACCGGGACGAGCACCGAGCGGCTTTCGGAGAGCCGGTGACGCTCCCCGAGCCGCTCGGCCTCACTCTCGACACCGCGGGCTTCCTCAAGTAATCCGGTCTCAAGTAATCCGGTTTCAAGTAATCCGGTCTCAAGTAATTCGGCTACGCCGACCGCCCTGAGTTCGATCCGGGCTCAGGGCAGCCACTTCTTCCAGACGTCCGGATGCGCCTCGACCCACTTCTTCGCGGCGTCCTGTGCCGACATTCCCTTCGAGGCGATCAACTCGGACACCTCGTTCTGGTCCTTCTTGGTCCAGTGGAACTTCTTCAGGAACGCCGCCGCCTTGCCGCCCTTCTTCGCGAAGTCCGCGTTCAGATACTTCTGCAGCGGTGTGGTCGGGTAGGCGCAGTCGAAGGAGTCGGGGTCCTTGGCGCCCTCCTCAGCGCACTTGTCCGTGTACTTGGGCAGCTTGACCTCGACCATCGGCACCTGGTTGAACAGCCACTGCGGCTCGTACCAGTACGACAGGAACGGCTTCTTCGCCTTGGCGAACTGCTTCATCTGGGTGATCTGCGCCGCTTCCGAACCCGCGAACACGATCTGGTAGTTCAGCTTCAGGTTCTTCACCAGTGCCTTGTCATTGGTGACATAGGACGGTGAACCGTCCAGCAGCTGGCCCTTGCCGCCGCTCTCCGCGGTCTTGAAGGTCTTCGCGTACTTGTTGAGGTTCTTCCAGTCCAGCACGTCCGGATGGGCGTCGGCGAAGTATTTCGGCACCCACCAGCCGATATGGCCGGTGACGCCGAGCCCGCCGCCCGGCACGATCGTCTTCTTGTCCTTGACGTAGCGCTGCTCCTGGTCCGGGTGGCCCCAGTCCTCCAGGATCGCGTCCACCCGGTCCTGGCTGAGCGCGTCCCACGCCGGAACCTCGTCCACCTGAACGGTGTCGACGCGATAGCCCAGCTCGTGCTCCAGCAGATACTGGGCGACCGCGACATTGGACTGGGCGCCGACCCACGACTGGACCGAGAGCGTGACGCTCTTCGCCCCGCCCACATTGGCGTACGGCGAGGACTGCTTGGTCATGTCCGCCGCGCCGCAGCCGGTCGCGGTGAACACGGCCGTGACCCCGGCGGCGGCCATCAGCAGCTGAGTGCGGGTGCGAGCCATCTCAGGCCCCCTTCCTGTCGCGGCGCGATGTCGGCTGGGTGACCCGGTCCAGCATCAGACCCAGGCAGACGATCGCCGCGCCGGCGACCAGACCGGTGGCCAGATCGCCCTGGGCCAGGCCGAACACCACGTCGTAGCCGAGCGCACCCGAGCCCACCAGACCGCCGATGATCACCACGGCGAGCACCAGCACCACGCCCTGGTTGACGGCGAGCAGCAGCGCCGGGCGGGCCAGCGGGAGCTGGACCTGACGCAGTTGCTGCCCCTGGGTGGCGCCGAGCGAACGCGCCGACTCCAGCGCCGCCGGATCCACGTTCCGCAGCCCCTGGGTGGTGATGCGGATGACGGCGGGCAGCGCGTAGACGATGGCCGCGGCCGCGGCCGGGGCGCGGCCGACGCCGAACAGCGCGACCACCGGGATCAGATACACGAACTGCGGCATGGTCTGGCACACATCCAGCACCGGCCGCAGCAGCCGCTCCAGCCGGGTGGACCGCGCGGCCGCGATGCCGATCGCGAAGCCGAGCACCAGGGTGACGAAGACGGCCGCAAGCACCTGGGAGAGGGTGTCCATGGACGGCTCCCACACCCCGAGCACACCGATCGCGGCCATGGCGGCGGTGGCGGTCAGGGCGGTGGCCCAGGTGCCGATCAGCCAGGCCAGCGTGGCGACGATCAGCAGCACCGCGTACCACGGGAGGCCCTGCAGCCCCTCGCGCAGCGGGTCCAGGATCCACTTGACGTAGTCCGAGGCCCATTCGGCGGTACCGCCGACGACCGGCACACCCGTGTAGAGATGGTCGACCATCCAGTCCTTGAACTGGTTGACCGGCTCCTCGATGGGAATCGCCCAGCCGGTCGGCCAGGTCTGGGACCCGGCCAGCCGTCCGATGAGGGCCACCACCACGGTGATCACCCCGACGCCCGCCCAGGCGGGCCAGCCGCGCAGCAGCCGGTGCCCGTCCTCGGCCGGGGGCTCGCCGAGGCGCTCGCCCGCCGACGCGGTGGTGCGGTCCATCACGACGGCGAGCAGCACGATCGGGAGGCCGGCGGCCAGCGCCTTGCCGACGTCCACGCTGGACAGCGCCTGGTAGACGCGGTCACCGAGACCGCCGCCGCCGATCACCGAGGCGATGACGGCCATGGACAGTGCCATCATGATCGTCTGGTTGACGCCCAGCAGCAGCTCCTTGCGGGCCAGCGGTAGCCGGGCCGACAGCAGCCGCTGCCGCCAGGTCGCGCCGAGCGAGGCCACCGCCTCCAGCACCCCGGCGTCCGCGCCGCGCAGACCGAGGGCGGTGAGCCGGGCCATCGGCGGCGCCGCGTAGATCACGGTGGCCAGCACCGCGCCCGGTACGCCGATGCCGAAGATCAGCACGACGGGCAGCAGATAGGCGAACGCGGGCAGCACCTGCATGGTGTCCAGAATCGGACGCAGCGCCCGGAACGCCCGTTCCGAGAGCCCGCCGGCCAGACCCAGCAGCCCGCCGATGACGACGGACGCGGTGACGGCGACGGCCATCAGCGCGAGCGTCTGCATCGTCGGCACCCACATGCCCAGCAGCCCGCACACGGCGAAGGACACCAGCGTCGTCACCGCGACCCGCACCCCGGCGACCCGCCAGGCCAGCAGGGTCGAGGCGGCGGTCACCCCGGCCCAGCCGAGGGTCAGCAGAACGACATAGACGACGCGCACACAGATGATGACCGCGTTGCTGATGTGGCCGAAGAAGTAGAGAAAGATCCAGTGGCTGTCGCGGTTGTCGATGATCCAGTCGCTGGCCTTGCCGAGCGGCTCGGAGACATCGACGGTCAGCGCGCCCGGCCAGCTGCCGCTCGCCCACTTGGCGTGCGCGAGGGGCACCAGCACGGCGGCGATCACCACGAGCACCGCCAGCTTGCGCGCGGCGCGGCTGCGCACGACGGCGCTCAGCGGGGACGGACGCGTCTCGTCCGGCGCGGTCCCGCCGGCCGCCGGTTCGGTGGCGGGGTCGGTGGAGGGGCGGGTGGTGGTGGCACTCACCGGCGCCCCCCGGTGCGGCCTGGTGGAGAGAGGGTCGAGGTGGGGCTCATGCCGCGGCCACCTCCTTGCCGTCCAGGCCCGCGACGACGCTCAGCAGACAGGCGTGGTCGACGACGCCCAGGCAGCGGCCGCCGTCCACGACGCGCGCGGGGCCGCCAGTGCGGGCCACGGCCTCGATCGCGTCGGCGACCGTGGTGCCCGGGGCCAGCGCGGGCCCGCCGTCCTGCTCGTCGGACGTCGCGGGGCGCATCGCGCGGCGCACGGTCAGCACCTGCTCGCGCGGCACATCGCGGACGAAATCCCGTACGTAGTCGTCCGCCGGGGAGCCGACGATCTCCTCCGGGGTGCCCAGCTGCACGATCCCGCCATCGCGCATCAGCATGATGCGGTCACCGAGCCGCAGCGCCTCGCTGAGGTCATGGGTGATGAAGACCATCGTCCGGCCCTCCTCGTGGTGCAGCCGGATGACCTCCTCCTGCATATCGCGGCGGATCAGCGGGTCGAGCGCGCTGAACGGCTCGTCGAAGAGCAGCACCTCGGGGTCGACGGCGAGCGCCCGAGCCAGGCCCACCCGCTGCTGCTGACCGCCGGAGAGCTGGCCGGGGCGGCGGCGCTCGAGACCGGTGAGGCCGACCTTCTCCACCACCTCGGCGGCCTTGGCCCGGCGCTCGGCCTTGCCCACGCCCTGGATCTCCAGCCCGTAGGCGACGTTGTCGAGGACGGAGCGGTGCGGCAGCAGCCCGAAGTGCTGGAAGACCATGGCGGCGCGGTGCCGGCGCAGATCGCGCAGCCGCGCCTTGTCCATGGCCAGGACGTCCTCGCCGTCGATCTTCAGGGTGCCGGAGGTGGGCTCTATCAGCCGGGTGAGGCAGCGGACGAGGGTGGACTTGCCGGAGCCGGACAGCCCCATGACCACGAACACCTCGCCCGGCTGGACGTCGAAGGAGACCTCGCGGACGGCGGCGGTGCAGCCGGTGCGGGCGCGCAGCTCACCGGCGGACAGCTCCGCCTCGGCGGAACCGGGGATCCGGTCGGCCTTGGGGCCGAAGACCTTCCACAGGTCGCGGACCGAGAACACCGGGGCGCGCTCGCCGCTCTCGGGGATCCTGGGGGTGTCGGGCGTCTCGGGGACCACGGTCGTAGCCATCACGCCTCACCTCCCGGCTGATGCGTGGCGGCTCGGTCATCGGGCCTGTGCCGCTCCCGATCGCGCTCCTCGAACAGCAGCTCGGCGCACTTCTCGCCCACCATCAGGACTCCGATCATCGGGTTCACGGCCGGCATCGTCGGGAAGACGGACGCGTCGGCGATACGGACGCCGCTCAGGCCCCGGATCCGCAGATCGGGGCCGACCACGGCGAGTTCGTCCGACGTGGCACCCATACGACAGGTGCCCGCCGGGTGGTACACGGTGTGCGCGACCTTGCGGGCGTACTCGCTGATCTCCTCGTCCGAGGTGATCTCCGGGCCCGGGCACACCTCGCGCTTGAGCCAGCTCGCCAGCGGTTCGGTCTTGGCGATCTCACGCGCGACACGGATGCCGTCGACCAGCGTGCGGCCGTCGTAGTCCTCCTCGTCCGTGAAGTACCGGAAGTCGAGGGCGGGCTTGATGGACGGGTCGGCGCTGGTGAGATAGAGCCGGCCGCGGCTGCGCGGCTTGGGGATGTTGGGGGTCATCGACACGCCGTGCTCGGGCTTTTCGTAGCCCAGCCGCTCCGGATTGTCGGTGAACGGGATTTGGTAGAAGTGGAACATCAGGTCCGGGCCCCGGGATTCGGGGTCGCGCCGGATGAACAGCCCCGCGTCGGAGTCCATCGCGGAATTGTCCGGAATCGGGCCGTCCGTCTCCCACACGATGACCGACTCGGGGTGGTCGAGCAGGTTCTCGCCGACGCCCGGCAGATCGTGGACCGCGGGAATGCCCAGCGCCTCCAGATCGCCCTTGGGCCCGATACCGGAGTGCATCAGCAGCCGCGGGGTGTCCACGGCGCCCGCGCAGACCAGGACCTCGGTCTCGGCCCGGACCAGGATCTCCGCGCCGTCCTTGGTGCGCACATGGACGCCGGTGACCCGGCCGGTGTCGTCCAGCTCCAGCTTGTACGCCCACGTCTCCAGCATCAGATGGAGGTTCGGCCGGTCCAGGAACGGGTGCAGATAGGCGACCGACGCCGAGGAACGCTTGTTGTTCTCCGGGTGGTACGAGAGATCGAAGAAGCCGACGCCCTCATGGAACGGCTTCTTGTTGAACCCCTCGACCCGCTCCACCCCGGCGGCGGCCTGGGCGGCGTCGACGAAGTCCCGCGCGATCGCGTTCCGGTCCTTCTCGTCCACCGGGACGATGTTGTTGCGCAGCCGCTGGAAGTACGGGTCCATGGACTCCGCGTCCCAGCCCTCGGCGCCGGCCTCGGCCCACTCGTCCCAGTCACCGGGCAGCGGCTTGAAGGAGATCAGGGTGTTGTGCGAGGAGCATCCGCCGAGCACCCGCGCCCGGCTGTGCCGGATATGCGAATTTCCGCGTGGCTGCTCGGTGGTGGGGTAGTCGTAGTCCAAGTCGCCGCCGAGCAGGCCGAGCCAGCGGCGCAGGGTGAGCACATCGGGCCGGTCGACATCCGACGGTCCGCCCTCGATGACGGCGACATGGATGTCCGGGTCCTCGGTGAGCCGGGAAGCGATCACCGATCCTGCGGTGCCGCCGCCGATCACGACGTAGTCGTATGCGACAGGTACGGACATGTGGGGTTACTCCTCGCGGTCTTACCCAAACGGCCCGCACCGGTGCGGGCCGGGGGCTGCTGCCGCCCCTGGGGGTGGGGGTGTTGCCGGGTGCCTCAACTGCCTACCGGCTGCTCGCCGTCGGCCGCCGCGATCGGGCGCGGCCGGGTCCGGGCCCCAGGGGACGAGTCCGGGCCCGGCCGTGCCCCGGGGCGGGGCCGACGGCGGGGTGGTGTCAGCCGGCGAACCAGCGCACCGGGCTCGGTCGCAGGTTCTCGTAGACGTGCTTGGTCTCGCGGTATTCGTCAAGGCCCGCGGGACCGAGCTCGCGCCCGACCCCGGACTTGCCGAAACCGCCCCATTCGGCCTGCGGAAGGTAGGGGTGGTAGTCGTTGATCCACACGGTGCCGTGCCGCAGCCGGGCGGCGACGCGCCGCGCCCGGGCGGTGTCGGCGGACCAGACGGCGCCGGCCAGTCCGTACTCCGTGTCATTGGCGAGTGTGACTGCCTCGTCCTCGGTTTGGAAGGACTCGACCGTCAGAATCGGCCCAAACGTCTCCTCCCGCACCACCCGCATCTCGCGGTGGCACTGGTCGAGCACGGTCGGGAGGTAGAAGTAGCCGGTGGCCGGGCGGACCTCGTTGGGCTCCGGCTGCTTGCCACCGCAACGCAGCAACGCGCCCTCCTCGAGGGCGGACGCCACATACGCCTCGGTCTTGTCCAGCTGCTGGGCCGAGACCAGCGGACCGCATTCGACACCGTGCTCGGTGCCGCGGCCCAGCTTGATCTTCTCCGCGCGGCGGGCGAGCTCGGCCACGAACCGCTCGCGCACCGACTCCTCGATGATCAGCCGGGCACCGGCCGAGCAGACCTGGCCGCTGTGGATGAAGGCGGCGTTCAGGGCCTGGTCGACGGCGGTGTCAAAGCCCTCGGCGGTGGCGCAGGCGTCGGCGAAGACCACATTGGGGTTCTTGCCGCCGAGCTCCAGCGCGACCTTCTTGACCGTCGGCGCGGCGGCCTGCGCGACCTTGGTGCCGCTGACCAGGCCACCGGTGAAGGAGACCAGGTCCACATCGGGGTGCTCGGACAGCCGGGCGCCCACCGGGTCGCCCGCGCCGGTGACCACATTGGCCACCCCGGTCGGCAGCCCGGCCTCGACCAGCAGCTTCACCAGATGGACGGTGGACAGCGGGGTCACCTCGCTGGGCTTGATCACAAAGGTGTTCCCGGCGGCCAGCGCCGGGGCGACCTTCCAGCTGGCCTGGAGCAGCGGATAGTTCCAGGGCGTGATCATCGCGCAGACGCCGACCGGCTCATGGACCACGACGCTGTGCACATCGGGGGTGCCCGCGTCGACCACGCGCCCGGCCGACTCGCCCGTGACCAGGTCGGCGAAGTAACGGAAGGCGTTGGTCACGTCGTCGACGTCGACCCGGCCCTCCTCCAGGGTCTTGCCGGTGTCACGGCTCTCGATGAGCGCGATCGTCTCGCGGTCACGCTGGAGCAGGTCGGCGACGCGGCGCAGCAGGGCGGCCCGCTCGGCCACCGGCGTCCCGGGCCAGGGCCCCTGGTCGAAGGCGCGACGCGCGGCCGCGATCGCCGCGTCGGTGTCCTCGGCACCGCCCTCCGAGACGACGGCGAGGGTCTTGGCGTCCGCGGGGTCGAGGACCTCCCGCTGCGCCCCGGATGCGGCTGCCCGCCACACCCCGTCCACATGAATGGTCTCGACTGCCGCCACGTGATTTCTGCCTTCCGGTTCCGCGTGCTGTGCCACTGGTCCAAGCCAGCAACATGGACCCCTAACCGGAAGGCGGGAACCTATGCGCGATTCGCAAGAGAAAGTGGGCCGACTCACGTGATCCGAAGGCGGAATCGGCCTCCCGGCTCACGATCGGCCTGTGTGTCAAGAGGCCGTGCGGTCAAGAAGTGGTTCGGGTCACAAGAGGGCCGGGGGTGTGGTCACGACGCGGTGCAGTAGGCGGTCGGGCAGAAGGTGTCCACCGCCGCCTGGTGGACCGCTCGCTCCTCCACCCGGTCCCCGGCCTTGGAGGGGCCGATCACCAGCACCGCGTACATGGTGCCGCCGGGGGCGGCGAAGCGCCGGTCGAGTATCCGGCGGTGGCCGTCGCTCTTGGACTCGTATGTGTACTCCAGTTGGACCGGGTCCATGGCGCCCGAGCCCAGCCGGGTGAGGGCGATCTGCTCGTAGTCGCGGTGAGTGGAGGCGATCCGCTCGGCCTCCTGGGCGGACTCGTACGGCGTCGACTCGGGGCCGTGCAGCTCAAAGATCTGGATCACGGTGCTGTCGTCGGGCGAGGTGTAGTAGACGCTGGGGCCCTCGGCCGTCCGCTGCCATCCGTCCGGGACCGCGAGGTGGTACCCGGCCGGGTCGGCCTGGGTGCTGTAGCCCGCGGGCGGGGCGGCACCCGTCAGGGAGGGTGCGGACGGGGTACCGGACGGCGTCGCGGACGGGGACCCGGAGGGCGCCCCGGTCGGAAGGTCCGTGGGGAGATCGGTCGGGAGATCGGTCGGCCCACTGGTCTCGGGGCCGGGCGAGGGGTAGAGATCGCTCGGCTGGGAGGCGCCCCCGCTCGGCGTGGCCGTGGGGCTCTCGCGGTCCCAGGGCAGCGGACCCGCCTGATTCCGGGAGGTGCCATCGCCCCCGAAGGCCACCCATCCGGAGAACGCGATCCCCGCGACCAGGAAGATCGTCACCGCCAGCGCCCGTAGCGCCCGCCTGGGGTCCTGCCCCGGTGCTCCCCCGTTGTGCATGCTCATCTATGCCCCCGATGATGGATCTCTGCTCCCATATGCGGATAAGCCGTGCCGGCCCACATCGGTGTACCCGGTTCGGGGACCGCGCCACCCCCTGTCACCGCACCGATACGGATCCGTCGCCCGCCCGCCGGTCAGGTGGCCGGGCAGTAGGCGGTGGGGCAGAACGACGCCAGCACAATGCCCTGCCGCTCCCGCTGCTTCGGCCAGTCGGCGGCCGGGCCGGCGACCAGCACCGCGTACTGCACCCGGTCCGGGCCGGTGAAGGCCCGGTCGAGTATCCGGCGCGGGCCGTACTTGGCGCTGCGGTAGCCGTACTCCAGCTCCGCGTCCGCGTCATCGCCGGGCCCGAGCCGCTTGAGGTCATACCGCTTGTAGCCGGGGTTCTTCTTGAGCCCCGTCTCGGCTTGGCTCAGCGCCTCGTACGGCGTGATGTCGGGCTCGGTCAGCGCGAAGACCTGGATCAGGCTGCTCCCGTCGGACGACTCGTAGAACACCCCGGTGTCGCGCTTGACCCGCTGCCAGCCCGTGGGGACATCCAGCCGGAACCCCTCCGCGTCGGTGGTGCGCACATAGTCCGCCGGTGGCCCCTGGGTGCTGTCCCCGGACACCGACGGCGGCGCCGAGGTCGGCTCCGTGTACGGCCCCGAGGACGCCGCCGAGGGCTGCTCGGCCGACGGCGCCCAGGACGAGGCCGAGGGCGAACCGCCGTCCGCCCCGGGCTTGTCATCCCCGCCGCCCGACACCAACTTCCAGGCGCCGAAACCGATCCCGCCGACCAGCACCACGGCGAGCACCGCCAGCAGCACCGTGCCCAGATGCGGATTGGGTGGTCTGCGGCCCGGGGCCGGCGGCTCCGCGCCCGCTCCCATCCAGCGCTGGGCCTCCTCGTCCCATCGACGGCCCCCCTCGCCGCCCGGGATGCTCATCTCACCCGCCCAACAGCGCGCCGACCGCCTGTCCGACGGCGACGCCCGAGGCGAGCATGCCAACGCTGGCGCTCGCGTCCTGCAACATCACCCGGATCCGGGCCAGTCGGCCGGCCCCGGCCCGGCCGGTGCGCTGGATCTCGTCCTCGGTCCGGTCCAACTCGTCGGAGAGCGCGCCGACCTCCGGGCCGGGGACCACCCGCCGCAGATCCTCGGCAAGCTGCCGAACGGCTTCCAGCAACTCCTGATAGGCGGGGTCGCAAGGGGCTTCCGCCTGCCGTCCGTTCACGATGTGGTTGTGGTCACCGAAGCCGATGGCGCTGCCCTGCACCTTGCCGAACCGGATGTTCCCGAACTTGCTCCCGCCGCCCGCCGCCGGGGTCGCGCCGCCACCGCCCGCGCCCGCCGCGTGGTCCGCGCCGCCGGCCATGTCGCTTCCGTCCTCCGTATCAGCCATCGCCATGGCCGCCTCCCGCTCCATTGCTCCCGGTGGTGTTGCTGATGGTGTTGTGGTCACCGAAGCCGAAGGCACTGTGCTCCGCTGACTCGATGAAGACTCCGCCGCCGCTCACGTTGATGACCTTCTGCTCGAACTCGCCGGTCTCCCAGCCGGCTTCGTCGAGCGCCCTTCGCACGCCGTTGGCCACCCGGTCCTCGACGCTCTTCAGATAGCGGCTGACATCCATCTCCTGGAAGAGCGACGCACCGGAGTCGCTGCCCAGCTCCCGCACCGAGGCCCAGGGCCCGTCGGGGATGGCGGCCTCATAGCCCCCCGCGTACATCCGCCAGAGGAAGGCGGCTGAGCGGAAGGCGTGGATGACCGCCCGGCCCGCCGCCGTGGGCGTCCGCCCCAGGGCCCAGATCGCCTTGCCCGGCAGCCCGCCGCGGCGGTGGGAGTCGGAGAGCCGGTCGACCGCACGGAAGTCCGGGCGGATCGGGCGCAGCACATGCGGGGCGAACTCCAGCATCAGCATGCCGCCCTGCGTATGCACCCGTACGAAGACCGTGATGACGACCTCTTCCCGCCATGCGCCGACGCGGATGCGCAGAAAGTGCCGGCGGATCTCGCCGCCCTCCTCGACGGCCTCCGCCCGCTCCCGCGCGAAGTCCGCCTCGCCGTACGGCACGAAGGAGCGGCTCCGTAATCCGGTGACCTTGAGGAAGACGCATTCGTCGAGCTCCAGGCCGCGCAGCCGGTCGCGGCTCTCGGCTGCGGCACGAGCGGTGCCTTGAGCTGGGGCGGTGCCTTGGGCGGAGGCGGCGCCTTGGGCGGAGGCGGTGCCCTGCGCGGAGGCAGCGCCCTGCGCGGAGGGGGTGCGCAACTTCTCGACCAGCGGCCGGATCCGCTCCAGGATCACCCGGTTGTCCAGCGGCACCGGATCGCCGCCCTCACGCGGCCGCAGCTCGACGGCGAGGGTCCAGGTGTCATGGGCGGTGCCCGCGCCGAGGAAGGGGTGCCGATCGTGGTAGAGGATCACCGGTGAGTGCTGCTCACGGCGGATCAGGGCCCGCACCCGCTGGAACCGCCCGCCCTCGAACCGCTCCGCGGGGTCCGCGGCGGGGTCGGCGAAGGTCTCCGGCTCCAGATCGGTGGCCAGCACCCGGGCCACATGCTCACGGTGCAGGGCGACCGCGGCGGCCATCGCGGCCGGGATCACCAGCGCGAACCAGGCGGCGGTGGTGTCCGACCCGGTGGCCAGGACCGGTGCGAAGTCCCGCAGCCCGCCCGGATCGGACTGCCCGTCCGTGAGCGCCTGCGTCAGGGCGGAGAACACATAGGACAGCAGGGTCAGACAGCCGAGCACCCGCAGCACCGCGGCCGCTCGCCGCCGGGTGACGGTGACCCCGTCGGCCCCGGGATAGTCGGCGCGGAAGGCTCCCATGGCACCACCCCTGGCCCAGGCCGCCAGCAGTAACAACACGCAGGAGAGCAGAAAGAGATAGAAGAAGCCCTGGGCCAGCAGGAAGTCCAGCACCCATAAGGACACCAGCAGCGCGGTCCAGCACGCCTCCAGACGGCGTGCGCGCAGCGCGTGCGCGAGCACCCGGACCGCGTCGATGCCCAGCGAGGGCGCCACGGCGCGCTCCTCGTGGACATACAGCTCGTCCACGACCGCGTCCCGGAAGTCGTCGTCCAGATAAGCGCCCGCGCATAACAGCCGGGTGGCCTCGCTGGTGGCGTAGGGAGACGCGTCGGCGTCGGCAGGAGGAGAGGGAACGGCCGGTGACGGCTCCGCCCGCGACCGCGGCAGACGAGCGGAGCGATCCCCCGCAGAGCGATCCCCTACAAAAGGATCAGCACCGCCAGAAGAATCAGCACCGCTTGAAGAACGATCATCGCTTGAAGAATGATCACCGCGCGTATTGGCCATGTTTCCCCCCGAGGCCGTAGCAACTGCCTCCACGGTAGGGGAAGATGACCCGCGATTACAGTGAATGGCCGAAGGGTCACACTCCGGAGTGAATACCGGAATATGACCCTTCGGAAACGGCCGCGCCGGGGGCGCGCCGGGGCACCTCAGCGCCGGGGCGCGTCAGATCAGGCCGAGGTTCCGCACGGCCTCGCGCTCGTCCTCGAGCTCCTTCACCGACGCGTCGATGCGGACCCGCGAGAACTCGTTGATGTCCAGGCCCTGGACGATCTCGAACTTCCCGTTCTTCGCGGTGACCGGGAACGAGGAGATCAGGCCCTCCGGCACCCCGTACGAGCCGTCGGAGACCACACCGGCGGAGGTCCAGTCGTCGGCGTCGGTGCCGTTGACCCAGGTGTGGACGTGGTCGATGGCGGCGTTGGCGGCGGAGGCGGCCGAGGAGGCGCCGCGCGCCTCGATGATCGCGGCACCGCGCTTGGCGACGGTCGGGATGAAAGTGTCGGCCAGCCACTGCTCGTCGCTGACGACCTCGGCGGCGTTCTTGCCCGCGACCTCGGCGTGGAAGACGTCCGGGTACTGGGTGGCGGAGTGGTTGCCCCAGATCGTCAGCTTCTTGATCTCGCTGACCGGCGCGCCGGTCTTCTTCGCCAGCTGCGACAGCGCGCGGTTGTGGTCCAGCCGGGTCATCGCGGTGAAGCGCTCGGCCGGTACGTCCGGCGCGGCGGCCTGGGCGATGAGGGCGTTGGTGTTGGCCGGGTTGCCCACGACCAGGACCTTGATGTCGTCCGCGGCGTGGTCGTTGATGGCCTTGCCCTGCGGCTTGAAGATGCCGCCGTTGGCCTCCAGCAGATCGCCGCGCTCCATGCCCTTGGTGCGCGGACGGGCGCCGACCAGCAGCGCGACGTTCGCACCGTCGAAGCCCACGTTCGGGTCGTCGGAGATGTCGATGCCCTGGAGCAGCGGGAAGGCGCAGTCGTCGAGCTCCATCGCGGTGCCCTCGGCGGCCTTCAGCCCCTGCGGGATCTCCAGGAGACGCAGTTTGACCGGCACGTCCGCGCCGAGGAGCTGACCGGAGGCGATGCGGAAGAGCAGCGCGTAGCCGATCTGGCCGGCCGCGCCGGTGACGGTGACGGTGACGGGAGTGCGGGTCATGGCGGTCTCCTGCGCTGTGTTGTCAGTCCAAGATCTCTTGGTGTCGAGATACCTGCGCCAGGCTATCCGACGGCACCTGGCCCACGTTCTCTCGGGCCATTGTGTAACCGCTCACCGTGCGTTCCGGACCACCGCGCACACAGGACCACCGCGCACTTTGGCGGCCGCCTGCCAGGAGGGGGAGTGCAGGCGGCCGCCCAGTGCCGCACCCGTGGGGGGGCTCGGGCAGCGCCTGCCCCGATTCCCCCGGCTCATTCCCCCCGGTTTCACGAATTCCTCCGGACGGGCTCCGGACAACCACCCGGACCGATTCCGGACGGCTCCGGACAACCACCCGGACCGGCTCCAGGCGGCCCCCGGACGGCCCCGCTCCCTCGCGTTCAGCCCCGGGCGCCGGGGGCCGTGCAGGCGCGCGTACCGCCGCCGAGGGTGGCGCACGCGGTGGCCCGCGCGGCGGCGTCCACCGGGATCATCTTGGTGTAGGCATCGCCGTCGGCGCCGACCCTGCCGCTCTGCGAGCGGGCCGCGCCGCCATTCGCGCCCGGCGCCTTGACCTGGATGACGTCGCCCGGGGCGGCCCGAGCGATCCGGGCCCAAGCCGCCTCGCAGGTCTTGCTGTAGCGAACCTCGACATACGCGGTGCCGACGGTGACGTCGGCCGTCGTCGTCGCGGCGGTGCCGCACCCCATGGCCTGCGGATCCTGACCGGCGCAGTCCTGCCCGGCGCACTTCACGCCCTCCGGCAGCTGCTGACGCGCACTGGTGGCCGGTGCGGTGGTGGGCCGCTCCCCTCGTTTCTCGCCGTCCCCGCCCGCGTCGAGCAGGACGACCGCACCGGCGACGAGCAGGAGCGCGCCCACCAGGCCCCCGGCGAACAGCGCGGCACGCTTCCGCCCCCTCGCGGACGGCGACGACGACGGCGGTGGGGACGACGACGAAGGGGACGACGCGGGCGACGGCGGCTCGGCGGGGTCCGGTGCCCGCCCGGTCGACGCCGGGCGAGCCGGGAGCACCGGGGCCGTCGCGACCAACGGCTGCTCCGGATCGGGCGGTTCGACCCTCGGTCGGTCCTGCCCCGGGGAGCGGCCGTTCTTCCGGGCGTCCACACCCTGGGCCGCCGGGTCGAACTGCTCCATGGCGGCCCGCGCCTGGGCGACGCTTATGGCCTCCATCGTGACGTCGTGCCGCATCTCGGAGCGGCTCCAGGCCCGCTCCGCCAGCTCCCACAGCGTGCTGAGGTGATGGGCATCGGCGCCGGTGGCCTCGGCCAGGGCCTCCACCGCGCCCCGCGGGGGCAGCAGCCGTCCGTTGAGGTAGCGCTCCCAGGAACTCTTGCTGTAGCCGGTGCGGTCGGCGACGGCGACGACGCTCAGCCCGCCGCGCTCGACGAGCGTGCGCAGCCGGCCGGTGAACTCCCGGACCTGCGGATCGAGTTCCTCCGGTAAGTCCCTCCAACGAGGCATTGCCTCCCCCTGTCCCCCCGCACGTACCTGTCAATCTCCCGCGCTACGGCCGCTGTTGGCGTCCCCGGGCCCCGAACTGACTACCCAAAGGGATGCCTTGCCCCAGGATGTCAGCTCCTCGGGCGGGGGCGCATCGGAGCATTTCGCGCACCGGTACGCACTCCTCCACACCCGGCTCGTCGTTGCACAGCCGAGACCTCGTGCTGGAACGGTCACTTCCGCGCCACAGGGTTCCCACGCTCATTGATCCGGCACAGCTCACACACAACCCTGATCAGCAGGCGGTCCGTCCTTCTTCGGGGGAGAGGGCGGACCGCCGCCGGACCATTCGGATCCGGCCACGACGACGGCGGCCCGTCCTTCCACGGGGGAGAGGACGGGCCGCCGTTTCACACCGTCGGCTAGCGCACCGTGAAATGCACCACGTCGTCAAGGAACGGGATCGACACCCACGGATCCGGCTGGGCCATCAGGGACAGCAGCACGATCGCCGCGCCCAGCAGTCCGTAGGTCAGCATGTCGGTGAAGCGCGACCGCACCGCGAGCATCCCCACCTCGGGCAGCGCCCACCGGAAGAAGGCGCCCGCCAGCAGGGACAGCCCGATCAGCACCGTGCCCGCGCGGAACGCGTCCAGCGCGACGATCAGCAGCCCCAGACCCACCCCGCCCATCACCGCGAGCAGCGGCCACTGCCGGGCGGGCGCCGGAGCGGCCCCGGGCGCGGCCCGGCCGCCGCCCTCCGGACGCGCGGTGTCCCGGGTGATCAGCGGGAAGCGGCGCGACCTGCGGATGAACCGGCCGGGCCCCGACGCGGGCGGCTCCTGCCGCTGCTCCCCGGCCGTCGGCTCGCTCGCCTCAGCCGTCATGGCCGGCACCGTCGGCGGCCGCCTTCGCGTCCCGCTCCGCGGCCTCCACCACGTTGACCAGCAGCTGGGCACGGGTCATCGGGCCGACCCCGCCCGGGTTCGGCGAGACCCAGCCCGCGACCTCGGTCACACCGGGGTGCACATCGCCGGCGATCTTGCCGTGCTCGTCCCGGCTGACGCCCACGTCGAGCACCGCCGCGCCCGGCTTGACGTCCTCCGGCTTGACGAGGTGCCGTACCCCGGCGGCCGCCACGATGATGTCGGCCTGGCGCAGGATCCCGGGCAGGTCACGGGTGCCGGTGTGGCAGAGGGTGACCGTCGCGTTCTCCGAGCGGCGGGTCAGCAGCAGCCCAATCGACCGGCCGACGGTGATACCGCGGCCGACGACCACCACATGCGCGCCGTTGATCTCCACACCGTGGTGGCGCAGCAGTTGGATGACGCCCTGGGGCGTGCACGGCAGCGGGGCGCTCTCGTTGAGCACGAGGCGGCCGAGGTTCATCGGGTGCAGCCCGTCGGCGTCCTTGGACGGGTCGATCAGCTCCAGCACCCGGTTGGCGTCGATGCCCTTGGGGAGCGGCAGCTGGACGATGTAGCCCGTGCAGGCCGGGTCCTCGTTGAGCTCCCGGACCGCCGCCTCGATCTCCTCCTGGGTGGCGGTCTCGGGCAGGTCGCGCCGGATGGAGGCGATGCCGACCTCGGCGCAGTCGCGGTGCTTGCCCGCCACGTACCACTTGCTGCCGGGGTCCTCGCCCACCAGCACGGTCCCGAGGCCGGGATGGATGCCCTTGGCCTTCAGCGCCTCCACGCGGCTGACGAGATCGGACTTGATCGCGGCTGCGGTTGCCTTGCCATCGAGAATCTGGGCGGTCATGACTTCATCCTCCCGGATGCGGGGACGTCGGATCCAATCAGGGGCCGGTCGGGGCCGGACCGGCGAAGGCCGCACCCCGCGATCCGGTCGGGGTGCGGCCTCCTGTGCTCGCTCAGCGATCGCCCGGTGCTCGCTCGCCGGCACTCGGTACTCGCTCAGTGGAAGAAGTGGCGCGTGCCCGTGAAGTACATGGTCACACCCGCCTTCTGGGCGGCCTCCACCACCGCCTCGTCACGGACCGAGCCGCCCGGCTGCACCACGGCCCGCACGCCCGCCTCGGCCAGCACCTCGAAGCCGTCCGGGAACGGGAAGAAGGCGTCGGAGGCGGCGTACGAACCGGCGGCCCGCTCGGCACCGGCCCGCTCGACGGCCAGCTTCGCCGAGTCCACGCGGTTGACCTGGCCCATGCCGACGCCGACCGTGGCGCCGCCCTTGGCGAGCAGGATCGCGTTGGACTTCACCGCACGGCAGGAGCGCCAGGCGAAGGCCAGCTCGGCGAGGCCGTCGGCGTCCAGCGCCTCGCCCGTGGCGAGGGTCCAGTTGGCCGGGTCGTCGCCCTCGGCCTGGAGGCGGTCCTTGACCTGGACGAGCGTGCCGCCCTCGATGGGGCGCCGCTCGGCGGCCTCCACCGGCGACTCCGCGCAGCGCAGCACCCGGATGTTCTTCTTACGGGCGAGCGCCTCGACCGCGCCGTCCTCGTACGCCGGGGCGACGATCACCTCGGTGAAGATCTCGGCGACCTGCTCGGCCATGGCGACCGACACCGGACGGTTGACGGCGATCACCCCGCCGAAGGCCGACAGCGGGTCGCAGGCGTGCGCCTTACGGTGCGCCTCGGCGACATCCGCCCCGACCGCGATCCCGCACGGGTTGGCGTGCTTGATGATCGCGACACAGGGCTCGCTGTGGTCGTACGCGGCCCGGCGGGCGGCCTCGGTGTCGGTGTAGTTGTTGAACGACATCTCCTTGCCGTGCAGCTGCTCGGCCTCCGCGAGCCCCTTACCGCTGCCATCGGTGTAGAGGGCGGCGGGCTGATGCGGGTTCTCGCCGTAGCGCAGCACGTTCTTACGGGTGACGGTGGCGCCCAGGAATTCCGGGAAGGAGGAGTCGTCCGCCGCCGCGTAGTCGGCCGCGAACCAGTTGGCCACCGCCACGTCGTAGGCGGCGGTGTGCTGGAACGCCTCGGCCGCCAGCCGCTTGCGCCGCTCCAGGTCGAAGCCGCCCTCCGCGGCGGCCTTGAGGACGTCGTCGTACCGCTCGGGGTTGACGACCACGGCCACGGACGGGTGATTCTTGGCGGCGGCCCGGACCATGGAGGGTCCACCGATGTCGATCTGCTCGACGCACTCGTCCGGCGCGGCGCCCGAGGCGACCGTCTCGCGGAACGGATAGAGGTTGACCACGACCAGCTCGAAGGGGGCCACGCCCAGCTCCTGGAGCTGTTCACGGTGGGAGTCGAGCCGCTGGTCGGCCAGGATGCCCGCGTGGACGCGCGGGTGCAGCGTCTTGACGCGGCCGTCGAGACACTCGGGGAAGCCGGTCAGCTCCTCGACCTTGGTGACCGGGACCCCGGCGGCGGCGATCTTCGCGGCCGTCGATCCGGTCGAGACGAGCTGGACACCCGCCGCGTGCAGCCCTCGGGCCAGCTCCTCGAGACCCGTCTTGTCGTAGACGCTGACCAGCGCGCGGCGGATGGGCCGCTTGGTACCTTCGGCGGTCACGGGATCCTTACCTTTCGTCCCTCTATGCGGTAGCCGTGACGGGCCAGACGCCCCACGACCTCGACGAGCAGCGAGCGCTCGACTTCCTTGATCCGCTCATGGAGAGCGGACTCGTCGTCCTCGTCCCGGACCTCGACCACGCCCTGGGCGATGATCGGGCCGGTGTCGACGCCGTCGTCGACGAAGTGGACGGTGCATCCGGTCACCTTCACTCCGTGCGCGAGCGCGTCGCGCACGCCATGGGCGCCGGGAAAGCTGGGGAGCAGCGCGGGATGGGTGTTGACGCAGCGGCCACCGAACCGGGCGAGGAACTCCCGGCCCAGGATCTTCATGAACCCGGCCGAGACGACCAGGTCCGGCTCGTGGGCGGCGGTGGCCTCCGCCAGGGCCGCGTCCCACTCGGCGCGGCCGGTGTGGTCCTTGACCCGGCAGACGAACGTGGGGATCCCGGCGCGCTCGGCGCGCGTCAGGCCCTCGATGCCGTCGCGGTCGGCGCCCACGGCCACCACCTCGGCGCCGTAGCGGGCCACGCCCTCGGCGGCGATGATGTCGAGCAGTGCCTGGAGATTCGTACCGGAGCCGGAGACGAGGACGACGAGGCGGACCGGGCGCCCGGGGCGCGCAGGGCTGACGGGGGAAGGCGGGGAGGCCACGGCGGGGCTCTTTCTCGCGGGCGGTACTGCCGTTTGTGTGGTCGTACAAGGTCGCGGACTCATCAATTCCGGGGAACTCTACGAAGCCGCCGACCGTCAGCAACGATACCGGCACACGAAGCGGCCCCCAGGGGACGGGGGCGGGCACGGGAGGTAGCGTCTGGACTGCGAATGCAACCGACGCCACTGACGCCGTGGGAACGACCGCCGAGCCCGCGCCCCGAGCGGTACGGCACCGGCCGTACCCGCGCCGTACGGCACCAGGCCGTACCCGCCCCGGCGCGCAGGACGACGACACAAGGGGAAGACACACTCCACATGCCGGACCGACGCCGCCGCGCGGCTCATCGCCTCACTCCGCCCCCCGCCCAGGCCCGGGGGCGGCGATGAGGGGCGCCCGCATGTCGCGTACGACGCCGCTGCTCCGGGAGCAGCAGTCGTCGTCCTCGTCCTCGTCGTCCTCGTCCGCCCCCGGCGGGCAGAACGGGGACCAGCACGAGGAAAATCCGTTCGCCCCGCCGCCCGAGGGCAGGCCGGACCAGCCCTGGCGGCCCCGGCACCGGCCGGACGGCTCCGGCGGTGAGAGCGGCGAGGGCCGCCCGGGGGCCCAGGGCGGCCACGGTGGCCAGGACGGGCAGGACGGGCAGGACGGCGACCAGAGCGGTCAGCAGCCCCAGCAGCCCCCGGCCTGGGGCAGCCAGTGGAGCAGCCGCCAGCCAGGCCGCCAGAGCGGCGGCTTCGGCGGCGCCCCGGGCGCCAACCGCCCCTCCGGCCCCGGCGGGCCCGGCGGCCCGCGCTGGGACCCCAACGACCCGGCCCAGCGGCGCGCCCGGTACGCGCTGCTCTCGGGCATGTGGGCGTTCTTCTTCGCGCTCTTCAGCCTGCCGCAGATCGCGCTGCTGCTCGGGGTGCTGGCCCTGTACTGGGGCATCAGCTCGCTGCGGGCCAAGCCGCGCCGTACGGCGCCGTCCCCGGCCGCGGCCGCGCCCCTGAACGCCCCGCCCCCGCCGCCCGGCGCCACCCCGGCGGCGCTGCCCGCGCCCGGCAGCGGCCCGGCGAAGCCGCAGGCGACGGCGGCGATCAGCGGTCTGGTGACGGGCGGACTCGCGCTCGCCATCGTCGCGGCGACGTTCAGCTTCCAGGTCGTCTACAGCGACTACTACACCTGCGTGGACGACGCCCTTACGCAGACCTCGCGCCACGACTGCGAAACCATGCTCCCCGAGCAGCTCCGCCCCCTGCTGAGCACACAGGACTGACGGCGCCGAGCCCCCGCACGGCCGACGTCCCGCCCCGGCCGCGCCCCGTGCACGGCCGACGTCCCCCGACCGCCGACGGCCCTCGCCCCCGCCGACCGCCTTACGGTTCGCGGCGGGCGTCGTCCGGCGGCGCCGGGGGCTCCCTGCGGAGGGGGTTCGGGGCGGACTGGGACGGGGGCTCGGTGGGCGGCTGCGGTTCGGGGGCGCGCTTCCGGCTCAGCACCCGGCGGCGAGGACGGGCCGCCCCGGCCGCGCCCGGGGTGCCCGCGGGCGTGGCGAGCCCGGCCATCGTGCCCACACCGGTTTCGCGTCCGGTCTCCCGCCCCGTCTCCGCACCGGCGCCGGTGACCGCCTTACGGTTCCGCTTGCGGTCGGCACCCGACGCCCCGGGGCGCAGCCACTGCCACCACGGCTCGGCCATCGCCTCGCGTACCTCGGCGGACTCCATGGGCGACACCGTGTGCAGCACCGCCGCCCGCGCCTCCGCCTCGGCCGCGACCCGCGCCGCACGGGCGGCCTTGGCCTCCGTACGGGCCTCCCTGGCGACCGTACGGGCCTGTGCGCGGGCCGTCCGGAGTTCCGCCCGCGCCGCCTTCCACTCCGGCCAGGAGGTCCTGGTGGGGACGCACAGCCGGTACCAGCGCAGCACCATGGCGCCGGGCACCCCGATCACTCCCGTCCAGGCCAGCGTGATCACGCCCGTACGCCACCAGCTCGGGCCGAGGTCGGCGAGGATGCCGATGCCCAGCGGTCCGCCCGAGACCCCGGCCAGCAGCGCCATCGTGGCCGCGCAGCCGACCGCAGCCAGCGCGGCGAGCACGAGCGTCTCGGCCCAGCCCCAGGGCGGTCTGGGCTCGCCCTTGCCGGGCCGCCGCACCGCCGCGACCCCGATGAACCAGGCCACCGACGCCCCGGCCGCGATCCCCGTGAGCCAGACCAGCGGTCCGCCGGAGCCGTCCGTGGGCAGCGCGGCGACCAGGGGGAAGTGCGGCAGCTGGGGGTAGGAGGTGATGCCCAGCGGCGCCACCACACTGCCGCCGCCGACCGTGAACCCCGCCCCGACCCCGTACGCGGCGCCCCAGACGATCGCGTTCGGCAGCAGCGCCAGGCTCACCAGCAGCACCGCGAACCGCCCCGACCACACATCGCTGAGGTTGAGGAACGTCACCTGCACGGCGCCCGCGTGGCTCAGCATCGACGTCGCCGTAAGGAGCGCACCGCTGCCGAGCAGAACGACGAGACCGCTGGTCCCGGCCCGTAGCGCGGCGGCCAGCCGGCGGCGCCGGCACCAGCTGCGCGCGGCCAGGAACGCGGCCGTCCTTACGGTCCATTCGGCGCCGGGGAGCCGCCGCAGTCTCCCGCTCACCTGTCCGGGCAGGCGGAGCGGGAACCGCCCGTCGGCCGTCCACACCCCGACGGCGGCGACGGCCCCGGCGACGACCGGCAGATGCAGCAGCGCGCTGAGCGGATCGACACGCAGCGGCCCGGTCGAGGCGTACACCGCGGCGGCGGTGCCCACCAGCAGATAGCCGCCGGTCACCCAGGCGAAGGCGGTGCGCGGATCGACGACGGACTCCTCGGGCACCCACTGGCCGTCGCCCTCGTCTGGCTCCGCCTGGTAGACGGCGTGCTGGGCGGCCCGGTAGAGCAGCCAGCACGGCACCACGCTGAGCAGCAGCGGGGTCAGCCCGACGGGCGCGGTGTGGCCGGAGAGCGTCTCGGTGCGCACGAGGTCGGCGCCATGGCCGAGCAGCCACAGGTCGGCGGCGACATGCAGCGCTCCGTCCGGGCTGCTCGCGGGGGACGAGGAAGTGATCCACAGCAGCAGCACGACCACGGCGAGCGTGCCGAGGCCGAGCCCCGCGGCGACCACACCGCCGAGGAACGCCTCCCTGATGGCGGAGGAGCGCCGGGGCGCTGAACGGCCGCGTGCGGGCACCGACGGGCTGCGATCGGTCGTTTGCGTCACATGACCATGCTGCCAATAACAGCCGTTTCATCCCTACATCAAGGGTTTGGTCGCCGTGTCGCGGCTAGTCCGCTTATGCGTCTTTTATAGAGTCATGAGACGGATGAGTGGCTTGCCGCGTTCCGCCCGGGTATCCGTCGCCCGGGAACGCCGCGGGCCCGCACCACCGTGGAGTGGTACGGGCCCGCGGCATCGAGCCGTGGCGGCGTCAGCCGGCCAGCGCGGCACGCGCCAGGCGCGCGGTCTCGGACGGGGTCTTGCCGACCTTCACGCCCGCGGCCTCGAGGGCCTCCTTCTTGGCCTGGGCGGTGCCGGAGGAGCCGGAGACGATGGCACCCGCGTGGCCCATCGTCTTGCCCTCGGGGGCGGTGAAGCCCGCCACATAGCCGACGACCGGCTTGGTGACGTTGGCCTTGATGAAGTCCGCGGCCCGCTCCTCGGCGTCGCCGCCGATCTCGCCGATCATCACGATCAGGTCGGTGTCGGGGTCGGCCTCGAAGGCGGCGAGGGCGTCGATGTGGGTGGTGCCGATGATCGGGTCACCGCCGATGCCCACGCAGGACGAGAAGCCGATGTCCCGCAGCTCGTACATCATCTGGTAGGTCAGCGTGCCGGACTTCGACACCAGACCGATCCGGCCGGGCTTGGTGATGTCGGCCGGGATGATGCCCGCGTTCGACTGACCCGGCGTGATCAGACCCGGGCAGTTCGGGCCGATGATGCGCGTCTTGTTGCCCTTCTTACCCGCGTAGGCCCAGAAGTTGGCCGAGTCGTGGACGGCGATGCCCTCGGTGATCACCACGGCGAGCGGGATCTCGGCGTCGATCGCCTCGATGACCGCGCTCTTGGTGAACTTCTCCGGGACGAAGATGACCGTGACGTCGGCGCCGGTGGCCTCGATGGCCTCCTTGACCGAGCCGAAGACGGGTACCTCGGTGCCGTCGAAGTCGACGGAGGTGCCGGCCTTGCGCGGGTTCACGCCGCCGACGATGTTGGTGCCGGAGGCGAGCATCCGCCGGGTGTGCTTCTGACCCTCGGACCCGGTCATCCCCTGGACGATGACCTTGCTTTCCTTGGTGAGGAAGATAGCCATGGTTTCTGGTGACCTCGTCCCTTACTTCGCAGCCAGCTCGGCGGCACGCTCGGCCGCGCCGTCCATGGTGTCCACCTGCTGAACGAGCGGGTGGTTGGCGTCGGTGAGGATCTTGCGACCCAGCTCCGCGTTGTTGCCGTCGAGACGCACCACGAGCGGCTTGCTGACGTCCTCGCCCTTGGACTTCAGCAGCTCCAGGGCCTGGACGATGCCGTTGGCGACGGCGTCACAGGCGGTGATGCCACCGAAGACGTTGACGAAGACGGACTTGACGTCCGGGTCGCCGAGGATGATCTCGAGACCGTTGGCCATCACCTCGGCGGATGCGCCACCACCGATGTCGAGGAAGTTGGCGGGCTTGACGTTGCCGTGGGTCTCACCGGCGTAGGCGACGACGTCGAGGGTGGACATGACCAGACCCGCGCCGTTGCCGATGATGCCGACCTCGCCGTCGAGCTTGACGTAGTTGAGGCCCTTGGCCTTGGCGGCCGCCTCGAGGGGGTTGGCCGCGGCCTTGTCCTCGAGCGCCTCGTGCTCCGGCTGCCGGAAGGCGGCGTTCTCGTCCAGGGAGACCTTGCCGTCCAGCGCGATGATCTTGCCGTCTTCGGTCTTGACCAGCGGGTTGACCTCGACGAGCAGGGCGTCTTCGTTGATGAAGACGGTCCACAGCTTCTGCAGGACCGCGACGACCTGGTCCGCGATCTCGGCCGGGAACTTCGCGGCGGCGACGATCTCGGCGGCCTTCTCCTGGGTCACGCCCTCGATGGCGTCCACCGGGATCTTGGCGAGCGCGTCGGGGTTCTGCTCCGCGACGACCTCGATCTCCACGCCGCCCTCGACGGAGGCCATGGCGAGGAAGGTCCGGTTGGTGCGGTCCAGCAGGAAGGAGACGTAGTACTCCTCCTTGATGTCCGCGGTCTGGGCCAGCATCACCTTGTGGACCGTGTGGCCCTTGATGTCCATGCCCAGAATCTGACCGGCCTTCTCGACGGCGTCATCCGGGTCGGAGGCCAGCTTGACGCCGCCGGCCTTACCGCGGCCACCCGTCTTGACCTGCGCCTTGACGACCGCGCGGCCGCCCAGTCGCTCGGTCACCTCGCGCGCCGTCTCAGGCGTATCGATGACTTCACCGGCCAGCACCGGTACACCGTGCTTGGCGAAGAGGTCCCTCGCCTGGTACTCGAACAGGTCCACGCGCGTCCGTCCCTTTTCCATGGATTTCGCGGTCGTTATCAGCGCGGGCGTGCCGCGGGGGGCAGCGTGAGGACGCGATCTATAACGAGGGCGGCACACGTTCGCCGGGTACGCGGCATGTCCGTCTCGCAGGTTATCTCCGAGGGCCGTGCGGCCCTAAATCGCAGATCACACTGGAGCGGTGATTACGGTCACAGATCGCGACCGTTTCCATCTATCTCCATACGAGAACCGGGCAGCCCCCTCCCCAACGAGGGCTGCCCGGTCGACGACGCTTGCCTTACGGTTTTACGGTTTCGCAGCCTGCACGGCCTTCACGGCCTGACTGTCTGACGCCCGCCGGAGCGATCAGACGGTCGGGAGCGTGCCCGGAACGGTCGGCAGCTGAACCGGAACGGTCGGCAGCTGAACCGGGACGGAGGGCAGGTCCGCCGGAACCTGCGGGAGGTCGGCGGGGAGCTGCGGCAGGTCGGCCGGAACGGTCGGGAGCTGCGGCAGGTCGGTGGGCAGCTGCGGCAGGTCGGCCGGGACGGTCGGCAGGTCCGCGGGGAGCTGCGGCAGGTCGGTCGGCAGCTGGGGCAGCTCAGCCGGGACCTGCGGGAGGTCGGCGGGGACCTGCGGGAGGTCGGCCGGGAGCTGCGGCAGGTCGGCGGGGACCTGCGGGAGGTCGGCCGGGAGCTGCGGCAGGTCGGCCGGCAGCACCGGGAGGGCCGGGATGTTGGCGACATCGGTCAGGTCGGTGGGCACCGCCGGGAGCAGGCTCAGCACACCGTCCTTGGCGTTCCCCACGGTGGTCTGGGCGTTCGCGACCACGCCGGTGGCCAGCCCGTGGGCGAACGGCACGGTGGTGCCCGCCACGTCCTGCGCGAACGGAATGGCGGTGGACGGCACGCTCACCACGACCGGCACCAGGCGGTCGACGGTGTCCTGGGCGGCCGGAACCACGTTGGAGGCGGTGCCCAGTGCGAAGCCCTCGGCGCTGCCGGTCACGACGTCCACGTACGGGGTGGTGCGGGCCACGGCGTCGTCGGCCAGCGCACCGGTGTCACCCACGGTCTGCTCGGCGACCGGGACGACCTTGACCACGAGGCGGTACCCGGCGGGCGGCAGCACGTCCGAGGCCACACCGTCGACGACCGGCTTGGTGGTGCCGACGGCACCCTGGACCTTGCCGGTCAGCTCCTCCGGGCGGATGCCGGCGCCGGAGAGGGAGGCGAGCAGGTCATTGGCCGAGCCCGGGGCGGTGGGCAGCTTCGGGGTGGCGGGGAGCTCGGTGGGCAGCTGGCCCGTGACGCCGTCGACGTTCGGCAGCGCGCCGGTGGGCAGCGTGGAGGTGTCGGGCAGGGTCGGCAGCGAGCCGAGGCCGGGCAGGCTGGGCACGACGCCGGGGACCTCGCCGGTGGGCAGGTCGAGGTTGGTGGTCTTCTTGACGGTCTTCTCGACGCCCTTGACGGCCTTGTGGGCCTTCTTGACGACCTTGTCCGGCTTGCCGGCGACGTCGCCGGTCAGGCCATCGGTGGTGTGCTCCACGGTCTTGGTGACATCCGAGACCCGCGGCAGGTTCTCGGCGCCGGGGACGCGGTCCCGCACCGGGGCGGTGACGCCGTCGACGGTGGAGGCGGCGCCGTCCACGGTCTTCTTCGCGGTGTCGGTCACCTTGGAGGTGTCGGCCACGCCGCCGGTCACACCGTCGACCGTCTCCGTCACCTTGTCGGTCGACACGGTCTTGTTCACCGTCTTGGTCACGCCGTCCACGGTGCTGGTGACACCGTCGGTGGAGGGAACGGCCGGGTTCTCGGCGGCGGAGGCCGCGGCCGAGCCGAGGGCCCAGATACCGGTGGCGGCAGCGGCTACGAGGATGGAGCGGCGAAGGTTGTTGCGCATGGTGGAGGAAGTCCTTCGAAAGTCAAGAGGGGTTTCGGACGGGCAGACCTGACCCGCCCCCGCGCGGCAGGTCTCAACAGACGGGGGTGAGGTCTGCCCTAGCCGGGGAATTCGAGGACTTCGTTGAACCGCTCGCGCGTCGGCGCCGAGCTCTCCGCGCGGACCGTACCGGGCTTCAGCCCGAAGGACGGCACGCCGGACGGCGGAAGAGCGGCGTGGGTGTTCCCGCCACGGGAAGCGCCGCTGTCGCCGGTGTACTGGGAGGTGGCCCCGAGCGGGGACCGCGGAAGGGGCAGCGGCGCCGGAGCGCCACCGTCCGGACCGGTGGTGCCGGAGACGGCCGCCCGGACGACGGGCCCGTGCCCGTCGTGGGAGACGGCCGCGTCGTGGTGGGCCATGACGGCCTGGGCACGCGCCCCGGGGCCCATCGGCTCCGGTGCGGCGGGCGCCGCCTTGTGCACGGTCACCGGCTCGGCCTTGGCCGCGTGGTGCTCGGCGGCCGGGCCGTGGTGCGCCGCGGAGCCCTGGGGGCCCACGCCGATCGCGTCACCGATGCCGACCTCGGGAAGGCGCACCGGCAGCTCACCGCTGGTGGCGCCGCCGAGCAGGTCGTCTATCGGCTTGGTGATCTTCTGCGCGCTCTGCTCGACCGGCTCCTGGATGGGCCGCACGGCTTCCCGTACGACGTCCTCGGCCTGGTGCGTGGTGCGCCCCACCACCGGCGGTGTGTGCCGCTCCACCTGCTGCCGCGCCCGCTCGACACTCGAGGGGTCGAGCAGCCGGGAGACGCCGGATGCGTCCGTGGCCCCGGCCTGCTCGCCCGTCGCGGTGACGGCGGCGCCCTGGTCGCTCCGCTCGGCGGCGTGAGCGCTGCCGCCGAAGAGGAACGCCAGGGCGAGGAAGCCACCGAGGAAGAGCGCCGCCAGCAGCGCCCGCCGCGCGGCCACCGTGCGCGGCAGGCGCACGGCGACAGGCATGGCGGACGTGACAGACACGAGCGGGGCCTTCCCTGAGTACGAGGCGTACAACGGGCACGTAAGCGTGGCGTTATGGCTTGTGGGCCGCCGGAACAGGACGACATCGCCAACCGGATGGCTGGATTCATGTCCTGGGCGACGGGGATGATCCTTGCACGACCCACAGGGGTCGGCGCAAGCCCCGGATCACTGATGCATCACCATGTCCGGTATAGGCAGTTGGCGTCGTTCGATGGCCGCCGCCATCACTTCGGGGAAGAGATCGGGGGTGCAGGCGAAGGCGGGCGCGCCCAGCGCGGCGAGCGCCGCCGCGTGCTCACGGTCGTAGCTCGGCGCCCCCTCGTCGGACAGCGCGAGCAGCGCCACGAACTGCACCCCGGACGCCTTCATCGCGGCGACCCGGCCCAGCATCTCCTCGCGGATGCCGCCCTCGTAGAGGTCGCTGATGAGGACGACGACGGTGTCGGCGGGGCGGGTGATCTGCGACTGGCAGTAGGCCAGCGCGCGGTTGATGTCGGTGCCGCCGCCGAGTTGGGTGCCGAAGAGGACGTCCACCGGATCGTCCAGCTCCTCGGTCAGGTCGACCACGGAGGTGTCGAAGACGATCAGCCGGGTGGCGAGGGAGCGCATCGAGGCGAGCACGGCACCGAAGACCGAGGCGTAGACCACGGACGCGGCCATCGACCCCGACTGGTCGACGCACAGCACCACGTCCTTCTTCACCCCGCGCGCCGCCCGGCCGTATCCGATGAGCCGCTCGGGGACGACCGTCCGGTGGTCGGGCAGGTAGTTCTTGAGGTTGGCCCGGATGGTGCGGTCCCAGTCGATGTCCCGGTGGCGGGGGCGGCTGATCCGGGCGGAGCGGTCGAGCGCTCCGGTGAGGGTGGCGCGGGTGCGGGTGGCCAGCCGCTTCTCCACGTCCTCGACGACCTTACGGACGACGGCCCGCGCGGTGTTCTTGGTGGTCTCCGGCATCGCCTTGTTGAGGGACAGCAGCGTGCCCACGAGATGGACGTCCGCCTCCACGGCCTCCAGCATCTCCGGCTCCAGCAGCAGGGCGGACAGCCCCAGCCGGTCGATGGCGTCGCGCTGCATGACCTGGACCACGGAGGTGGGGAAGTACGTACGGATGTCACCGAGCCAGCGCGCCACTTGGGGCGCGGAGCCGCCGAGCCCGCCGGAGCGCGCACCGCTCCCGGCGCCCTGGGAGCCGCCGCTGCGCCCGGCGGCCGTGCCGCTGCCGCCCGCGCCGTCGCCGCCTCCGGAGCCGTAGAGGGCCTCGAGCGTGCGGTCCATGGCGGCGTCGGCCCCGCTGAGCGAACAGCCGGTGCCGTCGGCGCCCTGGCCGCCGAGCACCAACCGCCAGCGCCGCAGCCGTTCCTGGTCGGTCCGGGGGTGGTCACCCTGGGGGCGGTCGGCCCGGGGGTGGTCGGCCCGGGGGTGGTCGGCCCGGGGGTGGTCGGCCCGGGGGTGGTCGTGGTTGGGAGCGGGGTCGCCGTGGGGGGCGCCGTGGGGAGCGGGGTCGCCGTGGGGAGCGGCAGCGACGTGAGGGGCGTCGTGCGTCATCGGGCTGCCTCCATGGGGTCGTTGGCGTGCGGGGCGGGGTCGAGGCCCAGCAGCAGCCGCACGGTCGGTACGACGGCCGCCGCGCGGTCCGGGTCAAGGCCGGGGCCGAAGCCGGGTGCGGCGGGGGCGCCTTGGCCGTCGGCGCCGGTGGGCCCGTCGGCCGCGGGGCCCCGGCGGACCAGCTCGCCCAGGGTGCGGCGCACACCGGTGTCGTACGCGGAGAAGGTGCGCCGCAGCAGCGGCAGGACGTCGGTGAACGCCTCGGCGGGAACGGAGATCAGCCAGCGGTCGACCAGGCCGAGCAGCCGCTCGTCGTGGACGAGCAGCAGGCCGCCGCCCGCGCCGCCGCCGATGAACCCCTCGATCCAGGAGGCCGCTTCGGGCGGCTGGGTGCCGGGCGAGAGCGCGAGCCCCATCAGCCGGGCCGCCTCGTCCTCGGCGAGCCGGCCGTCGTCCAGCAGCAGCCGCGCGGCACGGCCCCGGATCAGGCCGGGGGTGGCGGGGGTGCCGTCCCGCCCGGCGAGGTTGCGCAGCGTGGCCGCCCAGCGGGCGCGCAGGCCGTCGGCGGTGCGGGACCCGGCTGCCCGCGTCTCCGTTGTCGACAAGTCCGCTGTCGACATGTCGGTCCGCGCGTGTGGCCGCGCCCCGGCCTCCGGCCCAGTCCCCGTCCCCGTCTCCGTCTCCGTCGTCTCCGTCCTGACCGTCTCTGTTTCCGACAGCAGGGCGATCGCCCGGTGCACGGCCTCCATATGGCGGCGCATCTCGGCGGCGCCGTCGGCGTCGAGACCGACGCAGGCGGGCGGCAGCCCGACCAGGATCCGCTCGGCCAGACCCACCGCGACCTCGCCGAGCGCGGCCGTGTCGGTGCCCCGTACGTCCCCGTAGCGCACCGAGCGCACCAGGGCGGGCAGGGCCTGGGCGAGATGGCCGACGTCCGCGTCGAGCGCGGCCCGGTCGGCGAGCGAACGCATCACGACGGGGAGGGCCCCGGAGAGCCCGGCGAGCAGACAGCGCTCGGCCAGCTCGGTCACCTCGGCGAGCCCCTTGGCGCTCCGGGCCTCGGTCTCCGCCTTGGCCGTGGCCGCCGACAGCACGGTGGTGCCCCACACCCCCGCCTCGGCGACCCGCACCGCCAGCTCCGGCTCCCACCCCAGCCGCCAGGTCTCCCTGAAGGTGCCGGTGCTGCCGCGCGAGACGGCCGGGGTGCCCCAGTCGACCCCGAGCAGCCGCAGCCGGTGCAGCAGACGGCTGCGCCCGGCGTCGGTGTCCTTGCGCAGGTCCAGCTCCAGCTCGCGCTCCAGCGCCTCGGGCTTGAGCCGCAGCGAGCGCTGGGTGCGCGTCAGATCGCGCTGGAGCGGCACCGCCGGAGCCGACTCGGGGACTTCGCCCAGGATGTCGCCGACCACGAGCCGGTCCCGCACGAGCGCGATCGGCACATCGGAGCCGTCGCACATCACCGCCCTTACGGCGTCGATGGTCTCGGCGAGCCCGGCGAGCGGACGTCCGCGCATGGCGGCCAGGGTTCCGGCGAGCCTTACGGCCTCGATGACATGGGCCGAGGAGACCGCGAAGTCCTCGTCCCGCAGCAGCCCGGCGACCTTGGTGAGCCAGCGCTCGACCGGCCGGTCCGGGGCGTGGAAGAGATGGTCGTACCAGCCGGGCGAGGTGATGCCCGCCCCGTATCCGCTGTGCCGGGCCAGCCGCCGGTGGGTCCACGGCACCCAGCTGATCTCGGTCTTGACCTTGGGCAGCCCCTTGAGGAGCTTCCGGTCGGCGGTCGCGGTGGTCCGCTCCGCCAGCGCCGGTACGTGCCAGGCCCCGCAGACGACCGCGACCTCGTCCCCGAACTCCCGCCGCGCCTCGCGCAGCCGCAGCCGCATATGGGCCTCGCGTACGGCGTCGTCCTCGTGCCCGCCGTGCCCGTACTCGGCGCGCAGTGCCTCCATGGCCTCCGCCACGGCCGCGAACGCCTCCGCACCGCCGGTGCCGCGGTGCTCGATGACGTCCTCCCACCAGCGCTCCGGGTCGTCGTACCCGGCCGCCTCGGAGAGGACGGCCAGCGGATCGACGCGCAGCCGCTCAACGGAGGCGGGGGCGGAGGCGGCTTGGTCGGCTTGGCCGGCCGGGCCCGCCGGATCGAGCGGGCCGGGCTCAGCCGCCGGGCCGGGCACACCGGCCGGTGCCGAGGGGCCGGCCGGGGCAAGCTCAGCCGCCGGGCCGTGCGCGGCCGCCGGGATGGGCGAACCGGCCGGGGCGGGCTCATTCGCCGCGGCAGACGCGGTCGTCGGGTCCGCCGGGTCGGTTGGAGCGGGCGCGGCCGCCGGGTCGGCCCCAGTCGCCGGGACGGGCGCGGTCATCGAAACGGGCGGACCGGCCGGGGCGGGCTCAGCCGCCGGTGGCTTCTTCGCCGCCATGGCCAGCGTGTTGGCCGCCGGGAGGTCGATGAACCGCACCGGAACCTCATGGGCCAGCGCCCACTGGATGGCCGCCCACTCCGGGGAGAACCCGGCCAGCGGCCAGAATCCGGCGCGCCCCGGGTCGTCCGCGGCATGGGCGAGCAGCGCGACCGGCGGACGCATGTCCTTCTCGGCGGCGAGCCCCACGATCGCGTCTGCTTCCGGAGGCCCCTCGATCAGCACCACGCGCGGTGGGCACGCCTCCAGCGCGGCCCGCACCGCCCGCGCCGACCCGGGGCCGTGGTGCCGCACGCCCAGCAGCAGCGGGCCGGTGGCCCGCGCCCGTGGGGCGCCCGTCATGCGGTCACCTCTCGGCACGCGCGGTAGAAGTCCTTCCAGCCGTCGCGCTCGCGGACCACCGTCTCCAGGTACTCCTGCCAGATGACACGGTCGGCCGCCGGGTCGCGGACGACCGCGCCCAGGATGCCCGCGGCCACATCGCCCGCCCTGAGCACACCGTCGCCGAAGTGGGCGGCGAGCGCGAGGCCGCTGGTGACCACGGAGATGGCCTCGGCCGTGGAGAGCGTGCCGGAGGGCGACTTCAGCTTCGTACGGCCGTCGCCGGTCACTCCGTCGCGCAGCTCACGGAAGACCGTGACCACCCGGCGGATCTCCTCGACGCCCTCCGGGAGCTCCGGGAGCTCCAGCGAGCGGCCGATCTGGGCGACGCGGCGGGAGACGATGTCGACCTCGTCCTCCGGGGTCGCGGGCAGCGGCAGCACGACCGTGTTGAAGCGGCGGCGCAGGGCGCTGGAGAGTTCATTGACCCCGCGGTCCCGGTCGTTGGCGGTCGCGATCAGGTTGAAGCCGCGGACCGCCTGGACCTCCTCCCCCAGCTCCGGGACCGGCAGCGTCTTCTCGGAGAGGATCGTGATGAGCGTGTCCTGCACATCGGCCGGGATACGCGTCAGCTCCTCCACGCGCGCGGTCATGCCGTCCGCCATCGCGCGCATCACCGGGCTCGGCACGAGCGCGTCCCGGCTCGGGCCGTGGGCGAGGAGCTGGGCGTAGTCCCACCCGTACCGGATGGCCTCCTCGGGCGTCCCGGCGGTGCCCTGGACCAGCAGGGTCGAGTCACCGCTGACCGCCGCGGCCAGATGCTCCGAGACCCATGTCTTGGCGGTGCCGGGCACGCCCAGCAACAGCAGGGCGCGGTCGGTGGCGAGGGTGGTGACGGCGACCTCGACGATGCGGCGCGGGCCCACGTACTTGGGGGTGATCACGGTGCCGTCGGGCAGCGTGCCGCCGAGCAGATAGGTGGCGACCGCCCACGGCGACAGCCGCCAGCGCGCGGGACGCGGACGGTCATCGGCGGCGGCCAGCGCGCTCAGCTCGGCGGCGAAGGCGTCCTCCGCATGTGGACGCAGCGCTTCCGAGGCTCCGGCGGCCGCTGCCGCCCCGCTCGTATCGGTGGATTCGGTTCCGGGCACAGTGACGGTCACAGCTCCCCCACGACTCGTTTCCGCGTTCCGTTTCCGGACGCGTGAACCACACTGCACCACGCCACTGACAACCGGCCGCCCATCAACGAACGCGCAGGTCAGAGCGATTGTCAGTGGGTGCCCGTACCGTCGCAGACATGAATCCGCAGGGGGAACGCTGGACGGCGGAGCAGGTGCTGGCCCTGGCTCCTGACGCCGCGTCACGCACGGCGGGCGGCAAGCTCGCCGCGGCCGGCACGTGGTCGGGCGCGGGCGCGCACGGGCAGGCGGTGTGGGGGCTGTGCTCGGGCAGCGGCGGCACGCCGTACCAGACGGTGGTCGATCTGAACGGGCCCGGTTATCGGTGCAGTTGCCCGAGCCGGAAGTTCCCGTGCAAGCACGCGCTGGGTCTGCTGCTGCTGTGGACGTCCGGCGAGGGGGGCGTGCCCGCGGACGGGGAGCCGCCGGAGTGGGCCGGGCAGTGGCTCGGCGGCCGGCGGGAGCGGGCCGAAAAGCTCGCCGCCGGGGCCCGGGATGGGGGCCCGGGCCCCGGCGGCGGGGCCGGGGACGGCGCGGGGAAAGGGGGGAGCGGAGGCGCGGCCGATCCGGAGGCGGCGCACCGCCGCGCCGAGCGGCGGGCCCAGCGGATCGCCGCGGGCGCCACGGAGTTGGAGCGGCGGCTCGCCGATCTGCTCCGCGACGGTCTGGCCGCCGCCGACCGCGCCGGATACGGGGCGTGGGACGAGACGGCCGCGCGGATGGTCGACGCCCAGGCTCCGGGTCTGGAGGCGCGGGTGCGGGAGCTGGCCGCGATTCCGTCGTCCGGTCCGGGGTGGCCCGCCCGGCTGCTGGAGGAGTGCGCGCTGGCCCACCTGCTCAACCAGGGCTTTCTCCATCTGGACCGGCTCCCGGAGAAGCTGGCCGCCACCACCCGCACCCGCGTGGGTCTCACGACACCGGTGGCCGAGCTGCTGGCGGCGGAGGAGGCGATCCGGGACCGCTGGCTGGTACTGGGCCGCCAGGACGGCACGGACGGCAGGCTGACCACGCGCCGGACCTGGCTGCGGGGCGAGCGTACGCACCGTATGGCGCTGCTGCTCTCGTTCAGCGCCCCCGGCCGGCCCCCCGAGCTCGCGCTCCCCACCGGCCTGGTGCTCGACGCCGACCTCGCGTATTACCCGGCGGCCCGGCCGCTGCGGGCGGCGCTCGGCACCCGGCACGAGGAGGTGGCCGAGGCCGCGCCCCCCGTGGCACCTCCAGCCGTTGAGGGGCGCGATGCGCCCGGGGCCCCCGAGGGGTGTGAGATGCCCGGGACCGCCCCCGACGGGTGCGATGTCGAGACCGCGCTCGCGGCCTATGGGGCGGCGCTCGGGGAGGATCCGTGGCTGGACGGCTGGCCGGTGGTGCTCGCCGATGTGGTGCCGGTCCCGGGGGACGACGGATGGCAGCTGGCGGACGAGCGGAGCGGCTCGGCGCTGCCGGTCGATCCACGCTGCGCGGGGCGCACCGATCTGTGGCAGCTGATGGCGATATCCGGCGGCGGCCCGGTCACCGTCTTCGGTGAGTGCGGCCATCGCGGCTTCTCCCCCATCACCACGTGGGATCCGACCCCCGTTTCACTCATCGGCACAGCGGCGCAGGGAGGCACCCGTTGACCAGTACGACGCCCGTCGCGTCCAGCGCGTCCACCGCTCCCGGCACGTCGAGCAGCGCCGGGAGCAGCGCGTCCAGCGCGTCCTGGGACGATCTCGTCGCGGCCGCGCTGCTCGGCACCGAGCGGCGCACGCCGCCCGTCGCGCCGCGCCCCGGGCAGGACGCGCCGTCCGCCCTGCTGGACGCGGCCGCGCTCAGCACCGTGCGGCGGAGGGCCGGGCTGCGACCGGCGCCCGCCCGGCCGGGGCCGGACCGGGCGCCCGAGGATCCGCGGCCGGCGCTGCCCACGGCCGCCCGCAGCAGGCTGGCCCTGCTGCTCGCCGACCGTTCGGCGCCGGGCCGCGGCGGTTCGCGCTCCGCGCCCGACCTCGCCGAGCTGCTGCCGCAGTGGCTCGCGCTGGCCAATCACCACGGCTATCGCGTGCCGGACGCGCTGCTCCCGGCGCTGCTCGACGCGGCCCGCGCCCGCACCGATCTGCGGGCCGAGGCGCTGACGCTCGGCGGGCCGCGTGCGCTGTGGCTGGCCCGGCTCAATCCGGACTGGAGGTTCGCGCTGCGGGGCGCGGCCGGCCGGGCGTCCGCATCGCCCCCGGAGCCGTCGGAGGCGGCCACCGCACCGGACGAGGAACAGCGGCTGTGGGAGGAGGGGTTGTTCGCCGAGCGGGTGTCGCTGCTGGCGACGGCCCGCCATCGCGACCCGGCGGCGGGGCTGGCGCTGCTCAGCGGCACCTGGTCGACCGAGCGGGCCGAGGACCGGCTGATGTTCCTGGACTCGCTGCGCGACGATCTCTCCCCGTCCGATGAGCCGTTCCTCGAACAGGCGCTGTCCGACCGCAGCCGGAACGTCCGCGCGACCGCCGCCGAACTGCTCTCCGCCCTCCCCGGCTCGGCGCTCGCCGCGCGCATGGCCGAGCGGTCGCGGGGCTGTGTGTCACTGACCGCGGATGAGCCGCCCGCGGATGCGCTGACCACCGATGGGCTGACCGCGGATGCGCTGACCACCGATGGGCTGGCCGCTGATGCGCTGACCACCAAGGGGCTGACCCCTGATGGGCTGGCCCCTGATGGGCTGGCCCCTGATGGGCTGGCCCCTGATGGGCTGACCACCGAGAGACTGACCGCCGAGGGATCGACGGCCGAGGGATCGATCGCCGACGGGCTGACGGGCGACGAGCCGACGGCCGCCGGACGGACACCCCGGATAACCGTCCGCCCGCCGGACGAGTGCGACAGCGGAATGCAGCGCGACGGCATCGTGCCCAAGCCGCCCTCCGGACGGGGGGCGCGATCGTGGTGGCTGGGTCAGTTGGTGGAGGCGACTCCGCTGGACCGCTGGAGCGAGTGGTTCGGCGGACGCGCTCCCGCCGAGATCGTGGCGCTGCCCGTCGCGGACGGCTGGCAGGCGGATCTGCACGCGGCCTGGTGCCGGGCCGCCGTGCGGCAGCGCGGCGCCGAGTGGTGCCGTGCGCTGCTCGGCACTCCGGCGGTCGCGCCGGTCACCGCCGGGGAAGCGGCCCCCGCCGCCTGGCGCGACCCGGCGAAGCTGCTCTCCGCGCTGCCCTCCCAGGAACGGGCGGAGTGGGTGGCGGAGTTCATCGCCTCCCACGGCCTGTCCGACGCCTTCCGGCTGCTCGGGGTATGCGCGGTCCCCTGGGCTCAGCCCCTGGGCCGGGCCGTCGTCGACGCCCTGGACATCGCCCGCGACGCGGGCAGCTACCCCTGGAGCTTCAGCGGCGTCATGGGCCTGGCCGAGCGCTGCCTGGACCCGACCCAGGCGGACCGGCTCGAAGTGCTGACGGCGATACCGGACGAGCGGGAAGGAGCGGCCCCGGGAGCCGGAGGCTACTGGGCGGAGGCGTTCCAGCGCCTGGTGGGCACCCTCCGCCTACGGGCAGCCATGCAAGCCGAACTCGCCCCGGCCTGAGCCCCCAACGGGCCCCGCCCCGCGAATGCCCTGGGACTCGGAACCTTGCGGCCGGAACCGGCCCGGTGAGCCGATCGGGCTCCGGAATCCGGTCATCCCCCGGAACCCCGGACGGGCTCGGGGCAAGCCGAGCATCAGGCTCGGGGCGGGTCCGGGTCTCAGGCCGGATTCGAGAGCGGTGCGACCGGCCCCGGGGCGAGAGCGGTGCGACCGGCCCCGGGGCGAGAGCGGTGCGGCGGGTCAGGCGGCTACCGGGCGGACGTTCGTGCGGACCCAGTCGACGATGGACGTCGTGGTCGCGCCCGGGGTGAAGATCTCGGCGACACCCTGCTCCTTGAGCGGGGCGATGTCCGCCTCGGGGATGATCCCGCCGCCGAAGACCTTGATGTCCTCCGCGTCGCGCTCCCGCAGCAGCTCCAGCACCTTGGCGAACAGGGTCATATGGGCACCGGACAGAATGGACAGCCCGATCGCGTCGGCGTCCTCCTGGATCGCGGTGTCGACAATCTGCTCGGGGGTCTGGTGGAGCCCGGTGTAGATGACCTCCATGCCCGCGTCGCGCAGCGCCCGCGCGATCACCTTCGCACCACGGTCATGGCCGTCCAGCCCCGGCTTGGCCACCACCACACGGATCGGACCGGTCACACCCATCGCAGCCTCCAAGCCGTCGCACCCTCGCCCACCTCGACGTGAACGAACGTTATCCCCAGCATCCCCTACCCGGCAGTTTCACGGCGCACAGCGAGGGGGAAATCACACGTGGGACACGTTCACTGAAGGCCGTACCCGTACTCGCATCCGCTTCCGCGCGCATCGCACACCGCGCATCCGCATCGCACACCGCGGATCCGCATCGCGCATCCGCCGCGCGGACGCCGCATACGCTCGGGCCGGCCACATCAGGGGAGCCGCAGCGGGGACCGTCGCACCGCGCAGCGCCGCCGCGAGCCGCATGGCGCCGCGGTGCGACGGGCGGTCCCACGTCATGCGGTCGCAGCCACGTCCAGATGCGGTCGCAGCCACGTCCAGTGTCTCGGCGGGGACGCCCGCGTCCACACCCTGATGACGCTCGGCACCCCGCACGGCGGCACCCGCATCGCGCCCCTGTTGTCCGCACATCCGCTCGTGCGTCAGATGTGCCCTAACTCCTCGGTGATAACGGAGTTGCGACGGCCTGCCCCCGATTGCCGTACGCGATTCATCGCTTTCCGGAGCGATGTGGATCAGTTGATGATCCCGAAGGAGACGGCCCGGATAGACCATCCGGATGCGATCTCCCACAACATCCGCGTCAACGGAATCGGACATCTCGCCCTGGCGGTGCATTTCTCCGTGGCCGCCCGCATCCATGAGGCCCTGGACGCCTCCAACGAGGCCCCGACGGGCGCCTCTGACGCGGTCCCCGATGGTTCAGAAGCCCTGGAATTGCCGAACGTCAATCGAACATCCGGCCAAGGATCCACGTACAGTCAGCCGAAAGACGGCCAAATGCCCTTTGCCGAGCTGCTCAAAACTCACGGAAGATTGTCGCTGCCGCGTACCGCCGGGTACAGTCGCCGCTAATTCTCCTGCAGCCGAGGCGAAAGAGAAGTGGTGGTGAACGACCGTCACCCGTCGGGGGCCTCTCCGACCGTCCCCGCTCCCGACGCCTCGTATCCGTACGACGAGGCTTACGGTCAGCGGCAGGACACAGCGCACGGCTACGTCGGGTACGACGGGTACTCCACCGGCAACTTCGCCCACCTGGCCACCGCCTACGGGGACGGCGACCCGCTCTACGGCGACGGCGACCCGCTCTTCGGCGCGCTTCCGGGCGCGTACGACGGCGGACAGGGCACCCACAGCGGTCAGTACGACGCCTCGCAGTGGGCCACGGTCGACCAGCACCACCAGACCGGCTCGTACGCCACCGGCCACTACGACGTGGGCCACGACACGGCCCACCACGACACCGGCCACCACGACACGGCCCATTACGACTCCGGCGCCTACGACACCACCGCGATGTGGGCCGCCTCCGGCTATCACCTGCCGACCGGCATCCCCGCCCAGCAGGACGCCGAGACCGGCGCCCAGTGGGACGTCGGCGCCTGGGACACGGGTGCCACCGGCCACACCGAGCTGCCGGATCAGTGGGACCACGGGGTGGGGTACGAGGCCGAGGCGTACACCTCGGGCGTGGACACCGGTCAGACCCAGGTCTGGGACACCTCCGTCTACGGGACCGTGGACGAAGCGCGGTACGACCAGTCCGGGCTGAACCATCCGGGGTTCGACCAGCAGGGGTTCGACCATCACCCTGGTCTCGATCAGCAGGGACTCGACCACCACTCCGGCTTCGATCAAACAGGGCTCGACCAGACCGAGCACGAGCCCAACGCCTTCGACCAGACGGCCGCGTTCGACCAGACGGCCGCCTTCGAGCAGGCCGTCATCCCCGAGCAGCCCGGCGCCTTCGAGCACACCGCGGTCTTCGAGCCGGTCAGCGAGCCCGACCAGCCGTACGACGGCCCCGCCCCAGAAGCGGAACCTGAACCCGAGGCGGCGGTCATGCGGGAATCCGCCCCCTCCCCTCGCCGGGAGGTGGGCCGCGGCCGCCGCCGTACCCCCTCGCCCCGCCCCAAGCGCTCCGCGCTCCTCACCGTCGCCGTCCCCTCCGTCTGCGCCCTGGGCGTCACCGCCGTGGCCGCCGCCTCGGTCAGCGGTGTGGGGAGCGACAAGAAGGACGAGTCCACGACTCAGGCCGCCCCCGACGCCGCGGCGGCCCCCGTGAAGCCCTCCGTCGCCAACAGCAAACTGGACTCCCAGCTCGCCGGGGTCCGCGAGGGCGCCGACGACTTCCGCGACCGCGCCAGCCGCACCCAGGAGCGGATCGACCTCCAGGCGCGCCAGGCCGCCGAGAAGAAGCGCAAGGTGGCCGAGGCGGCGCGCAAGGAGGCGCTGCGCCCGAAGTTCGCGCTGCCCGTCGCCCAGCACGGCCTGAGCGCCCAGTTCGGCCAGGCCGGTATCAACTGGATGTCGGTGCACACCGGCATCGACTTCCCGGTGAGCTACGGGACGCCCGTGATGGCCGCCACCGACGGCACCGTAAGGACGCAGTGGAACGACGCCTACGGCAATATGGTCGTTCTGACCAGCCCGGACGGCACGGAGACCTGGTACTGCCACCTCAGCAGCGCCAAGATCCGCTCCGGGACCGTCAAGGCCGGGGAGACCATCGCGTACTCCGGGAACTCCGGTAACTCCACCGGCCCGCATCTGCACTTCGAGGTCCACCCCGCCGGTGGCGCGGCCATCGACCCGCTGCCCTGGCTGCGCGGCCACGGCCTCGACCCGACCTGACCTGGGCCTGCCGGCTCTGCCCGCCGTAGCGCGCCCACCGGCACGCTACGGCCTCAGCACTCCGCCCCCCGCTACAGCTTCTCCACCGGTGCGTACCGCAGCAGCAGCCGCTTCGGCTTCTCGTCGCCGAAGTCGATCGTCGCCTCCGCGTTGTCCCCGCTGCCCTTGACCGCCACCACCGTGCCGAGCCCGAACGAGTCATGGGTGACCCGGTCGCCGATGGCCAGGGCGACCACCGGGCGCTCCTGGGCCCGCCGGGTGGCGAACCCGCTGCCCCCGGTGCGCGAACGCGACGTCGACAGACCGGACGACAGCCCCGACGGCGGCGTCGAGGCGATGCCGCTCATGGACGCCGACGGGGTGGCGGGCCCGGTGCGCCGCCAGCGCAGGTACTGGTCCGGGATCTCCTCCAGGAAGCGGGACGGCGGGTTGTACGCGGGCTGTCCCCAGGCGCTGCGCATCGTCGAGCGGGTCAGATAGAGCCGCTCGCGGGCCCGGGTGATCCCCACGTAGGCCAGCCGCCGCTCCTCCTCCAGCTCCTTGGTCTGGCCGAGCGCCCGCATATGCGGGAAGACGCCGTCCTCCAGGCCGCTGAGGAAGACGACCGGGAACTCCAGGCCCTTCGCGGTGTGCAGGGTCATCAGCGTGATCACGCCGGAGCCCTCGGTGTCCTCGTCGGGGATCTGGTCGGAGTCGGCGACGAGCGCGACCTGCTCCAGGAAGTCCGCGAGGGTGCCGGGGTTCTCCTCGCCGCGGTCCTGCTCGAACTCCAGCGCCACGGCGGCGAGCTCCTGGAGGTTCTCGATCCGGGTCTCGTCCTGCGGATCGGTGGACGCCTGGAGCTCGGCCAGATAGCCGGTGCGCTCCAGCACCGCCTCCAGGACGGTGGCCGGGCCCGCCCCGGACTCCACGATGGTGTGCAGTTCCTCCATGAGCGTGTTGAACCGCTTGACGGCATTGGCCGAACGGGCCGCCATGCCGTACGCCTCGTCGACCCGGCGCAACGCCTGCGGGAAGGTGATCTTCTCGCGCAGCGACAGCGCGTCGATCATGGCCTCCGCGCGCTCGCCGATACCGCGCTTGGGCACGTTCAGGATCCGGCGGAGCGGGACGGAGTCCTCGGGGTTGGCCAGCACCCGCAGATAGGCGAGGACGTCCCGGACCTCCTTGCGCTCGTAGAACCGCACACCGCCGACGACCTTGTACGGCAGCCCGACGCGGATGAAGACCTCTTCGAAGACACGGGACTGGGCGTTGGTGCGGTAGAAGACCGCCACGTCCCCGGCCTTGGCGTCGCCCGCGTCCGTCAGCCGGTCGATCTCGTCGGCGACGAACTGGGCCTCGTCGTGCTCGGTGTCGGCCACATAGCCGGTGATCTCGGCCCCGGCGCCGGCGTCCGTCCACAGGTTCTTCGGGCGGCGGTTCTCATTGCGCTCGATGACGGCGTTGGCCGCGCTCAGGATGGTCTGGGTCGAGCGGTAGTTCTGCTCGAGGAGGATCGTCCGGGCGGTGGGGTAGTCCTCCTCGAACTGGAGGATGTTACGGATCGTGGCGCCCCGGAAGGCGTAGATCGACTGGTCGGCGTCGCCCACCACGCACAGCTCGGCGGCCGTGGTCTCCTCGGTGTCGGTGCCCACCAGCTCGCGCACGAGTGTGTACTGCGCGTGGTTGGTGTCCTGGTACTCGTCGACGAGTACGTGCCGGAAGCGGCGGCGGTAGTGCTCGGCGACGTCCGGGAACGCCTGGAGCAGATTGACCGTGGTCATGATGATGTCGTCGAAGTCCAGCGCGTTGGCCTCGCGCAGCCGCGCCTGGTACATCACGTACGCCTCGGCCAGCGTCTTCTCGAAGCCTCCCCCAGACTCCGTCCGGGAGGTGCCCCCTGCGGCCTGCCCGGTGAAGGTCTCCTCGTCGATCAGCTCGTTCTTGAGGTTGGAGATCTTGGCGCTGAAGGACTTCGGTGGGAACCGCTTGGGGTCGAGATCCAGATCCCGGCAGACCAGCGCCATCAGCCGCTTGGAGTCGGCCGCGTCGTAGATCGAGAACGACGAGGTGAAGCCCAGCCTCTTCGACTCCCGGCGCAGGATGCGGACGCAGGCGCTGTGGAAGGTCGACACCCACATGGCATTGGCCCGCGGGCCGACGAGCTCCTCGACCCGCTCCTTCATCTCGCCCGCCGCCTTGTTGGTGAAGGTGATGGCGAGGATCTGGCCGGGGTGGGTGGAGCGGGCGCCGAGCAGATAGGCGATGCGGTGGGTGAGCACCCGGGTCTTGCCGGAGCCGGCACCCGCGACGATCAGCAGCGGCGAGCCGGTGTGCTCCACGGCGGCCCTCTGCTGCTCGTTCAACCCCTCGAGCAGGGCGGACGGGTCCACGGCGGGCCGCGCCGCGCCGTCCCGGTAGTGGGCCTCCCGGGGCACGGGCGCGTCGAAATCGCCGCTGAAGAGGTGATGCGGCACGTCCTCGGCACCGCCGTGACCAGGGTGTGCCGATTCCTCGGGCGGCGGTGGCCGCTCCTCGTCCGAAGGAGGCCCGAGGTCCGCCAGGAAGCTGTCGTCAAAGAGGCTGCTCATCGCTCCCCGAGTCTATGCCGCCCCACTGACAGCCGACGTCCGAACATCACGAAACGGTTTCGGGCAAAACGGTCACCAGTCTTCACAGGAGCCCCACGTGTTGGCTACCGTCCTGCGTCAGGCGGCCCGGAAGATCCGTCGGCGAACCACGTCGGCACGGGCTGCCTCCGCCGAGTCCGGTACGCCGTGAGGCGCCCGGAGCCGGGGACCCAACAACGCAAGACCGGGGTGAATCGGCCCGAAACGGTGTGGCACGGACAGTGCCCCCGGACACGGCCGTAGGGCAACCTTCCGAACCGCCCGAACCCGACAGCTAACCCGGTAGGCGGTCCACGGAAGGAGTCGCCACCCTTGGCGTCGCACCGCAAGCCGCGGAGCCGAATACCCGCCCCGCTCACCGGTCACAGCCGCCGTACGGCCGTCGGGTTCACCACGGCCGCCCTCGCGTCCGTCACCCTCCTCTCCCAGTCGGCCAACGCCGCGCCCGCCGAGCCCAAGCCGGCCACACAGTCGATCGAGAAGGTGAAGGAGAAGGTCGACACCCTCTACCACCAGGCGGAGACCGCCACCCAGCGCTTCAACGCCGCCAAGGAGCGCACCGACCAGCAGCGGGCCAAGGTCGACAAGCTGCTGGACTCCGTCGCCCAGCGCACCGAGAAGCTCAACGAGGCGCGGCGCATGCTCGGCACCTACGCCGCCGCCCAGTACCGCGACGGCGGAATGGCCCGTTCCGCCGCGACCCTGCTGTTCTCGAACAACCCGCAGGACGTCTTCGACCAGTCGCATCTGATGGACCGGATGACCGGCCGGCAGAAGCAGGCCGTCGACGACTTCCAGCAGCAGCGGGTGAAGGCCGCCAAGGAGCGCGGTAAGGCCAGCGAGAGCCTCGCCTCGCTGACCGCGTCCCAGAAGCAGCTGAAGGTCCAGAAGAAGACCGTCCAGGACAAGCTGACCGAGGCCCGGCGGCTGCTGGCGAAGCTGACCGCCAAGGAGAAGGCGCGGCTGGCGGCGATCGAGAAGAAGAAGGCGGAAGAAGACCGCCGTAAGGCCGCCGAGCTGGCCGAGAAACAGCGGCAGGAGGCGGCCGCGCGCAAGAAGCAGGAGCAGCAGAACGCGGGTGGCTCAGGTTCGACGGCGCCCTCCACGCCCTCGGCCCCGGCCAACAGCTCCAAGGCGGCCCAGGCCATCGCCTTCGCCAAGGCGCAGCTCGGCAAGCCATACGTCTGGGGCGCGACCGGGCCCAGCTCCTTCGACTGCTCGGGGCTGACGCAGGCGGCCTGGAAGTCCGCCGGGATCTCGCTGCCGCGCACCACCTGGGACCAGGTGAAGGCCGGTACGCGCGTCTCGGCGCCCCAACTCCAGCCCGGCGATCTCGTCTTCTTCTACGACGACATCAGCCATGTCGGCCTCTACATCGGCGACGGGATGATGATCCACGCGCCGAAGCCGGGCGATGTGGTGAAGAAGGCGCCGATCACGGAGATGCCGATCTACGGGAGCGTGCGGCCCTCATAGGGCCTCTGATCCCGACGATGCCGCTGTCCGGGGCGGACCCGGGCAGCGGCATCGTCATCGTCATCAGCTCGGCGACGCTGTCAGCGCCTCGGCGGCGCCGTCGGTGGCCCAACGGCGCCGTCAGTGGCTCATGTGCCGGGCTTGCGCCCGTAGACGTACACGTCGTCACCGTTCTTCAGCAGGCTCCAGTACTTCTTGGCGTCGCCCTTACGCATGTTGACGCAGCCATGGGAGCCGGGCGGGGACCATACGCTGCCGGCGATCGAGTGAAACGCCTGGCCGCCGTCGAAGAACTGGCTGTAGGGCATGGCGACCTTGTAGAGCGTCGACCAGTGGTTGATGTTCCGCCAGTAGATCCGCTTCAGCCCGGTGCGGGTCTCGAAGCCGTTCCGCCCGGACCGCACCGGCACCGGTCCGTAGACCAGCCGGGAGCCGTCCTGGACCCAGCTCAGCTGGCGGGTGAGGTCCACGCAGGCGATACGGCCCTTGTTGGTCGGGCACTTCCTCGCCGCGTTCGGGTTGTGCCCGGCGGCCTTCTGGGCGCCGATGAGGTTCATCACGCCCGAGGTGATCGGGCCCGCGTAGCCGATCGTCGGGCTGATGCCGTGGTCGATCTGGAACTTCTGGATCGCCAGACAGTCCGCCCGCGACTGCCGCCCGTCCACGGGACGGCCCAGGAACCGCTCGGCCTGCGTCTGGTACGGCCCGGCGGTGGCCGTGCACGACGACGCGGCCATGCTCACCGGTGTCACCGTGCCGGTCGACCGGCCCAGCGGCCGCGCCTGCGCCTGCGCCGGACCGGCGACGGCCACCGCGAGCGGCACCGCCATCCCCGCCAGCCCCAGGGCGACACCCACGCGCCGCCTATGACTTCTGACTGCCCCCACTACCCCCATTGGCCACTCCTCTCGACTGTCTCGCTCTTTACTAAGACAGCTCGCGAGTGCAAACGGTTGCCTCGGGATCGTGTCGCGTTGTCTTGGGATTACCCTCAGAACATTCGTTCGTCAGGTCCACAGCACGGCGATGAAGATGTTTGCCGTTGTCAAGGCACCCACCGCGCCGAAGGCGGCCGACTCTACCTTCTCCTCGTCGCGCTTCACATAGACCAGGCCGAGGATCACGACCAATAGCGCCAGCTTTACACCGATTTTGACGGTGTTGACGCTGTTGTCGTCCGCCTGATTGAGCCCGACCAGCGCCACGCCGGTCACCAGCATCGTCAGCGCGCCGTGCAGCATCGCCGGGGTCATCCGGGCCTCGCCCGCACGCGCGGCTTTGAGCTGCGAGAAGAAGCCACCGAGCAGCGCGCCGATGCCCACGATGTGGAGGCCGACGAACACGTGAATGAGTACGTCCATGGTTCCGGAGACTAGCCGCGCGCATATCATCACCCGGCACTCGGGTGGGCCCCTATCGCCGCTTCGGTCACGGCCACGCCACACTCCCGACCGCCCCACTCGCCGGGCGATCAGCAGCCGTCACGGGACCGACGAAATCCGTGCACTCCCGTTCAATCCCCCGCACGACCCCCGCTTTTCGGCCTAACTTCCTCCTCCAGGTGGCAGTCCGCTTCCCGTCAACCGAGGGTCCCCGCCTCATGGCGGACTGCCATCTGCCCGTCCGCTCCCCACAAGGGTCCAGGATCTGCGGAATGTCCTGGATTGCCCAAACTGGATTGCCCAAGAAAGACCAGGTGAACCGCCGCAGTGGCGTCGCACAGGAAGCCCAAGCAGCGCTCGCTCACCAGCGGCACCGCCCGCGCGGCCGCGCTCCTCGCCCTCACCGGCGCCACGTCCGCCACCCTCCTCGGCGGCACCGGGCACGCCGAGAACCGCCTCACCCCCGCCCAGGTGAGGACGAAGGTCGACGAGTACCAGCGGGAGGCCGAGGAAGCCACCGAGCGGTACAACGGCGCACGGGAGAAGGCCGACAAGGCCCGCGAGCGGCTGGAGGCGCTGCGCGACCAGGCCGCCCGCCGCACCACCCGGCTCAACACCGCGCGCAACGCGCTCGGGGCCTTCGCCACCGCCCAGTACCGCTCGGGGACGATCGCCCCGGCCCTCCAGCTCGCCCTGTCCTCCTCCCCCGACCAGTATCTGCAGCGCGCCTCGCTCGCCGAGCGCGCGGGCAGCCGCCAGGCCGCCCTGATCGCCACGATCGGCCGTCAGGAGCGGAAATTACGCCAGGTCCGCGGCGAGGCGGCCGACCGCCTCGCCGCTCTGCGCGCCTCCCGGGCGGCCGCCGCCCACCACAAGCGGACCGTCCAGGAGAAGCTCGCCGCCGCCGATCGCCTCCTCGACCGGCTGACCCTCGAGCAGCGGCAGCGCCTGCTGGCGGCGCGGGACGGCGACAAGGCCGCGGGCTCCCTCGCCCCCGCCACGGGCCGCGCCGCCCGCGCCGTCTCTTACGCGTACGCGGCCCTCGGCAAGCCGTACGTATGGGGCGCCACCGGCCCCCGCGGCTATGACTGCTCGGGGCTCACCCAGGCCGCCTGGCGCGCCGCCGGGGTCGCCCTCCCCCGCACCACGTACACCCAGATCAACGCCGGACAGCGCGTCACCCGCGACCAACTGGCCCCCGGCGACCTGGTCTTCTTCTACTCCGGCATCAGCCATGTCGGCCTCTACATCGGCGGCGGCCGCATGATCCACGCGCCGCACCCCGGGGCCCCGGTCCGGTTGGCCTCCGTCGGGGACATGCCCTTCGCGGGGGCGGCCCGCCCGGCGTAGCGGTCCCGAGCCCACACGGCGGCTGATCGGCGGCGCGCTGCCGCCGCGACTCGCCGCCGTGCGCATCCGCGCGGCCGAGGGGCTGCCGCCGCAGCCGCGCACCGGCTGGGGCCCGATGCCGCCGCTCGCCGAGACCCTGGAGCACACGGGCCGCCGTCTACGGCTGCCCCGACACGGGCGGCATCACGGTGAGCGGCGGCCGCTCCAGCCCCCTGGGCGCGGCGCTCGCCATGGTCAAGTACACGCTGGAGGTGGCGGGGCCGGTGGGTCACGGGCTCGGCTGAGCGGCGATCTGTCGGCGGAGTGCGGGGGGATGACGGCGCGCTGTCGGTGGGGGTGAGGGGATGACGGCGCCCTGTCGGCGGGGGCGAGGGGATGACGGCGCGCTGTCGGTGGGGGCGGGGGGATGGCGGCGTGCTGTCGGCGGGGCGTCGGTGGCGACCGTAAGGCTGATACGCGTTCAGCGTCAGCCCCATTGGGGCCCCGCCCCGCCCCTACGAACGCAAGGAGCCCCGTATGCCTTCCGCGGCACCGACCGAATCCTCGACCGAGCGGTGGAACGTCCACAGCCTTCCCCGGGCCGACGGAAAAACCTTTCTGGTGACCGGAGGCAACGCGGGGATCGGGTACTTCGTCGCCGAACAGCTCGCCGGTACGGGAGCCACCGTCGTCCTCGGCAGCCGGGACCCGGGCCGGGCGGACGCCGCCGTGGCCTCGATCCGCTCGCTGGTTCCCGGCGCCCGGGTACGGCATATCCGGCTGGACCTCGCCGATCTCCCGTCGCTCGAAGCCTCCTCGGAAGCGCTGGGGTTGGACCGTCTGGACGCGGTCGTCCACAACGCGGGGGTGAAGTTCGACCAGCCACCGCGCCGCGAGACCGGGGACGGCCATGAGGCGATGTTCGGCATCAACCACCTCGGGCACTTCGCGCTCACCCACTGGCTGGCACCCCTGCTCGCGGCCGCCCCCGAGGGCCGTGTCATCACCACGGGCAGCTTCGCGGCCATGTCCGAGCGGCTGGACCTGGACGACCTCGAGAGCACCCGGGACTACGAGCCCGAGCGCACCTATGGGCGTTCGAAACTGGCCCAGATGCTCTTCGGTTTCGAACTCGACCGACGGCTGAAGGCGGCCGGCAGCACAGTGCGGAGTGTGGTCACCCACCCCGGCGGCGCGCTCGACTCCCTCACCCCGTCCCGGCCGCCCCTGCACGTCCGCACCCCCGGCGAACGGCTGCGCGGCCTGCCCGCCGGAATCCTCGTCCAGGGCAAGGACGCGGCCGCCTGGCCCGCCGTACGAGCGGTCCTCGACCCGTCCATCACCGGCGGCGAACTGTGGACCCCCCGCCACTTCGCCCTCCGCGGCACCCCCCACCGCCGCCCCGTCCGAGGTCACCTGGCCGACGCGGAAGTCGCGGCCCACCTGTGGTCGGCAAGCCGCGACCTGACGGGGGTCGAGCCGCGGTTCGGCCCGGTGTGAGGGCCGGGCGATCGGATCGGGGGGTTCGTCGCCGAAGCGGGCCGTCCGCGACCCGCGGTCTCAGGCCCGGACGCCGCCGTCCACCCGGAGAACCACCCCGGTCACATAGGAGGCGCGGTCGCTGAGGAGCCAGGCCGCGGCTTCGGCGATCTCGTCGGGGGCGGCGGCGCGGCGCAGCGGGGTGTGGGTGGTGATCCGCTCGACGACGCCGGGGGATGCCTCGTCCCATTGACGGATCATCTCGGTGAGGGTGCCACCGGGCGCGATGGCGTTGACGCGGATACCCTCCGGGCCGTACGTGACGGCCGCGGACTCGGTGAGGCTGTTGACCGCGCGCTTCATGGCGCCGTAGGCGGGGAGTTCGGGGTTGCCCATGAGGCTGCCGACGCTGGAGTTGTTGACGATGGCGCCCGTCCCGGCGGTGGCGCGGATGGCGGCGACCTCGGCGTTCATGGCCAGCCAGGGGCCGCGCAGGTTGACGGCGTAGACGTGGTCGAAGTCGGCCTGCGGCAACTGGTCCATCGGGCCCGGCCGCTGGATCGTGGCGCCGTTGTTGAAGGCCACGTCGAGGCGGCCGTACAACTCCACTGCCCGGTCGACGGCGGCGCGGACGCTCGTCGCGTCGGCCAGGTCGCACACCACGTGATCCGCGGTGCCGCCGGCCGCCCGGATCTCCTCGGTGACCGTTTTGAGCTGGGCCTCCGTACGGGCCGCCAGCAGTACCCGGGCGCCCTCCCAGGCGAAGAGGCGGGCCGCGGCGGCGCCGATGCCGCGCCCGGCGCCGGTGATGAAGGCGACCTTGCCCGTCAGGAGACCGGCGGCCGCGGCAGGGGGTGAGGCTTCGAGGGTGGTGTTCGGTGTGTCGTTCATGGCTCCGAGGCTGCCGCCGGTGCCGGGGCCCAGCCAGGCACCGGCTGTACCTGGCTGAGCCCCCGGCCGTCCGCGCACACTGAAGGCGTGGACAGACGAGAACTGGCGGCCTTCCTGCGCAGCCGACGCGAGCGGATCACGCCCGCCGATGTGGGGCTGCCAGCCGGGACGCGGCGCCGCACCCCGGGGCTGCGCCGCGAGGAGGTGGCGCAGCTGGCGTTCATCTCGACCGAGTACTACACGCGGCTGGAGCAGGCCCGCGCCCCGCGCCCGTCCCGGGAGGTGCTGACCGGGCTGGCCCGCGCCCTGCGGCTGGGCGACACCGAGCGCGATCATCTGCACCATCTCGCGGGCGCCCCTCCGGGCCCGCCGGCCGGGCCCTCCCGCGAGGTGCGGCCGAGCATCGCGAACCTGCTGCGGCGGCTGCCGAACGCGGCGGCGATCGTGCTCTCCGCGACGTCCGAGGTGATCGCCTGGAACGATCTGGCCACCGCCCTCATGGAGGACTTCTCCGCCCTCTCGCGCCGCGACCGCAACTTCGTCCGCCGCGCCTTCCTCGGACCGCACCGGGACGGGCGGCGGCTGTACGGGGTGTCGGACGTGGACGAGTTCGCCCGGTCCTCCGCCCAGGGGCTGCGTGCCGCGGCCGCCCGCTACCCCGACGACCCCGAGGTGGCCGAGCTGGTGGCCGAGCTGCGCTCGGGCAGCGAGGAGTTCGCCCGGCTGTGGGACTCCCACGATGTGTCCGCCCGGCCCACCCTGTGCAAGACGCTGCACCATCCGCTCGTCGGGCCCATCACCGTCAACTGCGATGTGCTGGACATCGCCGACCGGGATCAGCGGGTGATCATCTACACCGCCGACCCCGGCTCACCGGCCGAGGAGGCGCTACGGCTGCTGTCGGTCGTCGGCACGCAGCGGATGGGGGTGCCGGGCTGAGCAGCCGCGCCGCCCGTCCCATTCCGTTCCCATCCCATTCCGTTCCGTTCCCGTCCCATCCCGTTCCCGTTTGCTTCCCGGGCTCAGACCAGGCGGCGGGCCGTCGCCCAGCGGGTCAGCTCATGCCGGTTGGAGAGCTGGAGCTTGCGAAGCACCGCCGAGACATGGCTCTCGACCGTCTTCACCGAGATGAACAGCTGCTTGGCGATCTCCTTGTACGCGTAACCGCGCGCGATCAGGCGCAGCACCTCGCGCTCGCGCTGGGTGAGCCGGTCCAGGTCCTCGTCCACGGGCGGGGCGTCGGTGGAGGCGAAGGCGTCGAGCACGAAACCGGCGAGGCGCGGGGAGAAGACCGCGTCGCCCTCGGAGACCCGGAAGATCGCGTCCACGAGGTCGGTGCCGGTGATGGTCTTGGTCACATAGCCGCGGGCGCCGCCGCGGATGACGCCGATGACGTCCTCGGCGGCGTCCGAGACGGACAGCGCGAGGAAGCGCACCGGACGGTCCTGGTCGGCCATCAGCGAGGCGCTGCGGCGCAGCACCTCGACGCCGCCCCCGCCGGGGAGGTGGACGTCGAGCAGCACGACCTCGGGGCGGGTCGCGGTGATCACGGTCACGGCCTGGTCGACGTCGGCCGCCTCGCCGACCACCTCGACACCGGTCCGGGCCGTCTCCCCGATCTCGGCCTGCACTCCGGTGCGGAACATGCGGTGGTCGTCCACGAGCACCACGCGGACCCGCCGCGCCGCCGCGGCATCGTCCGCCCCGGAGCCCCCGGCCCCCGCCGGACCGGGCGCGGCGCCCGGCACGCCCGGCACGCCCGGCACACCCGGCACACCCCGCGCCCCGGGGCCGCTCGTCGCGTTCGTACCGCCCGTCGCGTCGGTCATGTCGTCGCCGCCCTCTCCATCTCCAGCTCCACTTCCGTGCCCCCGTCCGGCGCGGATCTCAGCCGCGCCGTGCCGCCGTTCCGCTGCATCCGGCCGATGATCGACTCGCGTACGCCCATCCGGTCCTCCGGCACCGCGTCCACGTCGAAGCCGGGGCCGCGGTCGCGCACGGAGATGAACACCGTGGCCCCCTCGACCTCGGCGAAGACCTGGACGGCCCCGCCGTCGCCACCGTACTTGGCCGCGTTGACCATCGCCTCGCGTGCCGCCTGTATCTGTGCGCCCAGTCTCTCGTCCAGCGGGCAGTCGCCGACCACCACCACCTCGATCGGGACGCCGTGGTGGTCCTCGACCTCCGCCGCCGTCTTCTTCACCGCCTCCGCCAGGGTGTCCGGCTCCTCGGCCTCGTCCTTGCCCGTGCCCTCCGGCCGGTAGAGCCACGCGCGCAGCTCCCGCTCCTGGGCGCGGGCGAGCCGGGCCACCTCGCGGGGGTCCTCCGCGTTGCGCTGGATCAGGGTGAGGGTGTGCAGCACGGAGTCATGGACGTGGGCCGCCACCTCCGCCCGCTCCTGCGCGCGGATGCGCATCAGCCGCTCCTCCGAGAGGTCCTGTGTCATCCGCACCACATACGGGCCCACCAGCAGCGCGATGCCGACGAGGACGGCCAGGGCCGCCTGCAGCACGGCGCCCAGGTGCTTGGCCGAGCCCTGGAGGACGACGATCCCGGACACCCCGGCGGCCACCAGGACCACCCCCGTGGCGCCACGGGCCAGCGGCAGGACCCGCTTGCTGCGGCTGAGCTCGACCCACTGGGCGCGGCGGGCGTTGTCCGCCTGGCGCCAGAAGAGGGCGACGCCCGCGCCGATGAGGAGGAGCGGCCAGATGTAGGTGCTGGCGCGGCCCAGGTGGAAGCCCTGGACGAAGATCCCCATGCCGACGAAGAGGGCGACCAGGGCGATGATCTGGCCCCGCTCCGGCCTGCGCGCCAGGATCCGGCGGCGGCCGTCGGGGCCCACGGTGGTGAGCGGGCGGGCGGCGGTCGTCTCCACGCCGCCGACGCCGAGCGGGACGATGAACCAGAAGAGCGCGTAGACGAGCGCGCCGAACCCCTCCGCCATGAACAGCGCGATGAAGACGATCCGCACCCAGGAGACCGGCAGCCCGAGATGGCCCGCGAGCCCGCGCGCCACCCCGCCGAGGAGGCGGCCTTCGGCACTGCGGTACAGCTTGCGCGGGGGTGGCTCGGGAGCCGTGGGGGGCACTGCGGCGGTCATGGCTCGATCGTCACACGCCCGCCCGACAACGGTCATCAGGGTCGCCCCTGATCGTTCCCCGACCCGGGGCTGGGGCCGGCGGCCGGGGCCAGGGGCCGGGGGCCAGGACCGGGAACCGGGGCCGGGGCCGGGGTCCCGAGGCCGGGACCCCCGGGGCTGGGGCCGGGGCCGGGAGCCGAGGCCAGGGGCCGGGAACCGGGGCTGAGGCCCGGGAACCGGGGGTCGCCGAGCCCTGGGGCCGGGGCCAGAGCCGGGGGCCGGGGCGGGCCGACCGCCGTCACCCCCAGGGCCGGGGCGGGTCGACCGCCGTCGCACCCAGGGCCAGGGGCCGGGGCCCCGTCAGTCGTCCGGTGCGGCCCTGCTCGACCGGCGGCGGAACGCGTACGTGAGGGCCGAGGTCAGGGCCGCGACGCAGAGGCCGCACAGGAGGGCCGGGAGGGCGATCTCCGGGCGGACGTCCCACTCCCCCGCCGCGTCCATCCCGTACGCGGCGGCCACGCCCAGGATCACCAGCCCGGCCACCAGCTTGCCCGGCTCGAACGGATGGCGGGACCGGTCGGGGGCCGCGTGCCCCAGCGAGTGTCGGCGCGAGCGGTCGGACCGATGACCGTCCCGATCCCCGAACCGATGCCCGAACCGATCACCCACCCGATGCCCGATCCGATGACCGACCCCATGCCCGGCCCCATGCCCGAGCCGATCGCCGAACCGATCGCCGAGCCGATCGCCGAGCCGATGACCGAACGAACGGCGTCTCATGACCGCCTCACCTCCACCGCACCCAGCCCCATCTCCAGTTTCAGCGAGACCGTGCCCTCGGCCTTGCCGCCGCCCGTCGGCTCCAGGGTGAGCTTGCGCTCCCGGTCCGGGCCGATGTCGACGTTGTGCTTGTCCCGCTTCTCGCCCGGCAGCCAGATGTCACCGATACCGACCTGGATGTCCAGCCTCACCCGGGCGTCGCGCGGGACCGTCACGGCCAGCTTGCCCGCGCCCATCTCCACCCGGCTGGAGACGGCGTCGCCCGCTTCCAGGGGCAGCCGGTCCAGCTTCAACTCGGCGACGCCGCCGCCCAGCTCATAGCCGTCGCGCAGCGACGCCACCGAGGTCGGGGCCCAGGTGCGCCGGGCCCAGTCGGGGGTGACGGCGTCGGGGAGCGCGGCCGCGCCCGCCAGCAGCGCGCTCGTCAGCAGCGCCAGGAACACCGTGCCGCCACCGGCCCGCCCCCAGCGGGAGCTGATGACGAGGGCGAGCCCGAAGACGCCCAGCGCGCAGGCGAACCCGATCTCGAGGCTGGTGCCCAGCGGCTGCGAGGACCACCGCGCCCGCGCTCCCACCACGGCGGCGGCGACCGCCACCAGGAAGGCCCAGCCGCCTATCGACGCCCGGTCAGGCACCCGGCGGGCCCGCTCCGCCTTCGCCTCCCGCTTGTCGTACGGGCCGTCGTCCGGCCCCCACAGATAGCCGGTCCGCGACCCGGCCCCGGCGCCGAGCGGCCCGGTCGTACCGTCCTTGACGATCGGATCGCGCCACCAGGACGGGCTGGGGCCGCCGCGCGTGGGCGGGGCCTTGGTCTCGGGCGGCGCGTCGGCGACGGCCTGGGCCGTGGCCGCGTCCACCGCGCCCACGCTCTCCGCCTGCCGCCGGTGGTGCGACCAATAGCCCGCACCGGCCGCCGCGAGGGCGAGCATGAACGAGAAGTACATGACGCCACCGTTGTTGAGCATCGACAGGAAGAGCCCACAGCCCACCAGCGCCACCAGCACCGCCGTCAGCCCAGGGCCCTCGACCCGGCCCGAGAGCAGCCTGCGCCCCTCGTTCTCGTCCTCCCCGTGGAACGGGATCAGCAGCCAGCAGAACCCGTACACGATCAGACCGAGACCGCCCGCGACGGACAGCACCGACAGCACCACCCGGAAGATCACCGGGTCCAGATCGCAGTAGCGGCCGAGCCCTCCGCAGACCCCCGAGATCACCTTATGGTCACGACTGCGCCGCAGAGGCGTCTGTGACAGGCGGGAACCGGACGCGGCCTCTGCCTCGTCCGCCACGGTGGGTGGTTCGGTCATGCGTCCATGGTGACAACAGGGCCGTACCCGCGACATCCGGCATGCCCCTAGGTCTTCCCTGAGATCTCCCCGGGGGTCACGGCGGCTATCGTGTCGCATCGAACGTGTGCGGGGAGGGGAAAGCGGTGTCGGACGTAGGCCACCTGATAGCCGGACGTTACCGCCTGGCCGAGAAGATCGGCCGTGGTGGCATGGGCACCGTGTGGCGCGCGGAGGACGAACTGCTGGGCCGCCAGGTCGCGGTCAAGCAGCTCTACGTCTCTCCGCACCTCGCCGAGGACGAGCTGACGACCCTGCACGAACGCACCCGCCGCGAGGCGCGCAGCGCGGCCCGCATCACCCACCCCAACGTGGTCGTGGTCCATGACGTGGTGGACCACCACGGACTGCCGTGCATCGTCATGGAGTACGTGCCCTCCACGACCCTCGCCGACCTGCTGAAGGACGGGGGGCGCGTCTCGCCCGACGAGGCCGCCCGCATCGGCCGCGGCATGATCGCCGCCCTGCGCGCCGCGCACGCGGCCGGGGTGCTGCACCGGGACGTCAAGCCCGGCAATGTGCTGCTCGGCCCCGAAGGCCGGGTCGTGCTCACGGACTTCGGCATCGCCATGGCCACCGGCACCTCCACGCTGACCAAGACCGGCGAGGTCGTCGGCTCCATCGACTACATCGCGCCCGAGCGGGTCAGGGGCCGCAAACCCGGCCCCGCGTCGGACCTCTGGGCGCTGGGGGCGACGCTCTATCAGGCGGTCGAGGGGCGGCCGCCGTTCCGCAAGGCCACGGCGATCGAGACGGGTTACGCGATCGCCGTCGATCCGCTGGACCCGCCCAACCGGGCGGGCGCGCTGACCCCGTTGATCGAGAGCCTGCTGGCCAAGGAGCCGGAACTGCGGCCCACGGCCGAGGAGACCGAACGGGCGCTGCGGCTCCCGGCCTCGGAGCCGGAGACGACATCGCTGCAGACCCCGCCGCTCGATACGACCACCACGAATCCGCCGCTCGACGCGACCATGAACCTCTCGACGCGGCGGGAGCCCGGTACGGGCACGGACCGGGCCACGGGCACGGACCGGGCCACGGGCACGGACGCGCACGCCGCGCCGAACGCGCCCACGACACCGCCCCCGTATCGACACACGACCCACACACCGAGCACTCCGCACAACGCGACGAGCACTCCGCACAACCCGCTGAACGCTTCGCACACCCCGAGCACACCGCACGCATCGGACCCACGGCTTCCCTCACACCCCCCGGGCACCGGGAACCAGCCCGGCTCGCCGCACACCCCGCCCACGGCCACGCCGTTCACCGCGTCGACGCCGTCCATGACCGCCCAGACGCCGGTGGTGCCCCCGCCCCCGCCCGCTCCGGCGCGCAAGAGCCGTAAGGCGGTGTGGACCGCCGCGGCGACCTCCCTGGCGGTCGTGGCCGTGGCGGGCGGCATCTATGTGTACGGCCTCGACCACGACAACGGCGGGGGGAAGGGCGGCGGGTCCTCCGCCTCGGGCAACCCGTCGGCCCCGGTGACCAAGCCGTACACCCCGCCGTCCGGCTACCACATCGTCAAGGAGAAGAAGTTCGGCTTCTCCCTCCCCATCCCCGACGGCTGGACCCGCCAGGAGCAGAGCGACCCCGACGGCAACACGGTCGACCGCACCCAGGAGGTCCGCTACCTCGACCCCAACGGGCTGGCCGGTTTCAGGATCAACGTCCTCGACTTCGCCTCCGGCAACCAGGTCCAGCACTTCGAGGACCTCGAGGTCGCGTTCAAGGACAAGAAGGAGTACCCGATCTACGAGCGGTTGCGGCTGCAGGAGACGAAGTACCAGGGCATGCCCGCCGCGATCTGGGAGTTCAAATTCCGCGGCGAGGTCCGGATGTTCCGCGCGATCGACCTCGGCTTCGGCAATGAGGGCGACAAGGAATACGCGATCTACCTGAGCGCCCCGGACGCGGACTGGAGCACCTACCGGCCGATCTTCGACGAGGTCCGGGACGGCTTCCGCATCATCAAGTGACGGGCCGGGGTTCGGAGCCCGGGGCCACAACCTGTTCGAAGAGGCGCGCCCCACGCGAAGAGGCGCGCCCCGGGTGCGAAGAGACACGCCTCCCGCGAGAAGCCGCGAGCTACGTGAAGAGCTGCGAGCCCTGGCGGCGCCGGCGCCGGGAGATGACGACGTCCAGGGAGAGATACGGCGCCCCGGCCAGCACCAGCGGCAGCCACGCCATCAGATAGGCCAGGTCGTTGCCGTAGTAGTACGGGTCCGACTGCCAGCTGACGGTGAGCCACAGGCTCAGCGAGATCAGCGCGCCGCCGAAGGCGGCCAGGCGGGAGAGGAGGCCCACCAGGATGCCGAGGCCGACGGCCAGTTCGCCGTAGGCCATCGCGTAGCCGAAGGCGGTGGGGTCCTTGAGGGCCTGGTCGACCAGCCACGGCACGGCCGAGCTGCCCCGCACCTGGCGCATCAGCTCACCGATCGAGCCCGAGCCCGAGTCGGACAGGAAGGCCGAGTCGGTGAGCTTGTCGATGCCGGCGTAGACAAAGGTGACGCCGAGGAAGATCCGCAGCGGCAGCAGCGCGAAACGGCCGGCGGTGGCCCTGATCCCCACGGGCGGCTGCTGCCCGCCTATGCCGCTCACGCCACCCATCCCGCCCATACCGTGCACGCTCCCGCCGCTGCCCGCCGTGCCCGAACCGGCCATACGATCCGCGTGTCTCATGCCGCCCGCCTCTCCCGTCACGCCGCCGTTTAGTTGCGTGTTCGACGAAACCATACGGAGCGGCCGGCCGGAACGACTCAGTCCATAACATCGATGGGATAGCGGTTGGTCTCCGCCCCCGAGGCCGTCACGACCTGCACATCCACCCGGCCCGGCTCCACGTCCACCGGGACCGGCACGGTGAGCGCGGTGTCCGTGGGGCTGCTGAAGCCCCCGGCCACCGGGACCAGCGGGACATGGACGTGCACCGTGCCGATGCGGACCACCAGCTTGGCCAGCCGGTCCGGGTCCTGGGCGCCGGGCGGGACGAAGCCGATGCCGCGGATCTCGATGTCGTCGCCGGTGCGGATCGGGGCGTCCCGGTCGATGGCGCCCGCCTCGGGGAGGACCCGTACGACGGACAGCACGGTCGGGCGGCCGCCCTCCGCGTACTTCCCGGTCAGGTACATCACCACGGACACGGCCGCCAGCAGCGCCAGGCCCCACGGCACATCGGGCAGCCGCCACGGCTCGCGGGCCAGACGGACCGCGGTGAAGGCGAGGGCCACGGTGTGGACGACGATGTACTGCACATCGGCGAAGCTGCCCCGGCCCGCGTCGTCGGTCAGCAGATCGGCGGCGCGCGGGCGCACGGCCCGCACCTTCTGGAGCCGCTGCGCCCGTACCCGGGCCGCCACCACGAGCCGTGCCAGCACCGCGGCCACACACGTCGACGCGGCGACCGTAAGGAGCCCGGCGGCGTGGTCGAGGGCGAGCCCGTCGGTCAGCCGCTGCCGGTCGCCGGGGTCCACGGCCAGTTCGACGCCGAGCACCAGCACCGCGAAGACCGCGATCAGCAGCCAGGCGGCGGCGACCGTACGGGAGGTGGAGAGGCGGTTGTCCTCGCCGACGAGCGGGGCGAGCGGGCCGCCGTCCGCGCGGTGCAGCCGGGCGGTGAGGGTCAGCAGCGCGGCGGTGATCACGGCGGCGGTGAGCCCGGCCGTCCGCGCGACCGACCAGCCCGCGCCGATCGCCGTGGCCAACTGGCCGATCAGCAGCGCCCCGGCCGCGCCCCACACCACGAACACCGTGCGCAGCCATACCCGGTGGCGCCAGGCCGGGGTTTCGGCGCGGCCGCTGTCGGCCACCGAGCGGGCCGCGTGGGCCAGCTCGTCCGAGACCCACTGCCGGGACGCCCCGGCCGAGTGGGCGAGAACCTTGGGAAGGCCCTCTCCGGCCGCGAAACGCTCCCGTAGGGCCACGAACGCGGCCACGGCCCTCCGGTGGCCCTCACGGGCCCCCTGGGGGCATTCACAGCCCTTGTGGCCGTGCGGGTGCCCATGAGGGTGCTGTCCTTCTGCCGTCGCGGCGTTCTCCGCCTGCTCCACCGCCACGCGGGTCGCTCCGTCGTTCACTCGTTCCGTACGGGACCGCGGGTTCGCACGGCACCGCCCAACTGACATGTGTTGAGAGGGGATTGTGCCGCACCGCGGCGGGTGTCAGCTCAGCAGGTCCGGCTCATCGCGGGTGATCTGCAGATACAGAGGTTGATAGTTGATCCACGCCACAAGATCGTTTCCCAGCTGCTCACGCGTCCGCATCGCGTCGGCGTAGTCGATGGGCACCGGCTTGCCCGACGCCTTCGCGGTGAGCTGTACCTGGGCGGCCCGCTCCATCGTGATGAACCACCACGCGGCCGCGTCGACCGAGTCCCCGACCGTCAGCAGACCGCGATTGCGCAGGATGAGGGCCTTGTGGCCGCCGAGCGCGGCGGCGATCGCGCGCCCCTCCTCCTCGTCCACGACGACCCCCGTGGTGCCCCCGTAGACCGCGTGGTCCTCGAAGAAGGCGCAGACCTCCTGGGTGATCGGCTCCAGCGGCTCGCCGAGCGCGGCCAGTGCCCGGCCGTGCACCGAGCGGCTGTGCGCGACGGCCACGACGTCCGGCCGCGCCTGATGCACGGAAGAGTGAACGACGAAGGCCGCCTGGTTGACGTGGGCGCGCCCCTCGACCACCTGGCCCGCCTGATTGACGAGGAGCAGATCACTCACGGTGATATGGCCGAACGGCATGCCGAACGGATTCACCCAGTAGCAGTCGGTGAACTCCGGGTCCCGCACGGTGATGTGGCCCGCGACCCCCTCCTCGTACCCGAACCGCCCGAACAGGCGCAGCGCCGCCGCCAGCCGCTCCTTGCGGTAGCGGCGCTCGTCGTGGTGGGAGGTGTGCTGCGGGGGCATGGTGAACCGCAGCTGGTCGGTCGGTATCGGGGTGGGGGTCTGCGGCTGGTTCGTCATCGGCAGCTCCGCTCCTCTGGTGTGCTGGAGCGGAAGCTACCTCTGGGTATCACAGGAGGCCAGAGTCAGGGCCTACGGCGATTGATCGCAGTGAGGTCGATCTCGATGGGGAACGGGACGGTCAGGCGGAGCTTGTCGTGGTAGACGCCGGCGGGTTGGTACGCCTTAACAGCGGGATCGAGCTCATAGACGTAGACCACGGGGAGGCCACAGTCGTCCTCCACCCGCCAGAAATGCGGCACGCCCGCACCGGCGTACTTGCGTGGCTTGACCTCACGATCACGCGCCTTGGAGTCCAACGACACTACTTCGATGGCCAGCACGAGATCCTCCACCCTGTAACAGGTGTTGCGTGGCCCGGCATCCGCACCGGCCTGAAGGACCAGGACATCGGGTTCCAGGCGGTTGATGTCGTCCAGCTTGACTGTCATCTCCCGCATCACGTCCAAGGCGTCCGGTGCCTGGTCCAGCAGGGCGAACTCGAATAGTCGCATGGCACGTGCGTGGAACGCGGTCTGCGGACTCATGAGGACGAGACTCCCGTCGATCAGCTCCGTGTGCGGAGGAAGATTCGGAAGCCGGTCGAGGTCGTCCGCCGTCCAGCCGCCCTGCGGCGGGCGGGCCCACTCGTACTGCTCGTCCAGCCCGTACTCGCGTGCGGCGCTCATGATTGCTCCCATGGGACGGAGTCTCGCCTCTGCGCACAGAGTACCCAGCCCAAACGGCGACGCCGCCACTCAAACGAATGAGCGACGGCGTCGGTGTTTGACGATCAGATGACCATCCGGCCCGGAGGGAGCCCGGCGGTCACTCCCACTCGATGGTGCCGGGCGGCTTGCTGGTGATGTCCAGCACCACCCGGTTCACCTGGTCCACCTCGTTGGTGATGCGGGTCGAGATCCGCGACAGCACGTCGTACGGCAGCCGCGACCAGTCCGCCGTCATCGCGTCCTCCGAGGAGACCGGGCGCAGCACGATCGGGTGACCGTAGGTGCGGCCGTCGCCCTGGACGCCGACCGAGCGGACGTCGGCGAGCAGGACCACCGGGCACTGCCAGATGTCGCGGTCCAGACCGGCGGCGGTCAGCTCCTCGCGGGCGATGGCGTCGGCCTCGCGCAGCAGGTCCAGACGCTCCTTGTCGACCGCACCGACGATGCGGATGCCCAGACCCGGGCCCGGGAAGGGCTGGCGGTGGACGATCTCGTCCGGCAGGCCGAGCTCCTGGCCGACCATCCGCACCTCGTCCTTGAACAGCCGGCGCAACGGCTCGACCAGCTGGAACTCGATGTCGTCGGGCAGCCCGCCGACATTGTGGTGGGACTTGATGTTGGCGGTGCCGGTGCCGCCGCCGGACTCCACGACATCGGGGTAGAGGGTGCCCTGGACCAGGAACTCCACGTCCTCACCGGCCGCGCCCGCCTCGGCCACCAGCTCGGCCTGTGCCTGCTCGAAGACCCGGATGAACTCCCGGCCGATGATCTTCCGCTTCTCCTCGGGGTCGGACACCCCGGCGAGCGCGGTGAGGAACCGCTCCTCGGCCTCGACGACCTTCAACTGCACGCCGGTGGCCGCCACGAAGTCCTTCTCGACCTGCTCGGACTCGCCCTTGCGCATCAGCCCGTGGTCCACGTAGACGCAGGTCAGCTGGTCGCCGATGGCCTTCTGGACGAGGGCGGCGGCCACGGCGGAGTCCACCCCGCCGGACAGCCCGCAGATCGCGCGCTTGGTGCCGACCTGCTCCCGGATCGCGGCCACGGACTCCTCGACCACATTGCTGGTGGTCCAGGTGGGCTCCAGGCCGGCGCCCCGGTAGAGGAAGTGCTCCAGCACCTGCTGGCCGTGGGTGGAGTGCATCACCTCGGGGTGGTGCTGCACGCCGTACAGCCTGCGCTCATCGCATTCGAAGGCCGCGACCGGCACCACATCGGTGGACGCGGTGACGGTGAAGCCCTCGGGCGCCTGGGAGCAGGCGTCGCCGTGCGACATCCACACCTGCTGCTCCTCGGGGGTGCCCGCGAAGAGCGTCGAGCCCTGCTTGGTGACGGTGAGCGCCGTACGGCCGTACTCCCGCGCCCCGGTGTTGTCCACCGTGCCGCCGAGCGCCCTGGCCATCAGCTGGAAGCCGTAGCACATGCCGAAGACCGGGACGCCGGCCTCGAAGATCGCGCCGTCGAGCGCGGGCGCGCCCTCGGCGTAGACCGACGAGGGGCCGCCGGAGAGGATGATCGCCTTGGGGTTCTTGGCGAGCATCTCGGCCACCGGCATGGTGGACGGAACGATCTCGCTGTAGACCCGGGCCTCACGGACCCTGCGGGCGATGAGCTGGGCGTACTGCGCGCCGAAGTCGACGACCAGGACGGTGTCGGGGGCGGCAGCAGGGGACGCTGATGGCACTTCGGCGGCCTTCCGGCGGTGGTGGCGTGCGGTGGAACAAGGCTGCGGCGGGGCCACGGCTTCGGGGCGGGACCGCAGGTTTGGACTTTCGATTCTAACGGGCCCATAATCGACGCCATGTCCACGCGCATGACCTTCGTCTTTACCTATGGCACCGGCCCGTCCGGCTGCCATGGTCGTGCTGCGTAAACACTGACAGCGACTTCCCAGGCGCCCCGGGCCGGCAGAGGCCCGGGGCGTTCTGTCTTGTTCTCCGGGTCTCGCCGGACTCCAGGGCTCCGCTACACGGACCAGGAGATACGGACATGAGCAGCAGCGTTTCGGCCACTGAGGCCGCCCAGGTGATCGGCGCCGCGCGGGAGCGGATCGACGCCCTCGACGGGCAGATCCTCGATCTCGTCCGGGAGCGGATGGCCGTCTCGGCCACCGTCCAGGAGGCGCGGATCGCGGCGGGCGGGCGGCGGGTGCACCTCTCCCGCGAGATGGAGATCCTCGACCGTTACCGGCAGCGGCTGGGCAAGCCCGGTACGACGCTCGCCATGACGCTGCTGGAGCTGTGCCGGGGCCGGGTCTGATCCGTCCGCCCGCACGGACAGGCGAAGGGCCCCGGGGGCGCCCGAACGGGGCGGGCGCCCCCGGGGCCCTAGGCGGTCAGCACCGGCGTCAGGGCAGCGCCGGTGCTGAGAGGCGGCGCCGGGGGGTTGCGCCGCTGGCTTGTGGGGCCCGTATGTCAGGGGTGTCTGACCGGCGTACGCCCGCGTGGTCCGACCAATGTCGGGGTGTGACCGGGGGCGTTTTCCCTCCCAGCATCGTGGTGGATGCGGAGCGCCGGGCGCAACCATTTCGACCGGATACGGTCGGCCCCAGGCGTCCCCGGGGCCGACCGCCCTTTAGGTGGTGACCGGGCTGCTGTCCCCTGCCGACCGGTCACCTCGCCGAAGCGAGGTCCCACGACGGGCCGCCTGAATCACCACAGGGGCCACGTCTCATCGCTGCGGCGGATCTGAGCCACGCGTGGATTTTCCGGGCCGCTCCTGGCTGGCGCGGCACCGGGCACAACGAGCCCGCGCGCGGGCCGGTCACCCGCCGTACGGGTGATGACGTGCGGGGCAGTGCGCCTCTCGCGGATTCTGTGACCATTCTGTGAGCAACCGTGAAGGCAACCTTTCGGCCATGCGCCTGGTCATGTACGTGCAAACGCACGGCCATACCCGCGCCCCCACCGCGACGGCCTTCCACACGCGTATCGCCCCCGGGGGATACGTACGGACCCAGAGAGGTCTTCATGAAGCTTCGCCGCGCCCTGGCGGCTGCCGCAGCTACGGCCGCCATAGCCCCCGCCGCGCTTCTCGCGGCCCCCGCCGCCTTCGCGGAGACGCCGTCGAGCGAGAGCCCGTCGCCGTCCGCCACCCAGACCGTGACGCAGTCCCCGGAGGACCCGGCGCCGTCGGAGACGGAGACCGCTCCGAGCGACGGGACCACGCCGACCACCCAGGCGCCGGCCACCACCCAGGCGCCGACCCCCGGCGACCCCTCCGGCACCCCCTCGTCCACCCCGACCGAGACCGCCACCCCCACTCCGACCCCGACCCCGACCTCGACCTCGACCGAGGAGCCGGGCGACGGCGAGTGCGCGGACGACGGGGACTACAACGAGGACCCGGAGCTCAGCACGACCCTGGTCGGCCTGCCGTCGAAGGTCGTGGCCGGCAGTGGCTTCCACGGCTTCAAGTTCCAGGTGAAGAACGAGTCGGACCGCAGCTACCAGCGGGTCGACTTCGGGCTCTTCGCGGGCACGGTGCACGAGTCCACCCCGGACGGGACGGGCAAGTACCTGACGCTGCAGTACAAGGACCCCGAGTCCGGCGCCTGGCAGTCGATCTCCACCGACGAGAACGACCCGGGCTCCGGCTACATCGGCTACACCGATGTGCGCCCCCACGAGACCCTTACGGTCGACCTCCGGCTGAGCGTCGCGAAGAGCGCGCCCGAGGGCTTCGGCTACGCCATCAGCGTCGGCGTGTACGCGGACGACGAGGGCAACTGCGTCTACTCGACCGGTGAGTACTACGAGTTCGACGTGTTGAAGGCGGGTTCGAAGCCGGGCCACGTGCCGCCGGCCGACCCGAAGCCGCAGGGTGGCAAGAAGCCGCTGCCGCACAAGCCGGAGGGCGACACGGAGATCAGCCCGAAGGGCAGCCTGGCCGAAACCGGCTCTTCCTCCGCGCTGCCGATGATCGCCGCGATCGGCGGTGTCGCGATGGCCGTGGGCGGAGGCGCGGTCTTCGTGGTCCGTCGCCGTCGCGCCACGGTCTGACGGTCCTCGCGACGGTTCTGAGGGGCGCCGTACGGGCCGGTCTCCGGCCCGTACGGCGCCCCTGCGCTCAGGCCCGCGCCCGTACGGCGCCCCTGCGCTCAGGCCCACGGCGGAGGCCCGTACGGCGCCCCGCGCTCAGGCCCGCGGCGGGACCTTCGGCACCGGCAGCAGCGGGAGCCGCAACGCCCCGAAGGCGTCCGCCGGTACGGCGGGGCTGCGCGGCGCGACGGGCCGCAGGCGCTCGTACGGCGCCTCCGGGGCCGGACGCGGGTCGGGCTCGCCCTTGTTGGGCCACAGGGACATCGCCCGCTCGGCCTGGGCCGTGATGGTCAGGGACGGGTTGACGCCCAGATTGGCCGACACCGCGGCACCGTCGACCACATGGATGCCCGGATGGCCGTAGAGCCGGTGGTACGGGTCGATGACGCCCTCCTCGGGGGACGCCCCGATCGGGCAGCCGCCGAGGAAGTGGGCGGTCAGCGGGGTGCCCATGAGCTCGCCGACGTTGCTGCCCGCGAAGCCGTTGATCGAGTCGGCGATGTGCCGGGCGGCCTCGGCGCCCTCGGGGATGTGGTCGGGGTTGGGCTCGCCGTGGCCCTGGCGGGCGGTGAGCAGCCCCTTCCCCGGCCCCTTCGGCTTGCGGTAGGTGGTCAGCGAGTTGTCGTGCGTCTGCATGACCAGGCCGATGATGGTCCGCTCCGACCAGCGGCGGTTCGACAGCGAGCGCACCGCCAGGGTGGGATGCCGGAGGTTCGCGCCCAGGAAGCGCAGCCAGCGCGGAACACGCCCGCCGTGCGGGATCTGCAGGATGGAGAGCATGCCCATCGCGTTGGAGCCCTTGCCGTAGCGGACGGGCTCGATATGGGTGTTCTCGTCCGGGTGGATCGACGAGGTGATCGCGACGCCCCGGGTGAAGTCCGCCCGGCCCTCCCCGCCCCGCGCGCGGCGGTAGCGCCGGTCGGTGGTCTGCGCGCCCACCAGGGCCTCGGAGTTGGTGCGGGTGAGGATGCCGAGCCGCGCCGAGAGGCGCGGCAGCAGCCCCTTGTCCCGCATCGTGTGCAGCAGCGTCTGGGTGCCGTACGTACCGGCGGCGAGGACGACGTACCGGGAGCGCAGCGCCTTCGGCTTGCCCTTACGGCGGTTGTCGGTCGGGACGGTGGTGACCGTATAGCCGCCGTGCGGGTCGTCGCACAGGGCGACGACGGTCGTCATCGGGTGGACGGCGGCTCCGGCCCGCTCGGCGAGGTGGAGATAGTTCTCGTTGAGGGTGTTCTTGGCGCCGTGGCGGCAGCCGGTCATGCACTCACCGCACTCCGTGCACGCCTTACGGGACGGGCCCGCGCCGCCGAAGTACGGATCGGGAACGGGCCCGCCCGGCGCGGCCTTGGTGGTGCCGTCGGCGTCGTGGCCGTCCCCGAAGAAGACGCCCACGGGCGCCATATGGAAGGTGTCGCCCACGCCCATCTTCTCGGCGGCCGCCTTGAGATGGACGTCGGACGGGGTGAGGGTGTGGTTGAGACGCGCCCCGAGCATCCGCCGCGCCTGGTCGTAGTACGGGCTCAGCTCCTCCTGCCAGTCGGTGATGTGCCCCCACTGGCGGTCCCGGAAGAACGGCTCGGGCGGTACGTAGAGGGTGTTGGCGTAGTTGAGCGAGCCGCCCCCGACGCCGGCGCCCGCCAGCACCATGACCTTGCCCAGGACGTGGATGCGCTGGATGCCGAAGCAGCCGAGGGCCGGGGCCCAGAGGTAGTTGCGGAGGTCCCAGGAGCTCTTGGGCAGGGTTTCCGGGGTGAACCGGCGGCCCGCCTCGAGGACGCCGACCCGATAGCCCTTCTCGGTCAGGCGCAGGGCCGATACCGATCCGCCGAATCCCGAGCCGATCACGATCACGTCGTAGTCGAAGTCACCGTCGTCGGCGTTTTGGGCAGACTTCTCCCCTGACACTGGTACCTCCATTGAAATGTGCTGGTCAGCGCAGGCGCAGTGCTTTGAGCGCACGCAGGCTGCGGGTCATGAAGTCCGCGTATTTCTCGTCCGTCATCCCGAAGGCCGGGCCGAGCGGCATCAGCCGCTGCTGGGCGACCGTCTGCGGTTCGGTGAATCTGAGGATGCCCTCGGAGCCGTGGCGGCGGCCGAGTCCGGAGTCGCCCATGCCACCCATGGGAGACGCGACGCTGCCGAAGGCGGCGGCGTAGCTCTCGTTGAGGTTGACCGTACCCGCGCGCAGCCGGGTGGCGATCGCGCGGCCGCGCCGGGCGTCCTTGGTCCAGACGCTGGCGTTCAGACCGTAGGACGTCGCGTTGGCGCGCTCGATGGCCTCGCCCTCGTCGCGGAAACGGTAGACGGAGACGACCGGGCCGAAGGTCTCCTCGGTGCAGACGGCCATCGGGGACTCCACGCCGTCCAGGATCGTCGGCTCGTAGAAGTACGGGCCGATGTCGGGGCGGGCGCGGCCGCCGGCGAGCACCGTGGCGCCCTTGGAGACGGCCTCGTCCACATGGCGGGTGACGGTCTCCAGCTGGCGCTCCGAGACCAGCGAGCCCATCTCCGCCCCGTACGCCAGGGCGGTGCCGAGCCGCATGGCCTTCGTACGGGCCGCGAAGCGCTCCAGGAAGTCGTCCGCGATCGACTCGTGGACGTACAGCCGCTCCATGGAGATGCACAGCTGCCCGGCGGAGGCGAAGCTGCCGCGCACCGCGCCGTCGACCGCGCGGGCGAGGTCGGCGTCGCGCAGCACCAGCATGGCGTTCTTACCGCCGAGTTCGAGGGAGCAGCCCACCAGGCGGGCGGCGGCGGCCTGGGCCACTTCGCGGCCGGTGCGGGTGGAGCCGGTGAACGCGACGTAGTCGGCGCGCTCGACCACGGCGGGGCCCACCACCGGGCCGTCCCCGATCACGATCTGCCACACCCCGGCCGGAAGTCCGGCCTCCACCATGAGCTCGCGCGCCCAGAGCGCGGACAGCGCGGTCTCGGTGTCGGGCTTCATCACCACGGCGTTGCCCGCCACGAAGGCGGGAATCGCATCGCCCACGGAGAGCTGGAGGGGGTAGTTCCAGGGCGCTATGAGGCCCACGACCCCGCGCGGCTGGCGCAGTTCGGTGACCTTGGTGAGGGTGGGCACCGCGCCCAGATGCCCCTTGGGGCGCAGATACGCGGGCGCCTTACGGCCGTAATGGCGGGCCACGATGGCGACGCCCTGGACCTCCTCCTGGGCGTGCAGCCGGGTCTTGCCGGTCTCCAGCTGGATCAGGTCCAGGATCTCAGGCTGGCGGCGCAGCAGCAGATCGTGGAAGCGGAGGAGGACGGCGGCGCGCCGGCGGACCGGGGTCGCGGCCCACGCCCGCTGGGCGGCACGGGCGTTCTCAAAGGCGGTGGCGACGTCCTCGGGGGTGGACTCGGGCAGGGCGGCGGCGAGGACTTCCCCGGTGAACGGGGTGTGGCTGACGGTGCTGCCGCTGCCGCCGACACCCCGGGTGAGCCGGGTGATCAGCTCGGGAGTGACGACGTCGGCGGCGGTACGGGTGCCTTCGGGGGCGACCGGATTGCCGGTGCCGCCCTGCGTGATGTGCGAGTCCGTCATGGGGGCGAGAGTAGGCCCGCCCGGCGGCTTTGGGTACCCGGCGGTAACAACTTTCGCCCCACGGCTCCGGGCGCACCCGCCCAACTCCCCCAGAGCTTGTCGACACCCCTCAGAGCTTGTCGATCTTCAGATTCCGCACGATCCGGTCGTAGAGCTCCTCACCGTCCTCATGGGCGTCGCCGTTGGCGGGCATGGAAACCCGCAGATCCCAGGCGACCTTGGCCTTGTTGACGTAGAGGTGATCGCGTTTCACGTACCGGATGGGGTTCTTGTTGCTGCTGGTGCCGTACGGCAGATAGGAGGTGATGACGTCCCGCGCCTCCTTCCCCTGCTGCTTCGCCGCGGCCTTCTCGCTCCTGGCCTCCTCGACCGTCGCCCCGCCGCCGTCCTTGTAGAAGGCGACGATCTGGTCCGCCGCCGCGTCGAGGTTCGCGGGGTCGTTCTCGCCGTCGGGGGTGGCACGCCGCAGGGAGACGCTGAAGACACCGCTGGGGTCGTAGTACGTGACCACCGGGTTGTCCGAGTCGCTGTCGTCCTGGACCCGCCGGTACTCGCCGGGCACGGCCAGGGACGCGCCCACGACATCGCGCTCCTCCCGGACCGTCCAGCCCGGCGGCAGCCCCTCACCGGAGAACGGCTTCACGATCGTGAGCACCAGGGCGGCCGCCACCACCAGCACCAGACCGCCCAGCCCGAGCTGCGCCTTACGGTTCTTGTGCAGGATCGGCGGCACGAAGCGGCTGCCCGCGGACTGCCCGCCGCCCGGCGGGTATCCGGCCGTGGTGAGCATGGTGGGCACCGGCTGCGGCTCCCGCGCCGCCGCCTCCAGGGCCTGCCGCACCTCGGGCGCGGCCGGGCGCATCGCCGGGTCCTTGCGCAGCAGTTGCATGATCAGCGTGGCGAGCGGGCCGGTGGCCCGCGCGGGGACCTGCGGTTCGGAGCCGAGCACGGCCTGGAGGGTCGCGGGGGCGTGGGAGCGGCGGAACGGCGACATGCCCTCGACGGCCGCGTACAGCACGACACCGAGCGACCACAGGTCGGACTCCGGCCCCGGCCGCTGGCCCAGCACCCGCTCGGGCGCGATGAACTCGGGCGAGCCGACGAAGCCGCCCGTCTCGGTGAGCCGCTGCTCGCCCTCGATCTGCGCGATGCCGAAGTCGGTGAGCACCACCCGGCCGCTCCGGCCGAGCAGCACATTGTCCGGCTTCACATCGCGGTGCAGTACGCCCGCCTCATGGGCCGCCGCCAGCGCGCCGAGCACGGCGAGGCCGATCCGGGCCGCCTCGCGCGGATCCAGCGTGCCCTCCATCAGCCGGTCGCCCAGCGACTGGCCGCGCACCAGCTCCATCACGATCCAGGGGCGGCCGTTCTCGACCACCACGTCGTGGACGGTGACGACGGAGGGGTGGTCGATCCGCGCCGCGGCGCGGGCCTCGCGCTCCATCCGCTGATAGACGGTCTGCCGCTCGCGCTCGGGCAGATGGTCGGGGACGCGCGGCTCCTTGACCGCGACATCGCGGTCCACGATCTGGTCGTGCGCCCGCCAGACGGTGCCCATACCGCCGTGGCCGAGGCGGGAGACGAGCTGATAGCGGCCGCCGATGAGCCGCCCGCTGCTCGGGTCCTGCGCGGCGGGCCGGTCTCCGGCGGGCGGCCGTTCGGCCGGCCGCTGTCCGGCGTGCGGCTGGGTGGCAGGCCGCTGTCCGGCGGGCGCCTCTTCGGCCGGCCGCTCTCCGGCGGGCGGCTGTTCGGCCGGCGGCCGGGCTCCGCCGCGTGGATCGGCGTACCGCGTCGGCTCGTACGCGCCCAGCGACGGCCCCGCCGCCCCGGCCCCGGCCTCCCGGCCCGGCTGCTGGAGCCGCTGGAGCCGCTGGGGCCGCTGGGGCTCTTGGGCCGCTTCGGGCGCCTCGGGTGGCGGCTGCGGCGCCGGTACCGGGGCGGCCGGAGCGTGCGGTGGCGGCAGGGTGTAGCTGGTGGGCTCGTTCGCCCGTCCCCCGTCGTTCGTCATGCGCCCATCATTACCCGGTCGGCGGCACCCCTGTGGAGGCGCCGTGGGCGCTCGTGACAAAGCCGTTGCGACGTCCCTCAGTTCGCCGCGCCGGGGCGCGAGAACGTGGCGGCGGCGGTGTCGAAATGCCGCTTGCCCAGGGATTTCTCACCTACGGGCGCGGATAGCCACAGGTCATACATTTTGCCGTTTTCGTTCCAGCTCAGGTCGTATGTCTGGCGTGAGCCGCCGTCGTCGGCCGAGCCGTTCCAGATGAACGCCCACAGGGCGGCGGGGCGGCCGTTGTGCTCGGTCTCGATGACCTGGCCGCTGCGGTAGCCCGGATAGTCCTGCGGGCCCTTGGCGTCCGCCTTACGGCTGAGCCCGAGCGGGCCCTCGGGGCTCTGTTCCTGGACGTGGATCCCGATCCGGAACTCCATACCGGGCGAGTTGTAGTAGACCCGGGGTGCCTTGTACTCGCGGGCGAATCCGTCGGGCACGGCGAGTGAGAAGCCGAGCGGGTCCTCGACCAGCTCATAGCCGTCGGGGAGCCGGTCCGACGGGCTCGCCGTGGGCTCGGAGTCCTTCACGGGCCGCTGCGGCGCCTTCTCGGGGGCGCTCGGGCTCCGCGAACTCCCCTTGTCGGCGCTCTGGCTCGTACGCCCGCCCAGCGCCGCGTCGCCGTCACCGCCCCCGTTGTCCAGCAGCGCCACGACGCCCGCGGCCACACCGGCGAGCGCGACCACCGCGGCAGCCGCCATAAGGACGGCACGGCGGCGCCCGCCACGGCCGGAACGGGACCGGGCGGCGGGGGCGGCCGGGGCGGCTGCCGGAACGGAGGCCGCCGGGGGCCCGAAAGCGGGGAACGGCGCGGGGGAGGACACCGGAGAGCCGGGAGACACCGGGGGCGGCACGGGTACGGACGCCGACGAACCGCGGCCGTCCGGCCCGAACGGCACGCTGGGCTGGGTCGGGGTGTACTCCAGCGGGATCTCCGGGGTGTCGCCCACCTCCTGGGCCATCAGCAGCATCCGCTCGACCTCGTCGGCGCTCAGCCGCTCCTCCGGTGCCCGCCGCAACAGCCCCTCGATGACCGGCTTCAGGGGTCCTGCCGCCTCGGGCACGGGGATCTCGTCGAAGACGACGGCGTGCAACACCCCGGCCAGGGACTCGCGGTGGAACGGGGATTCACCGCCCACCAGCGTGCAGAGCAGCACCCCGAGCGACCACAGGTCCGACTCCGGCCCGGTGCGCCGCCCCGACATCCGCTCCGGCGCGGTGTATTCGGGCGACCCCACGAACGAGCCGGTCTCGGTGATCGTGGTGGAGCCGGTGACCTGCGCGATCCCGAAGTCCGTCAGCACCACCCGACCGGTGCCCGACTCCACCAGGACGTTCGCCGGCTTGATGTCGCGGTGCAGCACGCCGCGCGCGTGCGCGGCGCGCAACGCGCCCAGCAGCGCGGCCGCGATCCGCCCCGCCTCACGCGTCCCGACCGGGCCGTCCGCGCCCAACCGGTCGGCGAGCGAGAACCCGTCGACCAGTTCCATGACGATCCAGGCGCAGTCGTCCTCCTCGATCACATCGTGGAGGACGATCACGTTCGGATGCTTGATCTGTGCGACGGTCCGGGCCTCGCGCAGGGTGCGCTCGCCGCGCAACTGCGAGTCGAGGGCCGTGATCCCCTCGTCCACATGGAGTTCCTTGACCGCGACATCGCGGCCCAGCAACTCGTCGACGGCCCGCCAGACCGTGCCCATTCCGCCACGTCCGAGCCGTGTGGCCAACCGGTAGCGGTTGGCGATCAGACGGCCCTCTCCCCCGGTACCCATGGGCTCATATTGCCTCACGGCACGGAAGCCCTCGAACACCGGACCACCGCCCCGCCCCTACGGGCGATTGAGTCCGGGCGCGCCATACGGGAACGTAGAACCTGCCGATGTTAACGGGGCGGACCGCGGCCGCCCCCATCGGGCACCTTCGCGCTTCCGGCTCCTGGGGCCTTCCGGCAGGGGGGTACCTCCCAGCGGTAGCTGGGGGAGACCGAAGCGCCCCGGAGGCGAACCGAGCCTCAAAAAAAGGGGAGTGGGCCGCCCCGCAGCGGGGGTCCACGGGGCGGCCAGTCAGGGGGAACGGGGAGGTCAGCCAGTGACCTTCCACGTCCGGGAATCGCTCAGCAGCTTGCGCAGGGCCGGGTCCTTCACCGCGCTCGTGCCGTCCGTCGCCTTCGCGGTGACCTCGTGGGTCGCACCGTCGCTCGGGACGCCCAGCGACGCCGGGGTCACGCTCGTCCTGCCGTTCGCGGCGGTGACCTCCGCCCCGTCCACGTACCACTTCAGCGACGCGCCCTTGACCACGTCCACCTCGATGCCCGCCGACCGCTTGACGGCCGTCGCGGTGGCCGTACGGCTGCTGAGCGCGCTGGCGTGGCGGTAGAAGCCCGCGATCATCGCCTCGCGGCCGGGGAGGCTGAACTCCCGCCCCAGGGTGCGCATGATCGAGTTGTCCGTGGGGCGGTTGATGCCCTTGGGGTAGTAGCGGCCGCCCTCGTAGGCGCCGACCGTGCCGCCGTCGGGCGAGGTCTGGCCGATCCAGCGGTACCACTTCTTCTGCTGGGCGGTCAGCTGCGCCGCGCTCAGCTTGGTGGCGTTGGACTCGCCGGGCTCGGCGCCCGTGTAGGTGCCGTACTCCGGGTAGAAGTACTCGTCGGCCAGCTTGCCGAGCGAGTGGCCGGTCTCGTGGACCGCGATCTGGTCGGAGTCGGCGTGGTCGGAGGCGGCGGTGGCGATGCCGTCGTAGCCGACCTGGGAGGTGAGGGTGTAGCCCGCGCCGCCGTACTTGGTGGAGTTGGACAGCACGACCACCAGATCGGCCTGCGGCGCCTTGGCCGCGTAGGACTCGACCTTGGCGGTGTCGACGCACAGCAGCCGCTCGATGTCGTCGCACCAGAAGTACGAGTCGAGGGCGGTGTCCTTGACGACGCCCTTGGACGGGTCGCCGGAGACGCCGGACTGCTTGGAGACGGCGTCCACGGTCCAGACGTTGAAGAGGTCCTTGTACGAGGCGTAGGGCTGCACGGCGGACATCTGCTCCCACTTGGAGCGCGCGTCGGCGTGGAAGTCCTCCTGCTGGCCCGCGGTGTAGCCGTCGCCGATGAAGACGACGTCCAGCTTGTCGGCGGTGGTGCCGTTGTCGACGACCGAGCCGACCTGGCCGTCGGCGGCGGCCTCCTTGGCGGACAGCGAGCGGGCGGCGCGGGTCAGCCGCTCGGGAGTGGCGGCCGGGACCTCGGTGTGGCGGGGGTGGCCACCCGGGCCGGTGAAGTACTCCACGTCCAGGGTGTCCCGCGACGCGGCGGCCTCAGCAGCGGCGGACGAGCCGGACGCGCCCGGCGACGCAGTGGCCGGTGCGGTCATGGCCGCGGCCGCCGCCAGGGCGATGCCTCCGGCGACGGCCGCGGTGCGCAGGGGAATGCGGCTGCGTATGCGGCTCCGTATGCGTCTGCGCACGGTGACTCCCGAAGTCCTCGCGATAAGCGGCCAGTTAAGCAGGATTAATTCGCCGCTCAACCTAGAGGGGTCCGGGTGTCGGGGGCAATGGTAATTAGGGAAGTGGCTAGGAAATCGGGCACCACACAACCATGCGGCGCGCCCCTCGCTCAGCTCCTCCCTCCTCCCCTCCACGCCTCCCGACCTGCCGCTCAGCCCGCTCCCCGCTCAACCCCTCCCGTCACGCGTCAGCCACAGCAGCCGGTCCAGCACCCGGCGGCCCCCGGCCCGGATCCCGTCGTGCTCGAACTCGTCCGTCACCCAGGTGCGCATGCCCCGGATCGACCGGGCGGTGGCCAGGGAGTGCTCCGTGTCCACGTACAGGTCGTCGTGGTAGATCACGGCGGCCACCGGCACGGTGTTACGGGCCAGCCGCTCGGTGTCGTACAGCGGGCCCCAGCCGGTGCGCGCGGCGAGCAGTTCGGCGGTGCGGGCGAGCGGGCGCAGCGCCGCGTGGGTGTCCAGCATCCAGGGGTGCACCGTCTCGCCCGTAAGGAGCACCGGACGGTCCTCCGCGTCCTCCGTGAGCGCCTTACCGGCGTCGAAAGCGGGGAATTCGGCGCGGACCCGCTCCGCGGCCCAGTCGGTGGCCCGGCCGTCCTGGGCGTAGATGGACTCCAGCAGCAGGCTGAAGAGCGGGGTGGCGGCGCGGGAGAGCACGGCGGCCACCTGCTCGCGGAAGGCGTCGCTCAGCCGCGGCCCGTCGGCGGTGGGCACGAACGCGTCCTCCAGCAGGTAGTGCAGCCGGTGCGAGCCGTCGCCGGTGCCGAGCAGGAAGCCGAGTTGCTGGAGGGCGGGGACGGTGAGCCGGGTCCCGTCCGTCAGGACCTCCTCGTGGTCGGTCAGATGGCGCACCAGGGCCCGTACGGTGTCCGCGTCCCGCGGATAGCGGGCGTAGTGGGCGAGGGTCTTGCGCTCCATCCGCGGATAGGCGGTCCGGTAGACGGCGTCCACGTCGGTGCCGGGGTCGATCGCGGGCAGTCCGCCGGCCAGCAGCACCGCGTCCAGCCCCTCGGGCGCGTGGGACAGATAGCTCACCGCGCAGAAGCCGCCGAAGCTCTGGCCGAGTACGGTCCACGGGCGGTCACCCATGAGCCGCCGCCGGATCAGCTCGCAGTCGCGGACGATCGCGTCGGCGCGGAAGTGGGAGAGGTACTCGGCCTGTTCCCCGGGCCCGCCGCGCAGCGGCAGCGTCTGGCGGTTGGCCGGGGTGGAGCGGCCGGTGCCGCGCTGGTCGAGCAGGAGCACGCGGTATTCGTCCAGCGCGCGGTCCAGCCAGCCGGAGCGGCCCACCGGACGGTCCGCGCCGCAGCCGGGCCCGCCCTGGAGGTAGAGCAGCCAGGGGAGCCGCTCGCGCTCGGCGGCGGATTTGCCCGCGGCGACGACCTCTCGTGCGTAAAGCCGGATCAGCTCGCCCTCGGGAGCCTTATGGTCGAGCGGTACGTCGAAGTGATAGTCGGCGAGGAGCAGTTCCGGCTGACGGACGGTCGTCACGGCGCCCGGCCCGGCCGGTACCGCTGTGCTTGCCTGCTGCATCCTTCAATCCTCACGTTAAATGGACTTAGCCCGGCGATTAAGTTACCGCCGGGGAGAAGAGGGCACGGTGGCCGACAGAAGCGACGGTGACGGGCGGACGGCGGGAACGGTGACGGGGGCGGCCGGGGCCGAGTCGACCGCCGAGTTAGGGCGCCGGGTGCTCAGAATGCGTACCGAACGCGGCTTCACCCAGCGGCAGTTGGCCGAGCCCGCGTACACCGCCGCCTATGTCTCCACCCTCGAGGCCGGGAAGGTGCGCCCCTCCGAGGCCGCGCTGCGCCATCTCGCGGACCGGCTCGACGTCAGCTACGAGGAGCTGACCACCGGCCGCTCACCCCACGACGCCACCCGGCTGCGGGCCGCCGTCACCGACGCCCGGCGGGCGCTGGCGACCGGCGCCGCCGAGGACGCCGCCGGGCTCTTCGCGGAGGTGCGCGACGAGGCGGAGCGGCTCGGGTTCGCCGAGGAGCGCGCGGCGGCCCTGCTGGGGCTCGGCGACTGCGCGCTGGAGACCGGTGACCTCACCGTCGCCCGCGACCACTTCGAGGCCGTGGAGCGGCTGCTCGCCGGGGAACCGCTGCCCCGCCGGATCCCCGCGATCCGCGGCCGGGCCGTGGCCCACCTCCTCGCGGGCGAACTGCGCTACTCCTGCTATCTGCTGGAGAGCTCCATCGACGAGCTGAACGCCTCGGGGCTGCACGATCCGTACGCGCTGCTGCTGCTCTATACGGCGGCCATCGCGCCCTATATGGACATGGGAGCGCACGCCCGTGCCGTACGCGCCGCCGAGTTGGCGCTCGCGCTGGCCCCGAGCGTGGACGACCCGGGGCTCATCGCCCGGATGCACCGCGGAGTGGCCCGCACCCTGATCGCCGAGGGGCGGACGGCCGAGGCCGACGCCTCCCTGGCCAAGGCGCAGGAGCTGTACGAGCAGTTGCGCATCCACACCGACCTGGCGCACTGCCACTGGATGCGCGGCTATGTGCACGCCCAGGACGGCAATCTGGAGCGCGCCGAGCGCGAACTGCGCACCGCCCGCGACATGCTGGCCTCCAAGCGGGCCGCGCTGTTCACCGTGCAGGTCGAGGTCGAACTGGCGGATGTGCTGCGCCGTCGCGGCCGTACGGCGGAGGCGGAGGCCCTGCTGCTGCCGCTGCTGGCGCGCTCCCCCGACGCGGCGGACGCGAGCGCCCCAAGTGGGCAGGACACCGCGTCGGGCGAGGCCGGGCTGACCGCCGACCGCGGCGCGGTCCACGCGGGCGGCGCCCACCGGCTGCTGGGCCTGATCGCGGACGAACGGGGCGACGCCGAGGCCGCGGAGGAGCACTACTGCGCGGCGCTGTCCCTGCTCGAACGCACCGGCGCCGCCGGAGACCTGGCCGACCTGTGCCGGCTGCTGGGCGATCTGCTGCGCCGGGAGGGCCGCCTGGAGGCCGCGATGGACGCCTACCGCACCGGGCTCGGCCACCGCGCCGCTCCCGGCACCACCACCCTGGGCCCGGCCCCCGCCGAGCCCCCCATGTGAGGCGTCCATCGGCCCCTCCCCGCCCCCACCGACCGCCCACCCGGCCCCTCCCCGTAGCTTCTCGGGGGCCGGCCGGCGCCTGGGTCGCCGGGCGGGGCGCCTGGTCGGGGCGCGCCGCACGGCAGGCGGTCGGAGAGACGAACAGGCCGCCGCGTGTGGGGGTCGCGGCGGCCTGACCGCGGCAACGCCCCGCTGCCGTGTCCGCCGATCGCGCATCGGGAGGCACTCCGGCGCGGTCACGGGGCTGGGGTTCGGGACGACCCCACGGGGTGATGCGGCTTGGAATCCACTCTGCCTGCCGGGAGCCGCCGGGGAAATCCACCATTGGTCTGCCGTCACCCCCTCCGACCGGCGGGGGTGTTCCCGCCCACTGACGGAGCCAACCACTCCATATTCGCTCTCCGATGAGGCAGGCTGTCCGGACAATGGGCATGACAGCTGAGGCAAGGGAGCGGCCGGTGATCCGTGTGGCTGTGGTGGACGACGAGGCGCTCGTACGATCCGGTCTGCGACTGATCCTGGGCACGGCCCCGGACATCGAGGTGGTCGCCGAATGTTCCGGAGCCTTCGCGGTGGACACGGTGCTGGACAGCAAGGCCGATGTGGTGCTGCTCGACATCCGGATGCCGGACGCCGACGGGCTCAGCGTCCTCAGACAGCTGCGGGCCGCGCCCGCCTCCCCCGCCGTGGCGATGCTGACGACCTTCGACGTCCAGGAGTACCTGGCGGCCGCGCTGCGCGCCGGTGCCGCGGGCTTCCTCCTCAAGGACACCGATCCGGAACAGCTCGTACGGGCCGTGCGCACGCTCGCCGAGGGCGGCAGCGTGCTCGACCCGGCCGTCACCCGCGCCGTGATCGGCGGCTATCTCGCCGCCGAGGCGGAGGCCACGGCCGCCGAGGCCGTCGAGGCGCTCACCCCGCGGGAGCGCGAGGTGCTGACGCTGCTGGGCGAGGGGCTCGCCAATCCGCAGATCGCCGAGCGGATGGGGCTGGCGCCCAGCACCGTCAAGGACCATGTGCGGGCGGTGCTCGGCAAGCTGGGCGGGCTCAACCGCGTCCAGGCGGCGATCGTCGCCGACCGCGCCGGGCTCGTCACCAGCCGTCCGCCGATAGGCGGCCCCCGATGACCGTCTCGCCGCTGCCCCCGCCCCGGAGTTCGTCCCCCGGCCCGCAGGGCACGCCCGGCACGCAGGGCACGCAGGGCACGCCCGGCGCGCCCGGTACGCAGGGCACGCCTGGCACACCCGGCGCGTCCCCGGCCGCGTCGCCCGCGCCCGCGCCCGCCTCCTCCCTCTCCTCGCCGCCGCCCCTCCCGGCCTCCCGGCGGCGGCCGCCGCCGCGGGTCATGCGCTGGGGCTCGCTGATCGTCCCCGTCCTGCTCGCGATCGCCGACGCGCTGCTCGTCAACGGCGTCACCCTCGGCCTGGAGCTCAACGTCTCGCTGGCGGCGGCCGCCGCGCTGCTGGTGCGCCGGAAGCTGCCCGCGCTGGTCTTCCTGGTGACGCTGCCCGGAATCCTCATCGGCTACGTCTGGTTCGCGCCGATGATCGCCCTCTACACGGTGGCCCGACTCCGCCCCGACCGGCGGCTGCTGGGGGTCTCCGCGCTGCTGCTGGCCGCCGCGCACTTCATCCCCTGGCCGGTCTCCGACTTCGAGCCGACCGCGTACCGGGAGAACACCCTGACGCTGATCGACGCGTGTGTGACCTCGGTGGGCCCCATCGCGCTGGGCCTCCTGGTACGTACGCGCGGGGAACTCGCCGCCCGGATCGAGGACCTGACCCGCAGCCGCCGCCACGCCGACGAGCTGATCGCCGAGCAGGTGCTGTCCACCGAACGCGCCCGGCTCGCCCGCGAGATGCACGACGTGGTCGCCCATCAGGTCAGCCTCATCAGCCTCCAGGCCGGTGCGGTGCAGATCAGCGCGGAGGACGCGAAGGCGCGGGAGGGCGCGCGGACCATCCGTGAGCTGTCCGTGCGGACCCTGGACGAACTCCGCCATATGGTCGGCATCCTGCGCGCGGCGGGCGGCGACCACGAGGAGCTGACCCCGCAGCCCCGGCTGGCGGATCTGCCCCGGCTGATCGAACTCAGCGCGCTGGACGTCAGTTTCGAGACGGACAGCGCGACCCAGCCGCCGGGCCACTCGGAGGCGGTGGAACGGGCCGCCTTCCGCATCGTCCAGGAGGCGCTCACCAACGTCCGCAAGCACGCGCCGGGGGCGCGGGTGACGGTACGGGTCAACGACGCGCAGGCGGACGGGCCGGAGGGGGCGGACGGGCCGGAGGGGGCGGACGGGCCGGGAGGGGATCGAGGGGCTCGCGAGGCGGCTCAGGGAAGGGCTCAGGAAACGGCTCAGGAAGCGGCGCCCGGGACGGCTCGAGGAGCGGCTCACGAGCCGCCACCCGAGCCGGCTCAGGCGGCGGAGGAGACGCGGGGCCTGCGGATCGAGGTGCGCAACGGCCCGCCCGACGCCTCCGCGGTGGCCCCTGGGCTGCCGGGCGGCGGTCACGGTCTGGTCGGGCTCCGGGAGCGCGCACAACTGCTGGGCGGCACGCTGGAGGCCGGGCCCACGGAGGAGGGCGGCTTCGTCGTACGGGCCGACTTCCCCAAGACCCCGCGCGTCGCGGGTGCGGCATGAGCGGGCCGCGTACCGCCCCGGGCGCACCCCTGGTCGCGGGGACGCCCTCGGGCGCCCTAGGCCGACAGCGGGTCGACCGCGTCCTCGTCGTCCTCGTCCAGCTCCGTGGCCGCCCCCAGGTCGGGGTAGACGTCGAACAGCCGCCGCACGCCCAGGGCCGCCAGCACCCGGTGCACATGCGAGCCGTGCGCGGCGTCCTGCGGCGGCAGGATCAGCCGCAGCCGGCCCGAACACGACCGCATCAGCCGACGTGCCGCGATCAGTACGCCGACCCCGCTGGAGTCGCAGAACCGGACCTCCGAGAGGTCCAGAACCAGCCAATGGCGGCCCTCGGCGACCGCGTCGTGGACGTGCTGCCGGACTGCGGGCGAGGTCACCAGGTCCATTTCTCCCGAGACCTGGAGAACGACCCACTCCCCCCGCCGGTCCTCCATCACCTTCAACGTCACGCGCCCGAAGCCCTTCGCTCGCCGCTAACCGGAATTCACTGTTCCCGGGCGGCTGCCCGCCCGTCGGCGCATGAAACTCCCCCAGGCATACGCCTTGAGGGACGACCCTATGCCGCGCCGAAGCGTTTCGTCTCCCCGATCCCGCGCAAAGTGACCACCCCAATACCATGCGTGGCCCGGTTCTCACGCACTTTGCCTGATGGGCGCGTGTTGTGAGAGCCACCGGCATTACATTCGATATGAACGTGGGCATAGTGCCTGGAGGGCCGGCCGGACAACTCGGGATTGGGGGCCGCATGGCGAACGACGCACCGCCCCGCTGGGATCGCAGGATGCAACAGCGGCTTGCGCGCGGCGAAGCGGCCGCACTTGCCGAGCTGTATGACCGTTTCGCCTCGCTTGTCCATACTTTGGCCCATCGGGTCCTCGAGGACGACACCGGCGCCGACCGCGTCACCCGGGAAGTCTTCGGCTACGTCTGGGAGAACCCGGACGCGTACGACCCCCAGCAGGGCTCGCTGCGCGCCTGGATCGCCATGCTCACCCAGCGCCAGGCGGTGCAGCGGCTACGCGCGTCGCAGACCGCCTCGGCCCGCGGGGACACCCTCACGGGCGAGGCCCTGGAGGAGCGGATCCGCGAGGCGTCCGTGGCCGCCCGCGCCGACTACATCGTCACCTCGATGCCCGCGCCGCTGCGCGCCGCCCTGGAGCTCGCCTACTTCGACCGCCGCGACTACCGCCAGGCCGCGGCCGCCCTCGGGGTGACCGAGGACGAGGCCAGGCGCCGCCTCCGGCTGGGCCTCCAACTGCTGTCCACGGCCCATGTCCAGCCGCCCCGCGCGGTGTCGTCTCCCGGCTACGGGCGGGCGCTGTGACCGGGCGCGGCGGGCCGGACCCGTACGACGACGCCTACGGCGAGAGCTCCGGCGGCCCCGGGGACGGAAGAGACGGGCCCGGACGGGGCAGTGACGCGGATCTGCCGTCCCACCCCGCCGGGCCACCACGCATACCGCCGCCGCGGTCGGCCGTCGAGGACAGCGGCCACTGGCCGGGCGCCCTGGACGGCGGCATCCCCGCCCCGCGCCCGCCCACGGCGGACGAGGCGGCGACGGACGAGGCAGCGGCGGACGGGACACGAGCGGACGAGACACCGGCGGAACGGACACCGGCCCCCGGACCGGAGCCCGATACGGCAACCGACCCGAAAGCCAATGCGGAACCGGAAGCGAATCCGCGTCCGGAACCGGAACCAGAACCGGAGCCGCGCCCGGACCCGGCACCGCCCGCCTCCGCGGCACCGCCCGCGCCCGCGGTCGCGCCCACCCCACCGGCGACACCCACCCCACCGGCCACACCCGCGCCACCGGCCCCGCCCCTGGCCCCGCCCCTGGCCCCACCCCTGGCGGCGCCCACGCCCGCCGCGGCCCATCCGCTCTCGCACGATCTGCTCCGCTCGCTGCTCGGCGCCTGGGCGCTGACCGCGTGCTCGCAGGAGGAGACCTCCGCCGTCGAGGCGCATCTCAACCACTGCCCCTCCTGCGCCGAGGAGGCGCTGCGGCTGCGCGACGCCGTCGGGCTGCTGCACACCGAGCACAGCCTGGACCTCGACCCGATGCTGCGCTCCCGGGTGCTCGCGGGCTGTCTGGGCCGCCGCCCGGCCCGGATACCCATGCCCGGCTGGGCCGGTGCCTACGACGCCGAGGCCGCCCGGCTGGACGCGCTGCTGCGTGACATGGGCGAGGCCGAGTGGCGTGCGCCGGTGCGGCTCAAGTGGTTCGACGGGCGGCGGCTCACCGGCCGGGACACCACCGTCGCCGGGGTGATCGGCCATCTGATGGTCGTGGACGGCATCGTCGCCGCCTCCCTCGGCCTCCCCGACCCGATGGGCGCCGCCGCCCCCCGCTCGCCCCTGGACCGTACGGAGGCGTACTGGCACCACGAGCCCGGCGCCGCGTACGGGGCCGGTCCGCCCGGCGCGGTACGGGAGTTGTGGCGCGAGCAGGGCCATGCCCTGGTCCGTACGGTGTCCTTCGCCGGGCGCGGGGTCGCGGAGCTCGACGTGGAGTACGGGGACTTCGCGCTGCCGATCCGCGACGCGTTCCTCGACCGCGCCCTGGAGTGCTGGGTGCACGCCGGGGACATCGCCGAGGCCATCGACTACCCCTATGAACCACCGGCCTCCGCCCACCTCAAGGCCATGATCGACCTGTGCGCCCGGCTGCTTCCGGGGACGCTGGCCGAGCGGCGCCGGGCCGGGCTCGCCTCCCCGCCCCGCCGGCTGGTCGAGGCGGGCACCCCGGGCCGTACGCTCCATCTCCAGGTGGAGGGCACGGGCGGCGGCGACTGGTACATCCCGCTGGACTCCCCGGCGGCGACGGCCGCACCGGAGGAGGCGGTGGCGACGATCGCGCTGGACCAGGAGGCGTTCTATCTGCTGGCGTCCGGGCATGTGCCGCCGCAGGAGGCGGCGGCGGGCATGTCCGGGGACACCGAGGCGATCCGGGATGTGCTCTTCGCCACAGCGTCCCTGTCCCGCCTCTGAGTGAGTCCCCCGAGTCGGTCGAGTCAGTCGAAGACGACCGTACGGTGCCCGTTGAGCAGCACCCGGCGCTCGCTGTGCCACTTCACGGCGCGGGCCAGCGCCTGGCACTCCACATCGCGGCCGACCGCCACCAGCTGGTCCGGGGTGAGCCCATGGCCGACGCGCTCGACCTCCTGCTCGATGATCGGGCCCTCGTCCAGATCGGCGGTCACATAGTGGGCGGTGGCCCCGATCAGCTTGACCCCGCGCGCATGCGCCTGGTGGTACGGCTTGGCGCCCTTGAAGCTCGGCAGGAAGCTGTGGTGGATGTTGATGATCCGGCCCGACAGCTCCTTGCACAGGTCGTCGGAGAGCACCTGCATATAGCGGGCCAGCACCACCAGTTCGACATGCTCCGCGCGCACCAGGTCCAGCAGCCGGGCCTCGGCCTCCCGCTTGGTGTCCTTCGTCACGGGGATGTGGTGGAACGGAATCCCGTAGGTGCCGACCAGTTCCTGGAAGTCCGTGTGGTTGGAGACCACCGCGGCGATCTCGACCGGCAGCGCGCCGATCCGCGACCGGAAGAGAAGGTCGTTCAGACAGTGCCCGAACTTGCTGACCATGAGCAGGATGCGCATCTTCTCGTCGGCGCGATGGATCTCCCAGTCCATCTGGAAGGACTCGCCGACCGCCGCGAAGCTGGCCCGCAGATCCGTCACCTTCACCGGCGAGACGGCACGGAAGGCCACCCGCATGAAGAAGAGCCCGGTGTCACGGTCCCCGAACTGCTGGCTGTCCTCGATGTTGCAGCCGGTCATGAACAGATAGCTCGATACGGCGTGCACGATGCCCTGCTTGTCCGGGCAGGACAGGGTGAGGATGTACTGGTCGGGGACGGGATGTGACTCGCTCATGACTCCATAGCGTCCCACATCCGCGACAGCCCCCGTACCCGCGACGTCGTTCAGACCGCCTGGGTCATGATCGCCAGTACTTCGAGGGTGCGCGGTGGGACGTCCGGATCCTCGCCGTCGTTGGTGGCCAGCCGCACATGGGCCTCGCGGGCCGCTCGTACGGCCTCCGGCCAGCCATGGTGCTCGAGGTACGCCGAGACGGGGGCGTCCGCGCCCGCCTGGTGCATGATCCTCAGCACCCGCAGCACGGCGACATCGACCAGCGCCGCCTCCTGCGAGTCACGGAAGATCGTGCCGACGTACTTCTCGGCGGACCAGTTGTCCAGCCAGGTGTCCTCGACCAGCCGGTAGACGGCGTCCGTCACATCCCCGTACCCAGGCTGGCCGGCCAGCCAGCACTCCTGCTGGAAGACGGGATCCGAGAGCATATGCAGCGCCGAGCGCACGTTGGTGCGCCAGCGCCACCAGGGCATGTCGTTGACAGGCATAGCCCCCATGGTGGTCGAGCGACGGGCGCGACGGGAAGACTTCTCCGAACCTTGCACAGTCACTGATCGTACGTTCTTCACACATGGATACGGATCAGCCCCCGCTGTTCACCCCCACGTCACCATCCCTTGTCTTGTCATAGCGGCTGCGTTCCTCGCGAAGCACCAAGCTCGCTTGCCATGACCGGACGGCGACGCCCCTCCACCCGCCCCTTCCGAGCCGCCGTCGCGGCACTGTGTACGGCGGTGGGCGCGTCGCTGCTGTCCGGCTGCGGCGCGGTGCTGTCGAACAAGAGCGACAGCGACCCCATCACCGTGATGACCTGGGCCCCCGAGGGCACCAAAGCGACCAATATGCCGGGAATGCCCGCCATGGCGAAGGCATTTGCCCGCTGGGTCAACGACTCCGGTGGCATCCACGGCCGCAAGCTCCAGGTCGTCACCTGCAACGAGCGCAACGACGCGGTCCAGGCCGCCGGCTGCGCCCAGCGGGCCAAGGACGACAAGGCCGTCGCGGTCGTCGGCTCGTACAGCCAGTACGGCCGGTCCTTCATCTCCCCGCTGGAGGTCGCCGGCATCCCCTACATAGGCGGCTACGGGCTGACGCAGGAGGAGTTCGACAGCCCGTACTCCTACCCGGTCAACGGCGGCCAGGCCGCCCTGCTGGTGGGCAACGGCCGCCAGCTGGCCTCCCGCTGCGAGCGCACAGCGCTCGTACGCCCCGACACCATCGCGGGCGACGAACTCCCCCAGCTCCTCAACACCGGCCTCAGCGCGGGCAATCGCACCGCCGCCCATGACGTCCGCGCCCCCGAGGACGCGGGCGACTACAGCAGGCAGGCCACCACGGCCCTGGAGGGCGTCGGCGCCGACACCTCCCTCGGCGGCGCCGACCAGGGCGCGTCCCTGGAGAACTCCTGCGTCACCGCGGCGCTCGGCAACCGCACCGGCACCTTCTTCGACTCCTTCCGCCGGGTCCAGGAGAACCATCCGAAGGTGCGGATAGCCTCCATCCTCGGCGGCGTCCGGCAGTCCCTGATCGACTCCACCGGCGGCACCTCCAGCCCCCTGGAGGGCACCTACGCCACCGGCTGGTACCCGGCCGGGGACGATCCGCGCTGGAACCCCATGAAGAAGGTCATCAACAAGTACGCCTTCGACGACAACCGCATCGACCCGGACGACCCGGGGACGCAGACCACCTGGATCGGCTACACGGTGCTGCGCTCGGTGCTGATGTCCCTGCACGCCGATGACATCAGCGCCCGCACCGTGCGCAACGCGCTGGACAACGGCCACGCGGTCAACACCGGCGGGCTGACGCCGACGCTGCGCTGGGGCTACGACGACACGCTGCACGTGCCCAACTACTCGCGGATCGTCAACGCGGACGTCACCTACCAGATGGTGCGCCACGGCCGGCTGGTGGCGGTGCGCAAGGGCTTCGTCAACGTGTCCAAGATCCTGGAGCGCTACCACCCGGCGGACTGAGCCACGGGTTGGGCCGGGGACGGCGGCACCGCCCCCGGCCGCCCGGTCACAGCTCGGTGGCCTGGTGCGAGGTGAGGCCGTACCGGGAGGCGATCGGGTTCCACAGCCCCGAGGCCGTCTTCTTGGCCTGGGTCGCCTCGCCGCTCGCCCGCTCGGCCGCCCCGACCCGGGGCGAACGGCGGGCCTTGCCCTTGGGGCAGCCCTTCTTGCCGCCGACCTGGTCGGCCCAGGCCGCGTACTCGTTGTCGGCCCTGGCCGAGGACTTCCACGCCCTGGTGAGCGCCGCGGTCAGCCGCGCGTGATCGGGCAGCTTGTCCACCGAGAGCTTGCCCAGCCGGGTCACCAGGTCGTTGCGCTGGCCCGCGGCCGTCCGCAGATCCGATGCCGCCGTGGTCAGGTCCTTGCAGGACTTGATGTTGTCCACGGCCTTGATCACCGACGACCGGCTGTTGTTGCTGTCGGCGAGCAGCGCGTCCAGCGCCTTCGCCTGCGTCTCGACGGGGTCGGCGGCCTTGGACGACTCCGCCGCGCTCGGCGAGGAGCTGCTCAGCGTCGAGTTGTCCTTACCGTCGTCACCGCCGCCCATACTGAGCACGGCTCCCGCGGCGAGCCCGGCGACGGCGCAGCTCGCCACCACCACAACGCCGATGATCATGCCCCGCGACATCCGGCGCCGCCCACCGCCGCCATGGCCGCTGGCACCGCGGCCACCGTCACCGCGGCCGCCGGACGGCGGTTGCGGAACGTCCGGGCCGAACTGCGGAAGCTGCTGCGTCTCGTCGGCCCCGCCGCCACCGCCGCTGTCGCGGAACAGACCGTCGAACTCCGAGGGCGGCGGCCGGTCTCCGGGACGGCCGGGACGGATCGCGTACGGGGCGCTGCCGGGCCGCTCCGGAACCGGCGCGGGCCCGGCGGGCGCGGCGGGTGTCGGCGGGAGCACCGCGGTCTCCTCCGCGGCCGAGGCCGCGGGGGGCTGCTGGCGGTGGGCGCCCCGGCGGCCGGGGCGGACGGCGCGCAGCTGGGTGGTGGACTCGGCCGGTGACTCGGGCCGGTTCTCGGGCGGCAGCGGCGCGCTCTTGACCGGGGCGAGCGTGGTGGTGGGGGTGTCCAGGGGCGGTGGGGCCTCGCCCGGGACCGGGGGTATGACCTGGGTCGCGTCCGCGTCCCCGGCAGGCTGCGGCGGCATCACCTGGGTCTCGTCGGCGGCCTGGTACGGCTGGGGCTGAGGCTGGTACGGCGACGGGACGTTGTGCGGCGGCTGGGCCGGTCTCTCCGGGGTCGTCCAGCCCTGCTGTTGCCCGTACGGCGGCACTTCGGGCGGCGGCGGGGCGCCGAACTCGGTCTGCGGGGGCAGGGCGCCGAACTGGGCCTGCGGGGGCAGCTCCCCCTGCGGCGGGGCACCGAACTCACCCGGCGGCGGCAGCTCCCGCTGCGGCGGCGGCGCGCCGAACTCACCAGCCGGCGGCAGTTCGCCCTGCTGCGGCGGTTCCGGAGCGCTCTGCGGCCCCCAAGGCTGTCCCCACGCCTGTCCCCCGGCCGGGGCCCCCTGTGGGACGTCCGAGGACCTGTAGTCCCCCTGGGCAGGCAGCACAACCCCCTCGCGCACAGGGTGCGCGGGCGGGACCGCGGGAAGCCGCGGTTCATTCCCCTGACCGCTCTGCGTCACCGGGACTCCTTGGTTATACGGAACGACGGAATCGTCGGGTCACGCTACCGGTTCCCCAGAGGGCTCGGTGCCCATGAGCCCATCGGGACGGAGAGAGACTGGTCACCGCGACATGGGGCACATCACCACGATCGGGGGCGATATGAACCCCATCCGTATCTGCGGTAAACACAACGCAACACACTCCACAACGCCCATGCCGCGCCACACGCGCATCAGCCGCCACAACACAACGCACCCGTAGCACCCACACCGCTCAACGCATCCGCATCCGCATCCGCATCCGCATCCGCATCCGCATCCGGCAGAAGTCTCGGGCCGTATCTCAGGCCACCTGCACCTGGAGCCGCGCCCCGAACTCCCGCACCACGGGCTCGTCCCGGTACGGCTCCAAGCGCTGCTGGAAGTCGTCCAGATACTCCGCGCCCCGGTTGGACCGCAGCGTGCCCAGCAGATCCACCGCCTGGGTGCCCACATGGCACGCCTGCTCCACCTCGCGCTGCTGCACATGCGCGGTGGCCAGCAGCAGCAGCCCGATCGCCCGCCGCCGCACCCGCCCCTCCGGATGCCCCTCCAGGGCCTCCTCGGCACGCCGCCCGGCCTGCTCGCCCTGACCCAGGTCGCGGTGACAGTGGGCCAGCTCATCGGCGAGATAGGCGTGGTCGAAGTGGCGGATCCAGTTGGGTTCGTCGCCCGTGACGGAGCCCGAACCGCTGCCCACCGCCCGCTCCAGGGCGTCCAGCGCCCGCCCGGCCGCGGACTGGCAGGCCCGCGCGTCCCCCATCAGGGCGTGGCCGCGCGCCTCGGCCGCCAGGAACATCGATTCGGCACGCGGCGGCACCTGACCCCGCGCGCCCTCCTGCGCGGCCTTCGCCAACTGGGCGATCTCCCGGGGATTGCCCAGCTGGGCGGCGAGATGGCTCATGCTCGCGGCGAGCACATAGCCGCCGTAACCCCGGTCCCCGGCGGCCTGGGCGAGCCGCAGCGCCTGGATGTAGTAGCGCTGGGCGAGGCCGGACTGCCCGGTGTCGACCGCCATATAGCCCGCCAGCTCGGTCAACCGCGCCACGGCCGCGAACAGTTCGCGGCCCACCGCCTCGGTGTACGAACCGGCCAGCAGCCCGGAGACCACGCTGTTCAGATAGTGGACGACGACGGGGCGCACATGGCCGCTGCCGTAGCGGTGGTCCAGATCGACGAGCGCGTCCGTCGTGGCCCGCACCGCCGCGACGTCGGACCGCCCCACCCGGGCGCCCGCGGTGCGCGCCACCTGGGTGTCCGCACCGGTGATCAGCCAGTCGCGGCTGGGCTCGACCAGCGCGGAGGCGGCGACCGTCGAGCCGCTGAGGAAGTCCCGGCGCCCCACATCGCTGCGCCACAACTCGCAGACCTGCTCTATCGCGCCGAGGACGGTGGGCGAGAACTGCAGACCGACCCCGGAGGCCAGGTTCTTGCCATTGGCCATGCCGATCTCGTCGATGGTGACCGTACGGCCGAGCTTGCGGCCGAGCGCCTCGGCGATGATGCCCGGCGCCCGGCCCCGTGGCTGCTGACCACGCAGCCAACGGGCCACCGATGTCTTGTCGTACCGCAGATCGAGACCGTGCTCGGCGCCGCACATGTTGACCCTGCGCGCCAACCCGGCGTTGGAACAGCCGGCTTCCTGGATGAGCGCCTGCAACCGTTCGTTCGGCTGCCGCGCCACAAGCGGCCTAGCGGCCATGGCATTACCCCCAGTGACTGCTTGCGTTCTCGGCGTATCCGTCCCTGTTGCTGAGTGATGCCCCGCAGATATCGCAGGTATACGGCGAATGCGGAACTTGCCCGTATTGACCGCATAGACCGCACCGTTCGCGTACGGCGCCGACCCGAGTCCGGGACCGCCCTCCCCCTGACGCCGCGGCACGGCCACCGGACACTCGCACGCCCGTCACGCATGGTGGCTACCCGCTCACGCAGCCGCAACCCCACACGCGCCCCCGCCCGTGCACCCATGCGCCCCGCCGTGCCGTCACCGCGCACCCCGGACCCCCGACGGCACCGCCCGTGCGGGGGCCCGGCCGTAACCCTCGTTGACGGCGGAAGTTGTCCTGTGCGTGGAAGAGACCATGGACGTGACAGGACCAACGCGGTTCCCCGCGGGAACCTCGCAGATCCCTCAGCAGCGCGGGGAGCGGCTGCGCGACGCGGCGGTGCGATACGCCGAGGAGCGGCACTGGGACGTGCTCTCCGGCGCCTGGCTCGAGGCCGTGGACGGAGTGGAGCGCTGCTCCTGCGGAACCGCCGACTGCCCGGCCCCCGGCGCCCATCCGACCGGCCGGGACTGGGTGAACCAGGCCACCGGCAGCGCGGTCGTGGTCCGCCGGATGTGGGCCAGGACGCCGCGCGCCGCCATCCTGCTGCCCACCGGCCGCACCTTCGACGCGCTCGACGTCCCGGAGTCCGCGGGCTGTCTGGCGCTCGCCCGCATGGAGCGCCGCCAGGTCGAACTGGGCCCGGTCACCTGCACCCCCGGGCGCCGGATGCTCTTCTTCGTCCTCCCCGGCGCCGCCGCCAAGGTCCCCGACCTGGTGCGGAATCTGGGCTGGCCGCCGAACGCGATCGACCTGACCGCCCGCGGCGAGGGCGACTATGTGGTCGCGCCGCCGACCCGGGTGGGCGTGCGCGGCCCGATCCAGTGGGCCCGGCGGCCCACCGCCGCCAACCGCTGGCTGCCCGACGCGCAAGAGCTGGTCAGCGCCCTGGCCTACGCCTGCGGCCGCGAGCGCCGCTGACACTCCTGAGCGCTCCCCGGGACGGCCCCTATCGTGGAGCGACGGCGGGGGCGTCATGACCGGCCCCCGCGTGCTACGTCAGTGGGACACGTCCCACGGGAACACGGGGTAAGTCGGTGCCGCAGGAGCAAGCAGCAGACAGCACACAGCCACAGTCGTCCCGGGCCGCCGCCGTGCGGGTGAGCGGCCTGTGGAAGCGCTACGGGGAGCAGGTCGCGGTCGCCGGGATCGATCTGGAACTGCCCGCCGGGCAGTTCATCGGACTCGTCGGACCCAACGGCGCCGGTAAGACCACCACGCTTTCGATGATCACCGGCCTGCTGCGCCCGGACAAGGGGACCGTGGAGATCGGCGGACATGACGTCTGGCGGGACCCGGTCGAGGTCAAGGCGCGGATCGGGGTGCTGCCCGAGGGGCTGCGGATGTTCGAGCGGCTCTCCGGCCGGGAGCTGCTCACCTACACCGGGCGGCTGCGCGGGCTGCCCGGCGCGGAGGTCGACCGGCGCGCCACCCAGCTGCTGGACGTCCTCGATCTCGCGGGCTCCCAGAGCAAGCTGGTCATCGACTACTCCACCGGTATGCGGAAGAAGATCGGACTGGCCGCCGCGCTGCTCCACAACCCCGAAGTCCTCTTCCTCGACGAGCCCTTCGAGGGCGTCGACCCGGTCTCCGCCCAGACCATCCGCGGCGTCCTGGAGCGCTACACCCGCTCCGGCGCGACCGTCGTCTTCTCCAGCCATGTCATGGAGCTGGTGGAGTCGCTGTGCGACTGGGTGGCGGTGATCGCGAGCGGGCGGATCCGGGCCCACGGCCCGCTGGCCGAGGTGCGGGGTGACGCACCGTCCCTCCAGGACGCCTTCCTGGAACTGGTGGGCGCCAACCGGCGCCAGGCGGGCCAGAGCCTCGACTGGCTGGGCGGCGGCGCCCGATGACGCTCACCGACCCGCTCGACGCCAAGGGCCCGCTCGGCGCAACGGCACCCGCGCCGCCCGCCGTCCCCACCGGCTCCCCCACCCCCGTCTTCGTATCGCTGAAGCTGGCGCTGCTGCGCAACGGGCTGCGCCAGTCCAGCGGGCGGCGGGCGGCGTACCTCACCTCGCTGGTGATGGCCATGCTGTTCGCCGTGTTGCAGCTGCTCGGGCTGGTGCTGCTGCGCGGTACGAACCATGTCGACGCGCTGGTCACGCTGCTGACCGCGGTGCTCGCGCTCGGCTGGGCGGTGATGCCGCTGTTCTTCCCCGGCGGCGACGAAACCCTCGACCCGACCCGGCTGGTGATGCTGCCCCTGCGGCCGCGTTCGCTGATCACCGCGCTGCTGGTGTCCTCGCTGATCGGCATCGGACCGCTGTTCACCCTGACCCTGGCGGCCGGTTCGGCGATCGCCGTCGCGCACGGGGCGGCGGCCGCGGTGGCGGCGGTCCTGGCCGTGGTGCTGACGGTGCTGGTGTGCGTGGCGCTGGCCCGCGCCTTCGCCACGGCCAACACCCGCCTCCTCACCAGCCGTAAGGGCCGCGATCTGGCGGTGCTCAGCGGTCTGTTCGTGGCGATCGGCGCGCAGTTCGTGAACCTCGGGGCCCAGCAGCTCGGCGGTAAGGACGGCCTGTCCGTGCTGGAGCCGGCCGCCGCGGTGCTGCGCTGGGTGCCGCCCGCGGCGGCGGTGGACGCCGTCCAGGGCGTGAGCGACGGCGCCTACGGGGTCGCCGCGGCCCAGTTCGCGCTGACGGTGGCCGCGTTGGCGCTGCTGATGTGGTGGTGGCGGTCCACCCTCACCCATCTGATGACCACGCCGGACGCCTCCACGATCCAGGCGGCGGCGCCGCGCGAACGGCGGTCCTCCGGCGCGGCCGACACCCCGGACGCCTCGGGCCCGTTCGCCCGGCTGCTGCCCTCCGGCCGCACCGGCACCGTGCTGCTGCGGACGCTGCGCTATGCCGTACGGGACCCGAAGACCAAGTCGGCATGGGTCACCTCGCTGGGCGTCGGGCTGCTGCTGCCCTTCATCACCGCGGCCCAGGGCAACGGCTCGATCTACTGGGCCTGCTGGGCGTCGGGGATGCTCGGCATGCTGATGTACAACCAGTTCGGCCAGGACAGCTCCGCCTTCTGGATGGTCGCGCAGACGATCTCCTCGCCCCGTGACGCCTATCTGGAGCTGCGGGGCCGTGCGCTGGCGCTGCTCCTCGTCGCGGTGCCGTACGTGGCGGTGGTGGTGCTCGGCTGCGCCGCCGTCCTGAAGAACTGGCCGGCCGCCCCCGAGGCGCTCGGGATCGCCCTGGCGCTGCTCGGCTCGATGCTGGCGACCGGCGCCCTGACCTCGGTGCTGGCCCCGTACTCCATTCCGCAGGACAGCGGCTACAAGAACGTCGTCCCGGCGCAGGCGGGGATCGCCTGGATCAGCATCTTCGGCGGGATCATCGTGGGTTCCGCGCTGTGCGCGCCGGTGCTGGGCCTGACGATCTGGCTGCATGTCTCCGGGGCGCACGGCTTGCTGTGGGTGGTGTTCCCGCTGGGCGCGGTGTACGGCGCGGCGATCGCGGAGGCCGGTATGCGGGTGGCGGCGCCGCGGGTCGCGGCACGGCTGCCGGAGATCCTGGCGGCGGTCAGCAAGGGGTGACGACACGGGTACGCGGGGGCGTGCGCACGCGGCGGGGCCGGGGGTCGCCCCCGGCCCCACCGCGTGCCGTCGTACGAGGCCTCCGCGCCCGGCCACAGCGCGCCCTTGCGTCCTGACTGCCGCGCGACCCGACCGCCGCACGGCCACGACCGCACGGCCACGACCGCGCGCCCACGACCGCCGCGCGCCCGACTGCCGTAACGTTCCGGCGGCTAGTCGAGGTACCTGCTGTACACCCAGCCTCTGGTCCCGGCATGAATTCCGGTCGTGGTCCGCTTGAGGATCTTTCCGTAGGACCAGCTGTTCTCAAAGCCCCGAGTGCGGCAGAAGTACCGGAAGGAATCCCCTCGGTAAAGCGTCCCTATAGCGCGGTACCGCTTTCCCGGTCCGGTGCGGAATCTGGCACCACTGGTCGAGACCTTGAAATTGACATCCGGGGAATTGAACTGACATGCCGATGACCCCACCGCCGACGCCGTTGGCGCCAGGGCGACGGAACCGCCCAGCATCAGCGCCGCCGAGAGCACGACCATCGAGGCTTTACGTTTGATCTTCACGCGATCACCCCCCATGATCAGTTAATTCATTGCGCGCCAAGGAGCGTAGCACCCGTCAATCCGGAAGCTGAGGACCCGGTAAAACCCCGGCGGCCACTCGGCGAGTCGCCGATGGACCGGTGTAGCCGACAAGTTGAAGGCCGGGCACCGCTGACAAGTTGAAAGCCGAAGGTAATTGTCAGCCGAGCGCCTCCGGGGTGAGCCCCGCGGCATCGGTATGGCCCGACAGCGCCAGCGTCAGCTCGAACTCGGCCAGCAGCGCGCGGATCACATGCTCCACCCCCGGCTGCCCGTCCAGCCCGAGCCCATAGGCGTACGGCCGCCCCAGCAGCACCGCGCGGGCGCCCAGGGCGAGCGCCTTGAACACATGGTCACCGGTGCGCACTCCGCTGTCGAAGAGCACCGCCAGCCGGTCGCCGACCGCCGCCACCACCCCCGGCAGCGCGTCGGCCGCCCCGATCGAGCCGCCCACCTGGCGGCCGCCGTGGTTGGACACGACGACCCCGTCCATCCCCGCGTCCGCCGCGCGCCGGGCGTCCTCGGGGTGCAGCACACCCTTGAGCACGATCGGGCCGTCCCAGTGCTCGCGCAGGAAGGCCAGGTCCTCCCAGGTCTTCCCGGGGTCGCCGAACAGCTGCACGAAGTGCAGCACCGCGGCGTCCCGGTCCTCGTGGACCGGCTTGGTGAGCCCGGCCTGGAACGCCGGATCGGTGAAGTAGTTGGCGGTGCCAACACCGTGCAGGAACGGCAGATACGCCTGGTCGAGGTCGCGCGGCCGCCAGGCCAGCAGCGGGGTGTCGAGGGTGACCACCAGGGCCGTGAAGCCACAGGACTTGGCCCGGCTCAGAAAGCTCCTGGTGACCTCCCGGTCCTTGCCCCAGTAGAGCTGGAACCACCGCTCACCGTCGCCCATCGCCTCCGCCACCCGCTCCATGGGCGTACTGGAGGCGGAGGAGAGGATGAACGGCACGCCCTGCGCCGCGGCCGCCCGCGCCGCCGCGCACTCGGCCTCCGGGTGCATGATCGACAGCACCCCGATCGGCGCGAGCGCGAGCGGCGCGGGCAGCCGGGTGCCGAACAGCTCGACCGACAGATTCCGCCGCCGTACGTCGCGGAGCATCCGGGGCACGATCCGATGCCGGTCCAGCGCCGCCCGGTTGGCCCGCTCGGTGCTGCCGCTGCCCGCGCTGCCCGCCACATAGCCCACCGGTCCGGGCCCCAGCCGCGCCTCGGCCAGCTCCTCGAGCCGGGTGAGATCCGCGGGAAGCCGGGGGACGGCGCCGGTCATCCCGTTCAGATAGATCTCGTACTGAAACGCCGCCCAGTCCTTGCCGGGTTCCGGTTCCATGATGTCGCCACCGATCATGCGCTTCCCTTCACCTGTCCATTACTGGTCAATTTCCCATTGTTGTAAGGGAGTAGAGGACTCGTAGGATCGACGAACCGTCGATCGCGTTCAAGAGATCACCCCGGAACGCGATGAGGTCACGTTCCCGCATTGGAGTTCCACTTGCCGTTGACCAAGACAACGTGGCTGCGTACCGGCGCGCCCGTTGCCGTACTGGCTCTCGCCCTGACCGCGTGCGGACCATTCGGCGAAAAGGGCGATACTTCCGGGAACGCACGGCACTCTTCCCGCTCGGGTGTCACCGATGGTCACCGGAGCGGTGCGCAGAGGGTCGGTATGCGATCGGACGGTGAGCCGCCGCTCGCGCCGGGCCAGGCCGGTGCGCGTGCGTTCAAGGAGGACACCGGGGTCGAGCCCACCTACCGGATCGCGGCGCAGAAGGTCGACATCGGCACGGCGGCCGAGGCGAGGGCGCTGGTGTCGAACCCGGCGGACGCCGAGGGCAAGGTGCCCGCGGTGGCCCAAGTGAAGTACACCCATGTGCGCGGGGCCACGGTGAGGGAGTATCCGCGGGTCGGGGACTACGCGGAGGTGTACGCGGACGGGCGGCGGGGAGCGAAGGTCACCGGCGGCGACGCCGGACGGCCCAAGGGCTGCGCGGACTCGGATGAGATCAAGAACTGGCGGAGCGGGCAGAGCTATCTGCTCTGCAACACCTTCCTGATTCCGGCGCGGGCGAGGTCGGTCCAGGTCATGTGGACGGAGATCGGCGGCGAGCCCTTCGTCTGGACGTTCTGAACGGGACGCACTGAACGGGACGTTCCGAACGGGAAGCACCGAACGGGAAGCACCGAACGGGACGTACTGAACCGGGTGCCGCATCACCGGGCTTGGGCACCGCGGTGGCGTCAGACGGGCAGGACCGAGGCCAGGAAGGGCTCCACGGCGCGGCGCCAGCCGTCCGGCTGGTCGTAGTGGACGAGATGGCCCGCGTCCACCACCTCCGCGTACTCCCCCCGGGGCAGTACGCGGACCATCTCCTGTGCCTCCGCGCGACCCAGCTGACCGTCCAGCCCGCGCACGACCAGGGTGGGGCACTCGACCAGCGCGAGCTCCTCCCAATGGGCGTCATGGACCCAGGTGTCACGGATCTTCAGCATCTGGCGGCAGGAGAACGCCGGGCGCCAGCCGTCCGAGCGCTCGGCCATGACCTCGGCGAAGAAGTCGCCCCGGGGCGGATTCGGCCGCTCCAGCGTCGGATCGTCCTCGCCGAACCACTTGCGCACATCGGCGAGGGTGGCGAACGGCACCGGCCAGGAGCGGAACCACTCGGCCCACTCGCGCTGTGAGGCGGCGCCGAGGGCCGAGGCCCGCATATCGCAGATGACCAGCGCCCGGACCAGATCGGGGCGGCGGGCGGCCAGCTGCCAGGCGGTGAGGGCGCCCATGGCATGGCCGATCAGGGTCACGGGGGCGAGGCCGAGCTGCTCCACGGCCGCCTCGGCGTCGTCCACATAGGTGGAGCGGTCGAACGGCCCCTCGGCCGGCTTCTCGCTGCGGCCATGGCCGCGCTGGTCGAGGGCGACCGCCCGATGGCGGGTGGAGAGCCAGCGGGCCGTCTCCGCCCAGTGGGCGGCCCGGCCCAGCAGCCCATGGAGCAACAGCACTCCGGGGCCTCGCGCTCCCTCGCGGCCAGCGCCTGCCTTGGGCGGATCGGTGAACTCCCAGGCGGCGAGCCGCACGCCGCCGGCCCCGCTCACTTCGATACGTCGCACCATGTGGTCTGGCACCTCCAACCCTCTCTCGAACACCCTCACAGTATCGAACTCATATTCGAACACGGGGCATTGGCGTTCAAGACCCCTCGTTCGAGTGACCGTGCTCGGGGATTGATCGTCTGCGCCTGGGGGAGACAGCTAGCGGGAGGCGGACTGCTCGGGGAAGGGAGTCCGCGGGGGACGACCCTGGGAGCTCGGGGCTCCGGGTCACCAGGGCCCCGGGTCGCACCGGCCGCGTTCGCGCGGTCCGTACGCACCGGGGCCCAGCGGGGGGACATGGGGAAGCGGGGCCCCGGCACCTGACGGCACCGGGGCCCTCGCCGAAGAACACCCCCTCAGCGGCGCAGCCCATCGGGCCCACCGGACCCCCTCCCCTGACGATCCGAGCGTCAGCGACAGCGTCGCACGCGGCGGCCCGGCCCGCTCGGTTTCTGTCGACTCCGGTATCCGGAAAATCCGTCGTCGCAGGTCGTGACGGCTGAATGACTTGAACCGGGTGTATCGGTCAGCGTGTCGAGGCGCCGGAGGTCGCGCGGGGGCGTGTTCGCGCGGTGTTGGGAAGCGAGGTCAGCGCGCTGTGGGAAGCGAAGTCGGTGCGCTGCGGGAAGGCGAGGTCAGCCCGGTGCGGGAAGGCGAGGCCGGTGCGGTGCGGTGCGGGAAGCGAGGTCAGGGAAGGTCAGCGCTTGGCCACGAAGACATGCGAGGCGATCTCCGCCTCCAGCTCCGCCGCCTCACCGCTGCTGCCGACCAGCACCCCGCCCGCCGACTCGGTGACGCTCACCACGGAGCCCGGCTGCACCCCGGCCCGCCGCAACGTGTACATCACCTGGGCGTCGGCCTGGATGGGCTCGCCGATGCGGCGCACCACCACCGTCTTGCCCTCCGAACCCGGCTCCAGCTCACGCAGGCTCACCATGGACTCGTCCAGGAACGGATCGGCCTCGGCCTTCTCGCCCAGCTCCTCCAGGCCCGGAATCGGGTTTCCGTACGGCGACTCGGTCGGATGGCGGAGCAGCTCCAGCACCCGCCGCTCCACCGCCTCGCTCATCACGTGCTCCCAGCGGCACGCCTCGGCGTGGACCTGCTCCCACTCCAGCCCGATCACATCCACGAGCAGGCACTCCGCGAGCCGGTGCTTGCGCATCACGCGCGTGGCCAGCCGGCGACCCTCCTCGGTCAGCTCCAGATGGCGGTCGCCCGCGACCGTGACCAGCCCATCGCGCTCCATCCGCGCCACCGTCTGGCTGACCGTCGGACCGCTCTGCTCGAGCCGCTCCGCGATCCGGGCGCGCATGGGGACCACGCCCTCCTCCTCGAGCTCGAGGATGGTGCGGAGATACATCTCCGTGGTGTCGATCAGTCCGGACATGCGTGCCCCTCGAAGTGTCGTGCGGTGGCCCTCAACCAATTCTGACGCATCCCACCGACAACGGGGCCGAGTCGGCCCCTTCCGCCGCAAGGGACCGGGCTGCTATTCACAGCGTCATGATCGAAACCCCCCACGAGGAAGGCGACGCGTTGATGAGCGAGTCCAAGCCGGCCGGGCAATTCTTCGACGCGGCCATCGGCCTACTGCGGCAGGTGCGGGACGAGGAGGGCGAGCATATCGCCGCGGCGGGCACCCTGATCGCCGATACCGTCGCCGCGGGCGGCCGCCTCTTCACGTTCGGCGCCGGGCACTCCTCCCTGCCCGCTCAGGACGTCGTCTACCGCGCGGGCGGGCTCGCGCTGATGAACCTGCTGCCGGTACCGGGTGCGGTGGGCGTGGACGTCGTCCCCGCCACCCTGGGCAGCGCGCTCGAACGCGTCGACGGGCTCGCCACGACCGTCCTCGACAGCAGCCCGCTCAAGGCCGGGGACCTGCTGATCGTGATCTCGCTGTCCGGGCGCAACGCCCTGCCCGTGGAGATGGCCATCAGCGCGCGGGAGCGCGGCATCAAGGTGATCGGGTTGACCTCGGTCGGCTACGCGACCGGCACGACCCCGCGCAACCCCTCCGGTGGCTTCCTCAAGGACCACTGCGACCTGGTCGTCGACAACAAGATCGCGGTCGGGGACGCGGAGCTCACGGCGGACGGCGTCGGCGCGCCCTTCGCGCCCGCGTCCACCGTCGTGACGAGCGCGATCATGCAGTCCATGGTGGCGGCCGGGATCGGGGAACTGGCCGAGCGCGGGATCGAGCCGCCCATGCTGAGGTCGGGGAACGTGGACGGCGGGCACGAGTGGAACCGTAAGGTGATGACCGAGTACGGGGACCGGATCTTCTACCGGCGGTAACGGCCCGCGGCCGGTGAAGGCCCGCGGCCGGTGAAGGTCCGCCGCCGGCCACGGCCCACCGCCCGGTCACGGCCCGCCGCCCGGTGATCCGTCGGCGTGCGCCCCCTGTGGGCGCCGCCCGGCGCGGCGTCAGGGCCTGCGTACGGCCAGGTCCACCGAGGCCGCGACCCGGGCCGCGACGTCCTCCGCGTATGTCGCGTCCGTCCGGTCGAAGGCCCGGCGGCTCGAGGTGCGCAGGAAGGTGACCACGCCGAGGGTGCGGCCGCGGCTGCGCAGCACCGCGCACAGGCCGTGCACCGCGCCCTCCGGCCATTTGCGGGCCGTCGCCCACTGGACCGCCCCCGACTCGTCCGAGCGTCTCGCGCTCGCCCGTACCGAACCGCAGCGCTCGACCGCCTGGAGCGCCGGATGGCTCTCCGGGTAGGCCAGCGGGATGCCGCCCGGGACGACGGGCGGGCAGGGGCCGGGGGCGCCGGTGGGCGTGGCCGCCGCCCGGACCAGCCGGATCCGGTCCGCCGGGGCGCCCGGCGGCGGGTCCAGGACCAGGTCGATCAGGGCATGGTCGGCGAAGCCCGCCAGCGCGAAGTCCAGGTGGACCGAGGCCGCCTCCATCGGGTCCTCGCATTCGGCCGCCGCCCGCGCCGCCCGGTGCAGCTGGTTGCCCCGGAAGCGCATCCGAGCGCTCTCCTGCTCCTGGCCCTTCACCTCCGTCACGTCCTGGAAGATCCAGGCCACCCCGAGCGGCGCCGGTTCCTCGGTGAGCGGTGAGGCCAGCCGGAGGAAGCCGCTGCGCCAGCAGCGGCGCCGCGCCGCCGCCCCGGCCTCGCCCCGGTCGGTGCCCTCGCCGCGCACCGCCTCGTCGTCGTCGAGCAGTTCGTAGCGCACGCCCTCCGCGCCCTCGAAGCCGTCCGCCGGGTCGGGGTCGGCGTCCCGCAGCGTCACCCACAGCTCGGTGGGCGCCGGGGGCGCGCCCTCCGCCAGGACGTGCTGGAGCGCGGCCTCCACCTCCTCCATCCCCTGGTCCAGGAAGTCCCCCAGCGGCCGTCCGGGCGCGGCCTTACGGGCGGTGCGCAGCGCGCCCGCCGCGTTGGCGTTGACGACGGCCACCCGCAGATCCGCGTCGACCAGGACCACGTTCCACGACGCGTCGTCCAGCAGCGCCTCGCTCAGCGCGATCGAACGCTCCAGGTCGACCTGGGCGTGCACCTCGCTGAAGGCGCAGTACACCCCGGCCGGGCGGCCGTCCGCGCCCGGCACCCCCGAGGACTGCGTACGGACCAGGACCCGGCCGCCGTCCTTGGTCAGCAGCGCGAACTCGTGCACCCGGCGTCCCGTGGCGCCCATGGCCTCCGTAAGGCGCGCCTCGACGTCCCGGGCGTCCCCCGGGCGGGCCGCCCAGCCGCCCAGCCCCTTGCGGCCGACCGCCTCCGCCGCCGTCCACCCGAGGATGCGCTCGGCCTCGTGGTTCCAGTGGGTCACCGTGCCCTCGGCGTCGAACGCGCACAGGGCGGCGTCCATCCCGTCGAGCAGCGCGGCGAGCAGTTCGGAGTCGGGCCGCCCGGAGCCGTCCGGGCAGTCGGGGTGGCCGGACGCCGACGGGGCCGCGCCCGGCTGTCCCGGGACCCCCCGCGAGGACCGGGCGGAACGCGCTGGACGTGCGGGTTCGGAACGTTGTGAAGCGCTCACCTGACACCCCTTGCTGGACGTGGCTGTCTGTGGTGGGGCACGTCGGACATTGAACTCGAACGTGACACGCGCCACACCGCATTCGTCGAAATCGTTGCCTCACGGAAATTCGCTTGTGTGTGGCAGGAGGGGGTTCTTAGGGTGGCGGTACACGAGAAGGGAGGTGGTTCGGCAGATGTATGAAATCCGGACGCGTGAGGTGACTGCGGGCTAGCAGTCCGTCGTCGCGCTCAGCGCATTCGCCGGACCGGCGCACGAGAGGTGCGCAGCCGGCCAATCCCAAGCAGTCACCCGACCCGCGGGTCGCCGGTACGTCCGACCGGCCCCCTTCCGCCTCAAGGGCGTCAGGGGAGAGACCCGCGGGTTGTCCGCGTTCTCAGGGCGTTCTCGAGGCCGAGCCCCGAGACGGGGCGGCCCCGCACGAGGCCCTTACGGCCGTCGGCGCCCCCTTACGGGTACAGCCGCTCCACTCGCCAGCCGCCCTCCTCCTCGGGCAGCCGGACGTACCGCAGCCGGTCGTGCAGCCGGTTCTCCCGGCCCTGCCAGAACTCCACCGCCTCCGGCACCACCCGGAACCCGCCCCACTCCGGCGGCACCGGCACCTGCTCGCCCGGCGGATAGCGGTCCGCCAGCTCCTCGTACGAGCGGTCCAGGTCCTCCCGCGAGCCCACCACCGTGGACTGCGAGCTCGCCCACGCCCCCAGCTGCGAGCCGTGCGGCCGGGTGCGGAAGTACGCCGCCGTCTCGTCGCGGCCGGTGCGCCGCGCGGTGCCCGTCACGATCACCTGCCGGGCGATGGGGTGCCAGGGGAAGAGCAGCCCGACATGCGGGTTCTCGCCCAGCTCTCGCCCCTTACGGGAGCCGTAGTTGGTGTAGAAGACGAAGCCGCGCTCGTCGAAGCTCTTCATCAGGACCGTGCGGGAGCTCGGGCGGCCCTGTGCGTCGGCCGTCGAGACGACCATGGCGTTCGGCTCGAACAGCCCGCTGCCGACGGCGTCCTCGAACCACCGGGTGAACTGCCGGAACGGATCACCCGCCAGGTCCGCCTCGTCGAAGCCGGCCGCGCGGTAGTGCTCGCGCATGGCGGCCGGGTCGTACGTACGCGCGGAGGAAGCCGAGGGCTCCGAGTCAACGTGAGGCACGGGCATATCTTGCAACATCATCGGTCCGTCGCACGGGCGGCCCCGGAAGAGCGCTCTCCCTCCCCCGCCCCGGCACCCCGTAACCCTCCCGCGATCCGGAGGGTATGTGCCACTTCTCACGCTTCCCCATGGGCAGCACACCCACCAGACTGAGCGGACCACGCGCCGCCCGTTCGGCGCCTGGGCAGGCACCACCCCCCGTGTCCCGGAGGTCACTCCCCGCCACGGTTGGGTGACCACCACCCGCACGGGGCACATCACGGAGTGACCGGTACGGACCGCGAGCCGTGTCAGGCGGCCGCGTAACCTTTCCGGCACCGTCCGCCGCCGACCGTCGTCCGCATCATGAGGAGCCGCCTGATGTCCGACTTCGTACCCGGACTCGAAGGAGTCGTCGCGTTCGAGACGGAGATCGCCGAACCCGACAAGGAAGGCGGCGCGCTCCGCTACCGAGGCGTGGACATCGAGGACCTGGTGGGCCATGTCTCCTTCGGGAACGTATGGGGTCTGCTGGTCGACGGCGCCTTCAACCCTGGGCTGCCGGCCGCCGAGCCGTTCCCCATCCCGGTCCACTCCGGGGACGTCCGGGTCGATGTGCAGTCCGCGCTGGCCATGCTCGCGCCCGTCTGGGGCCTCAAACCGCTGCTGGACATCGACGCGGAGCAGGCCCGTGAGGACCTGGCCCGCGCGGCGGTGATGGCCCTGTCCTACGTGGCCCAGTCGGCCCGTGGCCAGGGGAAGCCGATGGTTCCGCAGCGGGAGATCGACAAGGCCGGAACCATCGTGGAGCGCTTCATGCGGCGCTGGCGCGGTGAGCCGGACCCCAAGCATGTGGCCGCCGTCGACGCGTACTGGACCTCGGCTGCCGAGCACGGCATGAACGCCTCCACCTTCACCGCCCGCGTCATCGCCTCCACCGGCGCCGACGTGGCCGCCGCGCTCTCCGGCGCGGTGGGCGCCATGTCGGGGCCGCTGCACGGCGGTGCGCCCTCCCGGGTGCTCGGCATGATCGAGGAGATCGAGCGCACCGGGGACGCCACCCGCTACGTCAAGCAGGCACTGGACCGGGGCGAGCGGCTGATGGGCTTCGGCCACCGGGTCTACCGCGCCGAGGACCCGCGGGCGCGGGTGCTGCGGCGCACCGCCAAGGAGCTGGGCGCACCGCGCTTCGAGGTCGCCGAGGCGCTGGAGCGGGCTGCCCTGGACGAGCTGCACAACCGCAGGCCGGACCGGGTGCTGGCGACGAACGTGGAGTTCTGGGCGGCCATCATGCTGGACTTCGCGGAGGTCCCGGCGCCCATGTTCACCTCGATGTTCACCTGCGCCCGTACGGCGGGCTGGAGCGCGCACATCCTGGAGCAGAAGCGGACCGGCCGTCTGGTGCGGCCGTCGGCCCGGTACGTCGGTCCGGGCACGCGCAGCCCGCACGAGGTCGACGGCTACGGGGACACCGCCTCGCGGTAGGCCGGCTCGCGGTAGGTCGCCTCGCGGCGGGTTACGCCTCGCGGCAGGTCAGGAGGCGGCCGGGGCGGGGTAGTCGTTGGCCGGGTGGTCGTTGGCCGGGTGATCGCCGGCCGGGTGGTCGTCCGGGTCCCGCGGGGTCAGGATCCCCTCCAGGATCCGCGACCACTGGGCCACCACCCGCTCCCGGCGGTGGCCGTCGTCCGTCAGCAGATTGGCCAGACCCAGGCCCCGTCCCATGTCGAGCAGGCCCTGGACGGCCTCCCGGACGCCCGGCACCGACTCGTCGGCGCCCAGCAGCTCCACCGCCATCCGATGCGTCTCCCGGCCGATCTTCGCCTCCAGGGCGGCCACCCGGGCACCCAACTGCTCCTCGTACGAGGCCGCCACCCACAACTGGAGTGCGGCCCGGAAGAGCGGGCCGGTGTAGAGGGTGATCAGCGCCTCGACCACCGCGGGGACGCGGCCCTCCCCGTGCGGGGCGGCGAGTGCGCGCAGCTCCGCCGAGCGCTCCTCGGCGACATGCTCGACGGCGGCCGTGAAGAGGTCCTCACGGGTCGGGAAGTGGTGCTGGGCCGCGCCCCGCGAGACCCCGGCCCGCTCGGCGACCACCGCGACCGTGGAACCGGCCCAGCCGCGCTCGGCGAGGCAGGCCACGGCGGCCTCCAGCAGCCGCCTGCGGGTGGCGCGGCTGCGGTCCTGCTTGGGGTCGCGCAAGGCCGTACGGGGGGTCATCGGGACGCCCCGGCGGAGCCCGTGTTCCCTACGGCCCCCCTGTCCCCCGCCGCCCCCGTGTCCGGAGCCGTCCCCGTGTCCGGTATCGCCCCCGCGTCGGAAGCCGTCTGCCGCACCCACGCCGGGTCGCGCCGCTCCAGGAACGACGTCATGCCCTCACGCGCCTCCTCGGAGGCGAAGAGGCGGGCCGACAGCGCGGCCAGCGCCTCGCCGTCCCGGTCGAAGGCGCGCAGCACATCGGCGGTCACCAGCCGCTTGGACTCGGCCAGGCCCTGCGGGGAGCCCCGGCGCAGCCCGTCGAGCACGGGCGCCAGCGCCTCGTCCGCGTCCCCCTCCGGGTCCGCGAGCGTCACCAGCCCGATGCGGGCCGCCTCTGCGGCGTCGAACCGCTCGCCCGTGAGGTAGTAGCGGGCCGCCGCGCGCCGGTCCAGCCGGGGCAGCAGCGGCATGGAGATGACGGCCGGGGCGAGGCCGAGCCGCGCCTCGGTGAAGGCGAAGCTGGCGCCGCGCCCGGCCGCCGAGATGTCGCAGGCCCCGAGCAGCCCGAGCCCACCGGCCCGTACGTGCCCGGTGACGCGGGCGACCACCGGCTTGGGCAGCTCCACGATCGACCGCAACAGCTCCACCAGCCCGGACGCCCCCGCAGCCGAGGGCGGTTCGCTCAGATCCGCGCCCGCGCAGAAGGTGGTGCCGGTGTGGGTGAGCAGCACCGCCCGCACCCGGTCGTCCCGCCCGGCCGTCGCCAGCGCCGCGCGCAACTCGGCGACCAGGCGCGAGGAGAGGGCGTTGCGGTTGTGCGGCGAGTCCAGGGTGAGCGTGGTGATACCCCGCGCGAAGGCGGACCGTACGAAAGCCTTCGGCGCATCGGCCGTAGGGCCGTCGGCCATGGAGCCGTCGGTCGTGGAGCCGTCGGTCGTGGAGCCATCGGTCATGGAACCATCGGCCTTACGGTCGTCGGTCAGCGGGCGGTCGGCCGTGGGGCCGGTCGTGGGGCCGTCGGTCATGGGGCGGTCGAACTCCTTTCCCTGGCGCGCAGTTCACGCCTGAGAATCTTGCCGGTGGCCGAACGCGGCACGGCGTCCGTGAACTCCACGCGGCGCACCTTCTTGTACGGGGCCACCTGCCCGGCAACGTACGCGATCAGGTCGTCCTCCGAGATCCGGGTCCCGGGCCTGGGCACCACATACGCCTTGGGGATCTCGTTGCCCGCCCCGTCCGTCACGCCGATCACGGCGGCGTCGACGACGGCCTCATGGGCGAGCAGCACGGCCTCCAGGTCGGCCGGGGCGACCTGATAGCCCTTGTACTTGATCAGCTCCTTCACCCGGTCCACCACATACAGCCAGCCGTCCGCGTCCACATGTCCGACGTCGCCGGTGTGCAGCCAGCCCTCGGCGTCGATCATCGCGTCGGTGTCCCCGGGGCGGCCCAGATAGCCCTTCATCACCTGCGGGCCGCGGATGACGATCTCGCCGTCCTCGCCCACGGCCAGGTCCGCGCCGTTGTCCGGGTCCACGATGCGCATCTCGGTGCTGGGGAGCAGCTTCCCGACGGTCCCGGGCGGGGCGTTCTTCGCGTCGCGCGGCACCAGATGGGAGCCCGGGGACAGCTCCGTCATCCCGAACGCCTGCAGCAGCGGCGGTACGCCGAGCCGCTGGGCGCACGCCTCCGCGAGCCGGGCGTCCAGCGGGGCCGCCGCGCTCAGCACGTACCGCACCGACGACAGGTCATGGCCGTCCACCGCCGGGTGCTTGGCGAGCGCGAGGACGATCGGCGGGGCCACGTACAGCGCCTGGGCGCGGTGCTTCTCGATCGCCGCGAGGAAGGTGTCGAGTTCGAAGCGGGGCAGCACGATCACCGTGCCGCCGTTGCGGAGCGGTGCGTTCATGAGCGCCGTAAGGCCGTAGCTGTGGAAGAACGGCAGAACGGCCAGCACCCGCTCCCCCGGCCGGTTGGGCACCAGCGTCTCCACCTGCGCGAGGTTGGTGGCCACGTTGCGGTGGGTGAGCATCACGCCCTTGGGGGTGCCGGTGGTGCCGGAGGAGTACGGCAGGACGGCGATGTCCTCGGCCGGGTCGATCTCCACCACCGGTTCGGGCGCGGTGCCGCTCAGCATCGAGCGCAGCGAGCGATGGCCGCTCGCCTCGTCGCACACGAAGATCTCCCGTATCCCGCCCGCCGGTTCGGCGGCCTGCCGGGCCACGCCCAGCAGCGCCGAGACGGTGATGATCCAGGACGCCGCCGCGTCCCGGAGCTGCTTGGCGAACTCCTCCGGCGTGGCCAGCGGATGCACCGTGGTGACCGCGGCCCCGGTGCGGGTGGCGCCGTAGAACGCCGGTGGGTACATGATCGAGTTGGGGCTGTGCAGGGCCACCACATCGCCCTTGCGCACCCCCGCCTCGGCCAGCGCGGCCCCGATCCGGCGCGCCGCGCGGTCCAGCGCGACATAGCTCAGGGCCGCCCCGGTCACGCCGTCCACCAGCGCGGTCAGATCGCCGAACTCCTCGGCGGCGCGGGCCAGTACGGCGTCGTGGATGGGCAGATCGACGGGCGGTACATCGGGATACTCGCTGCGCAGCACCATGGCCGTTCCCCTCAGCTCGATGGACCTACCTGTCCGTTCTGCCCCCTCCACGAGGTCCGTACGACCGCGGTGGTCCGGGCACCCGCTCAGTACGACTTCGGCAGGCCCAGGGTCTGGTGGGAGACGTAGTTGAGGATCATCTCCCGGCTCACGGGGGCGATCCGGGCCACCCGGGCGGCCGTGATCAGCCGCGCCAGCCCGTACTCGGCGGTCAGGCCGTTGCCGCCGAGGGTGTGCACGGCCTGGTCCACCGCCTTCACCGCGGCCTCCCCGGCCGCGTACTTGGCCATGTTGGCGGCCTCGCCCGCGCCCGCGTCATCGCCCGCGTCGTACAGGTACGCCGCCTTCGCCATCATCAGCCGGGCCAGCTCCAGCTCGATATGGGCCTGGGCGAGGGGGTGGGCGATCGCCTGGTGGGCGCCTATGGGCTCCTTCCACACCTGGCGGGTGCGGGCGTAGTCCACGGCCTTGTCGAGCGCGTAGCGGCCCATGCCCAGCGCGAACGCCGCCGTCATGATGCGCTCCGGGTTGAGCCCCGCGAACAGCTGGAGCAGCCCGGCGTCCTCGTCGCCCACCAGCGCGTCGGCGGGCAGCCGTACGTCGTCCAGCACCAGCTCGAACTGCTTCTCCGCGGCGGCCAGTTCCATGGGGATGTGATGGTGGGAGAAGCCATGGGTCTCGCGCGGGACGATGAACAGGCAGGGCTTGAGCTTCCCGGTCCTGGCGTCCTCGGTGCGGCCGACAATAAGGATCGCGTCGGCTTTGTCCACACCGGTGATGAAGACCTTACGGCCGTTGAGTATCCAGCCGCCGCCCTCGTCCCGGCGGGCGGTGGTGGTGATGCGGTGCGAGTTGGATCCGGCGTCGGGCTCGGTGATGCCGAAGGCCATGGTGAGGCTGCCGTCGGCCAGACCTGGCAGCCAGCGCTCCTTCTGCTCGGCGGTGCCGAACCGGGCGATGACGGTGCCGCAGATGGCGGGCGAGACGACGAGCATGAGCAGCGGGCAGCCCGCCGCGCCCAGCTCCTCCAGGACGATGGACAGCTCGGTGATGCCGCCGCCCCCGCCGCCATACTCCTCGGGGAGGTTGACGCCGAGGTAGCCCAGCTTTCCTGCCTCGGCCCATAGTTCGGCGGCCCCCTCGCCCTCCTGGGGGCCGCCCGGGGCGTGTCCCTTGGCGAAGGACGACACCGCGGCGCGGAGCGCGACGCGCTCCGGGGTGTCCACGGGCGTGTGCGGGCTGGTCATGGACGGCTCCTCCCACGTACGTGCGTTGTGCGGGCCACGCGCGCTGTGCTGTGCGGGCCCCTTGCGGTGCGTTGTGCGGTCCGGCTGTGCTGCGTCGCGTCGCTGGCCGCGGTGGTCCCGCGCGGCGCGTACGGACGGTGTGGCCCGTACGGACTGTGCGAGGCGCGCGGACGGTGCGAGGCGCGCGGACGGCGTGCGGACGGTGCGCGGCGTGCGGGCCGTACGGTCCGTACGGACGGTGCGGACCGCACGGTGTACTACGGGGCCGGGTCACTCCCCCGCCGCCACGACGGCGAGCAGGGCTCCGACCTCGACCTGGCGGCCGGGGGCGGCGTGCAGGGCGGTGAGCACCCCGGCGGCGGGCGCCGTCACGCGGTGCTCCATCTTCATGGCCTCCAGCCACAGCAGGGGCTGACCGGCCTCGACCCGGTCCCCGACCGCCACCTCGGCGACCCGCACCACCGTGCCCGGCATGGGCGCCAGCAGCGAGCCCGGTTCGGTGCGGGCCGTGGGGTCGGGGAAGCGGGGCAGCGCGGTGAACACATGGCCGCCCCGGGGCGTGTCGACGTAGCGGCGGTCCCCATAGGCCGTCACCTCGAACGTCCGCCGGACCCCGGCCACGACGAGGACGACCCGCGCCGGCTCGGCGTCCCGTCCGGGCTCGGCGTCCCGCCCCGGCTCGGCGCCCCGCCCCGGCTCGGCGGCCCACCCCGGCTCGGCCGCCGGCAGCCGGACGTCGGAGAAGCCCTCCGCGAGCATCCCGTCGCGGGTGAGGCGGTAGCGCACCTCGTGCTCGATGCCGCCCGGCTCCGCGCGGTAGCTCCTCAGCTGCGACTGGGAGGGCACGTTGCGCCAGCCGCCCAGCCGCCCCGCCACCGTCGCCGTCGCCGGCCGCCGCGCCGCGTCGGCCAGGGCGGCGGCGAGGGCGGCGAGCGGGGCCGCCTCGTCGTCATCGGAGGGGGCGGTCAGCTCGGGCAGATGACGTTCGAGGAACCCGGTGTCCATACGGCCCGCCTCGAACTCCGGGTGGCGCAGCGCCCGTACGAGCAGCTCCCGGTTGGTCACCGGGCCGTGGATCCGGGCCCGCTCCAGCCCATGGGCCAGCCGCCGCACCGCCTCGGCCCGGGTGGGGGCCACGGCGATGACCTTCGCCAGCATCGGGTCGTAGTGGACGCCGATCGCGTCGCCGCCGTCCGGCCCGGAGTCCACCCGCAGCCCGGGGATCTCCAGCCGGTGCAGGATCCCCGTCTGCGGCCGCCAGTCGCGCGCCGGGTCCTCGGCGTACAGCCGCGCCTCGATCGCGTGCCCCCGGGGCGCCGGAGGCTCGGCGTCGAGCCGCTCCCCCTCCGCGATCCGCAGCTGGAGCGCCACCAGGTCGAGGCCGTGGATCTCCTCGGTGACCGGGTGCTCGACCTGGAGGCGGGTGTTCATCTCCAGGAAGTACGCCCGCCCCGAGGGCGAGACCAGGAACTCCACCGTGCCCGCGCCCTCGTAGCCGATCGCCCGCGCCGCGTTCGCCGCCGACTCGGCCAGGGTGCGCCGCAGTTCCTCGTCAAGGCCAGGGGCCGGGGCCTCCTCGATGACCTTCTGGTGGCGGCGCTGGAGGGAACAGTCGCGGGTGCCGAGGGTCCATACGGTGCCATGGGTGTCGGCGAGCACCTGGACCTCGACATGGCGGGCGCCCTCCATATAGGGCTCCACGAAGATCTCACCGTCGCCGAAGGCGGAGGCCGCCTCGGCGCGGGCGGAGTCGAGTTCGGCGGGCAGCGCGGCCAGCTCGCGCACCACCCGCATGCCCCGGCCGCCACCGCCCGCCGCCGCCTTGACCAGCACGGGCAGATCGCCAACGGTGACCTCGGCCGGGTCGAGCGGATCGAGTAGCGGCACGCCCGCCTTGCGCATGATCTCCTTGGCGCGGGTCTTGGAGGCCATGGCCTCCATCGCCTCGGGCGGCGGCCCCACCCACACCAGCCCCGCTCCCCTTACGGCACGCGCGAAGTCGGCGTGCTCCGAGAGGAAGCCATAGCCGGGGTGGACGGCGTCGGCCCCGGTGGCCAGGGCGGCCTGCACCAGGAGATCGCCGCGCAGATAGGTGTCGGCCGGGGCGTCGCCCGGCAGCCTTACGGCGGAGTCGGCCTCGCGCGCGTGGGGCGCGTCGGCGTCCGCGTCGGAGTGCACCGCGACGGTGGCGATGCCGAGGTCACGGCAGGTGCGGGCGATACGCCGGGCTATCTCGGCGCGGTTGGCGACCAGGAGGGAACGGATCACGGGTTCCTCACTCACATCCGGAAGACGCCGAAGCCACCACGCGCGCCCTCGACCGGCGCGGTGTGCAGGGCGGACAGACACAGGCCGAGCACGGTGCGGGTGTCGCGCGGATCGATGACGCCGTCGTCGTAGAGCCGCCCGGAGAGGAAGAGCGGCAGCGACTCGGACTCGATCTGCTGCTCCACCATGGCGCGCAGCGCGGCGTCGGCCTCCTCGTCGTACGGCTGCCCCTTGGCGGCGGCGGACTGCCGGGCGACGATCGACATCACCCCGGCGAGCTGCTGCGGGCCCATCACGGCGGACTTGGCGCTGGGCCAGGCGAAGAGGAAGCGGGGGTCGTACGCCCGGCCGCACATCCCGTAGTGACCGGCGCCGTACGAGGCGCCGATGAGCACCGACAGATGCGGGACCCGGGAGTTGGAGACGGCGTTGATCATCATGGCGCCGTGCTTGATGATCCCGCCCTGCTCGTAGTCCCGGCCGACCATGTAGCCGGTGGTGTTGTGCAGGAAGAGCAGCGGGATGTCGCGCTGGTTGGCGAGCTGGATGAACTGCGCGGCCTTCTGCGACTCCTCGCTGAACAGCACCCCCTGGGTGTTGGCCAGGACCCCGACCGGATAGCCGTGCAGCGCGGCCCAGCCGGTGGCCAGGCTGCGCCCGTACAGCGGCTTGAACTCGTCGAAGTCCGAGCCGTCGACGATCCGGGCGATCACCTCGCGCGGATCGAACGGGACCTTCAGATCGCTGGGCACGATGCCGAGCAGCTCCTCGGCGTCGTACTTCGGCGGTTCGGCGGGCCCCGGATCGGAGTGCGCCTTGCGCCAGTTGAGACGGGCGACCACCCGGCGGGCCTGGCGCAGCGCGTCGGGCTCGTCGGTGGCGAAGTAGTCGGCGAGCCCGGAGGTGCGGGCGTGCATCTCGGCGCCGCCCAGCGACTCGTCGTCGCTCTCCTCACCGGTGGCCATCTTCACCAGCGGCGGACCGCCCAGGAAGACCTTGGAGCGCTCCTTGACCATGATGACGTGGTCGGACATCCCGGGGATGTACGCGCCTCCGGCGGTGGAGTTGCCGAAGACCACGGCGATCGTGGGGATTCCGGCGGCGGACAGCCGGGTCAGATCGCGGAACATCGCCCCGCCGGGGATGAAGATCTCCTTCTGGGACGGGAGATCGGCGCCGCCGGACTCGACGAGGCTGACGAGCGGCAGCCGGTTGGCGTGCGCGATCTCATGGGCGCGCAGCGCCTTCTTGAGCGTCCAGGGGTTGCTGGCCCCGCCGCGCACGGTCGGGTCGTTGGCGCTGATCAGGCACTCCACACCGGAGATCACCCCGATGCCGGTGACGATCGAGGCCCCCACCGGATAGTCGCTGCCCCAGCCCGCCAGCGGCGACAGCTCCAGGAACGGGGTGTCCGGGTCCAGCAGCATCTCGATCCGCTCGCGGACCAGCAGCTTGCCGCGCTTGCGATGGCGCTGGACATATTTCTCACCGCCCCCGGCGAGCGCCTTGGCGTGCTCGCCCTCCAACTCGGCGAGCTTGGCGAGCATCGCCTCCCGATGGGCCGCGTGGTCGGCGCCTGCGGGGTCGAGCGCGGACGCGAGCACGGTCACCGGAGTACCTCCGGTATGTCCAGGCGGCGAGCGGGCGGCCCATCGCCGACGGCCGTGGCCCGGGGGCCGGAACGGGGGGTCACAGCAGTACCTCCGGTATGTCCAGATGGCGGGAGCGCAGCCATTCGCCGACGGCCTTGGCCTGGGGGTCGAAGCGGGCCTGCGCGGCGACGCCCTCGCCGAGCAGACCGTCCACGACGAAGTTCAGGGCCCGCAGCCGGGGCAGCGGATGGCGGGTGACGTTCAGTTCGGCCGTCTCCGGGAGCAGCTCCCGCAGCCGGTCGGTGGTGAGAGTGTGGGCCAGCCAGCGCCAGGCGTCCTCACCGCGCGCCCAGACGCCGATGTTGGCGCTGCCGCCCTTGTCGCCGCTGCGGGCCCCGGCGACCGCGCCGAGCGGGGCGCGTCGGGTGGGGCCCGGCGGCAGCGGGGGCGGCGGTGGAGCCTCGTCCACCGGGCCTACGGCGGCGGGCGTGGTGGGCGCCGGGGGAACGGACAGCCGGGAGCCGTCGGGCAGTACGGCGGTGTGCGGCACGGTGTCGGCCGGAGTGCTGACGGCCTCGAAGACGCCGTAAGGGGAGCCCTTTCCGGGCGGGGCGGTGACATGGAAGCCGGGGTAGCTGGCGAGGGCCAGTTCGACGGCCGCGCCGCTGATCACCCGCCCCACCGCCGCCGGGTCCCGGTCGCGCACCACCAGCCGCAGCAGCGCGCTCGCCTCCTCCTGCACGGCCGCGTCGGGGTGGTCGGTACGGGAGAGGGCCCAGCGGACCTCGGCGGGGCGGCGCTTGGCCATCGCCCCCTCCATCTGGTCCCGTACGAGCGCCGCCTTGGCCTCGATGTCCAGGCCGGTGAGCACGAACACCACCTCGTTGCGGTGGCCGCCGAGCCGGGTCAGCCCGGTCTTGAGGGTGCGGGGCGGCGCCTCGCCCCGTACGCCGTGGACGCGCACCCGGTCCGGGCCGTCCTGGACCAGCCGCACCGAGTCCAGCCGGGCCGTGACGTCCGGGCCCGGATAGCGGGCGCCCGCCGTCTCGTAGAGGAGCTGGGCGGTGACGGTCCCGACCGTGACGGCGCCGCCGGTGTGCGGATGCTTGGTGATCACGCTGGAGCCGTCGGGGTGGATCTCGGCGAGGGGGAAGCCGGGGCGGCGGACGTCGTGCTCGGCGAAGAAGGAGTAGTTGCCGCCGGTCGCCTGGGTACCGCACTCCAGGATGTGCCCGGCGACCACGGCTCCGGCGAGCGCGTCCCAGTCGTCGGCGGCCCATCCGAAGTGCGCGGCGGCCGGGCCCGTCACCAGCGCGGCGTCCGTCACCCGCCCGGTGACCACCACGTCCGCGCCACCGCGCAGACAGGCCGTGATCCCGGCGCCGCCGAGATAGGCGTTGGCGGTGACCACACCCGCCCCCCAGTCGTGGGCGCCGAGCAGGTCGTCGCCCTCGACATGGGCCACCCGGCAGCCGATCCCGAGCCGCTCGGCGAGCTTGCGGATCGCGTCCGCCAGCCCGGCCGGATTGAGCCCGCCCGCGTTGGTGACGAGCCGTACGCCGCGCTCCATGGCGAGCCCCAGGGTGTCCTCGAGCTGGCGCAGAAAGGTGGTGGCATAGCCCCGCGCGGGGTCCTTGGCGCGGTCGCGGCCCAGGATGAGCATGGTCAACTCGGCGAGGTAGTCACCGGTCAGCACGTCCAGGGGCCCACCGGTGAGCATCTCGCGCAACGCGTCGAAGCGATCGCCGTAGAAGCCGGAGGCGTTGCCGATCCGGAGCGGTGAGGACGCCGCCGTCACCGGTCGCCTCCCGCGGCGGCGCCTGCCGGGCGGCCACCGAGCGGACTACCGCCGGACGGGCTGCCGCCTGTCGCAGGGTGGCCTGACGCGCGGTCACCTGTCGCCGGGTCACCTGACGGGCTGCCGCCGGGCACACGGTCGCCTCCCGCGGCGGCGCCTGCCGGGCGGCCACCGAGCGGACTACCGCCCGCCGGGTGCTCAGGGCTGCCCGCCACCAAGCGTTCCGCACCACCGACCGTATGGCCCGTCCGCTGCCCCGGGGCGCGGCCCTTGCCGGGCGGGCCCGCGAACGCCTGGGCGATGTCCAGCCAGCGGTCCATGTCCGGCCCTTCGGCCCGTAGGGCCAGGTCGTCACGGTGCGCCCGCTGGGTCACCAGCAGGCAGAAGTCCAGCGCGGGCCCGGTCACCCGCTGGGCCGCGTCCTGCGGCCCGTACGTCCACAACTCCCCGTCCGGTGCGGTGAGCTCGACCCGGAACTCGTCGGCGGGCGGCTCCATCCCCCGCGCCGCGTACGCGTAGCCCCGCGCCCGGACCCCGATCCGGGCCACATGGCGCAGCCGGGCGGTGGGAGTCCGGGGCACGCCCAGCGCGTCGGCGACGTCCTGGCCGTGCGCCCAGGTCTCCATCAACCGGGCGGTCGCCATGGACATCACGCTCATCGGCGGCCCGTACCACGGCAGCCGGGCGCGCGGCGGCTGCGCGGCCAGCGTCCGGAGCAACCGCTCCCGCCCCTCGCGCCACTGGGCCAGCAGCACCTCGGGCGGTTCGGCCGCCCCACGCTCCGCGCCCTCGTCCACGAACGCGTCCGGGGCGGCCCACGCCCGGCGCACCTCGTCGGCGAACCCCTGGGGGTCCTCGGCGGCTTGTACGGCCCGCTCATCGGTCCAGGCCAGATGGGCGATCTGATGGGCGATGGTCCACCCGGGCGCGGGCGTCGGCGTCCGCCACGCCGCGCCCCCGAGCCCGGCCACCAGGCCGTCCAACTCGTCCCCCTCCGCCCGCAGATCGCCGAGCAGAGCCTCCGTCTCGGACACGCGTCGCTCCCGTCGTCGGGCCAGCCGTGTGTCGGCTTCCTCATGCCTCGTCGACGCCTCTTGTTGACGTCTCGTCGAGCGAGGGTGGCAGCGCGGCGAGAAACAATCAAGCACGCTTGCATGATTCAGCTGGTTGGGACGGCCCGTCAGGGCACGCCGACTAGTGCTGATCGACTCGGAACGCTGAACATTCAGGTTGCCGCAGAACTTTGCCCACGCACCTTGTCCACGATCAGCAGGTCCTTCTTGCTCAGATAGAACAGAGGCTGGTCCCCGTCGGCGAGAGCCCCGCGCTCATGTGCGCGGTACCGGATGCGTTCGTCCTGGGTCAGCGGAGCCCACCCCTGGCCCAATCCATGGGCGATCCACTCCTCATCCGGAACGTGCTGCTCGTCGTCGGCGTATACCTCGCCGAGGTGGCGGATCAGCCATCCCTCCTGATGGGCCGCTGACCGTCGCGGGCACGGGCCAGGTCGCCGCCCCCGTCTTCCACGAAGATGTCGACACCGTCGGTGGCGATCCGGCGGGTGGCCAGCCCGTACTCGTCGCCGAACGCCAAGGGCACCGCTTCGGCCGCTTCGCGGATCTTGGGCATGCTCAGATAATCGCGCAGCGACCGGAGCACATACGCTTCGACGACCGCCACGAACGGGATCGAGGGCCGGCCGCGCTTGACCGGCCGGAGCACGGCGCCTGTTCACCCCACGGTAGGCCGGGCCTCGGACACCAGCGAGAGCGATCTCGGGTGCGGCGCACAGTCGGCCCACGGTTCACCCGTAGGAGTGTTGGACTGTTCCTACGCCCACGGTTCCGTCCCGGGGGCGGGGCTGCGGGACCCCCGCCAGGAGGTCCCGCCCCGTCTTCAATGGGTCATGCGGCAATGGGCCATACGGCGATGGGCCATGCGACCGGGCTCAGAAACGTTCCGGGAGCGGGGACCCGGGGAGTACGTCCCGCTTCTGGTTCTTCCGTGCCTCCGCGTTCGAGTCGGCCGTCGCCTCGCACGTCACGTCCTTGGCCGGGAGCTTGCCGGTGAGCAGGTAGTCGGTGACCGTGCCGTCCGTGCACGCGTTGCCGTTCGGGTAGACGCCGTGGCCCTCGCCGCCGAGGACGGTGACCATTTTCGAGCCCTTCAGGTCGGCGTGCAGTGCCTGGCCGCTGGGCAGCGGGGTCTGCGAGTCCCACTCGTTCTGGACGACCAGGGAGCCGACCTTGTTGTTCACCTCGGTCGCCGGTTCCATGGACTTGTCCCAGAACGCACAGGGCTTGATGCTGGAGGCGAAGTCACCGTAGAGCGGGTAACGGCCCTTGTCCTCGATGGCGTCCTGCCGGTAGCTCTCAGGATCGCGGGACCACGCGGCCGAGTTGTCGCCGCACACCACGGCCCAGAAGCTCGCCGTCATGTTGTCGGACGGCACCTCGGCGGCATCGGCGGCGGCGCCCGCGGTCCCGGCCCCCTCGGATCCGGCGAACGCCGCGAGCTTCTTGGCGGAGGCGGGCTTGCCGGCTGCGGCCTTCTTCAGCTCCACGACCCCCTCGGTGGCGTACTTCGGGCTGAAGACCGCCTCTCGCATACCGCTGCGGATGTCATCACCGGTGGTCGGCTGCCCGTCTACCTCGATGGGCTTCTCGTCGGCCTGCGCGACCAGATCCCAGAAGGTCCGGTCGACCTGCTTCGGGGTCTTACCGAGGCCGTACTTCTCCGAACGCTCGGCGGCCCACTCGGTCCACCGGTCGAACGCGGGCTCGGCGCCCTCCGCCCACCACTGGATCATCCCCCGCCAGGCACGCGCCGGATCGACCGCGCTGTCCAGCACGAACCGGTCGGCACGGCCCGGGAAGAGCTGGGTGTAGACGGCACCCAGGTAGGTGCCGTACGAGTAACCCACGTACGAGATCTTCTTCTCACCGAGGATCGACCGGATCAGATCCATATCGCGCGCGGTGTTGCGCGTGGTGAAGTACGGGAGCGTATCGCCCGCTTTCTCCTTGCACTTGTTCGCGACCTCGCGCGCCCAGGCGACGTCCTTGTCGAACGTCTCCTCCTTGTACGGCCGAAGCCAGTTCTCCTCCTCCGGCTCCAGATCGCAGGAAACCGGGCTGCTCTGCCCCACACCGCGCGGGTCGAAGCCGATGAGGTCGTACTTCTGCTGTGCCGACTCGGGGAGCTTGTCCTGCATCCCCAGCGGCATGTAGAGCCCCCGTCCTCCCGGGCCACCGGGGTTGGAGAACAGGACACCGTGCCGCTTACCGGGCGCGGTGCTCTTGATCCGGGATATGGCCAAGTCGATCCGCTTGCCCCCGGGAACCCGGTAGTCCAGTGGGACCTTGATCGTGGCGCACTCCAACTCCGCCGGAGAGTCGCCTTCGCACCGCTTCCACCGCGGCTTCTGCTTCACATACCGGTCCAGCTCGCCCGTGGGGGCGGTCGAGGAGGCAGTCGACGGGGTGACGGCCGGAGCGGCGGTGGCCGTCGAGGTGGCGAGCGCGGGAGCCAGCGTTGCCGTGACACTCACGGCCAACAGGGGCGCGAGACGTTGTCTGCGCACAATATCGATCCTTCCGGTCGCATGTTCGGACAGGAAAGATCTTTCAGGAACCGGATACGCGTACGGATCCCCCGCCGGGCTGTACCTCCCCTACCTCCGGGGTATGACGCAACAGCCGTCGGTAGCCCTTCAGTTGCACCAGACCGACCGCTCGCGGTCACCCACGGCCCCGTGCCCGGAAAAGGCTGCGGGACCGTGGGCGGCGGGGCTCGTGGGTCAGGGCAGCCGTTCCGCCAGGATCTCTGCCAGGTGGCGTCCCTTCCGGCCTGCCAGTTGGTTCAGCTGGGTGCGGCAGGAGTAGCCGTCCGCCAGGACCTCCGTGCCGGGTTCCGCTGCCCTTACGGATGGCAGCAGTTGCTCCTCGGCGCAGGCCACCGAGACCTCGTAGTGCCCGTCCTCGAAGCCGAAGTTGCCCGCCAGACCGCAGCAGCCGCCGCTCAACGCGCCCGTAAGGCCCGCACGTTCGCGTAGGCGGCGCTCGGCGGCGTCGCCGAGGACGGCGTGCTGGTGGCAGTGGGTCTGGCCGACCACGGGACGGTCCACCCTCGGCGGCTGCCAGTCGGGGGCGTACCGCTCCAGCGCCTGGGCGAACGTCGACACGGACTCGGCCAGCCGCGCGGCGCGCGGGTCGCCGCCGAGGAGTTCGGGGAGGTCGGTGCGGAGGGCGGCGGTGCAGCTGGGTTCGAGGCCGACGACGGGCAGCCCGGCGTCCAGGGCCGGGGCCATGACGTCCAGGGTGCGCCGCATGACCGCGCGGGCGCGGTCGAGTTGGCCGGTGGAGACCCAGGTCAGGCCGCAGCAGACCGGTTTGGGCGGGACGACCACCCGTAGCTCCGCCGCCTCCAGTACGGCGACCGCCGACCGGCCGACGGACGGGGAGAGATGATTGGTGAAGGTGTCCGGCCACAGGACGACGGTCCGCCCGTGCCCGGCCGCCTGGCCTGCGGCCGCGGGTCCTCCTGCCGGTCCCTCCGTGGCACGGCCCGCCTCCCCGTCCTGGGCCGCGGGCCCTGCGGGTGCCCCCGTGGCACGGCCCGCCTCCTGGCCCAGGGCCGCCACCCCCGCTGTCTGGTCCGCGTCCGCCCGTCCCGCCGCGTCCGCCCGCCCCGCCGGGGCCGACGTAGCGCCCCCGGCCCCGCCCAGGAGTCCGCCGGGCCGCCGCCCCGATCCAGCCCCCGATCCAGCCCCCGATCCAGCCCCCGATCCGGCCCCGGACCCAGCCCCGGGCCCCGCCGCGGGCTCGGCGCTTCGTGCCGCCGCCGCGCGGGTCCGCTCTCGCCACCACCGGGTGAAGGGCTCGCTGGCCAGTTCCGGGATGTCCCGTTCGGGGGCGATGCCGCCCATGCGCTTGGCCAGGGTGGCGAGCGGGCTCACCCCGGCCAGTGCGTTGAGCACGGGGGCCGACCGCAGGGCGGCGGCGGCGCGCAGCCAGACCGGCAGCCAGCCCATCGAGTAGTGGGCGGCGGGGCGCACCCGGCCCTCGTAGTGGTGGTGCAGGAACTCCGCCTTGTAGGTGGCCATGTCGACCTCCACCGGGCAGTCGCTGCGGCAGCCCTTGCAGGACAGGCACAGGTCGAGGGCGTCCCGTACCTCCTCCGAGCGCCAGCCGTCCTGGACGACCTCGCCCGCGAGCATCTCGTGCAGCAGCCGGGCGCGGCCGCGGGTGGAGTGCTTCTCCTCGCCGGTCACGCGGTACGACGGGCACATCACCCCGGCGCCGGACACCGACTCGTTACGGCACTTGGCGACGCCCACACAGCGCCGGACCGCCGCCGAGAAGTCGCCCTTGTCGTGCGGATAGCCGAACTCGACGTCCACCGGGCGCCTGGGCAGCGGATCGAAGCGCAGGTTCTGGTCCAGGCGCTGCGGGCGGGCCAGGACGCCGGGGTTGAGGCCGCCCTCCGGGTCCCACAGGTCCTTGAAGCGGGAGAAGAGGCCGACCATCTCCGTCCCGTACATGCGCGGCAGCAGCTCGGCGCGGGCCAGGCCGTCGCCGTGTTCGCCGGAGAGCGAGCCGCCGTGGGCGACGACGAGATCGGCGAGGTCGGCGGAGAAGGCGCGGAAGACCCGGATGCCGGGCTCGGTCAGCAGGTCGAAGTCGATACGGACGTGGATGCAGCCGTCCCCGAAGTGCCCGTACGGCGTCCCGCGCAGCCCGTGCTGGGCCATCAGGGCGCGGAAGTCGCGCAGATACGCGCCGAGCCGGGGCGGCGGCACCGCGCAGTCCTCCCAGCCGGGCCAGGCCTCGCTGCCGTCCGCCCCACCCGGAGTACGGAGTCGGGTGGCGGTCCCGGAGGCGTCCTCGCGCACCCGCCACAGGGCGCGCTGCCCGGCCGGGTCGGCGACCACGGTGTGGTCCGTGGTCGCCTCGGCGGCGGCGCGGGCCACCTCCTGGGCGCGGGAGAGCGCCTCCTCGCGGGTGGCGCCGCCGACCTCCACGAACAGCCAGGCGCCGCCCTTGGGCAGCCCGGTCGTCCCGGCGACCAGGTCGGCGGCCATGCCCTCGACGGTCAGCGGCCCGTACGGCAGCAGGGTGTGCGCGGCCTCGGCCGCCGCGCTCTCGTCGGGGTAGCCGAGCACGGCCAGGGCGCGGGCGCCGGGCGCCTCCACCAGCCTTACGGTCGCCTCGGTCATCACGCCGAGGGTGCCCTCGCTGCCGGTGAGGGCGCGGGCGAGGTCGGCGTTCTTCTCGGGCAGCAGCTCGTCCAGGGCGTAGCCGGAGATCCGGCGGGGCAGCTCGGGGAAGCCGGTGCGCAGCAGGGCCAGATGCTGACCGGCCAGGGACCGTATGCCGTCACGGAGCCGGGCGGGCAGGTCGTGGAGGCCCTGGGCGGCGCGCACCCGCTCCCCGCCGTAGGTGAGGACGTCCAGCTCGTGAACGTTGTCGGCGGTGGTGCCCCAGGCCACGGAGTGGGAGCCGCAGGAGTTGTTGCCGATCATGCCGCCGAGGGTGCAGCGGCTGTGGGTGGACGGGTCGGGGCCGAACGTCAGCCCATGGGCGCCGGCCGCCGTACGGAGGTCGTCGCAGATCACGCCCGGCTGGACGACGGCGGTGCGCCGCTCGGGGTCGAGCGAGCGGATGCCCCTCATATGGCGGGTGAAGTCGAGGACGACGCCGAGCCCGGTGGCCTGGCCCGCGATCGAGGTCCCGCCGCCGCGCGGGACCACCGGCACCCCGCGCTCCCGGCACACGGCCAGCACCGCCGCCACATCGTCGGCGTCGCGGGGCGCGACCACCCCGGCGGGCACCCGCCGGTAGTTCGACGCGTCCATGGTCATCAGGGCCCGGCTCGCCGTATCGAAGGAGACGTCCCCGCGAACGGCTCGTCGCAGCGCCTGCTCCAGCTCGTCTGCGTGGTGATCAGCCATGCCCTCCATGGTCCACGGCGAGGCGGCCCTTGAGAATGTCCCATTCCGATTCATGGCCGCCTCGTGGCCGCCTCATGGCCGCCATGCATGGCCCACATGGACCGCATGGCCCGCATGACTCGCATGGACCGCATGACTCGCATGGCCGCCTTACGGCTGCCATGTCCCGCGATCGGCCCCTATACCGGCACATCCTCGAGCGTCAACAGGATGTGGACATACCGTCTCACCCGCTGGACGGACGGTCGGGCCGCGGCGGCCGACGGATTAGGCTTCGGCTCGTGGCTGAGATCCGGATTCCCGATGACATCAAGCCCGCCGACGGACGCTTCGGCTCGGGCCCCTCCAAGGTGCGCACCGAGGCGCTGAGCGCCCTGGCCGCGACCGGAAGCTCCCTGCTGGGCACCTCCCACCGCCAGGCCCCGGTCAAGAACCTGGTCGGCGCCGTACGCGAAGGGGTGCGCGAGCTCTTCCAACTCCCGGAAGGGTACGAGGTCATCCTGGGCAATGGCGGATCCACCGCCTTCTGGGACATCGCGACCCACGGGCTGATCGACACCAAGTCCCAGCACCTCTCCTTCGGCGAGTTCTCCTCGAAGTTCGCCAAGGCGGCGAAGCTGGCGCCGTGGCTCGAGGAGCCCACGGTGATCACCTCCGACCCCGGCACCCACCCCGAGCCGCGCGCCGAGAGCGGCACGGACGTCTACGCCTTCACCCACAACGAGACCTCCACCGGTGTCGCCATGCCCATCCAGCGGGTGGCCGGCGCCGACGAGGGCGCGCTGGTGCTGGTGGACGCCACCTCCGGCGCGGGCGGTCTGCCCATCGACATCGCCGAGACGGACGTCTACTACTTCGCGCCGCAGAAGTCCTTCGCGGCGGACGGCGGTCTGTGGATCGGCGTCTTCTCGCCCGCCGCGCTGGAGCGTGCCGCCCGGATCCACGCCTCCGGCCGGCACGTCCCCGAGTTCTTCTCGCTGCCGACCGCGATCGACAACTCGCTGAAGAACCAGACGTACAACACCCCGGCGCTGGCGACGCTCTTCCTGCTCGACGACCAGCTGAAGTGGATCAACGGCCAGGGCGGTCTGGACTGGGCGGTGCGCCGCACCGCGACCTCCTCGCGCACGCTGTACGGCTGGGCCGAGGAGTCCAAGTTCGCCACCCCGTTCGTGGCCGACCCGGCCAAGCGGTCGCAGGTCGTCGGCACGATCGACTTCAACGAGGAGATCGACGCCGCCGCGGTCGCCAAGGCGCTGCGGGCCAACGGCGTCGTGGACACCGAGCCGTACCGCAAGCTGGGCCGCAACCAGCTGCGGGTGGCGATGTTCCCGGCCGTGGACCCGGCGGACGTCGAGGCGCTGACGGCGTGCGTGGACTACGTCATCGAGCACCTCTGAGCACTCGCTCCGAGGGCGCCCTCCGAGCGTCAGGGGCCCGCGGCCGATCACCGGCCGCGGGCCCCTTCGCGTACCCGGACGCGATTCAGCTCCGGCGGAAGAGCCTGCGCAGGCCGAGGAAGACCACCAGCGCGCCGACGAAGGTGAACCCGGCCTTGACCAGGTTGCCGTTCTTGTCGCCGTCGGTGAGCTTGCCGTCGACGCGGTCGGAGTACTCCCCGTTCTTCTTCTGCTCCTTCGCCGTGGCGTCCGGCAGCAGTTCCCCGCCCAGGTCCACCGGCGTCACCTTGGAGCCCACGCCCTCGGTGCCGTACATGAGGGTGCCGCCGTCCGGGGTGAAGGTGACCGACTCGCCCTGCCGCTGGAGCGGCAGCCCCGGCTCCTCCTTCAGCCGCGTCGGCTTTCCGTTCCGCCAGCGGTACTCGGCGGCCGAGAAGTAGCCGCGGAGCACCAGCCGGGTGCCGTCCGGGGAGCACGCCCCGTCGGTGACCTCCATGTCGATGTCGGAGACCCGCTGGAAGACATTCACCCCGGAGGGGCTCAGCGTGGCCGGTCCGGCGTACAGCCCGCCGTCCTCGTCGCTCTTGCTGGCGATGTAGACGCGGCCCGTCTTGGGATGGACCATCAGCGCCTCGGCGTTGCGCGGCCCGCCCTGGTACTTGACGGTGAACTGGGTCGCGGTGACGGTGACGTCCTTCAGCCGCTTCGGCTCCGGGAAGCGGTAGATCCACACATGGGACCACTGACCGCCCAGGTTGTCGCCGATGTCGCCGACGTAGATATTGCCGTCCGGCCCTATCGAGATCGCTTCCACATCGCGGGGATCCCCTATCCCCCGCAGGGTGACCCGCGCGACCGTCTTCCCGGTCCTGCTGTCCACGGCGTAGACGTACGGGCCGTCCGAGCTGTCGTTGTGCGTCCAGTAGACGCCGGGGTGGAGACGGCTCGCGGCGAGGCCGCTGGACTCGGTGATCCGTGGATCCTGGATCGTGAACGGGGACGGCGACGACGAGTCGTCGGCGGCGGCCGGGGCGGCTGCGGACACGGTCAGCAGCGCGGCGGCACCGAGTACGAACGGAAGCGGACGCATGGGCCCAAGCCTGCCATCCCGCCGGGGGCGTCCGGCGCCGGGACCACGCCGAGGAGACCGCTCCGGCCACGCATGGCTTCCGCCCGGACAGGGGTTCCCGCCCTCCGCTCCGGCATGACTTCCATGACCGCGCATGACTTCCGCCGTGATCGCGCATGACTTCCGCGATCACGGGCAGATAACGTCTGTCAATTATTTGCGCGGGCGGCCACTCCCAAATAACCCCGAGATTATTTGACCTCATCCGGGGATTATTTCGGCGAGAAATTTATCGGTCATTGACGGCATAGCGGGCGGCGGCATTGCAATGCGGAAAGGCCCCGCTTACGGTCTGAGCCCATGAGCGAATACAGCCAGTCCTCTTATGCGCAAACCGCACCGCCCACGCATTCCGCCGGTGCCCCGAACCATGGCGCGGCACCGGCCGCGCCGTCCAAGAAGATCGCGATCTTCGCGATCGTCGGCTCGGTCATCGCGCTGGTCGGCTCCATGGTGAACTGGGTGATCTCCGACGCCGAGGGCGCCACCGGGGGCATCAAGGGCATGGACGGCGACGGCATCATCACGCTGATCATCGCCCTGGTCGCGGCGGTCCTGTTCATCGCCGCCATGGTCACCAAGAAGGCGGCGCTCTACCTGGTCGGCGGCGTTCTGGGGCTGGCCATGGCCATTGTCGCGGTCATCAACATGGCGGACCCCGAGCGGCTGGTCACCCAGAAGCTGAAGGACGAGGAGGGGGTGTCGCAGCAGGTCGCGGAGAAGGCGGCGGAGCAGGCCGCGAAGCTGTACGACATGACCGCGGGACCGGGGCTCTACATGGCCCTCATCGGCGCCCTGATGGCCCTGGCCCTCGGCGTTCTCGGCTTTATGAAATCCCGCGCCGCCCGGTAATCCGAAAAGACCGGTCGCATTTGGCGACCATATTCAGCGGCCGGCTCCGGCGAGCACGCTCGACTGGAGTTCAACTGGAGTTCGATCGAAATCCGACCCGGGCCGCGAAACCCCAAGACGCCCGCTTTTTGACCGCACGGGGGGCCAAAAAGCGGGCTTTCGGGTTTTCCACCGGGAATTCCCGGCCGGGACCCTGCCGCCGCCGATGACCGAGCATCCGGCCCACCCCCCTTGATTAGAGCGCACTCCAACGGCTTGGCTGATCCCCATGGAGTACACGCAGCTCGGACGCACAGGTCTCAAGGTCAGCCGCATCGTCCTCGGCACCATGAACTTCGGTCCGCAGACGGAGGAGACCGACAGCCACTCGATCATGGATGCCGCGCTCGACGCGGGCATCAACTTCTTCGACACCGCCAATGTGTACGGCTGGGGCGAGAACAAGGGCCGCACCGAGGAAATCATCGGGAGCTGGTTCGCCAAGGGCGGCGGGCGGCGCGAGAAGACGGTCCTCGCGACCAAGGTGTACGGAAACATGGCCGCCGAGGGTGAGCCCTGGCCCAACAGCGACAAGCTCTCGGCCGTGAACATCCGCCGGGCCGTGGACGCCAGCCTCAAGCGGCTGGGCACGGACTACATCGATCTCTACCAGTTCCACCACGTGGACCGCTCCACCCCGTGGGACGAGATCTGGCAGGCCATCGACGTCCTCGTACAGCAGGGCAAGATCGTCTACGCGGGCTCCTCCAACCACGCGGGCTGGCACATCGCCCAGGCCAATGAGGCCGCGGCCCGCCGCGGCTCGTACGGGCTGGTCAGCGAGCAGTGCCTGTACAACCTGGCCGAGCGCCGCGCCGAGATGGAGGTCATCCCGGCCGCGCAGGGCTACGGCGTGGGCATCATCCCCTGGTCGCCGCTGCACGGCGGGCTGCTCGGCGGCGCGCTCCGCAAGGAGCGCGAGGGCGGCGGTTCGCGCAGCACGTCCGGGCGCAGCGCCGACGCGCTGAAGAACGCGACGGTGCGCGACCAGATCCAGCGGTACGAGGACCTGCTGGCCAAGCACGGCATCGAGCCCGGCGAGGCGGCCCTGGCCTGGCTGCTCACCCGGCCCGGGGTCACCGGCCCGATCGTGGGTCCGCGCACGGCCGAGCAGCTGGCGTCGGCGGTGCGGGCGTCGGAGCTGAAGCTGGACGAGGCGGTGCTGACGGAGCTGGACGAGATCTTCCCGGGTCCGGGTCCGTCGCCGGAGGCGTTCGCCTGGTAGCCGAGCGGCTCCTGGCGGCCGAGGGCGAGAGCCATGAGGGGGGTGTGGGCCGCAGGCGGCCCACACCCCCCTCTTTCCGTTCTCAGCCTCCGAGGGCGGCCGCCGCCGCGACGACGACGAGAATCAGCACCAGCGCGCCACTCATGATCATGTTTCTGGTCTTCGGGTCCACACCTCGAGATTAGCCGGACCGCTCAGTGCCCCAGCGGCCAGGCCGCGACCACCTCGTACCGCGGCTGCTGCCCGGGGACGCCCGGGGCCGGTGGATGGCTGCGCACCAGGCTGAGCTCGCCCACGGTCCACTCCCGGCCCGCGAAGTCGGTGAGCCCGTCCACGTACGGCGCGAGGCTGGTGGCGGAGGTGTGGCGCGGGGAGCCGTGGCGCGAGGAGCGGGCGCGGGCGATGGTCAGATGCGGATGGTACGGGCGGTGCCGGTCCATCGGGACCCCGGCCCGCCGGCCCCCCGCCTCGGCGGAGTCGGCCAGCCGCCGCAGGGCCTCGCTGTCGCCGTCGACGCCCACCCACACCACCCGGTCGTCGAACCGGCCGCCGCCCGCGAGCCGCAGCTCATGGGGGTGGTGCCGATGGGCGGCGCGGGCCAGCCTGGTGCGCAGCTCGGGCACCACGTCCTCGGCCACCTCGCCGAAGAAGGCGAGCGTGAAGTGCCAGCCCTCCCGCTCGGTCCAGCGCAGCCCGTCCGCCCCGGGCAGCCCCCGGAGCGCCTCGACCCGCGCGGCCAGTTCGGCGACGGCCGTCTCCGGCGGCAACACGGCGGCGAACAGTCTCATCCGCCCAGTCTCCCGCACAACTCAGCCCCGCCAGGGGGCACCTCCCAGCGGTAGCTGGGGGAGTTTGCGGAGCGGGGCCCGGGGCGGAGCCCCGGCAAGGCGGAAGAGGCGGTTCAGGCCGTGGCGGCCAGTGGCTTGTCCTCCGGCTCCGGGGTCCGGGGCACGAAGATCACATGCGGGCGGCCCCGGCGCAGATCCAGCTTCAGCCGCAGGCCGCCGGCCCGGACCAGGATCAGCCCCACCGCGGCCGCGGCGGCCGCCGAGATCAGGCCGCCCGCGGCGAAGCCGATACGCGCGCCACAGGTGTCGGTCAGCCAGCCCACCAGCGGGCCGCCGATCGGCGTACCGCCGACGAAGACCATCATGAACAGGCTCATCACCCGGCCCCGCATCGCGGGATCCGTCGCGAGCTGGACGCTGGAGTTCGCGGTCACGTTGAAGGTCAGGCTGAAGATCCCGATCGGCACCATGAGCGCCGCGAAGAGCCAGAAGTACGGGGTGGCCGCCGCGACCATCTCCAGTACGCCGAACATCAGCGCGGCCCCGACCAGCAGCCGCCGCCGGGCCACCACGCGCCGGGCGGCGAGCAGCGCGCCGGCCACCGAGCCGATCGCGATCAGGGTGTTGAGCAGGCCGTACGTACCCGGCCCGGCGTGGAAGACATCGTCGGCGAAGGCGCTCAGCCAGATCGGGAAGTTGAAGCCGAAGGTTCCGATGAAGCCGACGAGCACGATCGGCCAGATCAGATCGGGGTTCCCGGCCACATAGCGCAGCCCCTCCCGCAACTGTCCCTTGCCGCGCGGCGCCCGCTCGACCTTGTACAGCTCGCTGGTGCGCATCAGCAGCAGCCCGATGATCGGGGCGGCGAAGGAGACTCCGTTGATCAGGAAGGCCCAGCCGCTGCCCACGGCGGTGATCAGCACACCGGCGACCGCCGGGCCGATCAGCCGGGCGGACTGGAAGTTCGCGGAGTTGAGGCTCACCGCGTTCCGCAGGTCCTTGGGGCCGACCATCTCGTTGACGAAGACCTGGCGGGTCGGGTTGTCGACGACGGTGACCATGCCGAGCAGGAACGCGATCAGATAGACGTGCCAGACCTGCACATGGCCGCTGAGGGTGAGGGCGGCGAGGGCGAGCCCGCACAGCCCCAGCGCGGTCTGGGTGAACAGCAGCAGCCGGCGCCGGGGACATCGGTCCGCGATGACCCCGCCGTAGAGGCCGAAGAGCAGCATGGGCAGGAACTGCAGCGCGGTGGTGATGCCGACCGCGGTGGAGGAGCCGGTGATACTGAGGACGAGCCAGTCCTGGGCGATCCGCGACATCCAGGTGCCGGTGTTGGAGATCATGGCACCGGTCGCGAACAGGCGGTAGTTGCGGATCCTCAGCGAACGGAAGGTCCCGCCCCGGGTGCGTCCCGCGGTGACGGCGGGTGCGGGGTCGGATACGGGGATTCCGGAGTTGCCCGGGTTTCCCGGACCTCCGGGGTCTCCGGAGTCTGCGGGGTTCTTCGGTGCGGGTGCGGAGTCTGCTCCGGGTCCCGTACTCAAGTGCGTTCGCCTCCTGGCTGCCTCGGGTCAGTTCTTACATATGCGCGAGCTTCTCCAGCACGGGCGCGGCGGCGCGCAGCACGTCCCACTCGTCCTCGGTCAGCTCCCCGACCAGCTCGGCCAGCCAGGCGTTGCGCTTGCGTCGGCTCTCTTCGAGCATGGCCTCAGCCCGCTCGGTCGGCGAGACGACTTTCTGCCGCCGGTCCTCCGGATGCGGCTCGAGCCTGACCAGTCCCTTGGCCTCCAGCAGCGCCACGATGCGGGTCATCGACGGCGGCTGGACGTGCTCCTTGCGGGCCAGCTCGCCGGGGGTGGCGGAGCCGCACTGGGCCAGCGTGCCCAGGACCGCCATCTCGGTCGGGCTGAGCGATTCGTCCACCCGCTGGTGCTTGAGCCGCCGCGAGAGACGCATCACTCCGGACCGCAGGGCACTCACGGCGGCCGCGTCATCGGGGGGCGCCTCCGCCTGGTGCTGGGGGCGGGACAGATCCGGCATGGTCTTTAGCATAACTCATTACCTCGTCTAATGAAAACCCTGGTGACTTCCCTATTTCTATTTCACCCGAACGAGTGAGTTGACTCCGGGTAGTGACGTATAGCGGCACGCATGAGCGCCCAGGACCACGGATGGGTCCGGGGCGCTCGGGGCGGAACGCTTATGCGCCGGGCGGGACGGCGTACACCAGGGCGGGACGACGACTCGGCCCACGCGGGGCCGAGCTCGGCTCAGGAGACGCCGAGTGCCTGTTCGATCGGGTTGAGCAGGAAGTACACCAGGAAGCACAGCCCCACCACGCCCAGCAGCCAGGGGATCTCCCGGGTCCGCCGGGTGGCGATGCGCAGCAGCAGGAACGAGAGGACGCCCAGCCCGATCCCGTTGGTGATGCTGTAGGTGAACGGCATCGAGATCATGGTCAGGAAGGCCGGGACCGCGATCGTGAAATCGCTCCAGTCGATCTCCTTGACGTTCGCCGCCATGATCAGGAAGCCGACGACCACCAGCGCGGGGGTCGCGGCCTGCGAGGGCACCACCTTGGCCAGCGGGGTGAAGACCAGCGCGAGCAGGAAGAGGCCGCCGGTCACCACGTTCGCGAGTCCGGTGCGCGCCCCTTCCCCGACGCCCGCCGTGGACTCCACGAAGCAGGTGTTGGCCGAGGCCGAGCCGAAGCCGCCGCCCGCGACCGCGACGCCGTCCATCATCAGGATCCGGCCCATGCCCGGAAGCTGGCCGCGCTCATCGGTCAGCCCGGCCTCCTCGCCGACGCCGATGATCGTGCCCATCGCGTCGAAGAAGCCGGACAGCAGCACGGTGAAGACGAAGAGACAGCCGGTGAGCAGGCCGACCTCATGGAAGCCGCCGAAGAGGCTGACATTTCCGACGAGGCCGAAGTCCGGGGTGTCGACCACCTTGTCCGGCACGGAGGGGATGGTCAGCCCCCACTGGGCGTCCGGGATGTGGGCCAGGGAGTTGATCACGATCGCGACCACGGTCATGGTGACGATGCCGATCAGGATCGCGCCGCGCGTCTTGCGGACGATCAGGATGAAGGTGAGCGCGAGACCGGCCACGAAGACCAGCACCGGCCAGCCCTGGAGCCGTCCGGCCACCCCCAGGCCGAGGGGGACGGTGGTGTGCGCGGCGTCGGGGTTACGGCTGACGAAGCCGGAGTCGACCAGACCGATCAGGGCGATGAAGAGACCGATGCCGATCGCGATCGCCCGCCGCAGCCCTGATGGGATCGCGTCCATCACCCGCTGCCGCAGCCCCGAGGCGACGAGGATCATCAGCACCAGACCGGCGAGCACCACCATGCCCATCGCGTCCGGCCAGCTCATCTTGGGCGCGAGCTGGAGCGAGACCACGGCGTTGATGCCGAGGCCCGCGGCCAGCGCGATGGGGACGTTGCCGATGATCCCCATGAGCAGCGTGGTCAGGCCCGCGATCAGGGCGGTGGCGGTGACCAACTGGCCGTTGTTGAGCTGATGCCCGAACTTGTCCGTACCGGCTCCGAGGATGATCGGGTTCAGTACGACGATGTAGGCCATCGCAAAGAACGTGGCCAGTCCGCCCCGGATCTCCCGGGAGATCGAGGAACCACGCTCGCTGATCTTGAAGAACTTGTCGATGCCGTTGGCGGGGGGAGTCGGAGCCTGCTTACCGGCGTCGACCGGCGCGGTGGCCGAGGGGGACATGAAGGACCTCAGTGTGCGTGAACATCAACGGCGGGTCCTTTGGATGATCGAACAAGACATTCCACTCAGACCCAGAAGTATTCAGTATGAAACTATCAACGCCCGATCACCAAACCGGCCCCGGCGAGGCCCCTGTGAGGTCCGGCACGGCCCCGGCCGGGCCCATGACCGGCCCCCTTAAGCTGTGGCCATGACGAAGTGGACCCCCAAGCACGAGGCGCCGGCGCCCCTCGAGGGCAATGTCGTGGCCACGATCACCGGCGGCACGATCGCGTGGTTCGTCCTCTTCCTCGTCCAGTTGCCCTTCTACGGCTGGTTCCACGAGCACGGACATCTGTGGTGGCTGTGGACCTGCCTGGCCGGCGGCGGGCTCGGACTGCTCGGCGTCTGGTACGTACGGGCCCGGGACGCGGCGATCCGCCGCGACGCGCGGAACGGCGACGCGCGGACGGCCGACGCGCGGAACGGCTGACGCGCGGAACGACGGCTGACGCGCGGAACCGCTGACGTGCGGGACCGCCGACGCGCCCGCCCCGGGCGCGCACAAGGCGGCACTCCTCGACGGCGCGGCGCCGGACCGTCCGCCGTTCCCGGGGGCGGCCCGGCGCCCTGGCCTGGTGCACGGGCGCGCTCCCCTCCTCGCGACGCACCCGCTCACCCGTCTGTGGTGCGCGCAGAAAGATGAGGGCTCCGCCGCGGGGACGCGCGGGCGGAGCCGGGTGGGTCAACTGTACGATCTTCACGGTCCGTTCACAATGTTGTGGAAGCCTCACGGCGGGCACTTTGTTCGGGAACTACCGTCTTGTGGTCGTCAACTCACCAGTAATGTGAGGGATATGACCGGTAACCGCTTTCGTGCCGATGAGATCGACACCAGCAAGCCGCACTCGGCCCGCATGTACGACTACTTCCTGGGCGGAAAGACCCACTACGCGGTCGACACCCACGCCGCCGAACAGGTCGAGGCCGTCTGGCCCGAGGTCAAGCCGTGGACTCGCGCCAACCGGTCATTCATGCACCGCGCGACCCGCTGGCTGACGGGCGAGGCGGGCATACGCCAGTTCCTGGACATCGGCACCGGCATCCCCACCGAGCCCAACCTCCACCAGGTCGCCCAGAAGGCCGCCCCGGACTCCCGGGTCGTCTACGCGGACAACGACCCGATAGTGCTGGCCTACGCACAGGCCCTGTTGCTCTCCACACCCGAGGGCCGCACCGCCTACATCCACGCGGACGTCAGCGAACCCGAGGGGATCCTTGCCGCCGAGGACCTGAACGACACCCTCGATCTGTCCCGGCCGGTCGCCCTGTCACTCAATGCGATCATGCACTTCATCGCGGACGAGCAGAAGCCGTACGAGATCGTGCGCCAACTGGTCGAGCCCCTGGCCTCGGGCAGCTATCTGGTGCTCTCGCACGGCGCGCTCGACCCCCGCCCCGGGGTCTCGGACGCGGTCACCAACCTCTACCGCAGCAGCGGCATCCATGTGCAGGGACGCACCCAGGAGGAGATCCTTGGCTTCTTCGACGGGCTGGAGCTGGTCGACCCGGGCGTGGTGATGCCCCACCGCTGGAAGCCCGAGAGCGAGCGGGCCAGGGCCGAGGCGGAGGCCAAGGAGTTGTGGATCTTCGCGGGCGTGGCCCGCAAGCCCTGACCCGGGAACGGGCCTTGCCCCGGGGCAAGGCCCGCGCACACACCCCGTAAGCGCGCCCGTCAGTCGAACCAGCGGGCCCGCGCCAGCTCCTCCGTACGGGTCAGATCCTCCAGCAGGGCCGCCACCTCGAACCGGCGCGCCCAGTGGCCGGCGGCCCAGGACAGACCGGCCGCGACGCCCTCGACCGTCGAGGCGTGCAGGGTGCCGTCCACATACCGCCAGTCCAGCTCGATCTCGCCCGAGCCCGAGCCCGGCCCCTCACCCGCGCCCTCGCCGTCACCCGAGCCCTCGATCAGCAGTTCCTCGTGCTCGATGTACAACAGGGGGGCGCCCGGCAGGAGTTCGCGGACCGCCTCGGGCACCTCGTGCGGATCACCCTGTGAGGTCACCCGCGCCGGGTACGCCTCGCTCAGCCGCCGCACCTGGAACAGCTCGGCCAGCTCCGCCGCCCGTGTGGGCCGTACGGGCAGCAGCGCCCGGCCGTCCGCCTCGGCCAGCGGCATCAGGTCCGGGGCGTCCGCGACCAGCGCCTCGCCCGCCTCGACCACCGTCGGCTCGCCGTCCACGATGGCGCGCAGCTCGTCCGGCAGCGTCACCCGCTCGGGGTCCAGGTCGGCCAACTGCCCGTAGACGGCGTGCAGCTGGGCGGGGGTCACCTCGCGGTCCGGGTCGGAGAGGCGGGCCAGCAGCTCGGCGGCGCCGCCCGGCTCGTCCAGCAGCGCGGCCACGGAGGTCCGTACGCCCAGCGCCCGCAACACCTGCTCGTCCTCGAACCCGGCCGCGTCCACCGCCTCGTACAGCCCGGCCAGCAGCGGATCGCCCCCGGCCGCGCGCAGCCCGGCGGGGCGGCGGCCGTCCAGCACCGGATGACCGCGCAGCCACCACGCGGTGTACGAGCGCACGGTCTCCGTCGTGCCGTCCGGCAGCAGCACCCGCACCGGCGCGGTCAGCGCGTCGCGCAGCGGCGGCTGGGCGAGCATGGCCAGCGCCCGCGGCCAGGCGTCGTCGTCGACCAGGTCCAGGTCGCGTACGGCCACGATCTCGGTGGCCACCGGCGGCACCGGCGTCTCCGGCAGCCGGTCCAGCACGTCCTCGCACCACACGTCGACGGCGTCCAGCACACCGACGTCGTCCGGTTCGGTGAAGTCGCCCTCGCGCGGCTCCAGCTCATCCGGGTCCAGCACCACATCGGTGGCCCTGACCAGCGTGAAGCCCGCCAGCACACCGACCGCGGCGAGCGGCTGCTCACCCCAGCGCTCGGCCAGCTCGGCGTCGCACGCGGCCAGTTCGCCCTCCCGCATCACCTGCTCGAAGGCGCCGCCGGGGAGGACCAGTTCACCGGCCGGGGCCAGCTCCCCGTCCTCGTCCGGGAGCGCGAGCGCGGCCAGCCACGGCTCGTCGCCGGGCGCCAGCCGGGCCTGCTGGACCAGGCCGAGGACGGTGTCCGCCAGCGTGTCGGCGTCCAGCGCCGCGCCCAGGCCGCCCTCGCCCTCCTCCGCGAACGGGTCGTACTCGTCCTCCGCCTCCAGCGAATGCGCGACGGCGGTCCGAACCTGCGGGGTCGTCAGCACGGCGCGGGGCGTGGCGGGGGTGGCGCCGAGCTTCTCCAACAGCGGATGGGCGGCGTCCGGATGTGCAACTTTCAGACCGAGGCGGGCGAGGGTGCGATGCGTATCGCTGACCGCGGCGCCGTGGTCGGGGGTCCGCGCGGACGCGGCGGAATCGGCGGCTCCGGGGGACTCGACCGGTCCGGCGGACTCGACCGGTCCGGCGGGCTCGGTGGTGACGGCGGAATCGGCGATTCCGATGCTGTCCGGGCCGTGCGGGCCGTGCGGGCCGTCCAGAACGCCCCCGCGGCCGAGCCCGTCCAGGTCGCCGTCGGCCTCGCCCGGCAGCGGCAGCAGCACCTGCCGGGGCCCGATCGTCGTCCGGCCGTCCGCCAGCGGCACCGGCAGCCCGCTGAGCCGGTCCGGGTCGATACCGCCCAGCGAGTCGTACAGCCGCCGCCACCAGGCCGGGGCGCGCTCCACGCCCGCGAGCCGGTCGATGAGCTCGCCCAGCGGCACCCGGGCCACGCCCAGCACCCGCAGCTCCGAACGGCGCTCGAGGCCCGCGGGCAGCAGCGTCGGGAACAGCTCGGCCAGCACCTCCACCGTCTCCGCGCCCGCGCCCTCGACGATCTCGGCGTCCCGGGGCCGCAGCGCGTACGGTTCGCCCTCGGCGCCGCCGCGCGCCAGCACGTCGTCGTCCCAGTCGGCCGGGGCGGGCGCGGCCGGGGCGGCGGCCGGCTCCTCCGCGGCGGGGCCGCCCTGGGCGGCGTCCGGGCCGAGCGCCTCCGGCGAGCCGAGCCAGCCCGCCACGGCCTCGGCCACGGCCGCGTCCTCCGTGCCCACGCCCACCGCCGGTGCGGCGGCGCTGGGCAGGAACGGCACCCTCGGCAGCCGCTCGAGCACCCGCTGGCGCAGCTCCCCGTCCAGCTCGCTCCGGCCCAGCTGGCCCGGGACGAGGTCGATCGAGCCGACCGAGACCGGATGCCAGTCGCGCAGCAGCGTCGCGTACGCCTCAGCCGCGCGGTCCAGCAGGAAGTCCGTGAGCGGCCCGGGGGCGGTGTGGCGGCGGGTGGGCTCCAGTGGGAAGGACCCGATCAGCAGCGCGGGCATGCCCAGCGGCTCGTCGGTCGGCGTCGGGGCGTGGACCACCGGGGCGGTCGCGGGCCGCGTCGGCGCGCCCTCCGCGTCCACCGGAACCGCCCAGGTCACCGACCACACCGGGCGCAGCCGCTCCTCCACCGGGCGGTCGGCGAGCAGCTCCGGCTCCAGCCGTCCGCCGGCGCTCTCGGTGCGCCAGCGCGTCGTACCGCGGGCGCCGCTGTCCTCGACGACGGTGTACGGGCCGTCCTCGCGGCGGCGCAGCGTCCGGGTGCCCTCGACGGTCTCGACCACGACCTCGGCCAGACCGGGGAGGGTGAGCAGCAGCGCGTCGTCGATCCCGGCCAGCAGCCGCTCCGCGACGTCCCACGCGGCGCCGTCGCGCAGCGGCAGCACCACGACGGTGTCGTAGCCCTCCGGGGCGCTCCCCTCGGCGGGCAGCGGCAGCCGCAGCAGCGGTACGTGGCCGTCCCGGCGGCGCAGCTCCTCGGCGAGGCCGGGGCCGGCGGCGGTGGCCCGCTGGGTCAGCTCCCGCGCCTCGGCCAGCGACCAGCGCACGCCGCCGGCGCGGCCCACGACCGCGGGCTCGTCGCTCACCGCGAGCACCGCCGCGAAGCCGACGCCGAACCGCCCGACCGCGCCCTCCGGCTCGTCACGCTTGGCCGACGCCCGCAGCGTGGACAGCGACTCGACCCCGGCCGCGTCCAGCGGCGCCCCGGTGTTGGCGGCGGCCAGCACGGCGGGCTCGCCGTCCGTCGCGGGACGCAGGGTCAGCCGCAGCCGGCCGGGTACCCCGGCGCGGGCGGCGGCGTCCGCCGCGTTCTGGGCCAGCTCGACGACCAGCCGGTCGCGGTGGCCGCCCAGCGCCAGATCCTCCTCGGCGTTGGCGTCCTCCCGGAACCGGGCGGGCGACGCGGCCCAGGCGTCCAGCACGCCGCGCCGCAGCCGCGCGGTCCCGAACGGGTCCGCGTCCTCGGTCGCGCCTCGCACCATCGCCGTGCTGCTCACGTCTCGCCTCCGGAAGTTCCTGGTCGGGGTCCGTCCTGCGCCTCGGCGCCACACCGCCGAGTCCCCCGCGGTGCGCATCACCCCACCGCGCTCGCCGTTTCCAAGCGTGCCGCCCTTGCTAGCCGCGAACGTACCGCTATCCGCCCCCAAACGACGCCCCGGGCCCCACACAACCGGATTCTCCCCCTCACCTTGGCGCCCATGAGCCCTTGGCCCACCAGTCCCCTGCCTCGGGCACACAGGCGGAGGAGTGACGCCTGCGGCGGGCCGCTCCCCTCCCCGCCCCTTCCCGACAGCATCGATGCGGCTCCGCCGCGTGGGGGGGCATCCGCCCCAGCCCCCGAACCGGAACATCGCCCCTTCCCGCGACATCGATACACGGCTCCACGGCGTAGGGACTCCGCCGCGTGCGGGCCCGCCCCCAGACCCCGGGGTCCAGGGGCGGAGCCCCTGGTAGCGGGAAGGGGCGGGTAGGGGCAAGATCCGCCGGGCACCACACCCCATGGGTGCCCCTGGGCGCTGGCGCCGCGATGAGCCCGGACGTGCGCGCCCCGCCCGGACGGTCGTTCGCAGCCGCCGCGGCGACCGTGCGCCGGGGCCGCCGTTGCGCAGCGGCCTGGCCGGGACGCCGTTCCGTAAGCGGCGGGGCCGGGAACGCCGTTCCGTAAGCGGCGGGCTCAGGAACGCCGTTCCGTGACGGCCTGGCCAAGGGGCCGTTCCGTAGCGGCGGGGCCAGGGGGCGTTCCGTGCGGGTCTTGCCGGGGCGTCGTGGGGAGCCCCGCGGGATGCCTCAGCTGTGGCCCAGGTCCTCCGTCGGCAGGTCCGGCTCGACGGAGCCGCCCGTGCGGTCCGGGTGGAGGGGGAGGGGTTCGACGACGGTTTCGTCGACGACGGGTTCGGCCGGGCGGGGAGGCTTGGGCATGACGGCGGCCTCGGAGTGGGCGCCGCAGCCGTAGGAGAGGGAGACGACGCGGCCGTCCGCCGGGCTGAACTCGTTCGCGCAGACTCCGAACGCCTGCCCCAGCGAGCCGCCGAGGGCCACCAGGAAGCCGCAGCTCGCGCAGGTGCCGGGGGCCGCCTGGGCCATGGGGGTCTTGGGGCCGTACGCCTCGTCCCAGCGGTCGGCCGCGACGTGGAGGCCGTAGCGGGACAGCACCCGGGCGCGCCGCATACCCAGTTCCTCGGCGACTGCCGCGATCGAGCCGGTGGCGGGCGCGGCGGTCTGCGCCGCGGGGGCACCGGCCGTCACATCGGCCTCCTCCACCGCCGCGAGCTGCTGCATCTCCTCGGAGACCACGGAGTTGGGCGGCGGGCTGTCCTCGCCCGAGTAGCCGGGCTCCAGGCGCAGGTCCTCGGCCTCGGTGGGGAGCAGATCGCCCGGCCCCATGTCGCCGGGGCGCAGCCGCTCGCTCCAGGGCACCCACTCCGGCGCGAGCAGCGCGTCGGGCCCGGGGAGCAGCACCGTCTCGTCCAGGGTGACGGCCTTCGCGCGGGAGGCGCGGGTCACCGTGACCGCCCAGCGCCAGCCGCGATAGCCCGGCTCGGGGCTCTCGAAGAGATGCGTGACCACGCGGTCGCCCTCGGCGACAGCGCCCAGATACTCGCCCACCTGCCCCGGACGGGCGGCTTCCACGGCCGCCTCGCGGGCGAGTTCGATCGCCTCGGCGCACAGGCGGTCGGGGGTACGGCTTCGCATCGCACTCACAGGATCGATTCTCTCTTCCACGCCGTCGCAGCCGTCTGACCTGGTGCGCCAGCCGTACGGCCGTCGCGGGACCGCGGACGGAGCGGACCATGGGGCCGCGTCGACGTCCGCGCCCATCCGGCCTTCGGGCGCACCTTGTACGTCCCATTCTGCGGGATGGCTACTCGGCACACGGCCAGGAACGACCCTCGGTGGCGCGGTTACGCACGCTACCTTGTCCGGCCGCACCGGCCCTACCCCCGTCTCATCCCCGCTCCCCGTCACGACGCCGTGGGCCCCCTCCCCGCCCGCCTCCGCGCAAGCGCATTTCCGCTGGACAGCGGCGTGTTGCCGATCCCTGTCGACGGCGCCGCCATCCGGAAAGCCGCCGAAGGTCTCACGCTTCGGCCGCGTTGGCTGCACCATGGTCAGGTGGCAGGAACACGGTGGTACAGCGGCGGCTCGACCAAGAGGTCGGGCCGCTGGGTCGTCCACGCGCTCCGTGCCCCCGCCGCGCTCCGCCTCCCCTTCACCGCGGCCGGACGCGGCATCCGCCGGGCCACCCACGCCCACGGCGCCGGTGAGTCGGGGCTCGGCAAGCTGATCGAACTGCACGCGGTGAACTCGGCGGGCGACATGCTGATCACCGTCGCCCTCGCCTCCACGATCTTCTTCTCGGTCCCGACCGACGAGGCCCGCGGCCGGGTCGCGCTCTACCTGGTCATCACCATGGCGCCGTTCGCGCTGCTCGCCCCCGTCATCGGCCCGCTGCTCGACCGCGTTCCGCACGGCCGCCGCGCGGCGATGGCGGTCGCGATGCTGACCCGCGTGGTGCTCGCGCTGACGATGGCGGGCGCGGTGGCGGGCGGCGGCCTCGAGCTGTATCCGGCGGCGCTGGGCGTGCTGGTGGCGTCGAAGGCGTACGGAGTCGTCCGTTCCGCCGTCGTGCCACGGCTGCTCCCACCCCACTTCTCCCTCGTCAAGGCCAACTCCCGGGTCACCCTGGCCGGGCTGCTCGCGACCGGCGCGGCAGCCCCGCTGGGGGCCGGGCTGCATCAGATCGGGCCGAGCTGGCCGCTGTACGGGGCGTCCGCGATCTTCCTGCTGGGCGCATTCCTGTCGTTCACCCTGCCGCACAAGGTGGACTCCGCGAAGGGCGAGGCCAGGGCGCAGCTGACCTCGGGGCAGCGCCATCTGCATCTCCCGGTGACGGTGCGCAAGCCCAAGGCCAGGGTGGGCGGGGCCAGGCCCGCCCCGGCGGCCGGAGGAGCCGCCTTCGGCGGCGGGGACAGGACCGCCTTCTCCCGGGCCGTCTCCCGGATCGCCTTCTGGCGGCGCCGGTCCCGGCGGCCCGGCCTCAGTACGGTCGGCCCCTCCGTGCTGCACGCCCTTCAGGCGTGTGCCGCGCTGAAGGCGCTGTCCGGGTTCCTCACCCTCTTCCTCGCCTTCCTCCTCCGCGACCAGCCGCTGGGCGGGCTCGGCCCCGAGATCTCGCTCGGCCTGGCCGCGGTCTGCGCGGGCGGCGGCAACGCGCTGGGCACCGCGATCGGCGCCTGGCTGCGTACGCGCGGCCCGGAGCTGATCATCGCGGTGGTGCTGAGCTCCGCCCTGGCCGTGCTCATCGTGTCGGCGGCCCTCTACGGCGCGGTGACGGTGGCCGCCGTGGCCGCCACCGCCGGGATCTCGCAGGCGCTGGGCAAGCTGTCGCTGGACGCGCTGATCCAGCGTGACGTCCCGGAGGAGGTCCGCACCTCGGCGTTCTCACGGTCCGAGACGACGCTCCAGATGGCGTGGGTCGTCGGGGGCGCCATCGGCATCGTGCTGCCGCTGCACGGGGTGCTGGGGATGGCGGTCGCCGCGGCGGTGATCGCGCTGGGCGCGGCGCTGAGCGTCCGCGGGCTGCTGAGCGCCTCCCGGCAGGGGGTGCCGTATCCGCGGGTGGCGTGAATTCGCCGTACCCACAGGTGGCATGAGTTCGCCGTACCCACGGGTGGCGTGAGTTCCCGGAGCTCCGGGCCACACCCATCCCCGGCGGGGACCGCCATCGGCGAGTCGTACCCGCGCGCGAGGCGATCGGTGCGGCCAGATAGCCTGCCCGCATGACCGCTGCGCTGTTTTCCAGGGGCAAAGGCCGCCGCGCCGTCACCGCCGCCTGTGCCGTGTCCCTCGGGCTCGTCGCCCTCTCCGCCTGCGACAAGCCGACCCCGCTGGCAACGGTGACGGTCGGTTCGAACACCGTGACGGCCGAGGCGAGCAACGGCTGCTACGGCGACGGCAAGGACCTGAGCTCGAAGAAGTTCAAGGACTGCCTGTCCGCCAAGCCCGAGAAGACGATCAAGGTGACCGCCGGGGAGAAGGTCCGGCTCGGGGTGGACCCCGAGATCGCCAAGTCCAGCTGGGGCCTGATCGCCAACAACCCGGTCATGGCCGAGGCGAGCAAGGAGACGTACCGCAGCTTCGACAGCGATACGCTCTTCGCCCGGCAGAACCCGCAGACCGGCCAGACCACGCTCGAGAAGAAGGTCACGATCACGGTCGCCGAGCTCGGCAAGAGCAGCCAGGGCGTCAAGGGCATCTGGCGCTTCACGCTGGAACGGGACTCCTGACGGGACTGCTGACGAGACTCCTGACCGGACCCCTGACCGAACTCCTGACGAGCGGAACTCCGGATCGAGCGCCGACGACGCACGGGGCCCGGTCCTACCGGGCCACCGGCCACGCCGTGACAGGGTTGTGTGTGACAAGGGGGAGTCACCCATGCGCGTACTGATCGTCACGGCCGTACCCGCCGAACGGGACGCCGTCGTACGGGGCGTCGGCGCCACGGCCCCCGAGGTGGCCGAACTCCCCGTCCCCGGCGGGGTGCTCCACCGGCTGAGCCCGGCGCCGCCCACCGGGCCGCCGCCCACCCTGGACGTCCTGGCCGCCGGGGTCGGCCCGGCGGCCGCGGCGGCCGGCACCGCCGCCGCCCTGACCGCGGCCGCGGTCGCCCGTACCCCCTACGACCTCGCCGTATCCGCCGGTATCGGCGGCGGCTTCACCACCGCGCGGCCCGCCGCGGCCACCACGGAGCGCGCCGCCGCGCGGCTCGGCTCCGTCGTCATCGCCGACGCCATCGTCGCCGCCGACCTGGGCGCCGAGACCCCCGACGGCTTCACCGCCGTCACCGACCTGGGCTTCGGAACCGTCGAACACCTCCCGCCCGCCCCGCTCGTCGCCGCCGTCGCCGAGGCGACGGACGCCGTGCGCGGCACCGTGCTCACCGTGTCGACCGTGACCGGGAGCGCCGAACGGGCCGCCGAGCTGCTGCGCCGCCATCCGCGCGCCGTCGCCGAGGCCATGGAGGGCTTCGGCGTGGCGGAGGCCGCCGCGGCCCAGTCCGTGCCCGCCCTGGAAGTGCGGACGGTCTCCAACGCCGTCGGACCGCGCGACCGCGCGGCCTGGCGGATCGGGGAGGCGCTCGAGGCGCTCACGGGCGCCTTCGCGGCCATCGCCCCCCTCCTCGGCACCTGGACCTTTGACCCGAAAGGAACCCGGCAGTGACTGAGCCCTTGAGCGAGCCCCTGACTGAGCCTTTGAAGATCGCCTACTCCCCGTGCCCCAACGACACCTTCGTCTTCGACGCCTGGGCCCACGGCCGCGTCCCCGGCGCGCCCGCGCTCGATGTCACCTTCGCCGACATCGACATCACCAACGGGATGGCCGAGCGCGGTGAGTTCGACGTACTGAAGGTGTCGTACGCCGTACTGCCGTGGGTGCTGGACGACTACGCGCTGCTGCCCTGCGGCGGTGCGCTCGGCCGCGGCTGCGGTCCGCTGGTGCTCACGCGGCGGCCCGGCGAGGGGCAGCAGCTCACCGGCAAGGAACTGGCGGGGAAGACGGTCGCGGTGCCGAGCGAGCGTTCGACCGCGTATCTGCTCTTCCGGCTGTGGGCCGCCGCCGAGGTGCCGGGCGGGGTCGGCGAGATCAAGGTGCTGCCGTTCCACGCGATCATGCCCGCGGTGCGGGACGGCGAGGTCGACGCCGGGCTGGTCATCCACGAGGCCCGGTTCACCTATCAGAATTACGGGCTGCACTGCCTGGCTGACATGGGCGAGCACTGGGAGCGGACCACCGGTCTGCCGATCCCGCTCGGCGCGATCATCGCCAAGCGGTCACTGGGCGCCGAGCGGCTGCGGGAACTCGCCGACGCCGCCCGGAGGTCGGTGCGGATGGCCTGGGACGACCCGGAGGCGTCGCGGGCGTATGTCCTGGAGCACGCCCAGGAGATGGACCCGGCCGTCGCCGATCAGCACATCGGGCTGTACGTCAACGAGTTCACCGCCGACCTCGGCGAGAGCGGCTACGCCGCGGTGCGCGGGCTGCTGACCCGCGCGGCGGCCGAGGGGCTGGTACCGCCCCTCGCCCCCGGGGCGCTGGACGCGGTCTGACGCTTCGGCGAGTGGCCGCACGCCAAACGGAGCCGGATGGAATTCCATCCGGCTCCGCCGACGGGATGTCGTATGTGCCGATGCGTACCGGGCCGCTCAGGTCGGACTCAGACCGGGCTCAGACCGGGCTCAGCCCAGCCCCGGTCAGACGTCGAGCTGGTCGGCCACCGCGCGCAGCATGCCCGCGATCTTGTGGCCATGTGCCTTGTCCGGATAGCGGCCGCGCTCGAGCTGCTGCGTCACATTCTCCAGCAGGGTGGTCAGATCCTGGACGATGGACGCCAGCTCATCCGGCTTGCGGCGCTGGGCGGCCGCGACGGAGGGAGTCGGATCGAGAACGGTGACGGACAATGCCTGATCCCCGCGATTTCCGGCCACCACGCCGAATTCGACGCGCTGTCCCGGCTTCAGTGAGTCGACGCCTTCCGGAAGCACCGACGAGTGAACGAAGACGTCGCCACCGTCATCGCGGGAGAGAAAGCCAAAGCCCTTCTCACTGTTGAACCACTTGACCTTGCCGGTAGGCACGTCTGTCTCGTCCTCGTCGCTCGTCGGAAAACACGGAAAAACAGCTCTCGATAGCACTAGAGCGGGTCGTAAGACCCGCCACCACCAAGGCTAATGGTCCCGAGCCTGGTGACAAGACGTACCCGGGTGGTTCCTATGCGCGCTCTGGCACGGATCTACCCTGGTCCGGTGAGTAATGAAACCCCGCACCGCGGCGGCTCCCCCGGCCACCTCCGAGAGGCGCCCCTTCCCGGTGACAAGCTCGTCCGGTCCGGCGTCATCGTTTTCGCCATCGGAGCGGTGGCCACGCTCGTCACCGTCGCACCGCTCTTTCTGGGCGCGGATCCGCTGCCCTCGGTGGCGTACTTCGTATGCATGCTGATGGGCGTCGGCTTCGCGCTCGCCGCCGTCGGGCTGCTGCGCTCCATCGCGGCACAGCGGCGGGAGGCCGCGACCGCCGCCCGGGTGTCGCGGCCACCCGTACCGCCGTCCGGGTGAACCGGGTGAACCGGGCGGCTCAGCCCGCCGTGCGATCACCTATGTGACCCGACAGCCAGGCCGGGAACGCCGTCAGATCGTCCAGCACGACATCCGCGCCGGCCGCGAGCAGCTCGTCCTTCGCGCAGGGCCCGGTGGCGACCGCCACGGACAGCGCACCGGCCGTACGGGCGCCCCGTACGTCACCCGTGTGGTCCCCGACGTACACCGTCGCCCCGTACTCCCGCAGCGCCTCCGCCTTGGCCTCGGCCCACAGCCAGCCGATCACCGCGTCCGCCTCGATGCCCAGGTGGCTCAGGTGCAGCTTGGCGTTGGGCTCGTGCTTCGCGGTGACGACGATGGCCCGGCCGCCCGCCCGCCGCACGGCCTCGATCGCCTCCCGCGCGCCCTTCATGGCCGGGGTGGGCGCTATCGCGTACTCCGGGTAGAGCTCGCGGTAGAGGTCGCCCATCTCCTCGATGCGCTCATCGGGGAACCAGTGCACCAGTTCCTGCTCCAGCGGCGGGCCGAGCCGGGTGATGGCGAGGTCGGAGTCGATGTAGGTGCCGGTCCGGGCCGAGAGCGCCTCGTACGCCGCCTTGATGCCCGGCCGGGAGTCGATGAGGGTCATGTCGAGGTCGAAGCCGACGGTGAGAGCGGAGTGCGAAGACATGCCCGCCATTGTGCCTTGGCCCACCCCATACACTTAGCCTCGCCTAACTTCGTAGCGACGAGCGAACGGACGCGATGACCGCCGACCGGACCAGCAACCGCCCTCCCAGAGCACCCCTGGTCCACGACTCCCCGGTCCACGACTCCCCCGTCCGCGACTCCCCGGTCCACGACTCCACCGTCCGCGCCTCCCCGGCCCGCACCGCACCCGTCCGCGCCTCCCTGGTCCGCCGCCGCCTCGGCTGGACGGCCGCGGCCGTCGTCGCCCTGCTGCTCGCCGTTCTGCTGAGCCTCGCCGTGGGCAGCCGCCAGATCGCGCCGAGCGCGGTCCTGGACGCGCTGCTGCACGGCGGTTCCAGCGACGCCGCCGACATCGTGCGGTCCCTGCGGCTGCCGCGCACCCTCATCGGGCTGATGGTCGGCGCGGCGCTCGCCATGGCGGGCACCGTGATGCAGGGCGTCACCCGCAATCCGATCGCCGACCCCGGCATCCTCGGCATCAGCCAGGGCGCCTCGGTGGGCGTGGTGCTCGCGATCGCCTTCGCCGGGGTGCACACGCTCAGCGGCTATGTCTGGTTCGCCTTCGCGGGCGCGGGGCTGGCGTCGGTCGCCGTCTACGCCATCGCCACCAGCGGGCGAGGCGGCGCGACCCCGGTCAAACTCGCGCTCTCCGGCGCCGCGATCAACGCCCTGCTGGTGTCCGTGACGACGGGCGTGCTGACGACGAAGGCGGCGGCCCTGGACGAGTTCCGCTTCTGGCAGATCGGCTCGCTCGCCGGGCGTGACACCGGGATCGTCGGCCAGATCTGGCCGTTCCTGCTGGTCGGCACGGTGCTGGTGATCGCGGTGGCACGCGGTCTTGACGCGCTGGCGCTCGGCGAGGACGTCGCGAAGGGGCTCGGCCAGAACGTGGCGGCCGTACGGATCGTCGCGGCCCTCGGCGCCACGATCCTCACCGGCGTCGGGGTGGCCGCCGCCGGTCCGCTCGCGTTCATCGGCCTCGCGGTCCCCCATATCGCCCGCGCGATCGTCGGCACCGGCCACCGCTGGGTGCTGCCGATGGCCGCCCTGATCGGCCCGGTGATGCTGCTGGTCTCGGATGTGGTGGGCCGGGTCGTCTTCCCGCCGAGCGAGGTCCCGGCGGGCGTGATGACCGCGCTGATCGGGGTGCCGTTCCTGGTCACGCTGGTGCGCCGGAAGGCGGTGGCCGCGTGAGCGCGACGGAGAGCCGTACCGACGTCCGTACGGTCCGCCCGGCCGGGTACGGCCTGATCCGCGTCAAGAGCAACCTGATCCGTAGCAAGGGCAACGGGCCCGGCGGACGTGGCGGATCGTTCCTGCTGCACCGCCGCTCGGCCCTCGTCGCGATCGGGCTGGCCCTGGCCACCGCCGCCGTCTGTGTGACGTATCTATGCGTCGGCGAGAGCTTCGTCGGCCCCGGCGGCGCCGTGAAGGCCGTTCTGCACACCCAGTGGGGCCTCGGTCCGGCCACCCCGAACGACCTCGTCGTCGGCACGCTGCGGCTGCCCCGGATGACGCTCGGCCTGATGGTCGGCGCCGCCTTCGGCATCGCGGGCGCGCTGATCCAGACGGTGGCCCGCAACCCCCTCGCGAGCCCCGACATCATCGGCGTCAGCCAGGGCGCGAGCGCGGTGACCGTGGGCGCGATGACCTACGGGGTCGCCTCCTACGCCGTTCTGCCGTACCTCTCCGTACTCGGCGGTCTCGCCGCCGCCGGGCTGGTGTACGTCTTCGCCTGGCGCGGCGGGCTCCAGGCGGCCCGCTTCGTGCTCATCGGCATCGGCTTCGCCGTCGCGCTGCGCTCGATCACCCACCTCTTCCTGACCAAGGGCGACTATCTGGTGGCCCAGCAGGCGAAGGTGTGGATGACCGGTTCGCTCAACGGACGCGGCTGGAACGAGGCCGCTCCGCTCGGCTGGGCGCTGCTGGTGCTGCTGCCGGGCGTGCTGTGGGCGGCGCGGGCGCAGCGCACGGTGTCCATGGACGACGACACGGCGACCGCGCTGGGCGTACGGCTCGGGCGGGTGCGGCTGGGCCTGGTGGCCCTCGGCGTCGTCCTCGCGTCGATGGCGACGGGCGCGGCCGGCCCGGTGGACTTCGTGGCCCTGCTCGCCCCGCAGATCGCCCGCCGGATGACCAGGACCGCCCAGATCCCGCTGCTGTGCTCGGCCCTGATCGGAGCCTTCATCGTCGTCACCGCCGATCTGCTGGCCCGCAAGCTGTTCGCGCCGACCGAACTGCCGGTGGGTGTGCTGACGGCCGCGGTCGGCGCCCCGTATCTGATCCACCTGCTGCTGTCTTCCGGAGGACGCGGCCGTAAGGGAGGCACCGCCGCATGACCGCTTCGGCGTCCACAACGGGAGGAACGAGCCCGGAGGCAGGACCGGCGGAAGCCGCCGCCGCGAACCGGCCGAACCGGCTCACCGCACGCGAGCTGACCCTCGCGTACGAGGACCGCACCGTCGTGGACGGGCTGGACCTGGAGATACCCGACGGCGAGGTCACGGTCATCGTCGGCCCCAACGCCTGCGGCAAGTCCACCCTGCTGCGCGCCCTGGGGCGGCTGCTGCGGCCGCGCGGCGGCGCCGTGCTCCTCGACGGCACGGATCTCTCGCGCATCCCGACGAAGAAGATCGCCCAGTCCGTGGGGCTGCTTCCGCAGACCCCGGTCGCGCCCGAGGCGATCACCGTCGCCGATCTCGTCTCCCGTGGCCGCCAGCCGCATCAGCGGTGGTGGCAGCAGTGGTCGGAGGAGGACGAACGGGCCGTCACGGACGCCATGGAGCGCACGGATGTGACGGCGCTCGCCGACCGCCCGGTGGACGAGCTGTCGGGCGGGCAGCGGCAGCGCGTATGGATCGCGATGGCGCTCGCGCAGGAGACCGACCTGCTGCTGCTGGACGAGCCGACGACGTACCTGGACATCTCCCACCAGGTGGAGGTGCTGGACCTGGTCCGCCAGCTCAACCACGAACGCGGCCGTACGGTCGTCGCCGTCCTGCACGACCTCAACCAGGCCGCCCGCTACGCCGACCATCTGATCGCGATGAAGGGCGGCGGCGTCGTGGCACGCGGCCGCCCGGGGGACGTCGTCACGGCGGAGCTGGTGCACGAGGTCTTCGGCCTCGACTCGGTGGTCGTCCCGGACCCGGTGACCGGCAGCCCCCTGGTCGTCCCGGGCGCGCCCTGGCAGGCCGCGCGAGGCTGAGCGCGCCCACGCGAGGCTGAGCGCGCCCGGGGGCGCGAGACGGAGCGCGCCCGAGACTCAGCACGCCCGGGGGCGCGAGGCTGAGCGCGCCCGGGGCCGGCGCCCGGTGTCAGCCCTTGCGCTTGGCGGCGCGCCAGAGCAGGAAGAGCACCGAGGCGATGGCCGCGCCCCGGACGACATAGGGCCAGGTCTCGGTCAGGGCGTCCTTCCAGCCGTGTTCGGGGATCGCCTCGCCCCACTTGTGGTCGGCGCGGCCGTACAGCCAGATCGCGGCCCCGGCCGCGACCAGGCCGGGCATGCCCAGGGCGGCCCACTTGGCCTCCGCCGGGGAGCGGCGGTAGGTGCTGTAGTACGCGATCACCCAGCCGAACGCGATCGGGATGATGTTGCCCAGGGCGGCGCCCGCCACGAGGAGCGCGACCGCCACCAGCAGCACCGGGCCGAGCCCGGACAGCCATGTGGGGACGCCGCCCCCGCCCGCGGGCTGATCGGCCGCCTTACCCGCCTTACCGGGCCCGAGCAGCACACGGCGCAGCCCGCTCCGCGGCTTGCCTCCGGCCTCCGCCTTCTTGGCCTCGGCCTTCGCCTTCGCCTCCGCGGCGGCCTCGGCCTCGGCGGCGGCCTTCTCCTCCGCCGCCTTCTCCTCGGCCTCGCGCCGCTCCTGGCGCTCCTGCTCGGCCGACTTGCCCTTACCGAGCAGTTCGGGGATCTCGATCCCGCCGGTGAACCCCTCGACCGCGCCGTACTGCGCGTCGCGCTGCTCGGGCTGGGCGAACGGGCCCGGCTCGACGTGCCACCAGTCCATGTCGGACTCGCCCGGACCCAGTTCGTCCTCGCCCGCGAGGTGCGGGGGCGAGGCGACGTTGGACGGGGGTGTGGCGGGGGCGGCGGGCCTCGGCTTGATCAGGGAGGGGGCGCCGTCGCCCGGGGCGGGGCCGTTCCCGTTCCGGCCGGTGCCGGGCGCCCCCGGGCCGTCCTCCTCGCGCGGGGCGGGCACCTTACCGGTGAGACCGCTGCTCTTGGCGAGCCCGGCCAGCTTGTCCCGGGCCGCCCGCGCCGCCCCGGCGGGCCCTCGCGGCGGCGCACCGCCGCCCGGACCGCTGCCCTCCGTACTGGGCGCACCACCCATGCCCCCCGATCCCGGGTCGGGGTCCCGGCCGCCCGCGGCGGCCACCACTTCGGCCGGTGAGCCCAGTCTGGACAGGATCCGCTTCACCCCGGCCGGGCTGTCCGCCCCTCCGGTGGCGGTGGCCCGGCGATGGTCGATATCGGCCCGGAGCCCGGAGACCAGCCGCATACGTTCACCGGACGACAGACCCTGTTGCTGAGCCAGGTCCCCGACACGGCTCAGATAGTCGTAGACGAGCTTCTCGCTCTCGATCCCCACCAAGACCCCTGAGAATGCGCACCGTCGGCGTATCAATCGGCTCCGACGGTACCGCGCGGAACCGGAATCCCGCCGCATCCCCTGCGTCCCGCACCCCGCGGGTACTGTGGATCGAATGAGCAGTTCATGGAATCGAGAGGGCTGACATGCCCGAAGAGACCAGCTCGCGCAACCGGGAGGCATGAGTTGCCCGCAGACACCGGCTACGGGGACAGCGGTCCGCAGGATCGCGTCCCCCGGGGCGGCGGCCCACGAGACGACGGCCACGGCGACCGCGGCCGCGGGGCGCCGCGCACCCTCGCCGAGGAGCTGCGCACCCGGCCCGACGACGCCCTCGCCGCCCTGCTGCGCGCCCGCCCCGATCTGCTCTCCCCGGTCCCGAACGACCTCACCCAGCTCGCCACCCGGGCGGGCACCCGCGCCTCGGTGGTACGAGCCGTGGAGCGCCTCGACCGATTCGCGCAACAGACCGCCGAGGCCCTGGCCGTCGCGCCCGACCCCTGCCCATACGAGACCCTGCGGGACCTGATGACGGGCGACGAGGGCCCGGAGGCGGCCGGGGGCCCACAGGGGGCCGGGGGTCCGCAGGGGGCCGGGGGTCCGCAGGGGGCCGGGGGTCCACAGGGGGCCAGGGGCCCGGAGGCGGCCGGGGGCCCGGAGCAGGCCGGAGGCCCACAGGGAGCCGAGGGTCCGGAGCAGGCCAGGGGTCCGGAGGCGGCCGAGGGTCCACAGGAGGCCGGGGGCCCACAGGAGGCCGGGGGCCCACAGGAGGCCGGGGGCCCGGAGCAGGCCGGGGAGCCGCAGGGGGCCAGGGGCCCGGAGGCGGCCGGGGGCCCGGAGCAGGCCGGAGGCCCACAGGGGACTGGGGACGCCCGCGACGCGGAGGAACTCCGGGGTTCCGGGGACGCCGTGGGCCCCGGCGACGCTCGGGATCCAAGGGACGCCCGTAGTGCCGGGGGCACTCAGGCCCCGGGGACCACCTCAGCCGCCGGGACCACCCCGGGCGTCGGCGCCACGTCAGACACCGGGGCCGCGCAGGGGCCCGGGTCCACCTCACCCGCTGGGCCCGCCTCACCCGCGGGGACCGCCTCACCCGCTGGGCCCGCCTCACCCGCGGGGACCGCCTCGGCCACCGGAACCACCGGAACCACCGGAACCGCCTCGGCCGCCGCGACCGCCCCCGACGCCAGGACCACCCCAGGCGTCGGCGCCCCGCTGAGTGCCGAGGAACGGGCCGCGATCGTCGCCGAGTTGCCGCGGGCCGTGGCCACCCTTCGCGAGCAGGCCCTGATCTGGGGTGGGGACGATCGGCTTCGGCTCGTCCGGACCGCTCGGGAGCTGCTCGCCCCCTCGCCCACCTCGCCCTCCCCCACCGGGCTCGGCCCGACCGTGCAGGAGGCCACGTCCGGGATGTCGCCGGGGCGGCTCCAGGAGCTGCTGGCGGCGGCCGGGCAGTCGCCCACCCACGACCCCGTCACGGCGGCCGCGGCCCTGGCCGGGCTGTTCCGGGACCGCGCCCGGATGGCGGCGCTGCTCGACGGGGCGCCGGCGGGCGCGGCGGCCGTGCTGGCCAAGCTGACCTGGGGGCCGCCGTACGGGGAGGCGTCCGTCGTCTCGCCCACCCCGCCCGTCGGCTGGCTGCTGGACCACGGGCTGCTGCTGCCGTCCGGCCCGCGCAATGTCGTACTGCCCCGCGAGGTCGCCCTGCATCTGCGCCACGGCCGGGCGCACCGCGCCCCCGAGCCGTTCGCCCCGCCGCTCTCGCCCACCGCCGACCACGATCCACAGGTTGTGGACAACACCGCCGCGGGCCAGACCTTCACCGCCCTGGCCACCGTCGAGGAGCTGCTGGGGCAGTGGGAGACCGCCGGTCCGCCCGTCCTGCGCGCGGGCGGGCTGAGCGTCCGCGACCTCAAGCGGACCGCCGTGGCGCTCGACGTGTCCGAACCGGTGGCCGCCTTCTGGATCGAGCTGGCGTACGCGGCCGGGCTGGTGGCCTCCGACGGCGAGCCCGACGAGCGCTACGCCCCCACCCCCGCCTACGACGACTGGCTGCGGCTGCCCGCCGAGGAGCGCTGGGCCCGGCTCGCCGCCGCCTGGCTGCCCGCGACCCGTACATCGGGCCTGGTGGGTGGCCGCGACAGCAGGGGCCGCACCCTCGCCGCGCTGGGCCCGGAACTGGACCGCTCCCCGGCCCCCGAGGTCCGCCGCCGGGTCCTCGAACTCCTGGCCACCCTGCCGCACGGTGCCGCGGCCGCCCCCGACGTCCTGCTGGCCCGGCTGCGGTGGGAGCGGCCGACCGGCCACCGCGGGGCCCCGGCCCCCACCGCGGCCACCCCCGGTGCGGCCACCCCTTCCGGGTCCGCCCCCGGGACCTTCCCGTCCGGGCCCGCCCCCGGAGCCGCCCCCGGGGCCGCCCCCGGGGCCGCCTCCACCGCCGCCTCGCCCACCGCCGCCTCGCCCACCGGCGAGGACCTGCGCTCGCGGCTGGCCCGCTGGGCCGTCACCGAGGCCGAAATGCTCGGGGTCACCGGCCGGGGCGCGCTCTCCTCGCACGGCCGCGCCCTGCTGGAACGCCACCCGGACGAGCCGACGGCCGCCGAGAGCGACCTCGCGTCCGCACAGGCCGCCCGGCTGCTCGCGCCGCTGCTCCCCGAGCCCCTCGCCCATGTCCTGCTCCAGGCCGACCTGACCGCCGTCGCGCCCGGCCCGCTGGAACGGCCGCTCGCCGAGACCCTGGGCATCCTCGCCGACGTCGAGTCCAAGGGCGGCGCGACCGTCTACCGCTTCACACCCGAGTCCGTACGCCGCGCGCTGGACGCCGGGCGGACCGCCGACGATGTGCACACCTTCCTCGCCGCGCACTCCCGCACCCCGGTGCCCCAGCCGCTCACCTACCTCGTGAACGACGTGGCCCGTAAGCACGGCCGACTGCGCATCGGCGCCGCCTCCGCGTATCTGCGCTGCGACGACGACGCGCTGCTCGCCGAGATCCTCGCCGACCGCCGTTCGGCGGGGCTGCGGCTGCGCCGGCTCGCCCCCACCGTGCTGGCCGCCCAGGCGCCGCCGGACACGCTGCTGGAGGGGTTGCGGGCGATGGGGTACGCCCCGGCCGCCGAGTCCGCCGAGGGCGATGTGCTGGTCAGCCGGGCCGAAGCCCAGCGCACTCCGCCTCGTAAGCCGCCCGCCCCGGTCCCGGAGGGCCCGCCGGTGCCCGACGCCACCCTGCTGGGCGCGGCGGTGCGCGCCATCCGCGCCGGGGACCTCGCCGCGACCGCGCCCCACAAACCGGCGGCCGCGGCCGGAGCGGGGGCGGGCCCGGAGGCCGGATCCGGCTCACGGCCCGGTGCCGGTGCCGGATCCGCCACCAGTGGCGACCGGCTGCCCCGCACCACCTCCGCCGACACCCTCGCCACCATGCAGGCCGCGGCCCTGACCGGCTCCAACGTCTGGATCGGCTACGTCAACGCGAACGGCGCGGCCACCCAGCGCGTGATCGCCCCGGTCCGGGTCGAGGGCGGCTTCGTCACGGCGTACGACCACACGGCCGACGAGGTCCGTACCTACCCCCTGCACCGCATCACGGGCGCCGCCGAACTGGCCGAGGACGCCACCTAGGCCGAAATCAGCCTGGGGCGGGGCGGGGCCACGGCGCGTAGGGACGGCTCACGCCGCGGGCGGTGCCTCGGTCCCGCGCCGGGTCCACCGGTGCCACCAGTGGCGGCGACGGGGGTGGAGGGCGTGGCCCAGCCAGCGGCCGACCACGACATAGCCGATCAGCGCGCCCGAGGTGTTGAGGATGACGTCGTCGATGTCGAAGGCCCGGCCCTCGACGATGAGCCCCTGAACGGTCTCGACGGCCACCATCACCAAGGCCGTCACCACGACCACCCGCACCGCGCCCCGCGCCTTCGGCACCAGCATCGGCAGCAGCACCCCGAAGGGCGCGCCGAGCAGCACATTGCCGCCGATCTGCTTCACCGTGTCCTGGAAGGCGGGCTGGTCGACGTAGGCGCGCAGCGAGCGTCCCGGACGCAGATTGGTGTGGACGAGGTCGACGGAGCCGGGTGAGGGCACGAGCGTGGCCTTGGCGAGCGCCGCCGCGAAGCCGACCATGCAGACGAACGCCAGGAGCAGCACCATCGCCCGTGCGACGCGTGCGCCGAACGAGGTGCGCTGCAGCAGCGCCTTCTCGGGGGCGGCCTGGGGCTCGGGGGCCTTGGTGGTCCGGCCCGTGGTGGGCCGGGCCTTCGCGGTCGGCGTCTTCGCGGTCTGCGACTTCGCGGTCCCGGGCCCCTTCGCGGACTGGGCCCCCGCAGCCCGTGCCTTCGCGGTCGGCGACTTCTCGCTCTGCGTCTTCTCGCTCTGCGTCTTCGCGGTCGGCGTCTTCGCGGTCGGCGACTTCGCGGTCCCGGGCCCCTTCTTCTGACCGCCCGCCGCCTTCTTCCGGCCCTGCCCGCTCGCCTTCTTCCGGCCCCCCGTCGTCCGGGACCCCGCCTGCGGCTTCTTCTCCGCCGTCCGCTCTACCGTCGTCCTCTTGTCCGCCGTCCGCCGGATCTCCCATCCAGCGATGCTGATCACAGGGACTCGCCTCCCGCCCATGGCTCTGTCGCCGCCGCTCCGTCGGTCCGTTTCCGTCTTCGCCGCTTGCCCGTAGCCGCCCGGAGTATCCCTGTGGCTCTCCGCCACGCCTCCTCGATGGGGGACACTGGTTCTTTGGCCGGCCAGCACGAAAGGACCCAGGCGCGTGAATGGACCCCTCATCGTCCAAAGCGACAAGACGCTCCTGCTCGAGGTGGATCACGAGCAGGCGGACGCCTGCCGCCGCGCCATCGCGCCCTTTGCCGAGCTGGAGCGAGCGCCCGAGCACATCCACACCTACCGGGTGACCCCGCTCGGGCTGTGGAACGCCCGCGCCGCCGGGCACGACGCCGAGCAGGTCGTGGACGCCCTCGTGGCGTACTCCCGCTACCCCGTCCCGCACGCCCTCCTCGTGGACGTCGCGGAGACCATGGCCCGGTACGGGCGGCTGCGGCTGCTCAAGCACCCCACCCACGGGCTGGTCCTGGAGACCAGCGACCGCCCGATCCTCGAGGAGATCCTGCGGTCGAAGAAGATCCAGCCGCTGGTCGGCGCCCGGATCGACCCGGAGACCGTCGTCGTCCACCCCTCCGAGCGCGGCCAGATCAAGCAGACGCTGCTGAAGCTGGGCTGGCCCGCCGAGGACCTGGCCGGCTATGTGGACGGCGAGGCGCACCCCATCGAGCTGCGCGAGGACGGCTGGGCGCTGCGGCCGTATCAGACGCAGGCCGTGGAGGGCTTCTGGCACGGCGGCTCGGGCGTCGTCGTGCTGCCCTGCGGCGCCGGAAAGACGCTGGTCGGGGCGGGTGCGATGGCCACCGCCAAGTCGACCACGCTGATCCTGGTCACCAACACCGTCTCCGCCCGCCAGTGGAAGCACGAGCTGGTGCGCCGCACCTCGCTCACCGAGGACGAGATCGGTGAGTACAGCGGTACGCGGAAGGAGATCCGCCCGATCACCATCGCCACGTACCAGGTGCTCACCACCAAGCGGAAGGGCATCTATCCGCACCTCGAGCTGTTCGACTCCCGCGACTGGGGCCTGATCGTCTACGACGAGGTGCATCTGCTGCCCGCGCCCGTCTTCAAGTTCACCGCCGATCTGCAGGCGCGGCGGCGGCTCGGGCTCACGGCGACGCTCGTCCGGGAGGACGGCCGGGAGTCCGATGTCTTCTCCCTCATCGGGCCGAAGCGCTTCGACGCGCCCTGGAAGGAGATCGAGGCGCAGGGCTACATCGCACCCGCCGACTGTGTCGAGGTCCGGGTCAATCTGACCGAGACCGAGCGGCTGACGTACGCGACCGCCGAGACCGAGGAGAAGTACCGCTACTGCGCCACGACCGACTCCAAGCGGCGGATCACCGAGGCGCTGGTCGCCCGGCACAAGGGGCAGCAGACGCTGGTCATCGGGCAGTACATCGACCAGCTCGACGAGTTGGGCGAGCATCTGGACGCGCCCGTCATCAAGGGTGAGACCACCAACGCCCAGCGGGAGAAGCTGTTCGACGCCTTCCGGGAGGGCGAGCTGTCGGTGCTCGTCGTCTCGAAGGTCGCCAACTTCTCCATCGACCTCCCCGAGGCCACGGTCGCCATCCAGGTCTCCGGCACGTTCGGCTCCCGCCAGGAAGAGGCCCAGCGGCTCGGCCGGGTGCTGCGCCCGAAGGCCGACGGCCATCCGGCGGTCTTCTACTCGGTGGTCGCGCGCGACACGATCGACCAGGACTTCGCGGCGCACCGCCAGCGGTTCCTGGCCGAGCAGGGGTACGCGTACCGGATCGTGGACGCCAGCGAACTGCTCGCGGACGAGGACGCCTGACGTACCGGACCATCACCGGTCCCCCATTGACTTCTGTCATGAGGGACTGGTGATGGGCGGCTCTGCCCGTGGTGCGCGCGATGCTCGAGAACTCCCCCCGAGGGCGGCTCCCCCGGCCCCGTCATAATTCATTCGCCTCCCCGACATGCCCTGGCTACAATCGCCGGTCTTGCCGCCTCCCGCGTTCCGAACGGGGAGAGCCGCCGTCCGGACGGAAACCGGTCGGCATCTCGTACCGCGCGCCGCATACGTACCGCGCATCCGTTTTGTGCACTCGCTTGTGTACTCGCTCGCCGGAGGCTACGCCGTGCCCTCGCACGCCCCTGACCAGCTGGACCCCCTCGCGCGGGAGCGCGCCCATCTGACCGCGTCCCGCGCCGCGCTGCGCGCCATGCGCGCCGACGTCGAGGCCCTCGACCTCCGGGACGTCGCCGCGAACTGGGTCAACGCCGAAGCCCTGCACCACCAGGTCAGCGAGCGCATCAAGGCCCTCGCCGACCTCGCCGACACCCCGCTCTTCTTCGGCCGCCTCGACTATCTGCACGCGCCGGGCGCGGCGATTGCGGAGGGCGCCGCGGGGGAGCTCCCCGCCGCCGGAGGCGGCTCGACGGACACTTTTTACATCGGCCGCCGCCATGTGCACGACGCGGACGGCGACCCCATGGTCATCGACTGGCGCGCCCCCGTCTCCCAGCCCTTCTACCAGGCGTCCAAGAAGGCGCCGATGGACATCGGGCTGCGCCGCCGCTTCGGCTACACGGGCGGCGAGTTGACGGCGTACGAGGACGAACGGCTCTCCGACCCCTCCGAGGGGGAGCAGACCAGCAAGCTGCTCCAGTCCGAGATCGAGCGCCCGCGCGTCGGCCCCATGCGGGACATCGTCGCGACGATCCAGCCGGAGCAGGACGAGATCGTCCGCCAGGGGATCGGCGGCACCATCTGCGTCCAGGGGGCGCCGGGCACCGGTAAGACGGCCGTGGGGCTGCACCGGGTGGCGTATCTGCTGTACGCGCACCGCGAGCGGCTGGCCCGCTCCGGCACCCTGGTCATCGGCCCCAACCGCTCCTTCCTCCACTACATCGAGCAGGTCCTGCCCGCCCTGGGCGAGTTGCAGGTGGCCCAGGCGACCGTCGAGGACCTGGTGACCCGGCCGTCCCTGGGCGCGGTGGCGCGGGGCGCCGACTCCGCCGACGCGGCCCGCGTCAAGGGCGACGCCCGGCTGGCCGAGGTGCTGCGCCGCGCCCTGCGCTCGTATGTCACCCGCCCCACCGAGCCGTGCGTCGTGGTGCGCGGCTCACGCCGCTGGCGGGTGCCCGCGTATGAACTCGAGGAGATCGTCGAGGAGTTGCTCACCCGCGACATCCGCTACGGCGCGGCCCGCGAGGCGCTTCCGCGGCGCATCGCGCACACCGTGCTGGTCCGGATGGAGCAGGCGGGCGAGGCGCCCGACGACCGGGTCCAGGACTCGGTGGCCCGTAACCCCGCCGTGAAGGCGGCGGTCAAGGCGATCTGGCCGCCGGTCGACCCGGCCAAGCTGGTGCTGCGGCTGCTCTCCGACGCCGACTTCCTGGCCGAGCACGCGGACGGCGTCCTCGACGCCGACGAGCAGAAGACCGTCCTGTGGGCGAAGCCGGCGCGCGGTGTGAAGTCCGCGAAGTGGTCCCCGGCGGACCTGGTGCTGATCGACGAGGCGGCCGATCTCATCGAGCGCACCCCGTCCCTCGGCCATGTGGTCCTGGACGAGGCGCAGGACCTCTCCCCCATGCAGTACCGCGCGGTCGGCCGCCGCTGCAGCACCGGCTCGGCGACCGTGCTCGGCGACATCGCCCAGGGCACCACCCCGTGGGCGACGGCCAGTTGGGAGGAGGCCCTGATCCACCTGGGCAAGGAGGGAGCGGGGATCGAGGAGCTGACCCAGGGCTTCCGCGTGCCGCGCGAGGTGATCGCGTACGCCTCCCGGCTGCTGCCCGCGATCGCCCCCGGCCTGTCGGAGGCCACCTCGATCCGCGAGGCGGCGGGTGACTTCTCCGTACGGGCCGTGGACCCGGCGGAGCTGGACGCGGCCGTGATCGCCGCCTGCCACGAGGCCCTGCGGCACGAAGGCTCGATCGGGCTGATCGCGGCCGACGCCCGCGTCCCGGCCCTGGCCCAGGCCCTCGACGCGGCGGGCCTGCCCCGCCTCACCCCCGGCGAGGAGACCAGCGCCGAGTCCCGCCTCACCCTCGTCCCGGCGACGCTGGCCAAGGGCCTGGAGTACGACTACGTGGTACTGGACGAACCGGCCGCCGTGGTCGACGGCGAACCCGACGAACGCACGGGCCTGCGCCGCCTGTACGTGGCCCTGACCCGCGCGGTGTCCGGGCTGACGGTGATCCACGGGGCGCCGCTGCCGGAGCGGCTGGCCGCCTGACGTCGCCGGGGGCGGGGCGGGATCCGGCGGTGGCCTGACGGAGATAAGGCGCGGTCCGGCAGCGGCCGCCCGCTCAGGCCACCGGAACCGGTGCGTCCAAGGCCATGCGCCACTGGCCGACCGCGGTGGCGTCCACCGGGCCCGACCAGCCGCCGGGGCGGGCCGCGCCGCCGATGTGGAAGGCGTCGATCCCGGCGGCGCGCAGCGCGGGCAGGTGGTCGAGGCGCAGGCCGCCGCCCGCCATGATGCGCGGCGCATAGCCCGGGGTACCGGTCCGCGCCGCCTCGTCGGTCAGGGTCGGCAGACCATCGTCCACGCCGTGCGCCGACCCGGCGGTGAGATACGTGTCGAGGCCGGGGATATCCGCGAGCCGCTTGCGCAGTCCGTCGCGATCGGCGGCGCGGTCGATGGCCCGGTGGAAGGTCCAGCGGCTCTCGTCCACGCCGCCGCCCGCGCCCACGACCTCGGTCAGCGCGGTCACGGCGGCCAGGTCCACCCCGCCGTCGTCGGTCAGGAAGCCCAGGACGAACTCGTCCGCCCCCTCCGAGTGCAGCGCGACGGCGGCCTCGCACAGCGCGTCGAACGCGTTTCCGGTCGCGAAGCCGTCCGCCGCGCGGAGCATCACCCGCACCGGCAGATCGACGGCCGACCGAACGGCGGCGAAGGTCTCACGGGACGGGGTGAGCCCGTCGGCGGCCATGTCGGTGACCAGTTCGAGGCGGTCCGCCCCTCCGGCCTGTGCGGCGATCGCGTCCGCAGGGGTCAGGGCGATCACCTCGAGCAATGGTCTAGACATGCAGGACAGCTTGCCACACCGTGCAAGAGGGCAAACCGGTACCCCACAATTGGCCCATGCCCGCACCCGGCCGCCACCCGGCCCATGACGCCCTGCTCACCCGCTGGACGGACCTCCTCGCCGACGCCCGCGACACCACGACCCCGTCTCCCGTTCCCTACGGCGAAGACCTCCTGACCCGCTGGGCCGAACCCCAGCGCCGCTACCACACCACCGATCACCTGCTGGCGGTCCTGGACCGGGTGGACGAGCTGTTGGAGCACACCGAGGCCCCCGACCCCGCCGCGATCCGCCTCGCCGCCTGGTTCCACGACGCCGTCTACCTCCCCGACCGCTCCACCAACGAGGAACGCAGCGCCCGCCTCGCCGAACGCGCCCTCCCGGAGGCCGGCGTTCCGGAGCCCCACGTGGCCGAAACCGTCCGCCTCGTCCTCGTCACCCGCGACCACGACCCCGCCGAGGGCGACACCAACGGCGAGGTCCTCTGCGACGCCGACCTCGCCGTCCTGGCGGGCTCCCCCGACGACTACGGCGCCTACGCGGCGGCGGTCCGCGAGGAGTACGGATTCGTCCCCGACGACGCCTTCCGCGAGGGCCGGGCCAATGTCCTCCGCCATCTGCTGGGGCTGTCCCAGCTGTTCCGTACGTCCGTCGGACATCAGCGCTGGGAGGCCGCCGCCCGCCACAACATGGCCACTGAGCTGGAGCTGCTCGGTGCGTGACGGGTGAACTCAGGAATGCGGGGGGCGTCGCACGACGTTGAGCCCGGCATGCCCTCCTCCTCAGCGGATTCCGCTCGCTCCCGCATGCCCCTGGCGGTCTACGTCCTCGGACTGTCCGTGTTCGCGCTCGGCACCTCCGAGTTCATGCTGTCCGGGCTGCTGCAACCCGTCGCGCGGGACATGGGGGTGTCGATCCCCACGGCCGGGCTGCTGATATCGGCGTTCGCGATCGGGATGGTGGTCGGGGCGCCGGTGCTGGCGGCGGCCACGTTGCGGTTGCCGCGGCGGACGACGCTGATGGCGCTGCTCGCGGTGTTCGGGCTCGGGCAGATCGCGGGGGCGGTGGCGCCGTCGTACGGGGTGCTGTTCGCGTCCCGGGTGGTGAGCGCGCTCGCGTGCGCCGGGTTCTGGGCCGTGGGCGCCGCGGTGGCCGTATCGCTGGTGCCGGTGAACGCGCGGGCCAAGGCGATGGCGGTGATGGTCGGCGGGCTGAGCATCGCGAACATCGCCGGGGTCCCGGCCGGGGCGTTCCTCGGGCAGCACGCGGGGTGGCGGGCCGCCTTCTGGGCGGTGGCCGGTCTTTCGGTGCTCGGGCTGGTCGGGGTCGTCGCACTCGTACCGCGTACGGAGGTGCCGACCGGGGACGACCAGCCGCGGCTGCGGGCCGAGTTGCGCATCTACCGCGACCGGCAGGTGTGGCTGGCGCTGGCCGCGACCGCGCTGAGCGGTGGCGCGGTCTTCTGCCTGTTCTCCTACCTCGGGCCGCTGCTGACGGACGTGGCCGGGCTGGACGAGGGCTGGGTGCCGACCGTGCTCGCGCTGTTCGGGGTCGGCGCGCTGCTGGGTACGGTGATCGGCGGGCGGATCGCGGACGCCCATCTGTTCGGCACGATGTTCTGGGGCATCGTCTCCTCGACGGTCGTGCTGAGCGCGCTGGCGCTGACCGCGCACAGCGCGGTCGCGGCGGTGAGCCTGGCGCTGATGCTCGGCTTCACCGCCTTCTTCACCGCGCCCGCGCTCAACGCCCGGATGTTCAACCTCGCCAACGCCGCGCCCACGCTCGCGGGCGCGACCAACACCTCCGCGTTCAACATCGGCAACACGGTGGGCCCGTGGCTCGGCGGCCTCGTCATCGACGCGGGCTGGGGCTACCCGGCCGTGGCCTGGACGGGCGCGGCCCTCGCCGGTACGGGCGCGGTGACGACGGTGGCCGCGATACGGCTGCACCGGGCGACGGGCGCCTCGCGCGTGATCGCCACGTCGGCCGCCCCGGCGGGTACGGAAGCCCCCCACCACGACCTGGCCTCCGACCCGTCGCGCACGGCGCGCTGAAGAGGCCCCGCCTCCGCCGCGCGGGCGCGGTCACTCCGCGCGGGCGCGGTCACTCCGCCCGCGCGGGGCACGCCCTCAGCCGCTCGTGGGCACGAGCGGCAGCGCGGCACCGCGCGGACCCGCGCACGGCGAGGGCGCGGCGGCCGCACCGGGCCACCGCACCGGGCCACCGCACCGGGCCGCCGCACCGGGCGGCCGCACCGGGCGGCCGGCAGCGCGGCCGGTGGGCAGCAGCGCGGGCCGCGGACAGCAGCGGCGGGCCGTGGGCAGCGCAGCCCCCGGACAGCGCGAGCCCCGCGGACAACAGCGGCAGGCCCCAGGCAACGCAGCCCCCGGACAACAGCGCAGCCCATGGGCAGTGCAGCCCATGGGCCCGCCCGCCCCGGTCAGTCCGCGTTCGCGGCCCGCTTGGGGCGGCGGAGGCCCGCGGCCTTGAGGCGGCGGAGGAGTTCCTTGCTGCCGACCTCCTCCGCGCCCGCCCGTACCGCCTTCGCGTACAGCTCGCTCGGCACGTCGTAGTGGTCACGGTCGAAGCCCCGGCGCGGGGCGCCGATGCGGGCGGCGAAGGCGTGGAGTTCGGCGTAGGAGACATCGCTGACGAGGTGGGACCACAGGCGGCCGTGGCCCGGCCACGAGGGCGGGTCGATCAGGACGGCCATCAGAGGGTGGTGCCCAGCGATCCCACGGGCGCCACCGCCACCGCCGTCTTGCCGCAGACCCAGTGCGGGTCGGGGCCCAACTCGGGCTCCACGTCGAGGGCGTGGAGGTCGCCGCCCTGGGTGCAGACGGGGCACAGCGGCCAGCGGCCGTACCGTTCCAGCAGGGCGTCCTGGACGTCCTGGGCGACCAGACCGGCCACATACGCGACGCCTTCCGGCCACTGCTCGACCCACCACCGCCGGTGCGCGATCGCGTCCTCGACCAGCGAGACGATGTCGGCGCGGGCGACCTCCCCCGCCGCGAGGTCGGCCAGGACGAGAGCGCGGGCCGCGTGCAGTGCCTGTTCGAGCTTCATGGGTCCCATTGTCACCTTTGCTTCCTCCTGTCGCCTGTTCGCTTCGGCCACGCCGACCCGCCGCGTGGTCGTCCGGAGGGTTGACGGGCACCGTGGCCGGAAATAGTTTTCGCTGGTGAGAAGCGACCTGAAGGAAACTTTCATGCCTCCTCCGCAACCCGACGCCACCCCACCCACACCGCCCACCCCGCCTGCCCCACCCGCTCCGGCCGCCCTAGCCGCCAAGGTCCGCACATTAGGTCCCTCCATGACCCGCTCCATGCAGCGCGTCGCCGAAGCCGTGGCGGGCGATCCGGCCGGTTGCGCGGCGCTCACCGTCACCGGGCTCGCCGAGCGGACCGGCACCAGTGAGGCCACCGTCGTCCGCACCTCCCGGCTGCTCGGTTACCCCGGATACCGGGATCTGCGCCTCGCGCTCGCCGCGCTCGCCGCCCAGCAGGCCGCCGGCCGGGCCCCGGCCGTCACCGCGGACATCGCGGTCGACGATCCGATCGCCGACGTGGTCACCAAGCTGGCGCGGGAGGAGCAGCAGTGTCTCGCCGACACCGCCGCCGGGCTGGACACCAGCCAGGTCGAGGCGGCCGTCTCGGCGCTGGCCGCCGCCCGCCGGATCGATGTCTACGGGATCGGGGCGTCCAGCCTCGTCGGCCAGGACCTGGTCCAGAAGCTGCTGCGCATCGGGCTGATAGCCCACGCCCACGCCGATCCGCACCTCGCGGTCACCAACGCGGTCCAGCTGCGATCCGGCGACGTCGCCATCGCGATCACCCACTCCGGGCGCACGACGGACGTCATCGAACCGCTGCGGGTGGCCTTCGAGCACGGGGCGACCACCGTCGCGATCACCGGACGGCCGGACGGCGAGGTCGCGCAGTACGCGGACCTGGTGCTCACCACCTCCACCGCCCGCGAGAGCGAGCTGCGCCCGGCGGCCATGTCCAGCCGGACCAGCCAACTGCTGGTGGTGGACTGCCTGTTCATAGGGGTCGCCCAGCGGACATACGAATCGGCGGCGCCCGCGCTCGCCGCGTCGTACGAGGCGCTCGCGCACCGCCACGATCCGCGTCCCGGGCACCGCTGAGCCCGGCCGGTCCCGCCCTCGCGCTCCCACCCCGATACCGGTCACTGTTCCGCCCGGTGACTGCCCTGCCAAGTCACCGTCACCCCCACCCCCACCCCCACGCCGACGTACCGGAAAGAGCCGCTTCACCATGACTACCGCCGACTCCGCAGCCGACTCCGCGGGCTCCGCGGGGCTCCGCGCCCAGCTCGACACCCTGACCACCGAGGCGTTCCGCCCCGAACTCGCCGAGATCGACCGGCTCGAAACCCTCGAGATCGCCCGGATCATGAACGCGGAGGACGCCGCCGTCCCCACCGCCGTCGCCGGTCAGCTCCCCCGCATCGCCGCCGCCATCGACGCCATCGCCGCACGGATGTCCCGTGGCGGCCGCCTCCTCTATACGGGCGCGGGCACCGCCGGACGGCTCGGGGTGCTCGACGCGAGCGAGTGCCCGCCCACCTTCAACACCCGGCCCGAGCAGGTCGTCGGGGTGATCGCGGGCGGCCCGGACGCCATGGTGACCTCGGTCGAGGGCGCGGAGGACAGCGGGGAGCTGGCCGCCCGGGACCTCGATCTGCTCGGGATCGGCCCCGACGACACCGTGGTCGGCGTCTCGGCCTCCGGCCGCACCCCGTACGCCGTCGGCGCGGTCGAGCACGGCCGGCGGCGCGGCGCGCTCACCGTCGGGCTGTCCTGCAACGCCGGATCGGCGCTCGCCGCCGCGGCCGACCACGGCATCGAGATCGTCGTGGGGCCGGAGCTGCTCACCGGCTCGACCCGGCTGAAGGCGGGCACGGCCCAGAAGCTGGTGCTCAACATGATCTCGACCATCACCATGATCCGGCTGGGCAAGACCTTCGGGAATCTGATGGTCGATGTGCGCGCCTCCAACGACAAGCTGCGGGCCCGTTCGCGGAGGATCGTCTTCCTGGCGACCGGCGCCTCCGACGAACGGATCGAGAGCGCGCTGACGGCCACGGACGGCGAGGTGAAGAACGCGATCCTCACCATCCTGGGCGAGGTGGACGCCCCGACCGCCGAGAAGCTGCTGGCCGAGGCGCACGGCCGGCTGCGCGCCGCCCTGGAGGCCGCCACGGCGTGAGCCCGGGACCGGGCCCCGCATCCGCACGGGGCCCGCACTCGCACGGGGCCGCATCCGCACAGGCCCCGCATCCACACAAGGCCCGGATACGCCGTCGGGGCCCGGATACGCCGTCGGGGCCCGGATACGCCGTCGGGGCCCGGATACGCCGTCGGGGCCCGGGTACGCCGTCGGGGCGGCACCCCTGGGAGAGGGTGCCGCCCCGACGTCTCGGACGGTATGACCGACCGGCGAACGAACGCGCCGAGTCGATCAGAAGTCCATGTCACCGCCCGGCATGCCGCCCGGAGCGCCCGCCGGGGCGGCCTTCTCCGGCTTGTCGGCGATGACGGCCTCGGTGGTGAGGAACAGCGCGGCGATCGACGCGGCGTTCTGCAGCGCGGAGCGCGTGACCTTGGCCGGGTCGATGATGCCCTCGGCGATCAGGTCCACGTACTCACCGGTCGCGGCGTTGAGGCCGTGACCCGGGGTCAGGTTGCGCACCTTCTCGACCACGACGCCGCCCTCGAGACCGGCGTTGACCGCGATCTGCTTCAGCGGGGCCTCCAGGGCCAGGCGCACGGCCTGGGCACCGGTGGCCTCGTCGCCCTCGAGCTCCAGCTTCTCGAAGACCGAGACGGTCTGGAGCAGGGCCACGCCACCACCGGCGACGATGCCCTCCTCGACGGCGGCCTTGGCGTTGCGCACCGCGTCCTCGATGCGGTGCTTGCGCTCCTTGAGCTCGACCTCGGTGGCGGCACCGGCCTTGATGACGGCCACGCCGCCGGCCAGCTTCGCCAGGCGCTCCTGGAGCTTCTCGCGGTCGTAGTCCGAGTCCGAGGACTCGATCTCGGCGCGAATCTGGTTGACGCGGCCCTGCACCTGGTCGGTGTCGCCGGCGCCGTCCACGATCGTGGTCTCGTCCTTGGTGACCGTGATCTTGCGGGCCCGGCCGAGCAGGTCGAGACCGGCGTTCTCCAGCTTGAGGCCGACCTCCTCGGAGATGACGGTGCCACCGGTAAGGATGGCGATGTCACCGAGCATGGCCTTACGGCGGTCACCGAAGCCCGGGGCCTTGACGGCGACGGACTTGAAGGTGCCACGGATCTTGTTGACGACCAGGGTCGCCAGGGCCTCGCCCTCGACGTCCTCGGCGATGATCAGCAGCGGCTTGCCCGACTGCATGACCTTCTCGAGCAGCGGGAGGAGGTCCTTCACGCTGCTGATCTTGGAGTTGACGATCAGGATGTACGGGTCGTCGAGCGACGCCTCCATACGCTCCATGTCCGTCGCGAAGTACGGGGAGATGTAGCCCTTGTCGAAGCGCATGCCCTCGGTGAGCTCGAGCTCGAGCCCGAAGGTCTGCGACTCCTCGACGGTGATGACACCTTCCTTGCCGACCTTGTCCATCGCCTCGGCGATGAGCTCGCCGATCTGGGTGTCGGCGGCGGAGATGGAGGCGGTGGAGGCGATCTGCTCCTTGGTCTCCACGTCCTTGGCCTGCTCGAGAAGCTGGGCGGAGACGGCCTCGACGGCCTTCTCGATACCGCGCTTGAGCGCCATCGGGTTGGCACCCGCGGCGACGTTGCGGAGGCCCTCCTTGACCAGCGCCTGGGCGAGGACGGTCGCGGTCGTCGTGCCGTCACCGGCGACGTCGTCCGTCTTCTTCGCGACCTCCTTGACCAGCTCGGCGCCGATCTTCTCGTACGCGTCCTCGAGCTCGATCTCCTTGGCGATGGACACACCATCGTTGGTGATCGTGGGGGCGCCCCACTTCTTCTCGAGGACGACGTTACGGCCCTTGGGGCCGAGGGTGACCTTGACGGCGTCGGCGAGCTGGTTCATCCCGCGCTCGAGGCCGCGCCGCGCCTCCTCGTCGAACGCGATGATCTTGGCCATGTGAAGTGGTCCTCCCAGAGACGGGGTGGATTGCTCCGGACCGCGCTGGCGCCCGCGACGGACGACCTGCCTGCCGCGCGGTTCCTTACCCCGCATGGCCTGGCGGGCCTCACCGACCCGGTCCTTCTGTCACTCTCAACGTCAGAGTGCTAACGCCAATGATTAGCACTCGGACCTATAGAGTGCAAGCGCCCGAAGGGCATCCTCGAGGGGTGGCGGCCGGGTGACGGGTGGGCGCAAGCGCCCGAAGGGCATCCTCGAGGGGTGGCGGCCGGGTGACGGGTGGGCGCAAGCGCCCGAAGGGGCAGCAGGGCGGCAGGAGGTCATGGCCCGGGGCATGCCGAAGGGTCCGTACCCCGTTCGGGACACGGACCCTTCTGACTGTTCGTTTCAGCTGCGTCGCGTCGGCGCGTCAGCCTACGGCCACGCGGACCATGTCGGCCTGCGGGCCCTTCTGGCCCTGCGAGATCTCGAACTCGACCCGCTGGCCTTCCTCGAGGGTGCGGTACCCGTCCATCTGGATCGCGCTGTAGTGGACGAACACGTCCGCACCACCGTCGACCGCGATGAAGCCGTACCCCTTCTCCGCGTTGAACCACTTGACGGTGCCCTGAGCCATTCCTAACTCCCCTATTGCTGGCCCTTGCGCAGGACCGCACTCCGCGGACCCGGGTCAGACCTCACCCCCCGGATGTGGGGGGTGTGCGCCGGAACGCGTCGACCGCCGCTGAATGTATCCGTCCCAACGCCCTCTGCAACAGGTCAATCGGACGAGAATTCTGGGCACGGCCGAACGGTTAAAAGTGAGAAATTATGTGAAGTTCGGGCAATCCGGGCCGGACATAAGGAACCAACCCGACAATTCGCGCTCACACTTTACGCACAACTTGACGAGTTCTCATATGTGGCTCCGACCCCGGAGCCGTCGGGGAATCCGGGCAACTGTATCGCGATTCCACACACGGAATCGCCCCGTCCGGTTGTCCCCGGACGGGGCGATGCCAAAGGTGAGGAGGGGGACGCGGGGTCAGCAGCCGCCCGCGACCGCCGGGATGATCGAGATCCCGGCGCCGTCCGGGGTCGCCGTGGCCAGGCCGTCGGCGAAGCGGACGTCGTCGTCGTTGACGTAGACGTTCACGAAGCGGCGGAGCTTGCCGGTGTCGTCCAGGACGCGGGCCGAGATGCCCGCGTGGTTCTTCTCCAGGTCCGCCAGGACCTCGGCGAGGGTCCCGCCCTCGGCCGGGACCTCGGCCTGGCCACCGGTGTAGGTGCGCAGGATGGTCGGGATTCGGACGTTGACGCTCATGCGAGGCCAGCCTCTCGGAACGAGTCAAGGGTGGGGCGGATGATGGCGGAGGGACCCGTGGTGGGGGCCACCGCGTCGAGGGTCTTGAGGCCGTCGCCGGTGTTGAGCACGACGGTCGTCAGGGACGGGTCGAGCAGACCGTCCTCGATCAGCTTCTTGGTCACGCCGACGGTCACGCCGCCCGCGGTCTCCGCGAAGATCCCCTCGGTGCGGGCCAGCAGCTTGATGGCGTCGACGATCTGCTCGTCGTTCACGTCCTCCACCGCGCCGCCCGTACGGCGGGCGATGTCCAGGACGTACGGGCCGTCCGCGGGGTTGCCGATGGCCAGCGACTTGGCGATGGTCTGCGGCTTCTGCGGCCGGACGACGTCATGGCCGGCCTTGAAGGCGGCGGAGACCGGGGAGCAGCCCTCGGCCTGGGCGCCGAAGATCTTGTAGGGCCGGTCCTCGACCAGACCGATCGCGATCAGCTCCTTCAGCCCCTTGTCGATCTTGGTGAGCTGGGAGCCGGAGGCGATCGGGACGACGATCTGGTCCGGCAGCCGCCAGCCGAGCTGCTCGCAGATCTCGTACGCCAGGGTCTTGGAGCCCTCGCCGTAGTACGGCCGCAGATTGACGTTGACGAAGCCCCAGCCCTCGCCCACCGGGTCGCCGATCAGCTCGCTGCAGAAGCGGTTGACGTCGTCGTAGGTGCCCTCGATGCCGACCAGGTCACCGCCGTAGACCGCGGCCATGACGACCTTGCCCGCCTCCAGGTCGTGCGGGATGAAGACGCAGGAGTGGAAGCCCGCGCGGGCGGCCGCGGCGCCCACCGCACCGGCCAGGTTGCCGGTGGAGGAGCAGGAGAGGGTGGTGAAGCCGAAGGTGCGGGCGGCCTGGACGGCGATGGCGACGACCCGGTCCTTGAAGGAGTGGGTCGGGTTGCCGGAGTCGTCCTTGATGTGCAGCTCACCGGTGACACCGAGCTCACGGGCGAGGTTGTCGGCCTTGACCAGCTTGGTGAAGCCGGGGTTCAGGCTCGGCAGATCCGCCACGTCCGCCGGGACGGGCAGCAGCGGGGCGTAGCGCCAGATGCTGTTCGGACCGGCCTCGATGCGCCGGCGCAGCCCCTCCGGGTCGTCGGCCGGGAGCTCGTACGCGACCTCGAGCGGCCCGAAACAGGCCTCACACGCGAAGATCGGACCCAGATCGAACCGCTCACCGCACTCCCGGCAGGACAATGCGACGGCGGGACCGAAGGCGCCGGAGGCGGAGGCGGAGGAAGTGGTTGAGCTTTCTACTGACTGCACAGCCATGGATGGCGAGGCCCTTTCTCCTCATCTTCCTCGTGACGCATTTCGCCACAAGACGGAATTGGCACCTTCCCGAGCTGGGAGCCTCGCTGCGGAATGCGAGATCAGCTGGAGGGTTGCCGGGGCTTCAACGGGCCGTTCCCTCTGCCCCTCTGGATGAGCGGTATGGCGCCGGGCGGGCCCGGGGCGTTTGTCGGCACGAGCGTCATCGGTACGTCGGTAAACATCGAGGTCGACCCCGACATACGACGGCCATGTGCGTTGTTCAAGACTGTAACCGAAGGCCCGGATGGTTGAGCTAGCCGTCCGATGCGCGAGATGGGTCACAGCGATCACAAGCGATCACAGCAGGGGAGACACACAGGTGCTGGATGAGGTGGAGCGCTGGCTGAAGCATCGCTCCTGGTCGGCCGACGACCGTCCACTGGATCACCTGCTGGCCGCGAAGCGGACCGCGGCGACGACGGTGAGCGTGGTCCTGCCCGCCCTGAACGAGGAGGCCACGGTCGGCGAGATCGCCGACACGATCCGGCGTGAGCTGATGGGCGAGGCGATGCCGCTGGTGGACGAGCTGGTGGTGCTGGACTCCGGCTCCACTGACCGCACCGCCGAGGTCGCCGCGGCGGCGGGCGCCACCGTCGTCCCCCGCGACTCGCTGCTGCCCCGGCTGCCCGCGCTGCCCGGCAAGGGCGAGGTGCTGTGGCGGTCCCTGCTCGCCACAAGCGGCGACATCGTCTGCTTCATCGACGCCGACCTGCGGGAATTCGAATCGCGCTTTGTCTCGGGGATCGTCGGTCCGCTGCTGACCGACCCCACGCTGCGGCTGGTGAAGGGCATGTACGACCGCCCGCTGGGCGAGCTGGCGGGCCAGGGCGGCCGGGTCACCGAGTTGGTCGCCCGCCCGCTGCTGAATCTGCACTGGCCCCAGCTGGCCGGGTTCGTCCAGCCGCTGGGCGGGGAGTACGCGGCGCGCCGCTCGCTGCTGGAGCGGCTGCCCTTCCCGGTCGGCTACGGCGTCGAGCTGGGGCTGCTGGTGGACGCGCTGCACACGGTGGGGCTGGACGCGCTCGGCCAGGTGGACATCGGGGTGCGCAAACACCGCCACCAGGACGGGCAGGCGCTCGGCCGGATGGCGGCCGCGATCTACCGCACCGCGCAGCTGCGGCTGGCCCGGGGCCACTTGGTGCGGCCGCGGCTGACCCAGTTCGACCGGGGCGAGAACGGCTTCGAGCCGCGCACCACGGCGGTGGACACCGAGGAGCGGCCGCCGATGATCGAGATCCCGGAGTACCCGGTGCGGCGCGCGGCGTGACGCCGGGACAGCGGCTCGGCGGGCACGGCTCGGCGCGCACAGCTCGGCGGGCACGGCTCGGCGCGCACAGCTCGGCGGGCACGGCTCGGCGCGCACGGAGGTTCGCGTCCTGGCGCTTGCGTGGCCGGAAACGGAATAGCACCTACGGGGCAAGAAACCGTACGTACGTTTGCGCGGGGCCGCGCCTGGCTAGGCTCGCGACATGGCAGTTCCGCGCACCGCCCCGATCCTGGTCGCGTCCAACCGCGGCCCGGTCTCGTACGCCCTGGGCGAGGACGGCTCGCTGACCGCCCGGCGCGGCGGCGGCGGGCTGGTCTCCGGGCTCAGCGCGATCGGTCCGGACGCGAACGCGGTGTGGGTGTGCGCGGCGCTGGGCGAGGGCGACCGCGAGGCGGCCCGGCGCGCCGGGGACAGCCATCTGAACCCCGGTGACACCGGGGGCCAGCAGGTGCGGATGCTCGACATCGCGCCGGACGTCTTCGCCGCCGCGTACAACGGCGTCGCCAATTCGGTGCTGTGGTTCGTCCACCATCTGCTCTACCAGACCCCGGTCGAGCCGGTTTTCGACGCGGAGTTCGCCGAGCAGTGGGCGGCCTACGAAAGCTATAACGCGGCCTTCGCGGACGCGCTCGCCCAGGAGGCGGTGGACGAGGCCGTCGTCCTGGTGCAGGACTACCACCTGGCGCTGGTGCCCGCGATGCTCCGCGAGCGCCGCCCCGATCTGCGGATCGGTCACTTCTCCCACACCCCCTGGGCCCCGCCGGACTACTACCGGCTGCTTCCGGACGACGTCGCGGCCGCTGTGCTGCGCGGCATCCTCGGCGGCGACCGCGCCGCGTTCCTCACCGAGCGCTGGGCCAACGCCTTCGCCGACTGCTGCGCGGCGGTGCTGGGCGCGGAGGTCATCCGGGACGGGGACGGGGACGGGGACGGTGGCGGTATGGCGACCGCCGTGCGCTTCGAGGGCCGGGAGACCCGGCTGGGCGTCCACGGCCTGGGCGCGGACGCGGACTTCCTGCGGGAGCGGTCGCGGCAGGCCGATGTGGAGGAGCGGCTGAGCGCTCTGCGGGCACAGATCGGGCCGGACCGGAAGTCGATCGTCCGGGTGGACCGCACCGAGCTGTCCAAGAACATCGTGCGCGGGCTGCTGGCCTACCGGCGGCTGCTCGAGACCCGCCCCGAGTGGCGGGAGCGCGTGGTGCACGTGGCCTTCGCCTACCCCTCGCGCCAGGACCTCGCGGTCTACCGCGACTACACCGAGCGGGTGCGACGGATCGCGGACGAGATCAACGAGGAGTACGGCACGGAGGGCTGGACCCCGGTCGCCCTGCATGTGAAGGACGACTTCGCCCGGTCCCTCGCGGCCTACCGGCTGGCGGACGTGGCGCTGGTCAACCCCATCCGGGACGGGATGAACCTGGTGGCCAAGGAGGTCCCGGTGGTCTCCGAGCGGGGCTGCGCGCTGGTGCTGTCCCGGGAGGCGGGCGCGTACGCCGAGCTGGGCGAGGACGCGCTGGTGGTGAACCCGTACGACGTGGAGGGCACGGTCCGGGCGCTGCACGAGGCGCTGCGCATGAGCGACGGCGAGCGCGCGGACCGCACCAAGCGACTCGCCGCCGCGGCGACCGCGCTACCGCCACAGGCCTGGTTCCTGGCGCAACTGCGGGCGCTGTGACAGCTTCGGGATGACGGCTTGGTCCAGGTGACCACCGCGACTTGAGCACCAAACGCGATCCGCCCGCCAGGCACGGCCCGGGGTTACGGGCACGGCCCGGGGTACGGGCACGGCCCGGGGTACGGGCACGGCCTGGGGATACGGGCACGGCCCGGGGGCCAGGTGCGGCCCGGCCTACGAGCACGGCCCGGGGTTACGGGCGCGGCCCGGCCTACGAGCGCGCCCCGAAGTACGGGCGCGGCCAAGGTGCCAGGCACGGCCCGGCCTGACCACGGCCCGGGGGCCAGGTGCGGCCCGGGGTTACGGGCGCGCCCCGGGGTACGGGCACGGCCCGGGGGCCAGGCGCGGCCAAGGTGCCAGGCCAGGGCCCCGGGGGCCAAGCGCTGCGGCCGAGTTCTAGGCGGCTTCGCCGCCGGCCGCGTCCGCCAGGGCCGACAGCAGGTCCACCACGCCCGCCGGGCCGTCGACCACCAGGTCGGCCCGTTTGGCGAGCTCGGTCACCTCCGTGCTGCCGCTGCACACCAGCACCCCCGGCACGCCCTCCTCGCGCAGCCGCTCCACCGCCGCGAACGCGGCCAGGTCGCCCAGGTCGTCGCCCGCGTAGAGCACGGCTTCCGCGCCCGTCCGCCGTACGTGGTCGATGAGCGCGACGCCCTTGTCCATGCCCGGCGGGCGCAGTTCCAGCACGAGGCGGCCGGGCTCGACGATCAGCCCATGGCGTTCGGCGAGCGCGTGCAGCGGTGCGCGCAGCCGCTCGAAGGTGGCCTGGGGGTCCTCGGCGCGGCGGGTGTGGACGGCGACGGCGCGGCCCTTGTCCTCGATCCACGTACCGCGCGAGGCGCCCTGTTCCTCGAGGACGGCGGGGAGTTCGGCCTGGACGGCGGCGACGCCGGGGTGCGGTTCGGGCGCCTGGACCTCGCCGCTGCCCGCGTCCCAGCGCTCGGCGCCGTAGAGCCCGAGGACGACGAGCCCGTCCAGTCCCTCGGCCCCGGCGAACCCGCCGTACCGTACGGCGATCTCGGCCGGTCGTCCGGTGATCACCGCGACGGAGCGGATCCGCGGGGCCAGCCGGGAGAGCGCGGGGACGGCGCCCGGGTGGGCGCGGGCCTGGTCGGGGTCGGGGACGATCTCGGCGAGGGTGCCGTCGAAGTCGAGTCCGACGATGGCGCGTCCGGGCCGTTCGAGGAGGGCGGCGAGACCCTCACGGCCGGCGGAGGTGGTGGGTACGGGGACGGGGTGACTTCCCATAGCGCTGCCCATGGCGGTGACCCTACCGGGCCCGGGGGCACGGCGGGCTTCCCCCGGACGTCCCCTCGGTGAACGCCCCGGGCGCCGGGCCGGTGAACGGCTCGCGCATGCCCGGCCGGTGAACGGCTCGCGCGTGCCCGGCCGGTGCGCGTCAGCGGCGTTCGCGGCGTTCGTCCCTGATCCGGCGCAGCCGGTTGACGGTCACCGGGTCGTGCTCCAGGGCCCTGGGGTCGTCCAGCAGCGCGTTCAGCAGTTGGTAGTAGCGGGTCGGGGAGAGGCCCAGCCGCTCCCGTATCGCCCGCTCCTTGGCGCCGGGGCCCGGCCAGCCGCGCCGCTCCACGGCGAGCACGGCGAGGTCGCGCTCGGACAGCCCGGCATCCGCATCCGCATCCGCACCCGCACCCGCACCCGCACCCGCACCCGGCTCATGGTCCTCGGCCTTGTCGGCGGGGTCGTCGGAAGGGCCGGGGCCGGGCGTGTCCACTGTCATGCCCCCGCATTCTCCATGGCGTCGGCCTCCCGCTGGATCTGGCCCAGCACGCTCACCGGATCGCCGCCCTTGGCCACCGTCGAGCCGATCTTCTGCTTGATCAGCTTGCTGACCTCCGCCCAGGAGGTCTTGTCGGCCGGGTAGAACTCCGCGCTCTCCAGCTCGTCCAGGAACCGCCACAGCCGCTTGTACTCACGGTCGCCGAGCATCGTCTGCTCGACGGCGGTGGTCACCGGCAGCAGGTCGTACTCGGTGACGAAGTCCAGCACGTTGTTCTCGGTGAAGACGAAGTCGAGGAACTTCCCGATCTCCTTACGGTGGCCGTTCTGCTTGAAGGCCATCAGCCAGTCGGCGACGCCCATCGTCGACGGGGACTTGCCCCTGCGGCCGGGCAGCGGCGCGGTGCCGTACGAGATGCCGCGGCCGGACGCCTGCTGCATCAGGGTCGGGTGGCCGTTGAGCATGCCGACCTCGCCGCGGGCGAAGGCGTCGAAGGTGTCCTGGCGGTTGGTACGGGCCGGGGAGCCGGGGCCGGTGAGGCCCGCGCCGACGAGTTCGTCCCGCAGCCATTCGAAGGCTTCGATGTTCTCGGTGGAGTCGATGGTGTAGCTGCCGTTGGTGTCGGTGTAGCCGCCACCGCCGCTGAGCATCCACATCATGGTCTCGGCCTGGCACTCCTCGGGGCCGAGCGGCAGCCCGTACGGGATCTTCACCCCATTGGCCTTGAGCCGGACGGCCGCCTCCTTGAGCTCGTCCCAGTCGGTGGGGGCGGCGGATATCGCGGCCCGGTCGAAGAGCTCCTTGTTGTAGAAGAGCAGCCGGGCGCTGGCCACGAACGGCACCCCGTACTGCACCCGCCGCACCTCACCCGCATGGGCGATCGCGGTGATGAAAGCGGCCTGGGTGGGGATGGAGAGCATCTCGTCGGCGCGGTAGAGCCTGCCCTGCGCGGCGTAGTCGGCGTACGCGCCGATCTGCGCGATGTCCGGGGCCTGACCGCTCTTGACCATCTCGGCCACCCGGCGGTCCACCTCGGTCCAGCTGTAGACCTCGACGTCGACCTTGAGGCCGCCGTTCTTGGCCTCGAAGGCGCGGGTCACCTTGTTCCAGTACTTCTGGGAGCTGTTGGCGGTGCTGTCGCCGTAGTCGGCCGCGACCACCTTCAAGGTGACGTCACCGCCGGAGCCGGAGCCTTCGCTGCCACAGGCCGTGAGTCCTGGTGCCGTCGCCACCGCCGCGACCCCCGCCGTTGTCAGACCCAAGAACCGTCGCCGCTGCACCGCTGTTTTCCCACCCTATGGCTTGTTTCATACCCAAGGGTCCTCCCCCGAGGTCGAGCGAGTCTGCCTTGCAAACCTCCACAAGGTCTACACCACGCGCATATCGCTTCGGTATCGGACCCCAATTGCCCAGGTGAGCGGGGTGCTACACGCGTAAGTGGGATGTGTCACCCAGTCACAAACGGAAGCATCGGTTCATGCCAACTCCGCTCCGGGCAACGGCGTGATCTCCCAACGAGAAGCGGCGAGTGGACTAGACCTCTCATGGTGGATCGCGCGAGACTGGTCCATGTGAGACACGTCATCGCCCTGGATGTGGGCGGCACCGGTATGAAAGCCGCCCTGGTCGGGGCGGACACCACACTCCTCCACGAGGCCAGGAGGCCCACCGGGCGGGAGCGCGGACCCGAGGCGGTCGTGGCCGCGATCCTCGACTTCGCCGCCGAGCTGCGCGAGATCGGCGAGCGGCGGTTCGGCGCGCCCCCGCTGGCCGCGGGGGTCGGCGTGCCCGGGGTCCTGGACGAGGACCGCGGGGTGGCCGTCTTCGCCGCCAACCTCGGCTGGAGCGACGTCCCGCTGCGGGCGCTGCTCACCGAGCGGCTGGGCGGGATCCCGGTCGCGCTCGGCCATGACGTCCGGATGGGCGGACTGGCCGAGGGGCGCATAGGAGCGGGCGAGGGCGCACGGCGCTTCCTGTTCGTCTCCGTCGGCACCGGCATCGCGGGCGCCATCGGCGTCGACGGGCGCATCGACCCCGGCGCCCACGGCTCCTCCGGCGAGATCGGCCATATCGTCGTCCGGCCGGGCGGCGCCGCCTGCGGCTGCGGTCAGTCCGGCTGCCTGGAGACGCTCGCCTCGGCGGCCGCGGTGGGTCGTGCCTGGGCCGACGCCTGCGGGGATCCGGCGGCGGACGCCGCCGACTGCGCCAAGGCCGTCCGGTCCGGCGATCCCAGGGCCGTGGCCGTGTGGGGGGAGATGGTGGACGCGCTCGCCGACGGCCTGGTCACCGCCCTCACCCTGCTGGACCCCGGTGTGCTGATCGTCGGCGGTGGGCTGGCCGAGGCGGGGGAGACGCTGTTCGCGCCGCTGCGCACCGCGGTCGAGGAGCGGCTCACCTTCCAGCAGCTCCCCCGTATCGTCCCGGCGGCCCTCGGGGACACCGCCGGCTGCCTGGGCGCGGGTCTGCTCGCCTGGGACCGACTCTCCACGGAGGTAACCGCCTGATGGTCCAGCGAACGCATCTCACCGGCGCCCGGGTGGTCCTGCCGGACGGCGTGGTCGACGACGGACGGGTGACGGTCGAGGGCACGCGCATCACGGCGGCGGGACCGGCGGGCGGACCCGCGGCCGGACCCGCGGGGGGACCGGCGGGGGGACCGGCGGCCGGGCCGGCGGCCGGCCCCGCGGCGGATTCCGCGTCCGGCCTCGCGGATTCCGGCGCCGAGCGGGCGCTCGACCTGGCGGGCGGCTGGATCGTCCCCGGCTTCGTGGATCTCCATGTGCACGGCGGCGGCGGTGCCTCGTTCTCGGCGGGCACCCCCGAGGAGGCCCTGACCGCCATCGGTACGCACCGGCGGCACGGCACCACCACGATGCTCGCCTCCACCGTCACCGGCGATCTGGACGACCTCGCGCGGCAGGCCGCCGCCCTCTCGGAGCTGGTGGAGCAGGGCGAGTTGGCGGGCATCCACTTCGAGGGGCCGTTCATCTCCCCCCACCGCTGCGGCGCCCACCAGCCCTCGCTGCTGCGCGCACCCGACCCGGCGGATGTGCGCAAGCTGGTGGACGCGGCGCGCGGCACCGCGCGGATGATGACCCTCGCCCCCGAGCTGCCGGGCGGGCTGGAGTCCGTACGGCTGCTGGCCGACAGCGGGGTCCTCGCGGCCGTCGGCCACACCGACTCGACGTACGAGGCGACGCTGGAGGCCGTCGAGGCGGGCGCGACCGTGGCGACCCACCTGTTCAACGCCATGCCGTCGCTGCTGCACCGCGCCCCCGGCCCGGTGGCCGCGCTGCTGGAGGACGAGCGGATCACCGTCGAGCTGATCAACGACGGCACCCATCTGCACCCCGCCGTCCTGGGGCTGGCGTTCCACCGGGCGGGCGCGGACCGGGTCGCCTTCATCACCGACGCGATGGGCGCGGCGGGCATGAACGACGGCCGCTATCCACTCGGCCCCATGGAGGTCGAGGTCAAGGACGGTGTCGCGCGGATCAGCGACGGGCCGACGGCCGGTTCCATCGCGGGCTCCACCCTCACCCTGGACCGGGCCTTCCGGCGGGCCGTCACGATCGACGGACTCGGCGTCGAGGCGACCGTAAGGGCGCTGTCCGCGACCCCCGCCCGGGTGCTGGGCATCGCCGACCGGGTGGGTTCGCTCGAACCCGGCAAGGACGCCGATCTCGTCGTGCTCGACGACGACTTCCGGCTGCGGGGCGTGATGCGCCGGGGCACTTGGGTGGTCCCTCCCGAACTGGGCTGAAGTGCCCTGATTTCAGGCCGGAGTGACGCAGTGTCGCCAGGGTCCGACGCTGTCCGGAACGACGCGGAGGTCTGTGCCGAAGCCACTCGTTTTGGCATGATCGCTCGGGCACGGGAACGGGCACGGACGGCTCGGGTACGCACGACTCGAGTACGCCCGGCACGGGTACGGCTCGGCACACAGTCGCATTCAGCACAGGAGTCTCCGTCCGGCGGGGGGACGGGAGAGGGGATGCCAGGGTGATCCTCACGGTCACGCTCAACACCGCCCTCGACGTCACCTACCGGGTGCCGGAACTGCGCCCGCACACCACCCACCGCGTCACCGAGGTCACCGAACGGCCCGGCGGCAAGGGCCTCAACGTGGCCCGGGTGCTGGCCGCGCTGGGCCATGACGCCGTCGTCACCGGCTTCGTCGGCGGGGTCACCGGCGAGGTGCTGCGGCGGCTGCTCGCCGGCATCGCCACGCCCGGCGGCGGCCCCGGGGCATCTCGCGGCACGATCACCGACGCGCTGGTCCCGATCGCCGGCACCACCCGCCGCACCATCGGCGTCGTGGACGCCGCCACGGGCGACACCACTCAGCTCAACGAGCCGGGCCCGATCGTCACCACCCCCGAGTGGTCCGCCTTCATGGACGGTTACGGCCGGCTGCTGCGCCAGGCGTCGGCGGTCGCGCTGTGCGGCAGCCTGCCGCCCGGGGTTCCCGTCGGGACGTACGCCCAGCTCATCCGGGAGGCACACGCGGCGGGCGTGCCCACCCTGCTGGACACCAGCGGCGAACCGCTGCGCCGGGGCATCGCCGCCCGCCCCCATCTCGTCAAGCCCAACGCCGACGAGCTCGCCGGGCTCACCGGTTCCACCGACCCGCTGCGCGCCGCACGCGACGCCCGGCGGCGCGGGGCGCGTGCGGTGGCCGCCTCACTGGGCCCCGACGGCATGCTCATGGTCACCGCCCACGGCGCCTGGCGCGCCACCCCGCCGCGCCGGCTGACGGGCAATCCGACGGGCGCCGGGGACGCGGCGGTCGCGGGCCTGCTGTCCGGGCTGGTCGAGGAGGCGCCGTGGCCGGACCGGCTGGCCCGCGCGGTCGCCCTGTCGGCGGCGGCCGTAAGGGCTCCGGTGGCGGGCGAGTTCGACCGCGCGGTCTACGACGAGGCGCTGGCGCGGGTCGAGGTGACGGAGCACCCGGCGGCGGCCTGAGTCCACCGCGAGCCCGCCACAGGCGTCACGACCCGCCGGACAGCTCCTAGCCCTTGTCCTTCTGGAGCCACATCTGATCGATGTTGGCGTCGCACTTGTCACCGGGGTCACACGACACGCTGATCGTGTTGGTGCCCTCGGTGAGCTGGACGATCGACCAGGTCTCGGTCCAGCCCTTCTCGTAGTCGCCCTTCGACGCGCCCGAGAAGTTCTTCATGTTGAGCGGCCGCGTCTCCTTCTTGCCGTTGATCGTCAGCGACATGCTCTGGTCCTCACCGGGCACACCGTAGGTGACGTACAGCCGGTAGGACTTCGCCTTGGCCACGTCCACGCTCCAGGTCGCGGACGAGCCCGGGGTGTTGAGCCCGCCCACATAGGTGCCGCCCGCGGCCTTGGCGCCCTTGATGTCGCTCGCGGCGGTCGCGCCCCCGGTCAGCTTCATCTTCGCGGCGTCCTCGGTGGGCAGCTTGTCGTCGCCCGGACCCTTGGAGGGCCCGGAGGGCTCGCTGGGCCGGACGCTGGAGCCCGCCGTGGGCTGGCCGGTCGGGTCGGCCTGGTCGTCCTTGTTGTCGTCACCGTTGGTGATCATGGCGACGCCGATGCCCACGAGGACCACCGCGACCACGGCGATCGCGCCGATGAGCAGCCCCTTGTTGTTGGGGCCCCGGCCGCCTCCGCCATGGCCGCCGCGCGGGGCGGCCGCACCGGGCTGGCGGGGCGCGCCGCCGGGCAGGGTCTCGGGCGCGGCGTAGTGCGCGTTCTGCCGGCCGTAGCCGCCCTGCTGGCCGTACCCCTGCGGCTGCTGGTTCGGGATCTGCTGGCCGTAGGTGCGCTCACCCACCGCGCGGACCTGGTTGTACGAGGTGCGGGGGACCCCCGGCTGGGCCGGGCCGGGGTAGCCATAGCCGCCGGTGCGGGGGGCGGCACCCGGCTGGCCCGACTGACCGCCCTCGTTCCCTTGATCGCCCTCCGAGCGATACAGGTAGGCGAACGGGTCGTCGTTCTCCGGTGTGCCCGAGCCGTTGTTGCCGGCCGTCATCCCTCGTCACTCCCCTATGCATATGGCCATCGGCGCAGGATCAGAACGCGCCACGACAGCTCATATCAGGGTCGAGAGGGCCTCAACAGGGCGTGTGCTGTCCGGATGGCCAATATTCACGATCGGTTCACTGTGGGCGGCAGGGCCGCATCGGCGCAGCCTACCGCGACCGACCGCCCCCCTACCTCATCCGGCCCGGCGGCGCTCCTTGGAGCGGGACCGCTTCTCGATGTACATCCGCTGGTCAGCGGAGTGCAGCACCTCTTCGGCCGACATTCCGCAGCCCGCCCAGCCGATGCCGAAGCTGGCGCCGACCCGGACGGCCCGGCCGTCCACCCGGATGGGCGGAATGATCGCGTTCCGCAACCGCACCGCCAGGTCGGCCGCGTCGGCCCGGCCGAGGCCGTCGGCGAGGACGACGAACTCGTCACCGCCGAGGCGGGCGACCGTGTCCCCTTCCCGTACCCCGTTGGTCAGCCGGCGGGCGACCTCGATGAGCACGGCGTCGCCCGCGTGGTGCCCGAACCGGTCGTTGATGGACTTGAAGCCGTCGAGGTCGCAGAAGAGCACCGCGAGCCCCTTGTGGCCGTCGTCGACGTCGGAGTCCTCGTTGGGCGGGACGGTGTGCACATGGCCGTCGAACGGGGCGGTCTCGACCGGGGGCGGGGTGCCGAAGAACTCGAACTCGTCGAAGCCGTGCAGATGCCCCGCCGCGTCCACATAGACCCCGCCGGCGCCCGCGACACCGCCGTCCGGGGCGCCCCCGCCCTCGTACCCCCCGCCCGGCCGGGGCGGGGTGGCGCACAGCCGGGCGGCGAGCCGGGCGCGCAGCTCGGCGCTGTTGGGCAGGCCGGTCAGGGAGTCATGGCTGGCGCGGTGGGCGAGCTGCAGCTCATGGCGCTTGCGCTCCTCGATGTCCTCGACATGGGTGAGCAGGAAGCGCGGGCCGTCGGCGGCGTCGGCCACCACCGAGTTGCGCAGCGAGACCCAGACGTACGAACCGTCGCGGCGGGCCAGCCGCAGCTCGGCGCGGCCGCCCTCGGCGGAGGTGCGCAGCAGGGTGCCGATGTCCTCGGGGTGGACCAGGTCGGAGAAGGAGAAGCGGCGCATCGCGGAGGCCGGGCGGCCCAGCAGCCGGCACAGGGCGTCGTTGGTGCGCAGCAGCCGGCCGTGCTGATCGCCGCCCATCTCGGCGATGGCCATGCCGCTGGGCGCGTACTCGAACGCCTGCCGGAAGGACTCCTCGCTGGCGCGCAGCGCCTGCTGCTCGCGCTCCAGGCGCAGCAGGGCGCGCTGCATATTGCCGCGCAGCCGGGCGTTGCCGATCGCGACGGCGGCGTGGAAGGCGTACATCTGGAGGGCCTCGCGGCCCCAGGCGCCGGGGTGGCGGCCGTTGCGCGGTTTGTCGACGGACAGGACGCCGATGAGTTCGCCGCCGGAGGCGCCCGCCGCGTGGAGCGGGGCGAACAGGCGGTCCATCGGATGCCATTCGTCGGGAAAGCGGGGCGCGGGTCCCGTGGTGTGCCACTGCGGGACGTCGTCGTCGTCGAGAACCCAGCCCTCGCTGTACGGAATGAAGCGCAGATCGCCCCAGCGCTCGCCCATGGACAGCCGGCGTTCCCAGGAGCAGCGCGATCCGACCCGCCCGGCCATCAGCGCCTCTGCCCCGGCGCTGCCGCCGACGGCGGCGACGACGAGGTCCCCGTCGGGGCGGACGAGGTTGACGGCCGACAGCTCGAAGCCGAGCCCGGAGATGACACCGTCGGCGACGGCCTGAAGCGTGTCCGCGAGGCTGCGGGCGGTGTTCAGATCGGCGACCACCTGGTGCAGCCGGCGCAGGGTCGAAAGGCGGATATACGGCTCCGACTCGGTCTCCATCGATCGCACTCCCCCGAGACCTCGACAGCAAACTCCTGGCGTCTTGTCGTCCGATTGCCACGGCCACTGAATCACAGCGAGCTGCCCACTCGGTACACAGGGTCAACAATTACTGCCTGCTGTGACTCATGTCACAGACCGTGTTCACTTCTTCAACAGAGCGGATGGGAGCGCTCCAAAATTTTGTGATCGCAAATCCCGGAACGAGGCCGCCTGGCCTTGCAAGGCGGCCTCCCGGGGAGCCCCGACACCCCTTGTTCCGGCGCCCGGCTTACGGCCCGCGACCTACGCCCGGAGTGGTCCCCGGGCCCGATGCGGGGACCGGCCGGGGGCGGTTAGCGTCGAAGGGTGTTCACGACGACTCCTTCCAGCCCAGCCGAGCCCGCCGTCCCCCATGCTGGTGGGGTGAGCGAGGACGAGTTCCGCACCGCGCTGTCGCGGTTCACCGCGGGCGTGGTGCTGGTGACCGCGCACGACCCGGAGGAGGGGCCGCGCGGCGAGGACGTCGGCATGACGGCTACCGCGTTCATGTCAGTGTCACTTGACCCGCCACTGGTGATGGTGAGCGTTCGCAACGGGTCCCGGATGGACGAGCTTCTGGAGCGACAGCCCCACTGGGCGGTATCGGTCCTGTCGGAAGGTCAGCGGCACCTCGCGGGACGATTCGCCATGAAGGGGCGCATCAGCGACAAGTTGCTGTTCCAGGACATGTCCGTGGTGCGGGGCGAGCATACGGACGCGCCGCTCGCGGTGGGCGCGCTGGCGACGCTGGAGTGCCGCACCGAGCAGCGGGTGACGGCCGGGGACCACACCCTGGTGGTGGCCCGGGTACTCGCCGCGGCGGCACCGGCCGCGGAGGGCGGGCCACTGACGTACTTCAGGGGGCGCTACCGGACGCTGGGGTGAGGGGCGCCGGAGACACATGGGGGCCGGGGAACGGCGGCGAGGCGGCCGGGTCTGACAGTCGGCCGGGCCTGACGGTCGGCCCGGGGAACGGTGGCCGGTCGGCCGGGGCTGACGTACGGCCCGGGGCTACGTCCAGCCCCGCCCCGTACGCCCCCGCTTGACCTCGCTCCGCTGCTTCTTCTCGCGCAGCCGCCGCTCGTTGATGCCCCGGGGGATCCGGGTGGGGCGGCGCGGCTTGGGCGGCGGCGCGGTCGCCTCCGCGAGGAGTGACGCGAGCCTTACGGCGGCCGTCTCGCGGTTCCGCCACTGCGAACGGTGCTCGGAGGCCCGTACGGTCACCACCCCGTCCACCATCCGGCCCGCCAGCCGCTCCAGGGCGCGCTCCTTCCATACGGACGGCAGCGCTTCGGTGCGGGCGAGGTCGAAGCGCAGTTCGACCTGGCTGTCACTGGTGTTGACGTGCTGTCCGCCGGGCCCGGAGGACCGCGAGAAACGCCACATCAACTCGGCCTCCGGCAAGAAGACCGAACCTCGGATGACATAGGGCGCGGGCATGTCCCCCATGGTCGCCTGACGACCCCGGCGGCGTCATCTTGTTATCTCGTCGCACCCGGACATCAGGGTTTGGCAAAGAAAGTAAAGAGAGCTGGAACCTGTCGGGCCATTCATGGCGTTGTGGAGGGTGACGACGGCTTCGCCCGTCGCCTCGGACCATCGAGACCACGAAAGGGACTCCCCATGGCTGTAAGCCTGTCCAAGGGCGGCAACGTCTCGCTCACCAAGGAGGCACCGGGCCTGACCGCCGTCACGGTCGGCCTCGGCTGGGACGTCCGCACCACCACGGGCACCGACTTCGACCTCGACGCGAGCGCCATCGCAGTCAACACGCAGGGCAAGGTCTACTCCGACCAGCACTTCGTGTTCTTCAACAACAAGTCCACGCCGGACCAGACCATCGTCCACACCGGTGACAACGTCACCGGCCAGGGCGAGGGCGACGACGAGCAGATCAACGTCAACCTGGCCGGTCTGCCGGCCGACGTGGAGAAGATCGTCTTCCCGGTCTCGATCTACGAAGCCGAGTCCCGCAGCCAGAACTTCGGCCAGGTGCGGAACGCCTTCATCCGCATCGTCAACCAGGCCGGCGGCACCGAGATCGCCCGCTACGACCTGAGCGAGGACGCCGCCACCGAGACCGCCATGGTCTTCGGTGAGCTGTACCGCAACGGCGCGGAGTGGAAGTTCCGCGCCGTGGGCCAGGGCTACGCCTCCGGCCTGGTGGGCATCGCCAAGGACTTCGGCGTCAACGTCTGAGGTTCCACCAGCGCACCACCACCAAGGGCCGCCCCGCACCCGGGGCGGCCCTTGCCGTGTCCACGGCGAAAAACACACCCGGTCCGGTCAGCCCCGTCCGGCGCCGAACGCGCCCGAGATCGCCTGGGCCAGGGCCCGCTTACGGCGGTCGTGGGCCGCGGACGGGTCGCCGGGCGCGGCGGTGGCGGACAGGCCGACGGCGGACCAGGTCAGGGCCATGGCCAGCACCAGCGCGAGGACGTCCTGGGGTTCGATCGAGGCGGTGACACGGCCGTCGCGCTGGGCCTGGGCGATCGCCTGGAGTTTGACGGTGACCGCCGGTGACTCGGTCACCTGGTTGTCGGTGACCACCCCTTCGAGCCTCGCCCAGGCGGCCAGGCGGACCAGCTCCGGGCGTTCCAAGGCGGCGTCGTAGAGCCGCACGGCGTACCGGGGGAGGTCGTCCGCCGTGAACGGCACGGCGTTGACGACGGCGTCGGCGTGCAGGCGGAAGACGGCGCCGAAGAGGCCGAGCTTGTCCCCGAAGTAGGCGTACAGCTGCGCCTTGTTGACGCCCGCGTCGGCCGCGATGCGGTCGACCCGGGCGCCCGCGATGCCATGGGCGGCGAAGTCGGCGGTGGCCGCGTCGAGCAGACGGCGGCGGGTGGCATCGCTTTTCCGGGGAGACACGGGGGTCAGGTTACCAACTGGTTAGTTGCCAGCGCGGCCATGGGCGCGTAGCGTGCCAAAAATCCAACCAACTAGTTAGTTAGAAAATGAGGTGGGACGCATGACCGTGCGCGCGTACGCGGTGGAGCGGGCCGGCGGCCCGGTACGGCCGCTCGACTACGAGCCGGAGCCCCTGGGTCCCCTGGAGGTCGATGTCGCCGTGACGCACTGCGGCGTCTGCCAGACCGACGTCGGCCTGGTGGACGACGTATACGGCCTCTCCCGGTTCCCGCTGGTCGCGGGGCATGAGGCGGTCGGCGTGGTCGAGGCCGTGGGCAGCGCCGTCGACGGCACGCGGCTGGCCGTCGGCCGGCGGGTGGGCGTCGGCGCGATGGCCGGGGCGTGCTTCACCTGCGAGTGGTGCCTCACCGGTCGGCAGTATCTGTGCCCGCACAAGGACGACACGGCGCTGCGCGGCGACCGCGGCGCGTTCGCCACCCGGGTACGGGCGAGCGACTGGCGGTATGTCCAGCCCCTGCCCGACGCCCTCGCCCCCGAGCACGCGGCGCCGCTCCTGTGCGCCGGGATCACGGTCTTCTCGGCGATCAGCCGGAACGGGGTGCGGCCCACGGACCGGGTCGCCGTGGTGGGCGTGGGCGGCCTGGGCCACCTCGCGCTCCAGTTCCTCGCCAAGTGGGGCTGCCATGTGACCGCCATCTCCTCGACGGCGGCGAAGGCGGACGACGCCCGGTGGTTCGGCGCCCATGAGTTCATCGTCGCGGAGGAGGGACTCCAGCGGGCCACGGGCTCGTTCGACTTCATCCTCTCGACCGTCTCGGCCGATCTGCCGTGGGACGCGTACCTGGCGGCGCTGCGCCCGCAGGGGACGCTGTCCGTGGTCGGCGTTCCCCATGAGCCGTTCAGCGTCCACCCGTTGAGCCTGCTGCCGGGCGAGAAGCGGCTGGTCGGCGGCGTCGTGGGATCGGCGGAGGAGAACCGGCGGATGCTGGACTTCGCGACGCGGCACGGCATCCGCCCGGCCGTCGAGACGTTCCCGGTCGAGCGCATCGGCGAGGCGCTCGACCACGTCCGCCACGGACGCGCGCGTTACCGGGCCGTGCTGGAGTTCTGACCGCGCCCCCGGGGGAGCCGGGTTGCGCCTCCGGGGAGCCGGGTCGCGCCCGCGGGAAGCCGGGTCACGCCCCCGGGAAGCCGGATCGCGCCCGCGCCCCGCGCACAGATCGCCTTCTCGTCGCGTACCCAGCAACGCACGGCAACTCCGCCCGCCGCGCCTGCCGATCGCCCCGCCGCGCTCGTCACCTGGGCGGTCGGCCGGGGCCCGACCCCGCCCCCGGCCGGAGGCACCGATGCGGCAGGGGCATGACGTAGCGGCATAAGTCGGCATCAACCGGCCGTTGTTGCCTCATGCCTCGCTGACCGAATTCGCCCCCACTTGAACAACGTCGAGTCAAATTCTTGTTACGCGCCTATCCCAATCGATCGTTCAATGACAATCTCTGGTCGGCCCGCCCGCGCGTCTTCTGACTCCGCGGTAAGGCTCTCATGCACCTCTCTGCGCACCGCTCGCACCACTCCTGCTCGACCGGACGGCCCACCCATGGCCGGCCGTACCCCCTACGCAGGGCCGCGACCCGGCGGCCCCAAGGCAAGGAGACCGAGTGAGACCCATCGCTTCCTCCCCCCGTAAGAAGACCGTCCGCGTGGCGGCGCTCGTCGCCTCCGCCGCCATGGTCGTCATCGGCGTGCAGACCGGCCAGGCCAGCGCCCAGCCGGAGCACTCCCGCGAGGCGGGCGCCACGGCGCTTCCGCTGACCGTGGGCGAGCGCGCCACCGCGATCAAGGCGGCCCAGGCCGACGCCTCCGCGCAGGCCGAGTCCCTCGGGCTCGGGGCCAAGGAGAAGCTCCTCGTCCGCGACGTCATCAAGGACGCGGACGGAACCGTTCACACCCGCTACGAGCGCACCTACGCGGGGCTGCCGGTCCTCGGCGGCGACCTGGTCGTCCACGAGAAGACCAGCGGTGCGCACTCCGTCAACAAGGCCACCGACGCGCGGATAGCGGTCAAGAGCACCGACGCCGCCGTGGCCTCCTCGGCCGCCTCCGGCACCGCGCTGAAGGCCGCGCCGAAGGCGACCACCGGCGAGAAGGCCAAGTCGCCGCGGAAGGTGGTCTGGGCGGCCACCGGCAAGCCCGTCCTGGCCTGGGAGACCGTCGTCACCGGCACGCAGGCCGACGGCACCCCGAGCGAGCTGCACGTCGTCACCGACGCCACCACGGGCAAGAAGCTGTCCCAGTGGGAGGGCGTCGAGACCGGCACCGGCACCAGCAAGTACAGCGGCACGGTGCCCCTGGGCACCACCAAGAGCGGCTCCACCTACAGCCTCACCGACTCCACCCGGGGCAACCACAAGACGTACGACCTGAACCAGGGCAGCTCGGGAACCGGCACCCTGTTCACCGACGCGGACGACGTATGGGGCGGCGGGCGCCAGACCGCCGGCGTCGACGCGCACTACGGCGCGGCCGAGACCTGGGACTTCTACAAGGAGTTCCTGGGCCGCAACGGCATCAAGAACAACGGCGTGGGCTCGTACTCCCGCGTCCACTACGGCAACAACTACGTCAACGCCTTCTGGCAGGACTCCTGCTTCTGCATGACGTACGGCGACGGCTCGGGCAACGCCAACGCGCTGACCGCGATGGACGTGGCCGGCCACGAGATGAGCCACGGTGTGACCGCGGCCACCGCGAACCTCAACTACAGCGGTGAGTCCGGCGGTCTCAACGAGGCCACCTCCGACATCATGGCCACCGCGGTGGAGTTCTACTCGGGCAACTCCGCGGACGTCGGTGACTACCTCATCGGCGAGAAGATCAACATCAATGGCGACGGCACCCCGCTGCGCTACCAGGACAAGCCGAGCAAGGACGGGGCGTCCAAGGACTACTGGTCCTCGACGCTCGGCAACATCGACGTCCACTACTCCTCCGGCCCCGCCAACCACTTCTTCTACCTGCTGTCCGAGGGCAGCGGCGCGAAGGTGATCAACGGCGTGAGCTACAACAGCCCGACCTACGACGGCTCGACCGTCACCGGGATCGGCCGGGACAAGGCCATCAAGATCTGGTACCGGGCCCTGACCACGTACTGGACCTCGACGACCAAGTACGCGGGCGCCCGCACCGGCACCCTCAGCGCCGCCTCCGACCTCTACGGGGCCAACTCCACCGAGTACAAGGCGGTCGCCGCCGCCTGGACCGCGATCAACGTGAAGTAAGCGGTCCGCCGCAGCGATGACGGGCCGCACCGGGGGACCGGTGCGGCCCGTTCCGACCGACCGGTGCGGCGTGTTCCGGACGGGCCTCGTCATCCCTGTCGTAGCCGCTGGTCGGCGCTTACGCTGCTGTCATGACTCAACAGGTACGCGGCGTGGTAGCCCCCGGCAAGGGCGAGAAGGTCAGGATCGAGACGATCGTGGTGCCGGACGCAGGCCCCGGCGAGGCGGTGGTGCGCATCCAGGCGTGCGGCGTCTGCCACACCGATCTGCACTATCGGGAGGGCGGGATCAACGATGAGTTCCCCTTCCTGCTCGGCCATGAGGCGGCGGGCACCGTGGAGTCCGTCGGCGAAGGCGTCACGGAGGTGGCCCCCGGCGACTTCGTGATCCTCAACTGGCGCGCGGTCTGCCATGAGTGCCGGGCCTGCCGCCGCGGCCGCCCCTGGTACTGCTTCAACACCCACAACGCGAAGCAGCCCATGACCCTGACCGACGGCACCGAGCTGACCCCGGCGCTCGGCATCGGCGCGTTCGCCGAGAAGACGCTGGTGGCCGCCGGGCAGTGCACCAAGGTCGACCCCTCGGCCTCACCCGCCGCGGCCGGGCTGCTCGGCTGTGGGGTGATGGCCGGCATCGGCGCCGCGCTCAACACCGGCAACGTCCAGCGCGGTGACTCCGTCGCCGTGATCGGCTGCGGCGGGGTCGGCGCCGCCTCGGTCGCCGGGGCGCGGCTGGCCGGGGCCGCGAAGATCATCGCGGTGGACCTGGACGAGCGGAAGCTGGAGTGGGCCCGCTCGCTGGGCGCCACCCACACCCTCAACGCCAAGGGCTCCGACGTCGTCGAGGCCGTCCGCGAGCTGACCGACGGGAACGGCGCCGACGTCGTCATCGAGGCCGTGGGCCGCCCCGAGACCTACCGGCAGGCGTTCTACGCCCGCGACCTGGCCGGCACCGTCGTCCTGGTCGGCGTCCCCACCCCCGAGATGAAGCTGGAGCTGCCGCTCCTGGACGTCTTCGGGCGCGGCGGGGCGCTCAAGTCCTCCTGGTACGGGGACTGTCTGCCGGACCGCGACTTCCCGATGCTGATCGACCTCTACCAGCAGGGCCGCCTCGACCTGGACGCGTTCGTCAGCGAGACGATCGGGCTCGAGGACATCGAGGAGGCGTTCGCCAAGATGCACCGCGGTGAGGTGCTCCGCTCGGTGGTGATGTTCTGATGACCCCTCCGCCCGTACGCGTCGACCACCTCGTCACCTCCGGCACCTTCTCGCTGGACGGCGGCACCTGGGAGGTGGACAACAACGTGTGGCTGATCGGCGACGACCACGAGGTGTACGTGATCGACGCCGCGCATGACGCCGACGCCATCGCGAACGCCGTCGGCGACCGCCGGCTGCTCGGCATCATCTCCACCCACGGCCACGACGACCACATCGACGCGGCCCCGGCGCTCGCCGAGCGCACCGGCGCGCCGATCCTGCTGCACCCGGAGGACGAGGTGCTGTGGCGGATGCGCCACCCGGACCGCGCCCCGGACAAGCCGCTGGCCGACGGTGACGTCCTTACCGTGGCCGGGACGCGGCTGCGGGTGCTGCACACCCCCGGCCACTCCCCCGGCGCCGTCTGCCTGTACGCACCGGCGCTGACCACGGTCTTCTCCGGGGACACCCTGTTCCAGGGCGGTCCGGGCGCCACCGGGCGCTCGTACTCGTCCTTCCCGACGATCATCGAGTCGATCCGGGAGCGGCTGCTGACGCTGCCCCCGGAGACGGTGGTCCGTACCGGCCACGGCGACTCCACGACCGTCGGGGACGAGGCCCCGCACCTGGAGGAGTGGATCGCGCGCGGGCACTGAGCCGCGCTCGAACGGCGAGTGTGGGGCCGCCCGCCGGGCGGGCGGCCCCACACCCCATGACACCATCGACCGCGTGATCGACCTGGGCTACTCCCTCTCCCGCCGCTTCCCCGACCCGCCGCAGACCGACTACCGGCGCGCGGACCCGCACACCCTGCGGCACGACCTGTTCTGCGGCGACGTCTACCTCGCCGATACGGAGACGGACCGTGAGCTGTCCACAGCCTGGGGATGGGTGCCGGTGCTCGACTTCGCCTGGGCGCTGTGCGACATCGTGGAACGGCTCGACCGGGATCCGCGCGGCAGCCGCTCGGCCACCCCGGTCCACGCCGAGCTGGATTTCACCGAATCGACGGACCGGCTGCTCTTCGAGCGCCGCTTCGGCTGGGTGGACATCACCGCCGACTGGGTGCCGGCCGAGGAAGCGCCGCTGACCTTCAACCACGCGGCGCTGCGCCGCGAGGCCCGCGACTTCCTGCACGATCTGATCGCCGATCTCACGGATCTGCACGAGGGGCTCGGTGACAACCCCGTGGTGTGGGATTTGCAGTTTCGCTTTCCGCGCGTCTGAGGACCGGCGAGGTCCCGCGGTATCCCACGAGGCTTCGCGGAGGGTCCGGCGAGGCTTCGCGGAGGTCCGGTGCGGCTGGAAACCGTCGCCGAACCTCCGCCCCGGCAGCGTTCTCGGGGGTTGAATGCCGCCGGCGGGGAAACTCCCCCGCGCCGCGGCACGGGGGCTGAATTCCCTCGTCGCCATATGTATCGACCGCCGAGAACCCTCCGCAAAGGGCGCTACAGGAAGCTGCCAGACCCGAGCGGGACCTCTCCGATCACCGGCGTTTCCGGCCACCGGAGGCCCCACTCCGCTCGCCGTTTCCGGCCATCATCGCCATGGCTTCGGCGGGTCCTGGGACGGCGTCATGGGCAGCAGTCCCAATTCGGCCGCCCGTACCCCCGCCTGAAACCGTGAGTTGGCCCCCAGCAACGCCATGATTTCGGCCACATAGCGGCGGTATGTGCGAACGGAGACCGCCAACTCTCGAGCCGCGACCTCGTCGGTGGCCCCCAGCCGCAGCCGTTCCAGGATCGGCCGCACCAGTTCGCCGCGCGACCGCTCGCCCAGCTCGATGCGCTCGCTGACCGACAGCGCGGTCCGCCAGATGCCGTCGAACAGCGTCTGGAGGGTCTCGATGACGCCCGAGTCCCGGAGGGTGGAGGCGCGCCGGCCCGCGGCCGAGTCCGCGCACACCAGCGCGGCCCGGCCGTCCACGATAAGGGCGGCGAGCAGCGGTATGCGCGCCACCCGGACCTCCAGGGCGTTCTCGTCCCCCACATGGCGCTGTACGAAGCCCCGGTCCACGGTGTTCTGGGCGCACAGCATCCGGGTGCGCACGGTGTCGCCGCCCGACCGCAGCCAGCCGTCGAGCGCACCGTGCAGCACATGCACATGCGCGGCCTCCGCCGCCAGCACCACGTCCACCCGTTCCGTGGCCGTGCGCAGCAGGTCCCGCGCGGCGGCGTGCACTTCCTTGTCGTCCGCCTCGACGGCCGCGACCCATGAGTTCCGCAGCTGCCGGTCGCGGTGTTTGACCACCGTGGACTCGATGAGCGCGCGAACCGCGAGGAGTTCCTCGGTGATGTCGTCCGCGAGGTGCCCGTCGTCCCCGGAGTCCCCGTCGTCCCCGGAGCCCCTGTCGGTCCCGGAGTCCCCGTCGGCCCCCGGGTGCCGGGGCCCGTCGTCCCCGTCGTCTTCATCGTGCTGTCGCTGGACCCCCGCCCCCGCCGACGTGGGAACCCTCATTGCCCTCACCCCCGTGAATTCGGTCAATCCACCAGCTCGCGGTCCGCCGCGGAGAGCAGCCCGAGCTCGACCGCGCGCACACCCGCCTGGAAGCGGGAGCTCGCGCCCACGTCCCGCATGATCGTCGCCACATGGCGGCGGTAGGTGCGCAGCGAGATCTGGATCTTCTTGGCCGCGACGTCGTCGGTGTGCCCCTCGCTGAGCCGCTCGAGGATCACTCGCATGGAGTCCGAGCGGAGCCGCTCGGCCAGCCGCAGATGTTCTCGCACCGGCATCGCGCTGCCCCAGGCCCCGGCGAACATCAGATACAGCGCGCGTACGGAGGCGAGGTCGGTGTTGACGGTCGCGTAACGGCCGTCGCGCTCGGGCCCGGACCGCCCGAACGCCGCCTTGCCGTCGACGATGACGGTGCCGTGCAGTTCGGCGTCGGTGACCCGGACGTCGAAGCCCAGCTGCCCGGCGCGCACCGCGGCGAGGATGCCATGCGGGACCGCGAGCACCTGCGGAGTGCACAGCAGCCGGACGGTGACGCCGGACTTGGCCACCGCGGCGAACCGCCCCATCATCGCGAGCATCGGCTTGGCCCGCTCCAGGGCACCCGGCACGATCACGCTGACGCTGTACTTGGCACCGGCCAGCAGCGGCCCGACGGCCTGCGCGACCGCCACGCCATCGGTGACGAGCACCATGGGCGAGGGCTGCGGCGGAATACTGCGGTGCAGGGTCACCGCCGATTCGATGAGTTCACATACCTGCTTGAGCGTCTCTTCTACGCCGTCGGATCTTCCACTCGAATTCGACAGTTCTGACATGACTCCCCCATTGGTACGCGACAGACCTGCCGCGCACCCGTCGATGAACGCCGAGCGGCCGCACGGCCGAGCCGCGACCGCGAGACACCCGACGATTTCCCCAGCGTTTTAATCCACGAATGACACGGGCATCGGAACTGCCCGCTCCCCCCTGCATCGCCGTACATTCACGTACGTTCAAGTGCGCGTTAACCAGCGTGCATTATCTCCGCAAGGCCGCCCCCCAGGCCGTGCGGCGGCGAGATTAGTTCGCCGACCGCGCCTCAGTCAACGCATCATAGTTGATAACGTTCGGATAAATCGGCCACGTCAGGGGCCGAAACCGACCCCGCTCCGCATCCGGGTCGCGGGATTGACATCAAGTTGCAGATCCGTCCGGAAACACAGCTCGGACGATCGCGCTCCGGGCGCGCAGCGCATCGGCGGGAGCACGGTGCGCAACCACGACGGCGCACGGTGACCGCTTGCTGTCAGCTATATGCTCACGCCGCCCCGACACGGTCCGCTAATCTCGCCCACCACCATCCAACGCCAAGAAATGGCAGGTCACTTGGGGTTTCATCGCATCCGACGGCACACCCCGCACCGGATCGCCCCACCCTGATTGTGACGCGCTTTACACCGATGACAGCGCTGTCCATGCACGGTCGCGGACGCGGCGCAAGGGTGTGATCCACCCCGTATCGGCCGAGACCGGCCCACCGGGTACGCCGCGGTGCTTCCGGTGACAAGCCGTCTCAGGCCGCCGCACACGCGTCCTTCATGTCATCAATGAGCGCCAGCACGGCCCGCGCGGACGGCAGAATCGCACGTCCCGCCTTGGTCAGCTGAGTACCGGTGGAGTCCCGCGTGAAAAGCCGCACGCCCAAGGCTTGTTCAAGACACTTGATCTGGTAGCTGATGGCCGGCTGTGAATAGTCGAGTGCCTTCGCCGCCTCATCCATGCGGCCGATCTCGGCGATGGATACGAAGGCACGGAACTCACGCTCATGCATTTCTTCCCCCTGATATCCGCGTGCAGGCCATATCAACGGATCGAATCCCGATCGGCAACAGCGGATGCAGGAAGCTGCAAGGGGCAACATGACCAGCCCATGCGCTCAGCCGGCCCCGAGCCCCGCCCTCGCCGCCCGACCGGCACACCGGCCACCGCCCCACGGCCCCGGGGCGGCCCCGGAGGGCTTCGCGGCAATGAAAAACCGCAGAGTCACATGGGTGATCTGCGGTTTCGAGAGCCGACTGTCGGGTTCGAACCGACGACCTTCGCTTTACAAGAGCGGTGCTCTACCAGCTGAGCTAAGTCGGCGTCCCCTGCAGTGTACCCGGCCCCGGCGGATGATCCGTTCGAAAATTCTCGGGTCCTGGCTAGAGACATGGCCGCCCTCGCCGGTATAGCGTCACGCCAATCCACCTCCGGTGGACTAGACCCCTCCTTTACTCGGATCGTCCGGCACGTTCCTGCCGGTGAAGGGACAGATCACCATGGCCACGGTCACGTACGACAAGGCAACCCGGGTGTACCCGGGCACCGAGAAGCCCGCTGTCGACCAGCTCGACATCGCCATCGAGGACGGCGAGTTCCTCGTTCTCGTCGGCCCCTCCGGCTGCGGGAAGTCGACCTCCCTGCGGATGCTCGCGGGGCTGGAGGACGTCAACGGCGGTGCCATCCGGATCGGGGACCGGGACGTCACCCATCTGCCGCCGAAGGACCGGGACATCGCCATGGTGTTCCAGAACTACGCGCTCTACCCGCACATGTCCGTCGCCCAGAACATGGGCTTCGCGCTCAAGATCGCGGGCGTCAACAAGACCGAGATCCGGCAGAAGGTCGAGGACGCGGCGAAGATCCTGGACCTCACCGAGTACCTGGAGCGCAAGCCGAAGGCGCTCTCCGGTGGTCAGCGGCAGCGTGTCGCGATGGGCCGGGCGATCGTCCGGGAGCCGCAGGTGTTCCTCATGGACGAGCCGCTGTCCAACCTGGACGCCAAGCTGCGTGTGCAGACGCGTACCCAGATCGCCAGCCTCCAGCGGCGTCTCGGCATCACGACGGTGTACGTCACCCACGACCAGGTCGAGGCCATGACCATGGGCGACCGGGTCGCGGTGCTCAAGGACGGGCTGCTGCAGCAGGTCGACTCGCCGCGCAACATGTACGACCGCCCCGCCAACCTCTTCGTCGCGGGCTTCATCGGCTCGCCCGCGATGAACCTGGTCGAGGTGCCCATCACCGACGGCGGTGTGAAGTTCGGCAACAGCGTCGTCCCGGTCTCGCGTGAGGCGCTGAGCGCCGCGTCCGACAAGGGCGACCGCACGGTCACCGTGGGTGTCCGGCCCGAGCACTTCGAAGTGGTGGAGGCGAACGGCGGGGCGGCGAAGACGCTGTCCAAGGCGGCCGACGACGCCCCGGCCGGTCTCGCGATCACCGTCAACGTCGTCGAGGAGACGGGCGCGGACGGCTACATCTTCGGTTCGGCCGACGTCGGCGGCGAGAGCAAGGACCTGGTGATCCGGGTCGACAGCCGCCAGGTGCCGGAGAAGGGCGCCCAGTTGCACGTCGTGCCGCGGCCGGGTGAGACGCACGTCTTCTCGACCTCGTCCGGGGAGCGGCTCAGCGACTGAGGCCACCGGCCCGTCAGTTCGTCCCGACGGCGCCGCTCGTCCGCTCCCCGCGGACGGGCGGCGCCGTCGCGTTGGGTGGGCATGGAACGCGTCGTGACGTTGTGCCGTCGCGTTGGGTGGGCATGGAACGCGTCGCGGTGTTGCGTTGTCGATAAATTCCCCGACATTTCGAGCATTTCGCCCCCGAGCGTCAACCCTCCGAACGCCAGGAGTGGGTTTCCATCACCCGCCCCGGTGACGGAATGTCGCCAAATCGTCGCTCCTCGCTACGATCAGCGCGTACGCAGTTCCGTACCACCCACCCGGTACCACCCACCCGCGAGGAACCACCCCGTGAACCACGCAGCCCGCCGCATCGGCAGAACGCTCGCCCTCGTCCTCCCCGTCGTGCTCGTCCTCTCCGGCACCCTCGCGGTCACCCGCGTCCCCTGGGCCTCGCCGAGCGCCGAGTCGCAGATCCTCACCGCCTCCTCCGACCGGGCGTCCACCCATGCCGCCCACCGGGCGCCGCATGAGCTGCTGCGCGACCGGCTGCTCGCCGAGCTCCAGGAGAAGAACCCCTCCGTGGCGCTCACCCACCTCCAGGTGGCGACGGCCGAACGGCCCTCGCTGGCCAAGCACTGCGCCTCCATCGCCCGAGCGCTCGGGCGCGCCGCGGTCGCCAAGTACGGCGGTGTGAGCCGCGCCCAGGCGTACGCACGGCCCGTCTGCGACACCTCGTTCGCGTCCGGGACCACCCAGGCGTACCGCTGACCGCACCCCCGCCGTACCGCCGGGCCCTTCCTTCCCGCCCCTGTTCCCGCTCCGGCTCCCCCTGCGGCGGTCCCCGCACCGCATATGGTGCGGTTCATGAGCGATGACGACGAGCGCAGGCTCGGGCATCACCACCAGACCGCACGCCCCACACAGGCCGTCGTCCTGGCCGGAGGCCAGGGCTCACGGCTGCGTCCGTACACCGACGACCGCCCCAAGCCGATGGTCGAGATCCCGGGCACCGGGACTCCGATCATCGGCCACCAACTGGCCTGGCTGGCCGCCGAGGGCGTCACCGACGCCGTGGTCTCCTGCGGCCACCTCGCCGCCGTTCTCCAGGACTGGCTCGAGGCGGCGGATCTGCCGCTGCGGGTGCGGACCGTCGTCGAGAAGGAGCCGCTGGGGCGCGGCGGCGGCCTGAAGTTCGCCGCCGCCCGGCTTCCGGAGCCCGACCAGCCCTGGTACGCCACCAACGGCGACATCTGGACCCGCTTCTCGCTCCGCGACATGGCGGACTTCCATGACGAGCGCGGCGCGACCGCCACGCTCGCCCTCGCCCGGCCGCGCATTCCGTGGGGGGCGGTGGAGACCAATGAGTTCGGCCACGTCCTGGACTTCATCGAGTCGCCGCCCTCGCCGTACCTCATCAACGCGGGCGTCTACGTCTTCTCCGCCGCCTTCACCGCGCTGCTGCCCGACCGGGGCGACCACGAGCGCACCACCTTCCCGCGCCTGGCGCGGGAACGCCGGCTGGCAGGCTTTCCGCTGCCCCAGGGCGCGTACTGGCGGGCCATCGACACGGCCAAGGACCTGACCGAGGCCGCCAAGGAACTGGCCGCCGGCCCCCCACCCCACGGCCACGGCCCCTTCGACACGACGCCTGTGCCACACGACTGAGCCTCACGGCACGGGCAGGGGTGGGCGCGGGTCAGCGTCCGCCGCGGGCGGTGCCGGGCTGCGGACTCGGCGTCGGAGCCCATCCCGACAGCGCCCGCGGCGGGGCCGACGGTCTTCCCCGGCCCGTTCCTTACCGCGGTATCGGTATGCGGCTTCGCCGCGTGGCAGGGGTTTTGGCCCTGGGGTACGGGGTCTGGGGCGAAGCCCCGCACGCGGCGGAGCCGCATGCCGTCAGGTGCCGGGGAGGGGCGGGAAGGGGCGGGGAGCGGAAACAACCGCCGCACACGTCTGGGCCCGGCGCCGTCGTGGGCGTTGGTGGGCGCCCTGGCGCGGGGCGCGGGAGCGGGGGCGTGGTTCAGCCGAGGAGGCCGCCGAGGGCGGCTTCCTCGGCGGCTGGGTCGCTGTAGTTGTATGCGTTGTCCTCCGGGGGGCCGCCCTCCGGACCACCCGCGGAGAGGCCACCGCCGGCGCCGCCCAGCGAGGTCGGGCCCGGCGCCGTCGGGGCGAGGGGGTGGCGCGGGGAGCGGGGGGTGGTGCCCAGGCCCGAGTGGGCCCGGGACGCGCCGCTGGGGCGGCCGGACGTGCCGGACGCCGAATCCGTCGCGCTCGGCCCCCCGGACGAGGACGTCGACGCCGAGGAGTCCGAGGCGGACGGCTCGGGGCGGTGCGACAGCCGCTCGCGCGGCGACAGCGCGCCCGGCGAACGGCCGCCCGTGCCCACCGTCCCGCGCTGCCCGCCGCGCGGGCTCTCCGCGGGCTTGCTGGGCAGCGGCGAGCCGGGCAGGTTGTTCGTCGGCAGATCGCTCGGCTCCGGCGCCTTCACGACCTCCGAGGACCGTACGGCGGCGCCCAGCATCGAGCCCACCAGCAGCGTCAGCCCGGCGACCACCATCGCCATCACGCCGCCGCGGCGCAGCACCCGGCGCCGCAGCTCCCACAGTTCGGCCCGGGGGCCGAGCCGCCGCCACGCCTCGCCCGCGAGGCGGCCGTCCACCGAGTAGACCGGCGCGCCCGCGATGATCAGCGGGCTCCAGGCGGCGAGGTAGATGATGTCGGGCGCGTCGTAGACCGGCACCGTACGCCAGCTCACGGTGACGATCAGCGCGGCGGACAGCAGCGCGCCGAACGAGGCGGCCAGCCGCTGCCACAGCCCGAGCACGGTGAGCACCCCGACCACGATCTGCAGGAACGCCACGGTCAGCCCGGCGCCCACCGGATGCGCCAGCGCCAGGTCGCGCAGCGGCTCGGCGATCGGCCAGGGGTGCAGCCTGCGCAGCCAGGTGACCATCGAGCCGCGCTCGCCGCCGTCGAAGTAGACGGGGTCGGAGAGCTTGCCCATCCCGCCGTAGATGGAGATGAAGCCGAGGAAGATGCGCAGCGGGAGCAGCACGACGCCGAGGTTCATCCGGCGCCCGGGGTAGTAGGCGTGGCGTACGGATTCGGAGTGGCGGCGCGGGCGCGGCACCGCGGCGCGCCGCGACGCGTCCCGCTCGCCGTCGAGGGCGCCCGGCCGTCCGGAGGACGCGCCGCGCCGCTCCGCCCCGGCCGCCCTGGCCACCGCGCTCGCCCCGCCCGCTCCGCGCGCCCCGCCCGCCTCGGCCGGGCCGTCCGCGCCCGGACGCCGCCGCCCGCCGGACGACCGGGGCACGGACTCCGTACGCGGGTTGCGGGGGCCGATGACGGTGGGCGCCGTGTCGTCGTCGAAGGCGATCCTCGGCAGCACCTGCGTGGCGCCCACGTCCTCGGCGCCCTCGCCCTTTCTGGAACGGCCCAAACCATCTTTCAGGCCATCGGACAGACTGTCGGTCAGACCCTCGGAGGAGTACCGCACGGCCTGCAGCAGCCGGGTCGCCGCGGTGTCCCCGCCGGGGCGGGTGCGGCCGCTCCACACCACGGGCGGCCGACGCCGGCCGGGCGCCGGGACGCGGGCGAGCCGGGCCGTGTCCGTCAGCGTGTCGCTGACGACCGGGACGCTGAGCTGCACCCGGAAGCTCGGGGCATTGACGGCGACCTGCGCAGGATCGCATGGCACCTTGGCCATGGTCAGCTGTGGTTCGTCGTCGAATCCCCCCGCGCGTCCCGCCAGGGGCGAAGGCATGCGGGCTTTTCTGGTCTCCACGCCCAACTAACCGAGTGACGGACGGGAAAGACACTGCCGGGGACGTCCCGATCTGTCCGAGGCCCGTCAAGATCATCGGCCAGAGGCACGCCCGGCGGCGGTACCGCTCACTCCGGGGACGCCCGACGGCGGTACCGCCCACACCAGCAGGGTCACGCCCGGCGCCGCACCGCCCAACCAAGCTCACGCCCGGCGCCGCGCCGCCCACACCAGGGTCAGGCCCGGCGCCGCGCCGCCCACACCAGGGTCAGGCCCGGCGCCGCGCCGCCTCGTACAGCACGACGCCCGCCGCCACGCCCGCGTTCAGCGACTCCGCGCCGCCCGGCATCGGAATCCGCACCCGCAGATCGCAGGTCTCGCCCACCAGCCGCGACAGCCCCTTGCCCTCGCTGCCGACGACGATCACGACCGGGCCGTCCAGCACCTCGAGGTCCTGCAGCTCGACATCGCCGTCCGCCGCCAGCCCGACCACCGTCAGGCCCGCCTTCTGGTAGGCCTCCAGGGTCCGGGTGAGGTTGGTCGCGCGGGCGACCGGGGTGCGGGCGGCGGTGCCCGCGGAGGTCTTCCAGGCGCCCGCGGTCATCCCGGCCGCGCGCCGCTCCGGCACGACCACACCGTGGCCGCCGAAGGCGGACACCGAACGGACCACCGCGCCCAGGTTGCGCGGATCCGTGACGCCGTCGAGGGCGACGATCAGCGGGTCCTCGCCCTCGTCGAAGGCGGCCGCGCTCAGGTCCTCGGGGTGGGCGTACTCGTACGGCGGGACCTGGAGCACCAGGCCCTGGTGGTTCAGGCCGTTCGTCATCCGGTCCAGCTCGGCCTTGGGCGCCTCCATGAGGTGGATGCCGCCGCGGTCGGCCGCGATCTTCAGCGCCTCGCGCACCCGGTCGTCGCTGTCGATGAACTGCTGCACATACAGCGTGTTCGCCGGAACGCCCTCGCGCAGCGCCTCGACCACCGGGTTGCGGCCCACCACCAGCTCGTTCGTGCCCTTGCCGCCGCGCCGCGGGACGGGGCGCTTGGCGGCCTGGCGGGCGCGGGCGTTGGCCATCCGCTGCTTGGCGTGCCCCTTGCGCATCTCGGCGGGCGGGGTGGGCCCCTTGCCCTCGAGGGAGCGGCGCCGCTTGCCGCCACTGCCGACCGTCGCGCCCTTCTTGTTGCTGGTACGGCGGTTCCTGCGCTGGCTGTTGCCGGCCATGAATGTCACCTGTCTCTTCACTGCTCAGCGCTGCTCGGCAAACGGCAACGGAAAACGTCGAACGTCACACACGTCCACGGTCGTACGTTCGTGCTCGTACGGTCGTATGTACGGTCACAAGTGTGCCGCCCGACGCGGCGGGCGGCACAAAAAGCGAGGTCAGCGGGTGCCCAGCTCCCAGCGCGGCCCGGACGGGGTGTCCTCGATCACCAGACCCGACTGCTGGAGCTGATCGCGGATCGCGTCCGCCGTCGCGTAGTCCTTACGGGCCCGCGCGGCCTGCCGCTGCTCCAGGACCAGCCGGACGAGGGAATCGACCACGCCGTGCAGATCCTCACCGCGATCCGATCCGCCCGCCCAGTGCTCATCGAGCGGATCGAGGCCGAGCACGCCCAGCATGGCCCGCACCTCGGCGAGCCGGGCGACGGCCGCCTCCTTGTCGTCGGCGGTCAGGGCGGAGTTCCCCTGGCGGACGGTGGTGTGGACGACCGCGAGCGCCTGCGGCACCCCGAGGTCGTCGTCCATCGCCTCGGCGAAGGCGGGCGGCACCTCGGTGGCGGGCTCCACGTTCCCGGCCTTCTCGACCACGCGCTGGACGAAGCCCTCGATCCGCGCGAACGCCGACTCGGCCTCGCGCAGGGCCTCCTCGCTGTACTCGATCATGGACCGGTAGTGCGGGGTGCCCAGGTAGTAGCGGAGCACGATCGGACGCCAGCGCTTGACCATCTCGGAGACCAGCACCGAGTTCCCGAGCGACTTGCTCATCTTCTCGCCGCTCATGGTCACCCAGGCGTTGTGCGCCCAGTAGGCGGCGAAGTCGTCGCCGAACGCCTTGGCCTGCGCGATCTCGTTCTCATGGTGCGGGAAGATCAGGTCGACGCCGCCGCCGTGGATGTCGAAGGCGCGCCCGAGGTACTTGTGCGCCATCGCCGAGCACTCCAGATGCCAGCCAGGGCGGCCGCGTCCCCACGGGGTCTCCCAGCTGGGCTCCCCCGGCTTCGCCGCCTTCCACATGGCGAAATCGCGTGGGTCGCGCTTACCGGTCTCGCCCTCGCCCGAGGGCTGGCGCAAACCGTCCAGATCCTGGTTGGAGAGCCTCAGATACTCGGGGAACGAGCGCACGTCGAAGTAGACATTGCCCTCGGCGGCATACGCATGACCCCGGTCGATCAGCTCCCGCATCATCTCGATCATCTCGGGGACATGACCGGTCGCGCGCGGCTCATAGGTCACGGGCAGGCAGCCGAGGATGTCGTACGCCTGGTTGAAGGCGCGCTCGTTCTCGTAGCCGATCGCCCACCAGGGGCGCTTCTGCTCCGCCGACTTGGCGATGATCTTGTCGTCGATGTCCGTGACATTGCGGATGAACGTCACGTCATAGCCGCGGTGAGCGAACCAGCGGCGCATGATGTCGAAGTTCAGCCCCGACCTGATGTGCCCGATGTGCGGGGCGGCCTGCACGGTCGCGCCGCACAGGTAGATCGAGACGCAGCCCGGCTTGAGCGGGGTGAAGTCACGGATCTGCCGAGCGCTGGTGTCGTACAGGCGAATAGTCACGCGTCAAGGGTAGTGGGAAGTGAACGGTGCCCCGTGCCCCTTCCCGCACGGGGACACAGAAGCGTGACACTCGGGACGCGGGTGATACTCCGGACACGCCCGCGTACCCCCCGCGGACTGCCGGTCGTCCCTACCGCCCGGACCACCCGGTCGCCTCTACTCCCGGTCTACCGCCGGAACACCAGCGCCGTCGCGATCGCCGCGAGCCCCTCGGCACGGCCGGTCAGGCCCAGCCCGTCCGTGGTCGTACCGGACACCGAGACGGGGGCGCCCACGGCCGCCGTCAGCGCCTTCGTCGCCTCTTCGCGCCGTTTGCCGATCTTCGGGCGTACGCCGATCACCTGGATCGCCACATTGCCGATCTCGAAGCCCGCGTCCCGGACGATCCTGGCGGCCTCGGCGAGCAGCGTGGTGCCGGCCGCGCCGGACCACTCGGGGCGGTCGGTGCCGAAATGGGCGCCGAGATCGCCGAGCCCGGCGGCGGAGAACAGCGCGTCACAAGCGGCGTGCGCGGCCACATCGCCGTCGGAGTGCCCGGCGAGTCCGTACTCCTCGCCCTCCCACAGCAGCCCGGCGCACCACAGCTCACGGCCCTTCTCGAAGGCGTGCACATCCGTGCCGACGCCCACCAGCGGGAGCATCGCCGCGTCAGAAGCCATCGTTCGCCCTCCTGCGGGCCAGGACCGCCTCGGCCAGCACCAGGTCCAGCGGCCGGGTCACCTTGAACGCCTCCTCGTGGCCGGGGACGACCACGACCCCGACGCCGAGCCGCTCCACCATGCCCGCGTCGTCCGTGGCGCCCTCGCCCTCCAGGGCGATCTTCTCGTGGGCGGCCACGAGCGTGGCGCGGTCGAAGCCCTGCGGGGTCTGGACGGCGCGCAGCAGGGCGCGCTCGGGGGTGCCGACCACCGGCTCGGGCTCGCCGGCCCGCTCCCCGGTACGCGGTTCGACCTGCTTCACGGTGTCGGCCAGCGGCAGCGCCGGGACGACGGCGGGCGCCCCGTCCCGTACGGCGGCGACGACCGCGTCCACCGTGTCCACGGGCACCAGCGGCCGCGCCGCGTCGTGCACCAGCACGGTGGTGACGGTCTCGGGGACGGCGGCCAGCCCCTTGCGCACCGACTCCTGGCGGGTCTCACCACCGGGCACGACCACCACTTCGGTGGTGTCGCCGAGGCTGCCGCTCAGCGGATACGCGTCCAGCAGCCGCCGCACCTCGTCGGCGCCGTCCGGCGGGGCGACCACGACGACGAGGGAGACGGAGCGGGATCCGGCCATCGCCCGTACCGCGTGCACGAGCATGGGCGTGCCGCTCAGCGGGCGCAGCGCCTTGGGGGCGCCCGGACCCAGCCGCACTCCGCGGCCCGCGGCGGGGATCACGGCGGCGGTGCGGGCGGTTCGCCCGGACGCGCCGGAGCCGCCGTGATCCGGTGTTGCGGACATTGAGTTGGCGTTCAGGTTTGCTTCCTCAGCCGAAATGGGTATGGCCACAGCGTGCCGGGCGCGATGCCCCGACCGGCCCCTTCCGTGACGACTGGTCGAGCCAGCTGCCCGGGCCCGGCACACCAACACCGCGCACCGTGCGCGCGGTGGCGCATCGGCACCAGATGCGATGACCAGGGTCTCGATGACCAGGGTCTCAGAGATCGCTCGCTCGGAGATCGCTCGGGGGATCAAAGGAGATCGCTCAGGGGATCAACGACGTCCGGTGTGTACGCATGCCGCAGCGCCCGGCGACAGACGATTTAGCGGGAATTCACGTCTGAGTCACTCGGGCACCACGGCATTGATTTGTCAGGACGCGAGAACCTCGTCAAGCAGGGCCTCGGCCTTGTCTTCGTTGGTGCTCTCGGCGAGGGCGAGCTCGCTCACCAGGATCTGGCGGGCCTTGGCGAGCATGCGCTTCTCACCGGCGGAGAGTCCGCGCTCACGCTCTCGGCGCCACAGGTCACGCACGACCTCGGCAACCTTGATCACATCGCCGGAGGCGAGCTTCTCGAGATTTGCCTTGTAGCGACGGGACCAGTTCGTCGGTTCTTCCGCATACGGTGCGCGCAGCACCTCGAAGACCCGGTCCAGCCCGTCCTGGCCGACCACATCACGCACACCGACAAACTCCGCATTGTCCGCCGGCACGCGAACCGTCAGGTCACCCTGGGCGACCTTCAGCACCAAGTAGGTCTTGTCCACGCCTTTGATCTGGCGAGTTTCGATGGCCTCGATCAGCGCGGCCCCGTGATGGGGATAGACCACGGTGTCGCCAACCTTGAACGTCATGTGACAGGTACCCCTTCCGTGGCTATCCAGGGTAACACGGGAACGCCTTCTTCTGAATGGCGTTTTCGCAGGTCAGGGCATATCTCGGGGCTTGACAAGTGCGGCAGGAACGTGCTGCGCGAGGCCCGCGGAACCGGGTATTCGCAGGTGGGAGCCGCTGTCCGGGCACCCGGAAACCCGCCCGTTACGTGCCGGAAGAAGCCCGGACGAGTGGTCGTACGTCCCGTTTTGCCGGAGTCCAGTCGATGGACTTCCGCTACTCCGTTCGGATCAGGAGCGAGGGACCCGGCCCCGATTCGCGAATTGATCACAGAGTTGATCACACAGAGCGGATCAAGTCTGTGATCAATTCTCGCACATGCATGGATTCCTTACCGATAATCTCCCGCGCGGCCGGTCGAGCCGATATTCGGGACTTCGGCACGGCGCGGTACGGACGGCGTAACGCATGCGGGAAGCGCGCCGGAACCATGTCCGAACCACGGCGGAACCACACCGGAACCACGGCCGAACCGGCAGCGTACGGGCGTGCCGCCCCGGGGGCCGATCGCCTTGGGGCGGGTCGGGTGCGGGCCGAAGAGGGCGGATCGGTAATCTAAGCGCGCTGATCCAACCTTTACCTCGTCCTAGGAGATGCCGCCGCCGTGAGCAGCAGCCTTCGACGCGGCGCCCTCGCCGCAGCCGCCATCGTGGTCTCGGTCGCCCCGCTCTCCGCCTGCGGAGCCGGGAACGACGCGCAGACGCTGGAGGTCAAGCCCGACAACGCCGCGACGTCCGTCGGGGACATCAAGATCCAGAACGCCACCGTGGTGACCCAGCCGGACCGCACGGCCAAGGGCCCGGCCGTCGTCACCGGCCGGATCTTCAACAACGGCAAGAACGACCAGACCGTCAAGGCCATCACCCTCCCCGGCACCAGCGCCCGGGTGAAGCTGTCCCCGGCCAAGGGCAGCAAGGGTGCGGTCGTGGTCCCGCACGGCGGCTCGGTGGCCTTCGGCGGCGAGGGCAACGCCTCCGCCGTCATCAGCGACGGGCGCGAGGCCACCCGGGACGGCGACGCGCAGCGGGTCGTCTTCGACCTCAGCTCGACCGGCAACATCCCGATCACCGCGTTCGTGGTCCCGGCGAAGAGCTACTTCAAGGGCTGGGGCCCGTCCGAGCTGCCGGCCGTCAAGCCCTCGGGCTCGGCGACGCCCAGCGGCAAGCCGAGTGGCACGCCCACTGGCACCGCCAGTGGTAAGCCCAGTGGCACTCCGTCCGGCACGGCGAGCGGCCAGCCCGGCGGCGAGGAGAGCGGCGGCGCCCCGAACGGCATCGCCTCCGGTGAACCCACCCCGAACGGCGGCGGTCACTGAGACCCGTCCGCGGGTCTCCGCGGGTCCCTGAGACCCGCCCGGACATGCGCGAGGGCGGCCCTGGACCTTTCCAGGGCCGCCCTCGCGCATGAGCCGGTCTGTTTCCGGCTCGTCCGAGCCGGTCTGTCCACGGCTCGACTTACTGCTCGACTTACTGCTCGACGAGGCCGTACGGCTCGACCGGGCCGGTTTTACGGCTCGAACTTGTAGCCCAGACCCCGCACCGTCACCAGGTACCGAGGCGCACCCGGATCCGGCTCGAGCCCCCCCTTCCGCGTGCGCCCCTCGCACCGCTCGGCCCTGGCGGGCCTCACGGGCTTCGGCACGCTGTGCCGGACTCCGTCCGGCGGTCCGGGGCTCAGGCCCGGTTTTACGGCTCGAACTTGTAGCCCAGACCCCGCACCGTCACCAGGTACCGAGGCGCACCCGGATCCGGCTCGATCTTGGCCCGGAGGCGCTTGACGTGGACGTCGAGGGTCTTGGTGTCGCCCACGTAGTCCGCGCCCCAGACGCGGTCGATCAGCTGCATCCGGGTCAGCACCCGGCCCGCGTTGCGGAGCAGCATCTCCAGCAGGTCGAACTCCTTGAGCGGGAGGTCCACCTTGCCGCCGCCGACCGTGACCACGTGCCGGTCGACGTCCATCCGCACCGGTCCGGCCTCCAGGGCGGCCGGGGTGACCTCCTCCGGCTCGCCGCGGCGGCGCAGCACGGCTCTGATCCGGGCGACCAGCTCACGCGAGGAGAAGGGCTTGGTCACATAGTCGTCGGCGCCTATTTCCAGCCCGACCACCTTGTCGATCTCGCTGTCCTTGGCGGTCACCATGATCACCGGGACGTTGGACCGGCCGCGCAGCTGGCGGCAGACCTCCGTACCGGGCAGGCCCGGCAGCATCAGGTCGAGCAGCACCAGGTCGGCGCCGTTCCGCTCGAACTCATCGAGCCCCTCGGGGCCCGTCGTCGCGATCGCGACCTCGAAGCCCTCCTTGCGAAGCATGTACGACAGCGCGTCGCTGAACGATTCCTCGTCCTCGACGACCAGAACTCGGGTCACGGAAGGACCTCCGGGGCTGAGAGTGGTTCATTGGTGAAGGTCTCGTACGGCCGACCGTGGTCCTCGCCATCGAGGTCTCCGGTGTCGTACGACTCGCTCGACTCGCGCGTCTCGCTCCGCGAGCGATCCCGGTCCCGCGCCGCACCGGCTTCCGGGAGTCTCAGGGTGAAGGTGGAGCCCTGTCCCTCGGCGCTCCACACGGTGACCTCCCCGCCGTGCGAGGCGGCCACATGCTTGACGATGGCGAGCCCGAGCCCGGTTCCGCCGGTCTGCCGCGAGCGGGCGGGGTCGACTCGGTAGAAGCGCTCGAAGATCCGCTCGCGGTCCTTCTCGGAGATGCCTATGCCCTGGTCGGTCACGGCGATCTCGATCAGGTCGCCGCCGGTCGCGGGGATGCGGCGGGCGGCGATGCCGACGCGGGTGCGGGCCGGGCTGTAGTTGACCGCGTTCTCGACGAGATTGCCGAGTGCGGCGGCCAGCTGGCCTCGGTTGCCCCAGACGTGCAGCTCGGCGGTGCCGCCCGTGGCCATCGTGATCTGTTTGGTACCCGCCTGGTGACGGCACCGGTCGATGGCCTCGGCGACGAGTTCGTCCACCCGGACCGGCTCGGCGTCCTCCAGCGGGTCGTCGTTCTGCACCCGGGAGAGGTCGATGAGCTCCTGGACCAGGCTGGTCAGGCGGGTGGCCTCGACCTGCATCCGCCCGGCGAAGCGGGTGACCGCCTCCGGGTCGTCGGACGCGTCCATCACGGCCTCGGACAGCAGGGACAGCGCGCCGACCGGGGTCTTTAGCTCATGGCTGACGTTGGCGACGAAGTCGCGTCGTACGGCCTCGATCCGGCGGGCCTCGGTGAGGTCCTCCACGAGCAGCAGGACCAGCCGGGAGCCCAGCGGGGCCACTCTGGCGGAGACCGCGAGCGCGTCGCCGCCCCGGCCGGTGCCACGGCGCGGCAGATCGAGCTCGATCTGCCGGATCTCGCCGTCCCGCCGGGTGTCGCGGGCCATCGCCAGCATCGGTTCGACCGCCAGCTTGCCGCCGCGCACCAGGCCCAGCGCGTACGCGGCCGAACTCGCCTTGACGACGGCGTCCGCTTCGTCGAGGACGACGGCCGAGGAACGCAGTACCGAGAGCACTGTGTCCACGCCGGGCGGCAACACGGCGTCGGTATGCAGCGAGGAGCGCGTAGGCTTCGCCTGTTCACGCTCGCTCCAGCGGAACGCCAGCATGGCGATGACGCCGGTGCACAACCCGGCGAGCGCCGCCACTGCGGCGATCGCCGCGTTCACGTTCATGCGTCCAGGTTATGCGGGCGGCGAGACCCCTCCACAGCCCCGTGACGATCCCCTCGGTCATACGTTGCCGAGAGTTCACCGAGGAGTCGGTATCGGTTCACTCCGGACGTTTCGTCGAGCGGGTGCCACACGGGGCGGCCTGGGCCGCGTTGCCGAGAGTTCACCTGTGCATCAGGTGTGATTAACGCCCGATGCCGGAAGCGGACGCGTTTCGGCCGGAGCGTGGAAGTGTGGGGCCCCGGGGCATGAGCCACGGAGGACTGCCAGGAAAACTGTCAGAGCCTGTCAAAGATCGTCACCGAGAGTCAGTGAAAGAGGTCAGTGATGCGGGACGCGTACCACGAGGAGCTCGATTCGATCGGGGACGGCCTGGTCGACATGGCCCGGCTCGTCGGTTCGGCCATCGGCCGTGCCACCACTGCCATTCTCGACGCGGACCTCAAGCTCGCCGAGAGCGTCATCGCCGCCGACGAGAAGGTCGATGATCTGCAGCGGGATCTGGAGGGACGGGCGATAGCCCTGCTCGCCCGGCAGCAGCCGGTCGCCACCGATCTGCGGATCGTGGTGACCAGCCTGCGGATGAGCGCCGACCTGGAGCGCTCCGGCGACCTGGCGCAGCACGTCGCCAAGCTGGCCCGGCTCCGCTTCCCGGACTCGGCCGTGCCGCACGATCTGCACGCCACGATCCTGGAGATGGGCCAGCTCGCCCAGCGGCTGATGGCGAAGGCCGCCGAGGTCATCATCACCAAGGACGTCGACCTCGCGCTCCAGCTGGAGCAGGACGACGACGCGATGGACCTGCTGCACCGCACCCTCTTCCAGCACCTGATGGACGACCGCTGGAAGCACGGCATCGAGACGGCCGTGGACGTCACGCTGCTGGGCCGCTACTACGAGCGGTTCGCGGACCACGCGGTCTCGGTCGCCAAGCGCGTGGTCTACCTGGTCACCGGCGAGCACGCCGACGAGATATCGCAGCAGGGGGACGTCGAGGGGGCGTGACCGTCGAGGGGCGCGAGCGGCGACGGGGCGTGAGCGTCCGCGGCGGTGTGCATCGAAGCGCCGTCGACGCGCCCCTGCGCTCGGCCGCCGGGTCGTCGGCACCATGAGCACAGGTGACGTGACACCTCTCCGGAGGAGGAGACGCATGGCGGACCTCTCGAAGCCCGAACCCGCTCCGACCCAACCCGTCGGCGCATGCGGCTGCGGCTCGGGCTGCGGCTGCGGCTGTCAGTCCGGCGGCTCGTGCCAGTGCGGCGGCAACTGCGGCTGACCGGCGCGACCGATACGAACCGTATGACACCCGTATGACACCCGTATGACAGAGGGTCTGGGACCGATCATCGGTCCCGGGCCCTCGCGCGTAGGCCACGGTTTCGTCGGCACCCCCGTTCATCGGGACGTCCCGCCCGAGGTGCGGTCGGCGCCGTAAGCGGCGAGCCTGGTCCTATGGAGGACAAGACCCCGGCCCCGCCTCGCGTCGTGGTGGACGAACCGCTGGACGGCCGCCGCCGTGTGCTGATCGACGGCGCCGACGTCGGAGTGGTGGTGAGCCCGGACGAGCTCCGGCGGCTCCTGCACCGCGCGGGTGTGGCGGAAGAGGACGCGCCCCTCGACAACCCCGAGCTGATCGAATGGAACGGCGGCGGCCCCGACGACTGGCCCGCCGCGCCCAGATGACGCACGCCGCCCCGCGTACGCACCCGCCCGGCTGACGTAACGCGCCCGGCTGACGTACGCGCCCGGCCGACGTACCCGCCCGGCTGACGCACGCGCTCAGCCGACGCACTCGCCCGGCTGACGCACCCGCCCGGCCGACGTAGCGGAGACGGCGAACCGCCACAACGTCCGGCGCCGGTCCCTCCCCTCGTGGGGACCGGTGCCGAACGCTGGAGCGGTACCGATCCGCGCCGTACCGGTGCGGATCAGGGGGCCGGATCCGTGGTCGACCCGACCGCCGTCCCCGACGGGAGCGGCTTCACGGATCTCCGGGGCTCACGCGACGCGCCCGTGACCGCCATCTCGTGACCGCGGCGAAAGCTGACCGAGAACATGCGGTGCCATGGGTTGTCTCTCCGTGCGCTGAGCTGATGGCCTGGCTGGACGGCTCGTAGTGGCTGCGCTATCGCGTCATGATCCTGCCAGCTGCGCCTCCCACCGAGGAGGTTCCGGTCTCGCGCTGCCGGTTTCGTCGCTGGTCAGCCATATAAAGTGAGTTTTCCGGTCCGGATGACCAGCGCGGGGGAAGTAAGGAGTGGAGACCTTGAGTTCCGACTCGGGGGCACGCATAGCCTTCGCGGAACGCCTCGCGCTGTTGTACAGGGAGGCCGGCAACCCTCCCCTCAAGAGCGTGGCAGAGGCGGTCGTCCGGCTCCAGCGAACCGACGAGCGGGGGCGTCCCGTACGGGTCTCCGCCCAGCGGATCAGCGACTGGCGGCGAGCAAAGAACGTACCCGCCCAGTTCGCCGCCCTCGCGGCCGTCCTGCACGTCCTGATACCCGACGCGCGGCGGTCGCGGCCCGTTCCGGTGTCCCCGGGCCTGTACGACATGGCCCGCTGGCAGCGGCTGTGGGAGCGTGCGCTGGCCGACCCGGTCGGCGACCGCCCCGCGCCCGCCGCGGAAGAGGAGGAAGGGCCCCCGGCCGAGGGCCCGGCGGTCCCCGGCGGCGTATGCCCGTACCGGGGCCTGGCCTCGTACCGCCGGCAGGACGCCCGGTGGTTCTTCGGCCGGGAGCGGAGCACGGACGCCCTCGTCACCCAGTTGCACGCGGCGGAGAGGACGGGCGGCCTGGTCGTGCTCGTGGGCGCCTCGGGGGCGGGGAAGTCCTCGCTGCTGAACGCCGGTTTGGTGCCCGCGTTGCGCACCGGGGCGCCGGGCGACGGGGACGGGGACGGCCGGGCGAGGGGCGTACTGCAACTCGTGCCGGGCGGCGACCCGCTCGCGGAGCTGGCCCGCCACATCCCCGAACTCGGCCGCGTGGTCCCCATGGCGGACGAGTCGGCGGCGGACGAACCGGAAACGGACCCGGACGGCCAGGCCGCTGACGGCCCACCAGCAGACGCGCCGACGACAGGCAAACCGGCAGCGAACGATCCGGCCGCCCGCGAACCGGCCACACCCGAACCGGCCGCCGAACCCGGCACCCCGCAATTCGCCCAAGCGGCCCGCGAGGCCGTCACCGCATGGGCGGACCGCGAGACGTCGTCGTCCTCCGGCCCCCGCCCCGTCGTGATCGTGGACCAGTTCGAGGAGGCGTTCACGCTCGGCTCCGACGAGGCCGGCCGGCGCGCCTTCATCCAGCTCCTCCACGCCGCCTGCACCCCCGCCGGCCCCGGCGAGCCGCCCCCGGTGCTCGTCGTCCTCGGCATCCGCGCCGACTTCTACGAGCTGTGCCTGGGCTACCCCGAACTGGCCGACGCGCTCCAGCACCGGCACATGGTGCTCGGGCCGCTGACCACCGCCGAGTTGCGCGAGGCGGTGACCGGCCCGGCCAAGGCCGTGGGCCTGGAGCTCGAACCGGGGCTCGCGGAGCTGATCGTCCGGGAGGTGAGCGCCGACGGCCCGCGCGGCACGCATGACGCGGGCGTACTGCCGCTCCTCTCGCACGCCCTGCTCGCCACCTGGCAGCGGCGGAAGGGCGGACGGCTGACGCTGGCCGGTTACCGCGCGGCGGGCGGCATCCAGGGGGCGGTGGCGGCGACCGCCGAACGGGCCTGGTCCAGCCTCGACTCCGAGGCGCGCACGGCCGCGCGGCTGCTGCTCCTCCGGCTGGTCCGGCTGGGCGAGGACACCCAGGCCACCCGCAGGCGGGGGACGCGGCACCAGCTCGCGAGGGAGTCGACGGACCCGGGCAAGACCCAGGAATCACTCGAAACGCTGGTCCGCGCCCGCCTGGTGACGCTCGACGCCGAGACCGTGGAGATCACCCATGAGGCGCTGCTCCACGCCTGGCCACGGCTGCGCGACTGGATCGACGAGGACCGCAACGACCATCTGGTGCGCCAGCGGCTGGAGGAGGACGGCCGGTCCTGGGAGGGCTCGAACCGCGACTCGTCCCTGCTCTACCGGGGCTCCCGGCTGGAGCAGGCCCACACCTGGGCGAAGACCGCCGGCGGCACCTATCTGACCCGTAGCGCGGTGGAGTTCCTGGCCGCTTCGGTCCGGCTGCGCAAGCGCACGGTGTGGCTCCGCCGGGGCGCGGTGTCGGCCCTGGTCGTGCTGGCGGTGCTGGCCGCCGGTACGGCGGTGGTCGCGTGGCAGCAGCGGGACGACGCGGTGTTCGAGCAGGTGGCCACCGAGGCCGATCGCTTCCAGAACACGGATCCGTCGCTGTCCGCCCAGCTCGCCCTGGTGGCGCACGACTTGCGGCCGCACGACGAGGCCACCCGGAACCGGCTGCTGTCGGTGGTGAACGCGCCGCTGGCCACACCGCTGCACGGCCACACCGGCGCCGTCTACCTCACCTCGTTCAGCCCGAACGGGCGACTGCTGGCCACCGCAAGCTACGACCGGACCGTCCGGCTGTGGGACGTGCGGGACCGGACCCGCCCCAAACCGCTGGGCAAGCCCCTCACCGGCCATACGAGCTGGGTGAGCAGCGCGGTCTTCAGCCCGGACGGCCACACCCTCGCCAGCACGGGCGACGACGGCACGATCCGCCTGTGGGACGTGCGGGACCCCCGCCATCCGCGCCCGCTCGGCGCGCCCCTCTCCCACCACGACGGCACGATCTATCTGCTCGCCTTCAGCCCGGACGGGCGCACGCTGGCCACCGCCACGGAGAATCGCGTGGTGCGCCTGTGGGACATGCGGCGGCCGGGCCGGCCGAAGGCGATCGGCGCGCTGACCGGCGCCACCGCCGCCGTGCGCTCCGTGGCGTTCAGCCCCGACGGGCGGACGCTCGCGGCCGCTGGCGACGATGGATCGATCAGGCTGTGGAACATGGCAGAGCCGCGCCGTCCGAAGCGGATCGGCAAGACGCTGACCGGCCACAAGGACCTGATCCACTCGGTGGCGTTCAGCCCGGACGGCCGGACCCTCGCCAGCGGCAGCGCGGACGACACCGTCCGGCTGTGGGACGTCGGCGATCCGCGTCGCGCGGAGCCGCTGGGCTCGCCGCTCACCGGCCACATCGGCCCCATCTGGTCGGTGTCCTTCAGCCCGGACGGCTCCATGCTCGCCGTCGCCAGCCAGGACAGCACGGCGAGCCTGTGGAACGTCAGCGATCCGGCGTATCCGTCGCAGGTCGGCGAGCCGCTCGCGGGGAGCAGCGGCGAGATGTACGCCCTGGGCTTCAGCCCCGACGGGCGGACCCTCGCCACCGGGAGCGGCGACAACACGGTCCGGCTGTGGACGATCCCGACGTCGGACATGGTCGGCCGGATGGGGGTGTTCCGCCCGGACGGGCGGGTGCTCGCCACGGCCGGGCGCGACGAGAAGGTCCGGCTGTGGAACGTGGACGATCCCAACCGGCCGGTGCCGCTGGGCGAGCCGTTCGCCCCCGGGGAGGGCTCGGTGCGGGAGCTGACGTTCACCCCGGACGGCCACACCCTCGCGATGATGACCGGAAACCGCCAGGTGCGGCTGTGGAACGTCACCGATCCGACCCGTCCCGTCCCGTACAAGCCGCCCCTCCCCCTGCGGACCCGGTTCGCGGGCGCGCTGGGCTTCACGCCGGACGGGCGCATGATGGCGACGGCGTACAGCGACAACACCATCCAGCTGTGGGACGTCGGCGACCCGTCGCATGTCCGCCGGCTCGGCAAACCGCTCACCGGCCACCGGGGCTACGTCAACGCGCTCGTCTTCAGCCCGGACGGCCGCACGCTGGCCAGCGGCAGCGCGGACAACACCATCCGGATGTGGAAGGTGACCGACCCGCGCCACGCCACCCCGCGGGGCGGGCCGGTCACGGGCCACCTCGGACCCGTCAACGCGCTCGTCTTCACCCCGGACGGCCATACGCTGGCCAGCGGCAGCGACGACAACACGGTCCGGCTCTGGGACGTCACCGACCCGGGCAGGGTGACCCGGCTGCGGTCCCCGCTCACCGGCCACACCGACGCGATCGTGTCGCTGACCTTCAGCCAGGACGGCAACACGCTCGCGAGCGGCGGCAACGACAACGCGGTCCGGCTGTGGGACGTCACCGTCCCGTCCAAGGCCACGTCCATCGGCCAGTCGCTGAGCCCCAACGCCAAGACCGGGAATTTCCTGTCGTTCAGCCCGCACAGCCGGATGCTCGGGGTGTCCAGCGGCGCGGACACGGTCCGGCTGTGGAGCCTGGACGTGGACGAGGCGGTGCGTCGCATCTGCTCGATGACGCGAGGTGTGCTGACCCCGGAGAAGTGGGATGAATACCTCTCCCGGCTCTCGTACGCGCCCCCGTGCGGTCGGTAGCGACGTTGCGCGAACGTTGCGTGATCGCGGTCACAACTTCTCACCGCAAGGGAGGAGTCGGCTTCGCCACCCCGGCGGCCGCGTTACTCTTAGGTACAGCCCGACCGCTGGTGCATCCCCCGTCGCCAGCGGTCGGGCGCTTCCATGTCCGGGCCCCGGCGGGCACGACCGGGGGCCCCGGGGGCATGTCCGCGGGCTCCGAAGCATGACCGGGGGCATGTCCGCGGGCATGTCCGCGGGCATGTCCGGGGGATGTCCGGGGGACACTGGGCACCGGTGCGGCGACACCGGACGAGACCGCACGCACCGCCAGAAGACGCCTCCCCCACCTGGAGACCCCGTGATCCGCAGGCTCGACCAGGCCGCTCTCGACCTCGGCCGCGAGTACGTCCGTCACGCGCCCTGGAGCGCGGGCAAGCGGGCCCTGGTCGAGCGCCATCTCAACGCCGCCCTGCGGGACCGCCCCCTGCACCGCCTGGCCCGTACGCGCTTCGGCGCCACTTTCGCCGTCGACACCCAGGACCTCATCCAGCGGTACCTCTACCTCTTCGGCGTCTGGGAGCCCCATATGACGCGGTGGCTCCAGCGCCGGCTGAAGCCCGGGGACGTCTTCGTGGACGTCGGGGCCAACATCGGCTACTACAGCGTCCTCGCCTCCCGCCTCATCGGGCGCAGCGGGACGGCGGTCGCGATCGAGGCCTCGCCGACCTTCCACCAGCTCCTCCAGCGCCATGCCCGGCGCAACGACTGCACCAACATCCGCGCCCTCAACGCGGCCGTCTCCGACCGCCACGAGCTGCTGACCTTCATCCTCGCCAGCTCCCGCAACATGGGCGCCAACAGCGTCGTCCCCTACGACGGCCCCGCCGAGTCCACCTTCGAGATCGCGGCCCAGCCGCTGCCCGGCCTCCTCACCGAGGACGAGATCGCCAACGCCAGGGTCATCAAGATCGACGTGGAGGGGGCGGAGGGCAGCGTGGTGCGCGGCCTCGTCCCCCTCCTCGACAAGCTGCGCCCCGACGCCGAGCTGACCGTCGAGGTCACCCCCCAGCGCATGGCCGACCTGGGCGACTCCGTCGAGGACCTGCTGACCGCGCTCAAGGACCACGGCTTCCACGTCTACCGCCTGCCCAACGACTACGCGGCGGGCAGCTACCCGGCCGCCCTGCGGCGCCCGCCGGAGGTTCCGATCCGCTGGCGGGCGCCGGTCACGGAGGAAAGCGACCTGGTCTTCTCGCGGGTCGACGCGGAGACGCTGCCTTGAGAGTGGCCGTCCGGGAGGCGGCTACTGGCCGTCCTGGGGCAGGTGGGTCCTGGCGTCATCGTAGGTGGCGTCGGTGGTGGACTCGGCCGGGGCGTAGACGAGGTACAGCACACCGGTGCTGAAGGTGGCGGAGGAGAGCAGCTTCAGCGGGATCGTGGTCTCGGCCTCGTCGAACAGCCGCATGCCCTTGCGCACAGCGATCGGGTGGACCAGCAGGTGCAGCTCGTCCAGCAGGCCGTGCGCCATGAGCTGCCGGACGACCGAGACCGAGCCGCTGAGGGCGATGTCCCCGCCCGGTTCGTTCTTCAGCGCGGTGACGGCCTCGGCGAAGTCGCCCTTGAGCTGCTCGGTGTTCCGCCAGGTGAAGCTGAGGTTCTGGCGCGACAGGACGATCTTGCGGGCGTCGCCGAGCTTCTTGGCGAAGTGGGCGTCCTCACCGCCCGCCGCCTCGCGGTCCGGCCAGGCTCCGGCGAAGCTGTCGTAGGTCTTGCGGCCGATGAGAAGGGTGTCGGCCGCGCCGATGCCCGCGTCGACGGCGGCGCCCATCTCGTCGTTGAAGTAGGGGAAGTGCCACTGGTCGGGCGCCTCCACGACGCCGTCGAGCGAGATGAACAGGCTGGCGGTGATCTTCCTCATGATGCCCCTCCGTGGGCTGCGGTCGGTGAGCTCTTCCTCCTCTCAGACCGGGGAGGCCGCGCAAACTCATCGGTGCCGACCCGAGCGGGCTCTCAGTGTGCCTCGTAGCGCCAGCCGTCCATGGCGGCCAGAACCCGGGCCCGCGCCTCGACCACCGCGAAGCGTGCCGCGCGCTCGGCCGCGTCGGTGTGGGCGGACTGGCCGGTGACCTGGCCGGGCCACTTGCGGTAGAGCAGACCGGTCTCGGCGGTGAACCAGCCGCGGCTGACCGCGTTGAGAGCCAGGAGGAGGCCGGTGTCCTCGGAGGCGGGCAGGGCCATCCAGCCGCCGAGGGCGAGGAGCAGGTCCCGGCGTACGAAGAGGGTGGCGGGGTGGACCTGGGCGCGGTGGTCGTTCGCCCGCCAGAATTCGAGGACCGCGCCTCGGGCGATGGGCCCCTGCGGCGGATCGCCCTGGAAGCCGACGGTGGATCCGTCCGGCAGCAGATCCAGGGCGCGGGAGGTGGCCCAGCCGAGATCGGGGTGGTCGGTGAGCGCGCGGAGGTCGCGGGCGAGGGCGCCGGGGGTGAGCATGTCGTCGGCGTCCAGCACCTTGATGTACGCGCCCTCGGCGCGGGCGAGCCCCATCGTGCGCGCCATCGCGGCCCGGCCGGCCCGGCCCTGGCCGAAGCTGACGCGGGCGTCGTCGGGGACGTAGGGACGTACGGCGTCGGTCTCGCCGTCCTCCTGGATCACCCACTGCCAGTCCCAGCCGTCCGGCAGTTCCTGCTCGCGCAGCGACTTGTGGGCGTCCGGCAGATGCACGGCGCCCGGGGCGTGGACGGCGGTGATGACGGTGATGGTGTTGGGCATGGTCACCACCTCTTCAGGGGCGTGGTGAAGACGAGTTCCGTACGGTCCCCGCACAAGGTCACGTCGGAGACCTCGACCACCCGACCGCCGATATCCGTGCAGATCTTCCTGAGAACGATCACCGAAACCCCCTTCTTGAGCCCGAGCCCTTCGGCCTCCTCCACGGTCGGCGGCCGAGCCGTGATCCGTTCCTCTATCCGGTCCAGCTCGATGCCGATCGTGTAGAGCTGATTCTGGGTGCCGCCGGGCCAGGGCTCATGGGCGGCGTCGAGCAACTCCGGATTGACGGCCACGACGTCATGCACCAGATACGAATGCACCAGGGCGAACGGCGCGTCCTCCTCGCGGCAGTTGGTGCGGTAGATCCGCTCCAGCAGCCGCGTACCCACGGGGACCCCGAAGACCGACGCCAGATCCGCGTCGGCCTTCGCGTCCCGGTACTCGGCGTGAAAGGCGAGGTCGCCGACCTCCAGCCCAGTGTCGTGCTCGGTCGACCCGGTCCGCAGCCGCTCCGCCCTGGACCGGCGGACCCGGTCCTTCTCCCACTGGTGCCGCTCGTTGCTCCGCTCGACCCGCCGGCGCGGAGTCCGTACGAACGTCCCCACCCCGTGCCGCCTGTCGATCAGCCCCTCGGCCACCAGCTCCGACAGCGCCCGCTGCAGCGTCGGCACGCTCGTCCGATACCGCGCCGCGAGCTTGTCCTCGGCCGGAAGCCGCTCCCCGGGTCCGAGCTGACCTGCGCGGATGCTCTGGCGAAGGGCATCCGCGATCTGCTCGTACTTGGCCATGGATGCTCACCGTCCTCGGTCGTACGGCCGCTGCGGACACTTTCAGCGTAAGTCCTAAAGACGTCTTAAGGACTGCCCGGACTGCCCGGCCGGACTGCACGGACTGCCCGAACTGCTACAGGACCGCCACCAAAAGGGCCACCACCCACCAATTGGCCCGCGCCCCGACCACAGCACACCTGAGAGGCTGAGCCACCCTGCCGTCGTCAAGGTCGAGGGAGATGTCATGCAGCAGGTAGCCGTGGTCACCTTTGACGGATTCAACGAGCTCGACAGCTTCATCGCCTCGGCGCTGATCAACCGGTGCCGAAAGGACGGCCTGGAAGCGTTCATCACGACGCCGACGCCGGTCATCACCTCCATGAACGGCGTCGAGGTCACCGGCCAGCGCCCGATGGAGTTCGTGCCGGAAGCCGACGTCGTACTGATCGGCAGCGGCGTGAAGACACGCGACGTCGTCGCCGACGACCGCCTGATCTCCAGGCTCCCCCTCGACCCGTCACACCAGCTGATCGGCGCCCAGTGCTCCGGCGCACTGATCCTCGCCAAGCTAGGGCTGCTCGACGACATGCCCGCCTGCACGGACATCAAGAGCCGCCCCTTCGTCGAAGCCAGCGGCGTCACCGTCCTGGACGTCCCCTTCCACGCCGAGGGCAACATCGCCACGGCGGGCGGCTGCCTGGCGTCCCAGTACCTCGGCACCTGGGTCATCACCCGCACCCTCGGGGATGACGCCGCCCGCGCCGTCCTCGACTACGTGGCCCCGGTCGGCGAAAACGAGGAGACCGTCGAGCGCGCCCTACGAGCGGTCCACACGGGGGAAGCCGCCCTGAGCTGACACCCTGCGCAGCTGATTGGCGGACGGCGCTAGTCGTCGTCCGCTTCAGGGGGCAATGTGAGCTGGGGACGCTCCTGGTCGGGCAGCACAACAAGGCGGACGGCCATGTTGCGGGAGCCCGAAGGACGATCCCCCGGTTCGGTCGCGTACTTGCGCAGCAGCGTCTGGTACTCCTCGACAAACGCTGCCACCTGATCCTTGGTCATCCACAGGCCGGAGCGCTGGATCTGGTTCCAGCCTGCCGAGTTGTCATAGCCGGTGTACGCACTCACGACGAGACTCAGATCTTGCGTCATCTTGAGCGCGCCGATCTTCACCGCCGCTTCCCGTTCGTCGGCCGTCATAACGAGCCCTGGAGGCGTGAAGATGTCCGTCATCAGCGACTTCCACCAGCGTTCACGGCCGCTGGACTTCTCCTCGATCTCGGCGATCAGGTTGAGTTCCGCGAGCTTGCGCAGGTGGTAGCTGGTGGTGCCGGTGCTCTCGCCGAGCGCCTTGGCGACGCTGGTCGAGTTCGCCTCGCCGTGCTCGCCGAGATAGCTCAGGATGTCTCGGCGCACCGGGTTGGACAACGCCTTGTAGAAGGCCTTGAGGTCCGGGCCGGTGAGAACCCGTGTCTCAGGACGCTCAGCCATGCGGCAACCCTACTGCAGAGAGTCTCTGCAGAGTTGCAGAGGTTGTTTGCAGAAATCCTCTGCAATAGCTAGCGTAAGGACAAAGGTGCGGACAGGCGGGCCGGACGCACAGGCTGTGATGCCGCTTGCCCTTACACAGGGGGTTGTCCATGTCTAACTCACTGGATACTCGGATACGCGACGAGATCGACGACCAAGTCGCGGAAGCGTTCGACGCCTATCTGGCGGACCGGCTTGCCGAACCGGGACCGCTACGCACAGCCCTCGCAACGAAGCGCAACACCAAGGTGGTGCTGGGCACGATCGGGCTGGGCGCACTGACCACAGCCTTGGCCCCGGCGGACGTCACGGTGATCTGCTGGATCTGGGGCGCGATCGCCTCGATAGACGTCGCCTTCTTGTTGGGCGCCCGCCGCCGTTGATGTGTGGCAGTTGTACCGCCGCGCCGATGGCGCGGCGCCTTGAACGCGTGGGGCGGGCGCAACCCACCCCCGGCGCCTGGTGCGTTCATGTTCCGCGTCGCCGATGATGGCCTCGGTGCCATCGATTTGGCGCCTGAGCTTGCTGAGGACGTCGGTGCGGGCCGACTCGATCAAATCCTCCGTGGTCGGGGTGGCGCCGGTCGCTGTTCCGGTGGGGACCCAGAAGGCCTTGTGGCTGTGGTCGCGGATGATGTCCTGGCAGGTGCGGATGACCCAGTTCATCGCCACGGTGATCTCATCGCGGTGGAGCCGGTCGAGATCCGAGCTGCTGCTGGTCTCGGAGTGGACCGTCATTGGGCCCGCCCCTGGGCTTGCGTTGCCTTGACGGTGAACCAGACCGTCTTGCCGACCGTGTGCTCGATGTCGCCCCAGGCGTCCGCGAGTTCGCCTACGAGTAGCAGGCCGCGGCCGTTCTCGCTGTCCGTGCGCGGGATTGTGCCGCCGGTCGGCCGGGGCCGGAGTCGCGCACTTCGATGCGTACCTCTTCCTCGGCTGCTTCGATCCGTACCCGGAACAGCGGGCCGGGCGGGACACCGTACAGGA
>NZ_JANIAA010000005.1 GCF_024505145.1 Streptomyces rugosispiralis | reverse complement strand
GGGCGGGGGGGGGGGGCCCCGCGGGGGGGGGGTGGGGGGCGGCGGGGCCGGGCCGCGCCTCCGCGCTCGCAGCGCTACCGCGCCCGCTCCGCCCCGTGTCGGGCCACCCTCAGCCGCACCTCCGCGGGGAGGGCCTCCAGGCCCGCCGATGTGCGGGCGCGTTCCAGGGCCTCCGCTCGCACCGCGTCCAGCGTCGACAGCGGGTCCGCCCGCGCGTCCAGCGCCAAGCCCATCCGGGCCTCCGGCGTCGTCCGGCGGCCCCGGAGCAGGACGTGGGCGCGCTCCACGCCGTCCAGCGACTCCGCGTCCGACAACAACGCCGCCTCCAGGGCGCGGCCCCGGAGCAGGGCGCCCTCGCCGTCGCCCGTCTCCACGAGCACTTCCTGGAGGCGACGCCGTCGGAGCTGGACCAGGAACCAGCACAGCGAGAGCACGAACAGCACCGCGAGCGCCGCGATCACGGCCGGCCACCACCACCCGGTGTCCCGCCACCGCGTGCGGTCCGCCCGGCTGAGCAGCACATCGCCGCGGCCGTCGAACGGCGGCCACCCGGCCAGGATCACCGCGCCCGCGGCGGTCAGCACCAGACCCACCAGCCCCAGCAGCACCCGGTTGACGACACTCAGCATGGCGCGCTCACCCCTTCGACTTCGCCGAGCGCCGGACGTGGACGGAGAGGGCGGGCGGCCGGGCGAGGCCCAGTTGGCGGATGCCCTCGTGGAGGGCGGTGTCCAGATCCGCGCGTACCTCGTCGAGGTCGCGGAAGTGGGCCAGCGCGCGGGCCCTGATCCGCCGTCGGCCGACGTCCACGCGGGCCGATCGCACACCGGGCACCTCCATCGCCCGGTCCCGCAGCACCAGCCCCGCCGACGTCCGGTCGATTCCCGCTCGAACGTCGGCCCCGGCCCCGGACTCCGGCTCCGGCGCACGCATCGGCAGCAGCCCTCGCAGCCCCGGCGCCATCGCGAGGATCACCATCCACACCCCCAGCGCGGCCAGCAGCGCCGCCCCGGCCATCATCCACGCGTCGTCCAGCGGCCGCGAGGCGAGTTCATCGGCGAGCCAGTCCCGCCACCGCAGGGCGCGCCGGCCCGAGCGCACGGCCGCCACGTCGTACAGCAGCAGCCCGCTCATGGCGGCGATGATCAGGGCGACGATCCCGGCCGGTACCCGCCGCTCGGACCAGAAGCGCCGGACGCGCCCGGGCGGCTCCCCGTCCCCGGCACCGGAACCGGCACCCGTCCCCGCCCTCGCGCCGTACGCCGACGCCGAGGTGGACTGACGCATCTTCTGGTCCGCGTTCATCGCACCCTGTCCCTCCCCCGACGCGCCCCGCGCTCCGGGCGCTCCCACCGCGGCATATGCAGCCGTTCGACCGTCACCGCGACCTCGGGCACCTCCATGCCCGTCAGCTCGCCTACCCGTTCGATCACGTGACGACGCACCGCGCCGCAGCGGGCGCCGATGTCCGAGGGATAGCCGAGCTCGACGGCGACCCGGACGCGCGCGACGCCCCCGCGCACCGCGGCGACCGCGTACGGCCGTGCGCCGACGGCATCGGCGAGGGCTACCTCGCCGGGGTCCGTGCCCGTATCCGTATCCGCACCGGCATCCGCGGCGCCGCCGCTCCGCAACGCCTCCCGAGCCGCCTGCGAGGCGATCTTCGCGACGACCCGGTCCGCGATCCGCGTCGCGCCCCGCTCACCCGGCTCCACCACGGCACGTCCTTACGGTCGTCATGGCGTTCACCGTGGCCGTCCGTCACGGCCACGGGAACGGAAGAAGTCGCCCGGTTCCAGATCCCCATCCAGGAACCGGCCGACGATGAACCCGACGGCTCCCAACGCCGCCACCAGCAGAAAGGCCCCGAACCCACCGAAGTAACCTGCGAAAGCCAGCGCCATTCCCGCGATCATCCCGACCACGGCCATGCTCATCGTGTGCTCCTTCGCTGGAGCCGACCGGAACCGCTGCCGGCCTACTGGAGCCGCGGCTCCGGCGATTCCTCTTCCTCGTCCGGCAACTTCACATCGCTGACCGCGATATTGACCTCGACGACCTCGAGGCCGGTCATCCGCTCGACGGCCGCGATCACGTTCTCCCGTACGGCCCGTGCGACATCGGCGATGGAGACGCCGTAGTCCACCACGATCTCCAGGTCGAGGGCCGTCTGCACCTCCCCCACCTCCGCCTTCACCCCACGGGTGACCGACCGGCCGCCGGGCACCCGGTCCCGTACGACCCCGAAGGTACGCGCCAGGCCTCCGCCCATCGCGTGGACGCCGACCACATCGCGAGCCGCCATCCCCGCGATCTTCTCCACGACGCCGTCGGCGATGGTGGTGCGCCCCCGCACGGCCGGGTCGCCCCCGCCGCGCCGGGTCCGCTCGGTGGCGGCGGCCGCCGCGGCGACGCCTGGCCCGGCGCCCGGCGTCTTGGGCGTACCGGCGGCGGGTTCTGTGGCGGGGTTCTCGGGTCGGTTCCGTGGTGCGGTCTCGGACATCACCGATCGTCCCTTCCGAGGCGAAGAGCGGGGGAAGCGGTTTCCGCTCCCTCTACTTGCCACCTTAAAGGGGCCTTCCCCGAACCGCTTCGGAGATGCGGCACTCGCGCGATCGATACGGCAGGCTGTGAGCGGTAGGGCTCACGTCCGTACGGCGATAAGGGGTGACACGGTGGTCACGGACCGGCTCGCGCAGACCGTAAGGGAGCAATTGCGGCTCGGTCGGCTGCTGCCCCTGGGCGCGCGGGAGGACGGCGCCTGGATCACCGAACGCGCGGCGAGCGATGTGCTCGGGCGGGCCGCCGCCGAGGTCCCCGGCGCGCGTCTGGGAGCGCTGCGGATCGGGCCCGCCGACCCCGACACCACCGGGACGCCCGCGGTTCCGCCCCCGCCGAGCGCGCTGCCGCCGGGGCCCCTGCGCATCGCGGCGGAGTGCGGGGCAACGCTGGAGGAACCGCTTCCGGTGACGGCGGACCGGCTGCGCGACGTACTGCTCGACGCGGCGACGGACCGGCTCGGCCTGCTGGTGGAGGCGGTGGACATACGGGTGACGGAGGTCCTGGACGAGCTCCCGGCCCCGCCCCCGCGGGCCCCGCGCCCCCACCGGATCGAGAGCCCGGACCCCGACCCCGCCACCGCGGCCGTCGCCCGCGCCGTCACCTCCGTGCCCGGCGTGGCCCGGCTCGCGCCGGTGCTGGGCTCGCCCCGGGCGGTGCGGATCGAGGGGAGCGAGGGGGGCGAGGGGGGCGAGGGAGCGCACATCCGGATCGAGCTGGCCGTGGCGACGGCTCACCGCGCCGTGGATGTGGCGAGGTCGGTACGAGCGGCGGTGGCCCAGGCCGTCCCGGTCCCGGGAGACCAGCCGCCCACGGTGGCCGTCCTCGTCACCGCCGTGGAGCCCTGACCGGTCACTTCTCACTCCTCGGCGTACTTCCGCAGCCCCTCCACCGTGCGCTCCAGCTCCTCGATCCGGTCGGCCAGCTGCTCGGTCCGCGCCTCGAGTTGGCGGTTCTTGCGGTGCATCTCCAGAAACACATTGACCTTCGTCCGCAGCAGCCAGGGGTCGAAGGGCTTGGTCAGGAAGTCGGCGGCGCCGATCGCATAGCCCCGGTAGGCGTAGTCGGAGTCGGCGTCGGTCCCGGTCAGCAGGATGATCGGGACGTCCTTGGTCTGGTCGAGCCGCTTGATGTTGGCGGCGGTCTCGAAGCCGTCCATGCCCGGCATCAGGACGTCGAGCAGAACGACGGCGAAGTCCTGCCGCAACATCGCCTTCAGCGCCTCCTCGCCGGAGCGGGCGCGGACGAGCTGCTGATCGAGCGGGCCGAGGACGGCCTCCAGCGCGATCAGGTTCTCCTCCATGTCGTCGACGATGAGGATTCCGGCCTTCTCGGCCACGCTCGTAGTCATCGTTCCCCCTGCCTCGGCCTCGGCGGACCGGTCTCGACAGGCGCGGCGCCCTCCCCGGACACGTTCTCTCCCTCTCCGGACACGCCCTCTCCGGATACGGCGGTGTCACCGTCAGACCCGTCGAACGTGGCGTCCCCGTCAAACGTGGCGTCCCTGTCAGACGCGGCGTCATCGCCGCCGGGCTCGCCCGCCCCCGTGGACCGGCCCGGCTCCCCCACCGCACCGTCCGGATCGAGCAGATCGAGGATCGCCGACATCAGCCGGTCGACGTCCACGGGCTTGGGGACGTAGCCATTGGCGCCGCTGTCGATGGCCTTCTCCCGGTCACCGGGCATGACCTTCGCGGTCAGGGCGAGGATCGGCACCTCGGCCAGACGCGGCGTGCTCCGGATGGCCCGGATCGTCTCGTACCCGTCCATCTCCGGCATCATCACGTCCATCAGGACCAGCGAGACGTCCGGGTTGCGGTGCAGCACCTCCAGCCCCTCGCGGCCGTTCTCCGCGTACTTCACCGTCATGCCGACCCGGCCCAGCACATGGGTGAGCGCGAAGACGTTCCGGATGTCGTCGTCGACGATCAGGATGCGGCGGCCGTTCAGTACCTGGCCGGGGCGTCCGCGCTGCCACTCCTTGAGCCGGGTGGTCCCCGGCCAGCCGTCGTCGTGGTCCTCGTCCTCGCCCCCGGATTCCCGCTCGCCCTCGGCCCCGGTCTCCACCCCGCCGCCCGGGGCCCGGGTGGCGAGCCGGCCGGCGACCAGGCTGTCCGCCTCGCCGAAGACCCCGCTCGGGGCGTGGTCGGCGGTGTCCGGCAGCGTCTCGTCCGAGGCGGGGGCGACCGCCGGGACGGTGGAGCCGGTGGCCCTGGGGTCCGAGGGGTCGGGGGCCGGGGCGACGCCGCTGTAGTGCGCGGGCACGTAGAGGGTGAAGCGGGAGCCGACGCCCAGTTCGCTCTTGGCCACGATCCGGCCACCGAGCATTCCGGCGATCTCCCGGCTGATGGACAGGCCGAGGCCCGTCCCGCCGTACTTCCGGCTGGTTGTGCCGTCGGACTGCTGGAACGCCTCGAAGATCACCGGCAGCTTCTCCGGCGGGATGCCGATACCGGTGTCGGTGACGGAGAACGCGATGACGGCGTCCGCGGCCCGCAGCGCCTCCTCCTCGAACTGCGCTCCCGGGGTGCGCTCGACGCGCAGCGTCACCCCGCCCGAGGAGGTGAACTTCAGGGCGTTGGAGAGCAGATTGCGCAGGATCTGCTGGAGCCGCTGCTCGTCGGAGAACATCTCGCGCGGTACGTCCTCGCCGACCGCGATCTCGAACGACAGGCGCCGGTCGACGGCGAGTGGCCGGAAGGTGGCGTTCACATAGTCGAGGATCTTGACCAGCGGCAGCTTCTTCGGACGGACGTCCATCCGGCCCGCCTCGATCTTCGACAGATCCAGGATGTCGTTGATCAGCTGGAGCAGATCGGAGCCGGAGCGGTGGATGGTGGCGGCGAACTGCACCTCCTGGGGGGACAGCCGGTCCTCGGGGTTGTCGGCGAGCAACCGGGCCAGGATGAGCAGCGAGTTCAGCGGGGTGCGCAGCTCATGCGACATATTGGCCAGGAACTCGGACTTGTACTGGGAGGCGGTCGCCAGCAGCGCGGCCTTCTCCTCCAGCTCCGCGTTGGAGCGCTGGAGCTCGTTCGAGCGCTGGCGCAGCTCGGTGGTGAGCCGCTGGGACTCGGAGAGCAGCGACTCGGTGCGGGCGTTGGCGATGATGGTGTTGATCGAGACGCCGATGGTGTTGACGAACTGGTCGATGAAGGCCAGGTGGACCTCGCTGAACCGGCTGAACGAGGCCAGCTCGATCACTCCGAGCACCTGGTCCTCGTAGAGGATCGGCAGGATCACCACGCTGGCCGGGAGCGCGGAGCCCAGCCCGGAGTCGATGGTGATGTAGTCGGGCGGGACGTCGTTGATGAGGATCCGCTTCTTCTCCACCGCCGCCTGGGCGACCAACCCGCGGCCCAGGGGTCCGGTCCGCGGCGTCCGGCCGTCGCCCCCGAGCGTCCGGCCGTCGCCCCCGACCGCGTCCTGATCGGTGCCGTATCCGGCGATGAGCTCGAGCCGCTCACCGGGCCTGGCGCCGGCCGCACTGAGGAAGAACGCCCCGAACTGCGCGTTGACCAGCGGGGTCAGCTCGCTCAGGATCAGATCGGCGACCTCGACCAGATCGCGGTGGCCCTGCATCAGGGAGGCGATACGGGCCAGGTTGGACTCCAGCCAGTCCTTCGCGCGGGTGGTTTCGCGGAGGTTGGCGACCATCAGATTGACGTTGTTCTTGAGCTCGGCGACCTCGCCCTGCGCCTCGACCGAGATGGACCCGGACATATCGCCCTGGGCGACGGCGGACGCGACCTCGGCGATCGCGCGCACCTGGGTGGTCAGGTTGAGGGCCAGCTCGTTGACGCCGGTGGTCAGCCGCTTCCAGGTGCCGTAGACGCCCTCGACCCGGGCCTGGCCGCCCAGCCGGCCCTCGCTGCCGACCTCGCGGGCCACCCGCGTCACCTCGTCGGAGAACGAGGAGAGCGTGTCGACCATGGTGTTGATGGTGGTCTTCAGCTCGAGGATCTCACCGCGCGCGTCGACGTCGATCTTCTTGCTCAGATCGCCCTCCGCCACGGCGGTGGCGACCTGGGCGATATTACGCACCTGGGACGTCAGGTTGGACGCCATGAAGTTCACGTTGTCCGTAAGGTCCTTCCAGACCCCGGACACGCCCGGCACTCCGGCCCGGCCGCCCAGCTGGCCCTCGGTGCCGACCTCGCGGGCCACCCGGGTGACCTCGTCGGCGAACGAGCGCAGCTGCTGGACCATGGTGTTCACGGTGTCCTTGAGCTCCAGGATCTCGCCCCGGGCATCGACCGTGATCTTCTTCGACAGATCGCCGTTGGCGACGGCCGTGGTCACCTGGGCGATGTTGCGGACCTGGGAGGTCAGGTTCAGGGCCATGAAGTTGACGTTCTCGGTGAGATCCCGCCATACCCCGGAGACGCCGCGCACCTGGGCCTGACCGCCGAGGTTGCCCTCGGTGCCCACCTCGCGGGCCACCCGCGTCACCTCGTCGGCGAAGGACGACAGCCGGTCCACCATGGTGTTGATCGTCGACTTCAGCTCCAGGATCTCGCCCTTGGCCTCCACCGTGATCGTCTTGCTCAGATCGCCCTCCGCCACGGCGGTGGCGACCTGGGCGATGTTACGCACCTGGGAGGTCAAGTTGTCCGCCATGAAGTTGACGTTCTGCGTCAGGTCCTTCCACACCCCGGACACGCCGCGGACCTGGGCCCGGCCGCCCAGCTCGCCCTCGGTGCCCACCTCGCGGGCCACCCGCGTCACCTCGTCGGCGAAGGCGGAGAGCTGGTCGACCATGGTGTTGATCGTCGACTTGAGCTGCAGGATCTCGCCCTTCGCATCCACGGTGATCTTCTGCGAGAGATCACCGGTGGCGACGGCCGTGGTCACCTGGGCGATGTTGCGGACCTGGGACGTCAGGTTGGACGCCATGAAGTTGACGCTGTCCGTAAGGTCCTTCCAGACCCCGGACACGCCGCGGACCTGGGCCCGGCCGCCCAGCTCGCCCTCGGTGCCCACCTCGCGGGCCACCCGCGTCACCTCGTCGGCGAACGCGCCCAACTGGTCGACCATGGTGTTCACGGTCAGCTTGAGCTCCAGCAGCTCACCGGTGGCCTCGACCGTCACCTGGCGGGTGAGGTCACCGCGGGCGACCGCGGTGGTCACCTCGGCGATGTCACGGACCTGTGCGGTGAGCCGGGAGGCCATGGTGTTGACGGCCTCCGTCACCATGCGCCAGTCGCCGGAGAGCCCCTGCACCTTGGCGCGGCCGCCCAGCCGCCCCTCGGTGCCGACCTCGCGGGCGATACGGGTCAGCTCGCCGGTGAACAGCGACAGCTGGTCCACCGTCCGGTTCACCCCGCGTCCCAGCCGCCGCAGATCGCCGCGGAGCTGGCGGTTGCCGTCGTGCAGATCCACCCGCTGGGTCAGATCGCCGGACGCGATCGCGTCGAGCACCCGGGTGGCGTTGGACACCGGGCCGACCAGGGCGTCCACCAGCTGATTGGCCGCGTCCACATTGGTGGCCCAGGCACCCTGGCCGGGACTCGCGGTGATCCGCTCGTCCAGCCTGCCCTGGCGCACCACCTCACGGCGCACCCGGTGCAACTCCCCGGACAGATGCGCGTTGCGGACCGCGAGCTGGTTGAAGACCCCGGCCATCTCGCCGACCAGGCCCGCGGCCGAGGTGTCCGCACGGACGGTGAAATCACCGTCGCACAGGGCGTTCATCGCCGCCAGCAGCGACCGCAACTCGGCCGTGGACGCGGTCTCCTCACCGCGCGCCGGGCCGGGCGGCCGAGCGTCTTCCGGACATTCCACGGGCGGGGCCGGGGAAGTCTCGGTGGTGATCGGGTCGAGAGCCATGGCGTCGTCCCTTAAAGATCATTCATATCCCCCTGTCTGTCATAATATGGCACCTAGATGGCCTAAACCGCCCGTATTGCCCTGGAGCCGCACGTGGGAGCCTTGATTCCTCTCGCGCGGGAGTCCGTCTCGCGGACGACACTGCCCGGAAGCGTGCGTGCGCCCGGCGCGGCACGCGCCTTCGTCCGTACGGCGCTCACGGGACGGAGCGCGGCGGAGGCGTTCGCCCCGATCACCCTCGACGAGCGGTCGATCGACGACGCGGTGCTGCTGGTGAGCGAGCTGGTCACCAATGCCGTGCTGCACGCGGGCACCCGGGTCGAGGTGGTCTGCCGACTCCAGCCCGGCGACGGGGCGGACAGTCCCTACGGACCCGAGGGCGGTCCCTACGGACCCGAGGAGACCGCCGGTCCTGACGAGGTGCCCAGGGACGTGCCGAGGCGGCCGGGGATCGTCATCGAGGTGGCGGACCTCCACCCCGCCAGCACCGTCTACGGAGGGCCGGAGACCCAGCGCCGGGGGCGCGGCCGCGGCCTCCAGCTGATCGGGGCGCTCGCCGAATCCTGGGGCGTGACCTATCACCGCACCCGTAAGGCGGTCTGGTTCCGGCTGGACGCCGAGCGGGCCGCGACCGAGTTCGACACCGTCTCCACCAGCGCGCTCGGGCGCGAGCTGCGGTTCGCCGAGACCCTGGCCCCCATCCCGCCGCGTGAGCAGCGCGATCCGACCGCGGATTGGGTGGACCGGGGCGGACCGTCCTTCCTCGCCGAGGCCAGCGAACTCCTCACCGGTCAGCTCGACGAGAACATGGTGGCCGCCCTCGCCGGGCAGCTCCTGGTGCCCCGGCTGGCCGACTGGTGCGCGGTCTGGCTGACCACCGAGAGCGGCGGACTGCAGCTCGCCCGCGTCTGGCACAGCAATGAGCACCGCATCGGCGAGCTCCGCACCTCGCTGGAGCGGCATCCGCCGCCGACCGGGCTCGGCTCGGCGGGTACCTCCTGGCCCTGGCCCGGGGTCGCGGACAGCCAGGGGGCGGGTGGATCGGCGGTGTGCTTCCCGCTGATCGCACACGGCCGCAGCCATGGCGTCCTGCTGCTCGGCCGGGCGGGCGTGCCACGCATGGCGGAGGGCGTGGTGCGGCTCTCGGAGGACGTGGCGCGGCGGGTGGCCCAGGCGGTGGCCACGGCCCGGCAGTACACCCGTCAGGCGACGATCAGCCGGGCGCTCCAGCGCCGCCAGCTACCCATGTCGCTGGCCCATATCCCGGGGGTGGACACGGCGATCGTCTACGAGCCGCACGGCGAAGGGCAGACCGTCGGCGGCGACTTCTACGACCTGTTCCCCATGGGCGACCGCCGCTGGTGCTTCCTGCTGGGCGACGTCCAGGGCAGCGACCCCGAGGCCATGTCGGTCACCGGGCTGGCCCGCCATCTGGTGCGGTTGCTGGCCCGCGAGGGCCATGGGGTGGAGTCGGTGCTCAACCGGCTGAACCAGGCCCTGGTGGAGGAGGAGACGGAGGCGGCGGAGATCGACGGCGAGCAGTCCCGGCCGCGCTTCCTGAGCCTGCTCTACGGGGAGCTGGAGCCGGACCCGGCCGGGGGCGGCGCCCGCTGCACCCTGGCGAGCGCCGGCCATCCGCTGCCGCTGCGGCTGACCACCCGGGGCGCGGTGGCGCCCGCCGCCAGCCCCCAGATGCTGCTCGGCATCGACGAGAACCCGGACTTCCACGCCGACACGCTGGCCCTGGAGCCCGGCGAGACGCTGCTGTGCGTCACCGACGGGGTGACCGAGCGGCGCAACGGCGTCCGTCAGCTGGATGACGACGACGGTCTCTCGGACATCCTGCGGGACTGTGTGGGGCTGGGCGCCAAGGCGGTCGCGGAGCGGGTGCGTCGCGCCACGCATGACTTCAGCCCCGAGCCGATCGACGACGATCTGGCGGTGCTGGTGCTGGAGGCGGTGCCGACGGTGGAGCCGCGACGGACGGCGTGACGGGGGCGGGCGGGGCCGCCGGGGTGCGTAACGGCATTCGCCGGTCGCGATGGCGCCGTCCGTCCCCGGCGGCGCCACCGCGGACCCGATGACTTCGGCCAGGGCCTGTCTGGGGTTGTGATCTGGATCAGGGAGCGGGGTGTGGTGCGTGCGATCGCAAGGCGCCGGAAGGCCCTAGTAGCTCCGCTACGAGGGCGTTTCGGCAACGCGGCGAGAGGGGGCACCTCCCAGCGGTAGCTGGGGGAGCGTGCCACGCCCCGCGAGCCCAGATCACAACCCCAGACAGGCCCTAGTCCGCCCTAGTCCATGACCCCCGCCAGGTCGCGCAGCCGCCGCGCCTGGGCGGCGCGCTCGGCGGCACGCTGCTCCTCGTAGGTGCGATCCACGGCGCCCCGCAGCAGCGCCTTGGTCTCGACCACGGCGTCGCGGTCCCCGGCGAGCAGGGCGGCCGCCAGGTCCTGGATCGCGCCGTCGAGCTCGGCGGCGGGCACCACGAGATTGGCGAGCCCGGTCCGCTCGGCCTCCTCGGCATGGACGAAGCGCCCGGTCACGCAGATCTCCAGCGCACGGGCGTATCCCACCAGCCCGACCAGCGGATGGGTACCGGTGAGGTCCGGCACCAGCCCGAGGCTGGTCTCGCGCATGGCGAACTGTGCGTCGTCCGCGCAGACCCGCAGATCACAGGCGAGCGCAAGCTGGAAACCGGCCCCGACGGCATGGCCCTGGACGGCGGCGATGGACACGATGTCGTTCCGCCGCCACCAGGTGAAAGCGTCCTGGTACCCGGCGATGGTGGCATCCAGCTCGCTGTCGGATCCGCGCGCCATGTCGAGGAACGACGGCTCGCCGTCGAACCCCTCGGGCGTGAACGCCTGCCGGTCCAGACCCGCCGAGAAGGACTTGCCCTCGGCGCGCAGCACCACGACGCGCACAGTGCCCGGCACCAGCTTTCCGGCCTCGGCCAGCGCCCGCCACAAGGCGGGCGACTGGGCGTTGCGCTTCGCCGGGTTGTTCAGGGTCACCGTGGCGACCGTGTCATCGACGGTGAGCTGAACGCCGTCCTTGTCGAGCAGGGTCACAGGGGCCTCCGGTCGAGTGCGGTCAGTACAAGTGACTGCACAGTAACCACCCGGCCGAACCGACGATCAGCCGGGTGGCGCCCCTGTCCCTGCCTGCTGATGGTGTGCCTGCTGATGGTGATGGAGCATGCGGGCGGTCAGGCCGAGGCGGTCTTCTTGCCTCGCGTCGCACCGCCGCGTCCCCGTAGGGAAACTCCGGATTCGCTGAGCATCCGGTGAACGAATCCATAGGAACGGCCGGTCTCCTCGGCCAGCGCCCGGATGCTCGCCCCGGAGTCGTACTTCTTCTTCAGGTCTGCCGCGAGCTTTTCGCGCGCGGCGCCGGTCACCCGGCTGCCCTTCTTCAGAGTCTCGGCCACCCGTGCCTCCTCATGGGAAGTGCGCTCTGGACTCTCATGATCACCCCTACAGGGCTTCCTGGCCACCCATTCGGCAAGGTCTGTGGATGAAGGATCGCGGGAAATCGCGGCACGGCGGCCTTCGGAAGCAAGGATTCCGGCGCTGTTCAACCTGACACTCTTTCGTGTTCATCGACGAAGAGGCAGGTCAGGGCATACGTGAGCTACGTCGCAGAGATCCGGACCGGCGCACGGCACGGGGTGTGCGCCGGTGGCCCGCGACGCGCCGCGATACCAGCCGTTCTCACTCAGATGATGGATCACGCCTAGGCCGAATGATCTACGAGATGGGGATCGGAGCGGAGGAACCGGACTCTTGGGGCGGCGTCCGGAACGCCACCCCCCGCCCGTGCGCCGGGCCCGCCCCGCCCGCCGTCGGGCCCCGTCAGGCGAGCGCCACGAGGTCCGCGTACTCCTGGCCCCACAGGTCCTCGACACCGTCCGGAAGCAGAATGATCCGCTCCGGCTGCAGCGCGTCGACGGCGCCCTCGTCGTGGGTCACCAGGACCACCGCACCGGCGAAAGTGCGCAGCGCGCCGAGGATCTCCTCGCGGCTGGCCGGGTCGAGGTTGTTGGTGGGCTCGTCCAGGAGCAGCACATTGGCCGAGGAGACCACCAGGGTGGCCAGCGCCAGCCGGGTCTTCTCACCACCGGAGAGCACCGCGGCCGGCTTGTCCACGTCGTCGCCGGAGAACAGGAAGGACCCGAGCGTCTTACGGATGTCGACGAGGTCCAGATCCGGGGCGGCGGAGCGCATGTTCTCCAGGACGGTGCGGTCCGGGTCGAGTGTCTCGTGCTCCTGCGCGTAGTAGCCCATTTTCAGCCCATGGCCGGGGGTCACCTGGCCGGTGTCCGGCTTCTCGACCCCGGCCAGCAGCCGCAGCAGGGTCGTCTTACCGGCGCCGTTCAGCCCGAGGATGACGACCCGGGACCCCTTGTCCACGGCCAGGTTGACATCGGTGAAGATCTCCAGGGAGCCGTACGACTTCGACAGCCCCTCCGCCGTTAGCGGGGTCTTGCCGCACGGGGCCGGGTCGGGGAAGCGCAGCTTGGCGACCTTGTCGGACTGCCGGGCCTCCTCCAGACCGGCCAGCAGCTTCTCGGCGCGCCGGGCCATGTTCTGCGCGGCCACGGTCTTGGTCGCCTTGGCGCGCATCTTGTCGGCCTGCGCGTTGAGCGCCGCGGCCTTCTTCTCGGCGTTGGCGCGCTCGCGCTTGCGGCGCTTCTCGTCGGCCTCGCGCTGGGCCTGGTAGAGCTTCCAGCCCATGTTGTAGATGTCGATCACCGAACGGTTGGCGTCGAGGTAGAAGACCTTGTTGACCACGGTCTCGACGAGATCGACATCGTGGGAGATGACGATGAAGCCGCCGCTGTAGGTCTTGAGGTAGTCCCGCAGCCAGGTGATCGAGTCGGCGTCGAGGTGGTTGGTGGGCTCGTCCAGCAGCAGGATGTCGGAGTCCGAGAACAGGATCCGGGCCAGCTCGACCCGGCGCCGCTGACCGCCGGAGAGCGTATGGAGCGGCTGGCCGAGCACCCGGTCGGGCAGGCCGAGGCTGGCGGCGATGGTCGCGGCCTCCGCCTCGGCGGCGTATCCGCCCTTGGTGAGGAACTCGGTCTCCAGGCGCTCGTACTTCTTCATCGCACGCTCGCGGGTGGCGCCCTTGCCGTTGGCCATCCGGTCCTCGTTCTCGCGCATCTTACGGAGCACGGAGTCGAGCTCGCGGGCCGAGAGGATGCGGTCGCGGGCGAGGACGTCGAGATCGCCGGTGCGGGGGTCCTGCGGGAGGTAGCCGACCTGACCGGAGCGGGTGATGGTGCCGCCGGCCGGGATGCCCTCACCGGCCAGGCACTTGGTGAGCGTGGTCTTGCCCGCGCCGTTGCGGCCGACGAGACCGATGCGGTCGCCCTTGGCGATGCGGAAGGAGGCGGACTCGATGAGGACACGGGCGCCGGCACGCAGCTCGACGCCGGAGGCGGTGATCACGGGAATTACTCCTGGGCAGGGTGGACGGCGGACGGGACGGACGAGGGCGGCCGACGCCGTCTAATGCACGAGGAGAATTGCCATGCGGTTAGTTTAGCGGGGCGGGCAAGTCGTTTTTCCCCCGGCTTTCCCCGCCGCCGCTCCCCTCTCAGGCCCCGCCCGTGTGCACCTGGAAGGCCGCCCGGCGCACCGCCTTGGCCAGGGCCGGGTCGGGGTGGGCCGCGGCCAGCGCGACCAGGACCTGCACGGTGCGGGGGTGCCCCACGGCCCGTACCTCCGCCAGCAGCGCGGGCACGGTGCCCTGGACGGCGGACTCCAGGTGGCGGACGAGCAGCGGGCTCTCCCCGTGGTCGGAGATGGCCGCGGCGGTGTCCACCCACAGCCAGGTGGCCTCCTCGCGGGTGAGCGCGTCCAGCGCCTCGTCCGGGTCGGCGCCCTCGTGCTCGGCGAGCCACAGCAGCGCGTACGGCCGCAGACACGATTCGTCGACGACGGCCCGTACGTTGGGCTCGGCGGGCGCCCCGACGACGCGCAGCGCCTCGAAGGCGAGCCCGCGCAGCAGCGCGTCGTCGCCGCGCGCCGCGTCGATGAGCTCGACGACGGCGCTGCCCACGGGGCGGGCGGCCAGCCAGGCCCGGTACTCGGCGCGGGCGGGGCCCGGGGTCAGGCCCGCACAGCCGCGCAGCATGTCGGGGGCGTGCTGCTCGATGTTCCCGGCCGGGCTCTGGGCGGCGACGCAGATCTGCTCCAGCTTGACCCACACCGCCCAGTTGCCGAGCGCGGTCAGCTCGGCCTCCCGGCGGTCGCCCTTGGCGTCGTCGGGCCCGCCACCGGCGCTCTCCGGCCCTCCCGGCCCGTCCTTGGGCTCCTCCAGCACCGTGAGCGCCCCGACGGACGAGAGGGCGTCCAGGGCCCAGTCGAGCAGCCCCTCCAGCGTGGCGGCGTCCTCGGCGTCCTTGGTGTCGTCGGCACTCGCCGCGCCTCCGGCGCCATCGGCGGGCTCCCGGGACTCCGTGGCCTCCTGGGGGACCTCGCACCGCTCGGTGCGCAGTTCGGCGACCCGCTGCCGGAGCATGTCCAGCAGGGCGGAGATCTGCACGGGACCGGCCGAGAGCTGGAGCAGGGAGAGCAACTGCGGTACGGCCTCGACGACCTCCGCGACCGCCGTCGGCTCGGCCGTCTCGGGGGCGGGGCAGGCCAGGGACCACGCGTCCAGGAGCGCGACCCAGCCCCGCAGCACCGCGCTGTCGTCCCGGTCCCACGCCTGGAGCCGCCAGCCGGGCCGGGTGGTGCCCGCGTGGTGCTCGATCAGGCCGATGAGGCGGGCGCGGTCCCAGTCGCTCCGCACCTCCCGCTCGCTCACCCCGAGCGCCTCGGTGGCGCGGGCGGCGGCCTCGTCGGACAGCGCGCCGGGCGCACCGTGCTCGGCAGCGGCCCAGTGGGCGATCGCCACGGCCCCGGTGAGCCCCGCCCTGGCCTGCCGGGCCAGCTCCGACGGGGGCGGAGTGCCCTCCGGCGGACGGGGCGCCGGTCTTGAGCCGCGGTTCACCGCGGGCCGGCGGGCGGTGGCCATCGGCCGGTTGCGGACAAGTCGGAGCCGGGAGTCGCGCGGAGTACGGGACGTCACGGAAGCAGTCTCGCCGTTGACGGCCCGAAAGCCCAATCGGCACCCGTACGGCGGTCGCCGCGAAGAGATCACGCCATCTTACGGACGCTTCCGCCGCCGCCCCGCGAATGCTTCCCGCGCCGCCCGGCACGCGCTTTCGCGATCGTCTTACGGGCGCTACAGAAGGTCGGGCGGCGCGGGAGATCGCCTCATGAGCGCTACAGGAGCGGTATCAAAAAGCGCCGCAGCGCCTCCTCGTACGCCTTGGGGTCCGCGTTCCACATGGCCGCGTGCGGAGCCTGCCGCACCGTGTGAAGGGTCACCAGATCCCGCCGCCGGTGGACGAGTTCACGCGAGACGTCCCAGGGCGCGAGGGTGTCGTCGGGGCCGTGGGCCACGAGCGTGGGCACGGACAGCCGCTCCGGGTCGGCCACCTCCGGAAGCCTGCTGTCGTGGAGTCCGGTGCGCCCCTCGGCGGCGCGCAGGGCGAGCGGGAGCAGCGGCGCGGGGATGCCGCGGGCCGCCGCGAGGGCACGCAGGGTGGCCCGCCAGTCGAGCACCGGGGAGTCCAGGACGAGGCCGATGACGCGGTGCCGCAGCGCGGAGTTCGAGGCGGTGTGGAGGGCCATCGAGGCTCCGATGGACCAGCCGTGCAGCACGACCCCGGTCGCCCCGTAGGCCACCGCGTAGCGGATGGCCGCGTCCAGGTCGCGCCACTCGGTGTCGCCGAGGTGGGATATGCCGTCCTCGGAGCGCGGGGCGCCGGGGTCCCCTCGGTAGGCGAGGTCGAGCACCGGCACCCGCAGCTGCCGCAGGAAGGGCATGACGACCATAGGGTGCTCACGGGTGGTGCCGAGACCATGGGTGGTGATCACCCAGGTGGAGCGTTCGCCGGGGATGAACCAGGCGGGCAGCGGACCGAGTTCGGCGGGCACGTCCACGTCCGCGTGGTCGATGCCGAGCGTGTCCCGCGGGTTGCCGGTGTGCACCTGGGGGGTCAGCCGCACCCGGGTGCCGGGGGTGAGCTCGCCGTGGGTGACCCGCTCCAGGCGGCGTACGACGCAGTCGGCGGGGTGCGGTGCGTCCTCGATGACGGGGCCGACGACGGCGTGGCAGGAGCGGCCGGTGAGGCCGTAGGTGCCGGGGCGCAGCGAGGCGAGCGAGCGGGTCAGGGTGATCTGGCCGGCCGCGGTCGCGTGGACGGTCAGCGGTGCCTCGTTCGGCAGCGGGCGGTTGGGGACCGGTTTCAGCGCAGCGCTGGTGGCGTACCGTCCGGCCGCCACCGCGGCCACGCCGACACTCAGCAGGGTGGTGGCGGCCGCGACCGCCGTTGTTCGCAGACGCATCCCTCCCAGTGTGGTCGGAGAGGCAGTCCCCGGCCAGCGGGCGTGCCCGGCCGGGTGACCGCCCGGCCGGGGTCCGGGGGCGCGGCCGGGCCCCGGCTGACGGGGTCCGGGGGCGCGCCGGGCGGGCTCAGCCCTTCTGGCCGTAGCCGCTCAGCTTCTCGGCGGCGCGCCGCATCTCGTCCGGCGGGATCAGGGAGGGGGTGCGGCCGGGGACGGAGACCGCGGCGAGCCAGACCTGGCACATCCACTCGAGCTGGGCGGTGCGGTCGTACGCCTGGTCCAGGGTGGCGCCGTGGACGACGGTGCCGTGGTTGCGCAGCAGACAGCCGCTGCGGTCGCGCAGCGCCTCGAGCATGGCGTCGGCCAGTTCGTCCGTGCCGTAGAGCGCGTAGGGCGCGACGCGGACCGGGCCGCCGAGGGCGGCGGTCATGTAGTGGATCGCGGGGAGCTCGTCGACGAGCGTGGAGACGGCCGTGGCGTGGACAGCGTGGGTGTGGACCACGGCCTCGGCGTCGGTCTCCCGGTAGATCGCGAGGTGCATGGGCAGCTCGCTGGTGGGCTTCAGCGTGCCGAGGACCTGCTCGCCGTCCAGGTCCACGGCGACGGCGTCCCTGGGGCCGAGCCGGTCGTAGGGGACGCCGCTCGGGGTCACCAGGACGGTGTCACCGACCCGGGCCGAGACATTGCCCGAGGTGCCGACGACCAGGCCGTCGGCGGTGGTCCTGCGGGCCGTACTCACCACCTGCGTCCATGCCTGCCGCAGGGGATGGGTCAGCCGCGGCTGCGGCTGCCGCGTGGATCGCGACTGGGTCACCTGCCCTCACCTCCGGGGGCCGATCCTTCCAGGCGGCCGCCGGGGGCGCGGCGGCGGGACCGGAACAGGAGTGGCGCCGGGACGGGAACGGGCTCGACGGCGGGACCGGAACGGGCCGCGGCGTCGAGACGGAAGGGCTCGGCGGGCGGCTACGACCGCGCCTCGTGGGCACCCGGCTCCGGGCGGGTGAACGTGGGGGGACGCGGACGGCCGCGAAGCCGGTCCCGGGGCCTGCTCCGGCGACCCTCGATCGCGGCTCAACTCCCGTACGGCATGGGAACGTAGGCTGAAGTTCATCGGGTTTTAGCGACCCCGCAACCATGTCACTCCGATGCCCTACTCAGTTCATCTCCCGTTCACCCTGTTTCCTTACGTTCACCGTGCCACTAACGACCTTCGAACTGATTGACCGGGTGTATGGAACACATCACGCTTCTCATCGGGATCGTGATCGTCACGGCCTTGGTGTTCGATTTCACGAACGGCTTTCACGACACGGCTAACGCCATGGCCACCACCATCTCCACGGGAGCACTCGGGCCCAGGGTGGCGGTGGCGATGTCGGCCGTCCTCAATCTCGTCGGCGCGTTCCTGTCCGTGGAGGTGGCCAAGACCATCTCCGGCGGGATCATCGACGAGGGATCCGGTATCCAGCCAGAAGTGATCTTCGCGGGACTCGTCGGCGCGATCCTGTGGAATCTGGTGACGTGGCTCGCCGGACTCCCCTCCAGCTCCTCGCACGCCCTGTTCGGCGGTCTGATCGGCGCCACCGTGGTCTCCGTCGGCCTGGACGGGGTCAACGGCGACGCGATCGTCATGAAGGTCCTGATCCCCGCCGTCGCCGCGCCGATCGTGGCCGGCATCGCCACGCTGGCCGCCACCCGGCTCACCTACCGGCTCGGCCGCGACCGCTCCCCCGAGGACACCGCGAAGGGCTACCGCGCGGGGCAGATCGCCTCGGCCGCGCTGGTCTCCCTGGCCCACGGCACCAACGACGCCCAGAAGACGATGGGCGTGATCACCCTGGCGCTGGTCACCGGGAACGTGGTGGCACCCGACTCCGACCCGCCGCTGTGGGTCATCGTCTCGGCGGGCCTGGCCATCGCGCTCGGCACCTACCTGGGCGGCTGGCGCATCATCCGCACCATGGGCAAGGGCATCACCGACATCCAGCCGCCGCAGGGCTTCGCCGCCCAGACCGGCGCCGCGACCGTCATCCTCGCCTCCTCCCACATCGGCTTCGCGCTCTCCACCACCCAGGTCTGCTCCGGGGCCGTCATGGGCGCGGGTGTCGGCCGTAAGGGCGCCGTGGTGCGCTGGTCGACCGCGGGCCGCATGGTGGTCGCCTGGGTGCTGACCCTGCCGGCCGCGGGCCTGGTGGCGGGCGCCGCCGCGCTCCTGGCCGACCAGGGGAACGCGGGAATCACGGCGGTGGCCGTGCTCGCCGTCCTGGCCTGCGGGGCGATCTGGATGCTGTCGCGCCGCAAGCCCGTGGACCACACCAACGTCAACGAGGTCGGCACCCAGGAGCCGGTGGGCGCCGTCACGGCCGCCCTGCGGTCCGTGGCTCCGCCGCCCGCCGGTGCGGCGAGCGCCGCCCCCGAGGACGACATCTCGGAACACACACCCGAGCAGACCCCCACCCCCGCCGCCGCGAGCAGCACCACCCGCTAAGGAGCCAGGAAACATGAGCATCGACTGGGCGGCACTCGGCCAGGTCTTCGGCGTCAGCCTCGCGGTGACGGTCGGCATGGTGGGCGTCTTCACCCTGGGCATCGTCGGCACCTCCCGTAAGGCGGCGCCGGAGCAGGGCGGCACGGCCGCCGCCGTGCCCGGGGGCGCGGTGGGCGCCTCCCCGCTCGCGCGCACCGGCGCGTACGCCTGCTTCGCGGTGTGCGCCGCGGTCGTGGCGTACGGCATCTATCTGATCGTCGCCTGAGCGGGCGCCGCTTCCCCGAACGACCCACCGGCCGCCGGATGGTGGCGCTGACCAGCGCCGACCGTCCGGCGGCCGTCCTGTGAGGGGCGGTTGTCTGTGGGGCTCGGCACACTCGGGCGTCATGGGTCATATGCGAGTTGACGGCCATTCGCGGCCCATGGTGGACTTCCCGAGCCAAACGGCGGCAGGAGAGGAAGCCGGTGAGAATCCGGCGCGGTCCCGCCACTGTCACCGGGGAGCACCTTCCCATCGCCTGTATGGGGTCACGGCTCGTCCGTACGGTTCGTCACGTACGCGGAGCTGGAAGACCGGGAGGGCCGCGGATCCGGGAGCCAGGAGACTCTCACCGCCGGTCACGTCGAACCAGGGCGAGGACCCTGAGTGAGGACATACCGCCATGCCCGGCACCGCCACGCCGCCAGCCCTCCCTGTCCGCTTCGGCTCTTCCGGCCCGTCCGGCCCGTCTGGTTCCGTATCACCTGGTTCCGTATCGCCGCGCCGAGGCGTGACGGCGGCCTGACGGATGCGTGCCGAACACGCCTCGTTCGCGTGCGGCGCGGCCCTCGGCTTCCTCGGCGACCTGGCCACGGGTGATCCGCGCCGCGGCCATCCGGTGGCCGCGTTCGGGCGCGCCGCCGCGACCGCCGAGCGCCGGCTGTGGCGCGACCACCGGGGCTACGGGGCCCTGCACACCGCGCTGTGCGCGGGCGGCGTGGCCGCCGGTGCCGCGCTGCTGACCCGCGCCGTACGGGCCCTCGACGGGCGCCGTGGCGCGGAGGTCGCGCTGACCGCCGCCGCCACCTGGGCCGTGCTGGGCGGCACGAGCCTGGGCCGTGAGGCGCGGGCCGTCGGCGCGGCCCTGACCGCCGGGGATCTTGAGGTCGCCCGGGAGCGGCTGCCGCATCTGTGCGGCCGCGATCCACAGGCACTGGACGGGCCCCAGATCGCCCGCGCGGTCGTCGAATCGGTCGCCGAGAACACCTCCGACGCGGTCGTGGGCGCGCTGGTGTGGGGGGCCGTGGGCGGCGTGCCGGGGCTCATGGGGTTCCGCGCCGTCAACACCCTGGACGCCATGGTGGGCCACAAGTCGCCGCGCTACCGGCGGTTCGGCTGGGCGGCGGCCCGGCTGGACGATGTGGCAGGCTGGCCCGGTGCGCGCCTTACGGCGGCCCTGGCGACGCTCGCGGGCCCCGATCCGCGCGGTGCGTGGCGCGCCTGGCGGCGGGACGGCCGGCGCCATCCGAGCCCCAACGCGGGCCCCGTGGAGGCGTCCTTCGCGGGCGCGCTCGGCGTCCGGCTGGGCGGCACCCTCACGTACGGCGGCCGGGTCGAGCACCGGCCGGTGCTCAACTCCGGCGGGCGTCCGGTGGAGTCGGCCGACATCGAGCGGGCGATACGGCTGTCGCGGCGCGTCGGCGTCCTGGCGCTCGGGGTGTCCGTGGCGGCCCGGCCGGTCCTGAGTGTGTTGACGGGGCGGCCCCGGGCCGCCGGAAGGGGCCGGGGATGAACGGGATACGCGGTAAGGGCGGCACGGACGGTACCGGGGCGCGCGGCGGGGGGCTGCTCGTCGCGGGCACGACCTCCGACGCGGGCAAGAGCGTGGTGACGGCCGGGATCTGCCGGTGGCTCGCCCGTAAGGGCGTCAGCGTGGCGCCCTTCAAGGCGCAGAACATGTCGCTCAACTCCTTCGTCACCCGGGAGGGGGCGGAGATCGGGCGGGCGCAGGCCATGCAGGCGGCCGCCGCGCGCGTCGAGCCCAGCGCGCTGATGAATCCGGTCCTGCTGAAGCCGGGCAGCGACCGCAGCAGCCAGGTGGTGCTCCTGGGCAAGCCGGTGGGCGAGCTGAGCGCGCGGGGGTACTTCGGCGGGCCCGGAGCCCCCTCGTCCGGCGCGAAGCTCTCCACGGGGCGGGAGGCGCTGCTGGGGACCGTCACACAGTGCCTGGAGGAGCTGCGGAGCACCCATGACGCGGTGATCTGCGAGGGCGCGGGCAGCCCTGCCGAGATCAATCTGCGCCGCACCGACATCGTCAACATGGGGCTGGCGCACGCCGCCGGGCTTCCGGTCGTGGTGGTCGGGGACATCGACCGCGGTGGCGTCTTCGCGTCCTTCTTCGGCACCACCGCCCTGCTGTCGGCGGCGGACCAAAGGCATGTGGCCGCCTACCTGGTGAACAAGTTCCGCGGCGATGTGAGCCTTCTGGAGCCCGGTCTGGAGATGCTGCGCGACCTCACCGGGCGCCCGACCGTCGGGGTGCTCCCGTTCGCCCACGGGCTGGGGATCGACGAGGAGGACGGGCTGCGGGTGTCGCTGCGCGGCGCGGTGCGGGAGAGCGTCGTGGCGCCCCCTTACGGTGCGGACGTCCTGCGGATCGCGGTGGCCGCCGTGCCGCTGATGTCCAACTTCACGGACGTGGACGCGCTGGCGGCAGAGCCGGGTGTGATCGTGCGGTTCGTGGACCGGCCCGAGGAACTGGCCGACGCCGATCTGGTGGTGCTGCCGGGCACCCGGGGCACCGTAAGGGCGCTGGAGTGGCTGCGGGAGCGCGGGCTGGCCGACGCGATCGCCCGGCGGGCCGCCGAGGGCCGTCCGGTGCTGGGCGTCTGCGGCGGCTTCCAGGCGCTCGGGGAGCGCATCGAGGACGAGGTCGAGTCGAAGGCCGGGACGGTCGCCGGGCTCGGGCTGCTGCCGGTGCGGGTGCGGTTCGCGGCCGAGAAGACCCTGGCCCGGCCGGTGGGCGAGGCGCTCGGCGAGCGGGTGGAGGGCTACGAGATCCACCACGGGGTCGCCGAGCTGCTGGACGGGGCCGAGGAGCCCTTCCTGGACGGCTGCCGGGTGGGCTCGGTGTGGGGCACGCACTGGCACGGCTCGCTGGAGAGCGACGGCTTCCGGCGGGCGTTTCTGCGGCGGGTGGCCGCCGCGGCGGGCCGGTCGTTCGTACCGGCGCCGGACACCCGCTTCGGCGAGCTGCGCGAGGAGCAGCTCGACCGCCTCGGCGACCTGATCGAGGAGCACGCCGACACGGACGCGCTGCTGCGGCTCATCGAGGAGGGCGTCCCGGAAGGGCTGCCGTTCGTCCCTCCGGGGGTGCCAGGGGGGACGACATGACGAGCCCCCACCCCCACACCGGACCGCTGTGCCCACGCACCCCAGGAGGTATCGCCGCGTGACCACCACCTATCCCTTCAGCGCGATCGTCGGCATGGACGGCCTGCGGCTCGCCCTGCTCCTCAACGCCGTCTCCCCCGCCGTGGGCGGCGTCCTGGTGCGCGGCGAGAAGGGCACGGCCAAGAGCACCGCCGTAAGAGCGATCGCCTCGCTGCTGCCCGAGGTGGACGTGGTGGCCGGGTGCCGGTTCTCCTGCGATCCGGCCGCGCCCGACCCGTCCTGCCCGGACGGGCCCCATGAGCCGGGCACGGGCGAGGCGCGCCCCGCGCGGATGGTCGAACTGCCCGTGGGCGCCTCCGAGGACCGGCTGGTGGGCGCGCTCGACATCGAGCGGGCGCTGTCGGACGGGGTGAAGGCGTTCGAACCCGGGCTGCTCGCCGACGCCCACCGCGGGGTGCTCTACGTCGACGAGGTCAATCTGCTCCATGACCACCTGATCGACCTGCTGCTCGACGCGGCCGCCATGGGCGCCTCCTATGTGGAGCGCGAGGGTGTGTCCGTACGGCATGCGGCGCGCTTCCTCCTGGTCGGCACCATGAACCCCGAAGAGGGCGAGCTGCGGCCGCAGTTGCTGGACCGCTTCGGGCTCACGGTGGAGGTCGCGGCGTCCCGGGACACCGAGGAGCGGGTCGAGGTGGTGCGGCGGCGGCTGGCGTACGACGAGGACCCCGCGGGGTTCGCGGCGCGCTGGGCCGCGGACGAGGAGGCCCTGCGGGAGCGCATCGCGGCGGCCCGCGCCCTGCTGCCGCGGGTGGGTCTCGGCGACCGTGCGCTGCGGCAGATCGCGGCGGTGTGCGCCGGGTTCGAGGTGGACGGGATGCGCGCGGACATCGTGACCGCCCGTACGGCGACCGCGCTGGCCGCCTGGGCGGGGCGCACCGATGTCCGGACCGAGGACGTACGGGGGGCGGCGCTGCTGTCGCTCCCCCACCGCCGGCGGCGGGCGCCGTTCGACGCGCCGGGGCTCGACGAGGACAAGCTCGACGAGATCCTGCGGCGGTTCGAGGAGGACGACCCGGAGCCGGACCCGGACCCGGGCCCCGAGGACGGGCCGGGGGGTTCCGGACCGGACGACGCGGAGCGCCCCGAGGGCGGGCCCCAGGACGGCGCGGGCGACGGGGCGCGGGAGCAGGCGCCGCCCGCCGAACCGGAGCCGTCCGTACCCGACCAGCGCACGGGTGAGCACGAGACGGCCGACCGCGAGCCCGGCTCCGCCCCGGCGGATCGGGACGGCGGGGCGGGCGAAGCGGACGGCGGGGCGGGCGGGTCCGGCGGGGAGCGGGCGGCCGTGGGCGCCGCCGAACCGTTCCGGACCCGGCGGCTCGACGTCCCCGGCCTGGGCGAGGGCGCGGCGGGGCGTCGCTCGCGCGCCCGCAGCGCGCACGGCCGCACCACCGGAGCGCGCCGCCCGCGGGGCACGCTCTCCGCGCTGCATCTGTCGGCCACCGTCCGGGCGGCCGCCCCGCATCAGCTGGCGCGCGGCCGGCGCGGGCCGGGGCTGCTGGTGCGCCGGGACGATCTGCGCGAGGCGGTGCGCGAGGGCCGGGAGGGCAATCTGGTGCTGTTCGTGGTGGACGCGTCGGGCTCGATGGCCGCGCGCAAGCGGATGAGCGCGATCAAGGGCGCGGTGCTGTCGCTGCTGCTCGACGCCTACCAGCGGCGGGACAAGGTCGGGCTGATCACCTTCCGGGGTACGGACGCCGAGCTGGCGCTGCCGCCCACCTCGTCGGTGGACGCGGCCGCCGCTCGGCTTGAGCGGCTGCCGACGGGCGGCCGTACGCCGCTGGCGGCCGGGCTGTTGAAGGCCCGGGAGGTGCTGCGGGTGGAGCGGCTGCGGGATCCCGCACGCCGTCCGCTGCTGGTCGTGGTGACCGACGGGAGGGCCACGGAGGCGCGGCGGTCCGGCGGCCCCACGCCGGTCGAGCGGGCCGGGCGCGCGGCGCGGATGCTCGCGGGCGACGGGGTCGCCTCGGTGGTCGTGGACTGCGAGTCGGGGCCGGTGCGGCTGGGGCTCGCGGGCGCGCTCGCCCGCGAGCTGCGGGCCACGCCGGTGACACTCGACGAGCTGCGCGCGGACAGCGTGAGCGCGCTGGTGCGCGATGTACGAACCGTTTCGAACCCTCGGAGGGCCGCCTGATGCCGCAAGGACAACCGACCACCGTGCCGGATGACGGGCTGACCACCCGCCAGCGCCGTAACCGTCCGCTGGTGCTCGTCCACACAGGTCAGGGCAAGGGCAAGTCGACCGCGGCGTTCGGGCTGGCGCTGCGGGCGTGGAACCAGAACTGGCCGGTCGGTGTATTCCAATTTGTAAAGTCCGCGAAATGGCGGGTCGGTGAGGAGCGTGCGCTGCGCGTCCTCGGCGACTCGGGCGAAGGGGGGACCGTCGCATGGCACAAGATGGGCGAGGGCTGGTCGTGGGTCCAGCGCGACATGGCTTCCAGCGAGGAGGCCGCACGCGAGGGCTGGGAGCAGGTCAAGCGCGATCTCGCGGCGGAGACATACCGGCTCTATGTGCTGGACGAGTTCGCGTATCCGATGCACTGGGGCTGGGTGGATCCCGACGAGGTGGTGGCGGTGCTGCGGGACCGGCCCGGGACGCAGCACGTCGTCATCACGGGGCGTAACGCACCGGCGCAGCTGCTGGACTTCGCCGACCTGGTCACCGACATGTCCAAGGTCAAGCATCCGATGGACGCGGGTCAGAAGGGCCAGCGAGGCATCGAGTGGTGAGTGTCCCGCGCCTGGTGATCGCGGCGCCCGCCTCGGGCAGCGGGAAGACGACGGTCACGGCGGGACTGATGGCCGCCTTCGCGGAGCGCGGTCTGGACGTGTCCCCGCACAAGGTCGGCCCGGACTACATCGACCCTGGCTATCACGCGCTCGCGATCTCCTCGGCCGCCTCTTCTGGCGCCTCCGGGACCGGCCGGTCCCGGACCGGGGGCGCGCGTCCGGGCCGGAATCTGGACGCCTATCTGTGCGGTCCGGACCGGATCGCGCCGCTGTTCCTGCACGGGGCGGCGGGCTGCGATCTGGCCCTGGTCGAGGGGGTGATGGGCCTGTTCGACGGGGCGGCCGGGCAGGGCGAGCTGGCCTCGACGGCGCAGGTGGCCAAGCTGTTGCGGGCACCGGTGGTGCTGGTGGTGGACGCGTCGTCGCAGTCGCGGTCGGTGGCCGCGCTGGTGCATGGCTTCGCCTCCTGGGACCCCGAGGTGCGGGTCGCGGGGGTGATCCTCAACAAGGTCGCCTCGGACCGTCACGAGGCGATGCTGCGCGAGGCGCTGGAGGGGTGCGGGGTGCCGGTGTTCGGCGCGCTGCGCCGGACGCGGGCGGTGCGGGCCCCGAGCCGCCATCTGGGGCTGGTGCCGGTGGCCGAGCGCCATGCGGAGGCGGTCGATTCGGCGGCCGCGCTGGCGGCGCGGGTGCGGGAGAGCTGCGATCTCGACGGGCTGCTGGGGCTGGCGCGCAGCGCACCGCCGCTGTCCGGGCGGGCCTGGGATCCGGAGGAGGAGATACACCGGGCGTTGGAGGCCGTCCCCGGTGCCGGGCGCCTGGGCGACGGTGCCGGGCGCCGGGGCCGCGGGGCTGGGGGCCGGTGCGACGGTGCCGGGGGCCGGGGCCACGGGGCTGGGGGCCGGTGCGACGGTGCCGGGGGCCGGGGCGATCGGGCGGCGCGGCCGGTGGTCGCCGTGGCGGGCGGGGCCGCGTTCACCTTCTCGTACGCGGAGCACGCCGAGCTGCTCACGGCGGCCGGCGCGCGGGTCGTACCCTTCGACCCGCTGCGGGACGAGCGCCTCCCGGAGGGCACCGGCGGTCTGGTGATCGGTGGCGGCTTCCCGGAGGTCTACGCCCCCGAGCTGTCCGCGAACGAGCCGCTGCGCGCCGCCGTCGCCGGTCTCGCCGCGTCCGGCGCGCCCATCGCCGCCGAATGTGCCGGACTGCTGTATCTGGCGCATTCGCTGGACGGGGAGCCGATGTGCGGGGTGCTGGCCGCGAAGGCACGGATGTCGGAACGTCTGACGCTGGGCTACCGTGAGGCCGTGGCCATCTCCGACACCTCACTCGCCGCCGCGGGGACACGGGTGCGCGGCCATGAGTTCCACCGCACCACCATCGTGCCCGGAGCGGGGCCGGAGCCCGCCTGGGGGCTCGTCCACCCGGAGCGTCGCACCGAAGGGTTCGCACAGGGAGATGTGCATGCCTCCTATCTGCATGTGCACTGGGCCTCGGTCCCGGGGGCGGCGGCCCGGTTCGTCGACAGATGTGCGCCCCCTGCCGGTTGAGCCGAGGCGGTGAGCTGACGTGGAGGTCATCGGCCGTGGCACGGCGTCTCCCCCGCCCGTGGCAGCGCTTGTCGTCGGGGTCGGGTCCGGCCGGGGCGTATCCGCCGGTGAGGTGCTCGGACTGGTCGAGGCCACCCTGGCGGAGGCGGGCCTTTCGCCGCGCGGTGTCGCCGAGTTGGCCACGGTCGAGGCCAAGGCCGGGGAGGCCGGACTGCTGACGGCGGCCGAACGGCTGGGGGTGCCGCTGTGCGGATACCCGGCGGAGGCGCTGGCCGCGGTGGAGGTCCCGAACCCGTCCGCGGCACCGCTCGCCGCCGTGGGCACGGCCGGGGTCGCCGAGGCGGCCGCGCTGCTGGCCGCCGGTCCCGGGGGCCAACTGCTCGTCGCCAAGCGGAAGTCCACGCCACATGGCCGCCCCGGGAAGGCCACCTGCGCCGTCGCCAGGGTCCTTCTGACGGATCTCCGTGGAAGAAGGAGCGGCGTCCAGGGGGCACCTCCCAGCGGTAGCTGGGGGAGCGTGCTCTCGGCGTGCCTCGCGGAGGCCCTCGTAGCGGAGCTACTTGGGTTTTCGCGCGGTGCGGCGAGAGGGCGTGCCGGACGCCGCGACGCCGCGGAGATCCGTCAGAAGGACCCCAGCCGCCCGGCGGCGGTCAAATCCGGGCAGGGCGGGCAGCGAAGACCTGCCGTCGACCGCCCCGACGCAGGTCAGTAACGTCTCGGGGCGGAACAGCCCGCCCCCGCCGACCGTGACACCCGCACCACCTGCACCAAGGAGACCTCGTGACGACCCCGCCCGCCCTGCTCATCGCAGGTATCGGCACGCGAGACGAAAGGCATGCCGCCGCCTTCCAGGCATTCGTCAGGGAGTTGGCCGCACGCCACCCGGACCTGCCCGTGGCGGGTGGCCTCACCGGACCGGGCAGCCACCCGCTGTCCGACGCGGTCACCCGGCTCGTCGGCGAGGGGGTGACCCGCTTCGCGGTCGTCCCGATGACGCTGATCCCGGCGGCTCCCCCGAGAGACGGCATCGCCGCCGCGCTGGCCCAGGAGGCGGAGCGGCACGCCGACGCCTCGTTCACCTCCGCCCGGCCGCTCGGCCCGCACCGCACCCTGCTGAGCCTGCTGGAGCGGCGGCTCGACGAGGCGCTGGGCAATCGGCGCCGGCTGCCCTCTGACCGCGCGGAGACGACCGTGCTGCTGGTGGGCGACGGTTCGCCGCTCCCCGAGGCCAACGCCGAGGTGCACCGCGCGGCCCGGCTGCTGTGGGAGGGCCGTGGCTTCGCGGGCGTCGAGGTGGCCTTCGCCTCGCTCGCCGCCCCGGATGTGGCCTCGGGCCTGGACCGCTGCGCCAAGCTGGGGGCACGGCGGGTCGTGGTGCTGCCGTACTTCCTGTTCGAGGGTGACGCCCTGGAGCGGGTGCGGCAGCAGGCGGAGGGCTGGGGGCTCGCCTACCCCGAGGTCGAGGTGGTCCCGGCCGATGTCATCGGCCCGGCGCGGGAGTTGGCCGACCTGGTCATGGATCGCTATGAGGAGGTGGCCGACACCAGCGAGCGCGCCGGGTTCGGCGATGAGGCCCATGCCTTCGCACATCCCGATGCCCACGTCGATGTCCGCTGAGCCGTCGGCGGAGCTGACCGCGGAAGGTTCCGCCGTCGATGGCGGGTCCGCCGGGTTCGATCTGCGACATCACGGGGACGCGGAGGTGCGGGGTGCCGACGCCGCGCTGACGGACCTCGCGGTCAACGTCCGGGCCGGTACGCCTCCGGTCTGGCTCAAGACCCATATCGCCGCGTCCCTCGACGGGTTGGCCGCCTATCCGGACGGGCGGGCGGCGCGGGAGGCGGTAGCCGCGCGCCATGGGCTTCCGGTGGGCCGGGTGCTGCTGACGGCGGGCGCCGCGGAGGCGTTCGTCCTGCTCGCCCGTGCCATACCGGCCCGGCGGCCGGTGGTGGTGCATCCGCAGTTCACCGAGCCGGAGGCGGCGCTGCGGGACGCGGGGCACCTGGTGGAGCGCGTGGTCCTCGCCGAGCGGGACGGCTTCCGGCTGACCCCAGCCGCCGTGCCGGAGGACGCCGATCTGGTGGTGATCGGCAATCCCACCAACCCCACATCCGTGCTGCACCCGGCCGATGCCGTGGCCGGGCTCGCCCGGCCGGGGCGGACGCTGGTGGTGGACGAGGCGTTCATGGACGCCGTCCCGGGTGAGTCGGAGTCGCTGGCGGCCCGCACCGATGTGCCGGGGCTGGTGGTGCTCCGCAGCCTCACCAAGACCTGGGGCCTGGCGGGGCTGCGGATCGGTTACGTACTGGCGGAGCCGGACACCATCGCGGCGCTGGAGCGGGTCCAGCCGCTGTGGCCGGTGTCCAGCCCGGCGCTGGCGGCGGCCGAGGCGTGCTGCACCCCGTCCGCCCTCGCCGAGGCGGCCCGGGCCGCCGACCGTACGGCCGCCGACCGGGCCCATCTCGCCGATCGGCTGGCCGAGTTGGCGGAGTCGGCCGAGGTGCGGGTGTGCGGCCCGGCGGCCGGGCCGTTTCTGCTGATCCGGGTGGTGGGCGCGGCGGCGATCCGCACCCGGCTGCGGGAGCTGGGCTTCGCCGTCCGCCGCGGTGACACGTTCCCGGGCCTCGGCCCGGAGTGGCTCCGGCTCGCCGTCCGCGACCGCGCCACGACGGATCGCTTCGTCATCGCCTTGACGAAGGCGATAGCGGACACCTCCGCCTGACCACGCCCCGCGCGGCGCGCGGAGGGCGGAGGGCGGAGGGCGGAGGGCGGTCGACCACGGCTCGCCCGTGCCCTCGTGACCGGATCCGGCACCCGCGCCGGACGGCGCGGGTGCCGGGCCCAACGAACCGGCGTCGGGCGTCAGGCGGCGTCGCCGCCGGTGGTGGCGGCTCGGCGGCGGCGAGCCAGGATGACCGCGCCGCCGCCCACGGCGAGCAGAAGGGCGCCACCGGCCACCAGGTACGGCGTGGCCGAGCTGCCGCCCGTCTCGGCCAGATGCTCCGGCTTGGGCTCGGGCTTGGTCTGGGAGCCCACGCTCGGGCTGGGCTCGACCGCCGCGGCCACGGGCGACTCACAGGTCGCCCGGGCGAGGGTGACCTGCCCCTCGACCTCCGAGACGTTCAGCTTGAGCGGGTTCACGGAGACCTTCAGGTTGAGGGCCGTGGCCGCCGCCGTGCGCGAGGTGGTGGCCGTCCGCGACAGGTCGAGCCGGACCTGGCCGAGCGCCGGCACATCGACCGTGGTAGTGCCGCTCGCGCGCAGGGTGACCTTCTGACCGAGCACGCTGACGCCGCCGAGCAGGTTGGAGTGGGCGGTCGGCCGCTTCCCGACGGCACACACCGCCTTCGAGGTCACCTGCTCGACCGTGATCAGCGGCACCGCGGCCAGGCCCGGGACATGGACCTGGGCGTTGACGAGGTTGGAGTACCCCTCGGCGCGCTGCTTGTCCGCGCCGGCCCGTGCGGTGGCCACATCGGCCCGCAGGACACTGAACGGCCGGCCCCCGTCCACGCCGTCCACGGTCGCGCTGAGCGCCGTCTTGCTCGCGGTCGCGGGCGCGTGCACATCGTTCAGCACGACCGAGAGCGGAGCCGTGACGGTCTTGTTGAGCAGGGAGACATCGAGATCGGTGCGGAGCACGACCGCACCCGCCTTACCGGTCGTGGCACCGGTGTCGGCCTGCGCGGTCGTCGCGGGCAGCAGGCCCAGGACGGAGACCGCGGCAGCGGCGGTGGCGGCCGCCAGACGGCGGGTGGGCATGCCGAAGTAGGTGTTACTGGAACAGGACACGTGAGTGGACCCCCACAGGAGACATGGAGCCGCCGGCGCCTGCCGCGGGGGACTCCACGGGCGCCGACGGCCTCGACCACGCCATATTTGCGCACTGAGGGTAAACAGGCAGACACATGATGTCCGTTCATCCCAAAGGGTGTGGTTCGCCGTCCAGTTCGAACCATGTTCCCTTCCGGCACCCCTCGCCCCACCCGTCCCGCACCCGTATCAGCCCCCGGCGCCGCGTCAGCCGACCACCCGGCCCGCACCCGTATCAGCCCCCGGCCCCGCGTCAGCCGACCACCCGTCCCCGCAGCACCACCCGCCGCGGCGTCGTCAGCACCCCCACCTCGGCGCGCGGATCCGCGTCGTAGACGACGAGGTCGGCGGAGGCGCCCTCGGTCAGCCCCGGCCGCCCGAGCCAGTCCCGCGCTCCCCAGGTCGCCGCCGAGAGCGCGTCGCGCACCGGGATGCCCGCCTTCACCAGCTCGGCGACCTCCTGACCGACCAGCCCATGGGCCAGCCCGCCGCCCGCGTCCGTGCCGGTGTAGATCGGGATGCCCGCGTCGTAGGCCGCCCGCACCGTCTCGTAGCGGCGTGCGTGCAGCCGCCGCATATGGTCGGCCCAGCGCGGGAACTTCGCCTCGCCGCCCAGCGCCAGCCGGGGGAAGGTGGCGATGTTGACCAGGGTCGGCACGATCGCCACGCCCCGCTCGGCGAACAGCGGGATGGTCTCCTCGGTGAGCCCGGTGGCGTGCTCGATGCAGTCGATCCCCGCCTCGACCAGCGGGGCCAGGCTCTCCTCTGCGAAACAGTGCGCCGTGACCCGCGCGCCCAGCCGGTGCGCCTCCGCGATGGCCTCCTCGACCGCGCCGCGCGGCCAGCACAACCCCAGATCGCCGGTCTCCCGGTCGATCCAGTCGCCGACCAGCTTGACCCAGCCGTCGCCGCGCCGCGCCTCCGCGGCCACATACGCGACCAGGTCCTCGGGCTCGATCTCATGCGCGTAGTTGCGGATATAGCGCTTGGTGCGGGCGATATGGCGGCCGGCCCGGATGATGCGGGGCAGGTCCTCGCGGTCGTCGATCCAGCGGGTGTCGGCCGGAGATCCGGCGTCCCGCAGCAGCAGCGCCCCGACGTCCCGGTCGGTCAGCGCCTGTTTCTCGCTCGTCGAGTCGTCCACCGCCCCATGGGCGTCGAGTCCGACATGGCAGTGGGCGTCGACGAGGCCGGGCAGCACCCAGCCCTCGATCAGCCGGATGTCCCTGGCCCCGGACGGCCGCTCGAAGGTGATCCTGCCGTCGACCACCCACAACTCGTCCCGTACGTCCCCGGCAGCGTCGCCGGTGTCCGGTCCGACCAGGACCCGGCCCTTGATGTGGAGCACCGCGCTATCCCTCATGCATCGCACTGTACGAGACCGGGGCAGGGCGTTGACCGGCCAATTCCCATCAGCGGGAACGGCGCCACTCGAACAACATGCAGAGCGCTGCTACGCTCACGCAACCCACCGGACCAGCGGCAGTGAGGAGGTCCTCGTGAGCGCTCCCACCGATGACGCGGCCGCCTCGGGCACCGCGCGAGCCGTACGGATGGACGCGGCACGCATGACGGAGACGCCACGGGATCCAGGGGACCCCGGGGGCATGTCCCCGCGGGCGCCCGACGCGCCGGAGGGCCCCGACGGCTTACCGGCCGACGCCCTGCCGACCGGCGCCTTGTCCGCCGCCGCCTTACCGGCCGACGTTCTGCCCGCCGACGCCTTACCGGCCGACGTTCTGTCCGCCGACGTCCTCCCTCCCGACGCCTTACCGGCCGATCCACAAGCCGAGTTCCGGGACTTCTTCGAGCGGCACCACGCCGAGCTGGCCCGCCTCGCCCATCTGCTGCTCGGCAGCTCCGACGGGGCGGACGACCTGGCGGCCGACGCGCTGGTGGCGGTCTGGCACCAATGGGACCGGGTGCGGGCCGCCGACCACCCGGCCGCGTACGCCCGGGGCGTGGTCGCCAACCTGGCCCGTTCCCGGATCCGCAGCCTGGTGCGCGAGCGGCGCCGCGTGGCGCTCTTCTCCTCGCAGCGCCCCGACCGCGTGGACGACCCGGATGTGTCCGCCGTGGTGGATGTGCAGGCCGCGCTGGTCCGGCTGCCGTTCCGCAAGCGCGCATGTGTGGTGCTGCGCCACGCCTTCGACCTCTCCGAGCGGGAGACGGCCCGTACGCTGGGCATTTCGGTGGGCACGGTCAAGAGCCAGACCTCACGCGGCATCGCCGAGCTGGAACGGCTGCTCGGCCCTCCGGACGGCGAGGACGAGGAGGAACTGTCCGCGGCGACCGACACCGAACGGACGGGACGGACGGTACGAACGCTCCGCGCCGGAAACACGAGCCACACCGGCCACACAGGCCACACCGGCCACACCGGCCCAGCCCGCCACTCCGGCCACATGGGCCACGCCGGGCACGCAGGAGGGGGCAGTTGATGATCGAGCATCGCGAGCGCCCCGAGAGCCGCGACCACTCCGGGGGCCCCGGGAACCCCGAGGGCCGCGATGTCGTCGCCGAGCTGCGCACGGCCGCCGCCTCCCATGAGCCGGACCGGATCCGGATGCTGGCCCGGGTCACGGCCGGCATGACGGCCGGTGACCGGCGCCGCGCCCGGCGGACGAGCCCGCTCTGGGCCCGGGTGGTGAGCCCGGCCGCCGGGCTGGCCGCGGCGGTGGCCGCGACGGGGATCGCGGTGGTGGCCACGGACGGTACCGAACGGCCGCAGACGGTGCGCACCTCGAGCGAGCCCGCCGCGCCCCCGGCGGACGCGGGCGCCGGTACGGGCGCGGACAGCGCGACCGCGAGCGCGGACGCGGACCGGCGACGCGCCGGGAACGAGCCGGGCGCCGGGTCGCAGAGCGATGCTGAGCGGCACACGCCGAGCGCCTATCCCACCGCGGCCGGTCCAAACCACCTCGCCGAGCCGACCGTGCGGTCCAAGGGCGCCATCAACGCCCATTCCAATCCGTACTGGGCGCAGAGCGACATCACGCTCACCCTCGGCAGGCCGCTGACCTCGCTGACGGTGGAGCTGCGGGTGGCGGACACCGGGGGTGTGCGGTCCACCGGGTCCTGGCACTCCCTGCCGACCGGCGATGTGACCACCGCCACCCGTGTCGAGGACGGTGTGCTGGTCTACCGCTGGACGCTCCGGAAGGGGGCGACCGTGCCCGCGGGCCGGTATGTCTTCGCCGGGCAGTACAACCACGCCGAGGGCGACCGGGACACCGGCCGGGACGCGTACGCGGCCTCGGGGAACGGCGCATCCGGGGCCTTCGCGGTGCGGGGCGACTTCCCTCAGTTCACTGCGGGAGATTGAATTCATGGCAGCTTGGCCAGAAATTCTCCGCGTTTTTCCGCTACTGCTTCCACATTCGTCTGCCCGCTTTTGTGATTCCTAAACACAAAATTTTTCGCGAGCTTCTGCCATCAAAATTCAAGCGGGTCACCGACCAGTTACGCACATGTGACAGACTCCACACGCGATCCGCTATGCCCCAATAACTCCCCCACAAATCACCGTCTTTCGACGAGCGGCCGCGCACGCACGCGCCCCCGCGTGATAACACAATGCCCCTCCTCCGCGTAACCCCCCACCACGATGCATTTTCTGATTCTGCTGGGTAAATTGAATTTGCATGACCGCCGCACAAGCAGACCTAGTCCGTAGCGAATTGGATTTGCCGGAGGGCCTGTCTCTCGACACCCCGCGCGTCGAGGACGGAGCCGCGATCTGGCGAATCGCTCGCGACTCCAAAACCCTGGACCTCAACTCCTCCTACAGCTACCTCCTGTGGTGCCGCGACTTCGCCGCCACATCCGTGGTGGCGCGCGACGCCGACGGCGGACCGGTCGGCTTCATCACCGGTTACGTCCGGCCCGAGCGCCCCGAGACCCTGGTCGTCTGGCAGGTCGCCGTCGACCACGCCTGGCGTGGCCGCGGACTGGCCGCCACCCTGCTGGACGGGCTGGTCAAGCGGGTCGCCGCGACGGGCGTCCGTGGCATCGAGACGACGATCACCCCGGACAACACCGCCTCGAACCGGCTGTTCACCTCGTTCGCGGAGCGGCACGAAGCCCCGCTCGAGCGTGAGGTGCTCTTCCACGGCGGTCTGTTCCCCGACGGTGCGCACGAGCCCGAGGTGCTCTACCGCATCGGTCCGTTCGGCCCGCGCGCCGACCGGACCTGACCCCGACCTCGTTCCACCCCCGATCCCTCACCCCCTCCTCACCCCCCTCACACCCCTCTCCCAGGAGAACGCTGTGACCATCACCCCGCCCGCCCTGAGCGTCTTCGAGGCCCTGGAGTCGGAGGTGCGCAGCTACTGCCGCGGTTGGCCTGCTGTCTTCGACCGCGCGCAGGGCAGCCACATGTACGACGAGGACGGCCACACCTACCTCGACTTCTTCGCCGGCGCCGGGTCGCTCAACTACGGCCACAACAACCCGGTGCTGAAACGGGCGCTGATCGACTACATCGAGCGTGACGGCGTCACCCACGGCCTGGACATGTCCACCACGGCCAAGCGCGCGTTCCTCGAGTCGTTCCAGAACAACATCCTGCGCCCGCGCGACCTGCCCTACAAGGTCATGTTCCCGGGCCCGACCGGCACCAACGCCGTCGAGGCCGCGCTCAAACTGGCCCGTAAGGTCAAGGGCCGCGAGTCGATCGTCTCCTTCACCAACGCCTTCCACGGCATGTCGCTGGGCTCGCTGGCCGTGACCGGCAACGCCTTCAAGCGCGCCGGTGCGGGCATCCCGCTGGTCCACGGCACCCCGATGCCGTTCGACAACTACTTCGACGGCACGGTCCCGGACTTCCTGTGGTTCGAGCGGCTGCTGGAGGACCAGGGTTCCGGCCTCAACCAGCCCGCCGCCGTGATCGTCGAGACCGTGCAGGGCGAGGGCGGCATCAACGTGGCCCGGCCCGAGTGGCTGCGCGCCCTGGCCGAGCTGTGCGAGCGCCAGGACATGCTGCTGATCGTCGACGACATCCAGATGGGCTGCGGCCGTACCGGCGCCTTCTTCTCCTTCGAGGAGGCGGGCATCACCCCGGACATCGTGACCGTCTCCAAGTCCATCAGCGGCTACGGCATGCCGATGTCGCTCACCCTCTTCAAGCCCGAGCTGGACATCTGGGAGCCCGGCGAGCACAACGGCACGTTCCGCGGCAACAACCCCGCGTTCGTCACCGCCGCCGCCACCCTGGACACCTACTGGGCCGACGGCCAGATGGAGAAGCAGACCCTCGCCCGCGGCGAGCAGGTCGAGCAGGCCCTGCGCGCCATCTGCGAGGAGCAGCCCGGCGTCCACTTCCGCGGCCGTGGCCTGGTGTGGGGCATGGAGTTCGAGGACAAGCCGCGCGCCTCGGCCGTCTGCAAGCGCGCCTTCGAACTCGGCCTGCTGGTCGAGACCTCCGGCCCCGAGGGCGAGGTCGTCAAGCTGCTGCCCGCGCTGACGATCTCCCCCGAAGACCTGGACGAGGGGCTGCGGACCCTCGCCCGCGCGGTCCGCGAGACCGCATAACCCTCCCGCACCGCAGAGAAGAGAAAGGCAAGAACTCACCGTGATCGTCCGATCCTTCAAGGACATCGAGGACACCGAGAGGCACATCAAGTCCAAGTCCGGCACCTGGGAGAGCAAGCGCATCGTGCTCGCCCGGGAGGGCGTCGGCTTCTCGCTCCACGAGACCATCCTCTACGCGGGTACCGAGACCTCGATGTGGTACGCCAACCACATCGAGGCGGTGCTGTGCGTCGAGGGCGAGGCCGAGCTCACCAACGACGAGACCGGTGAGAAGCACTGGATCACGCCCGGCACCATGTACTTGCTGAACGGGCACGAGAAGCACACATTGCGCCCCAAGACCGACTTCCGGTGCGTTTGTGTCTTCAACCCGCCGATCACCGGACGGGAGGACCATGATGAGAACGGCGTATACCCGCTGATCACCGAGACCGAGGAGGCATGATCCGATGACCACGGTCACTGACCTGTACCCGACCCGTGGGGCCGTGGAGGTGGCGACACCTCGCGTGGACCCGGTGGTGTGGTCCGAGCCCGGGGCTCCGGGGCCGCTGCAACCGTCCGAGCTGAGCGATTTCGATCGCGACGGCTTCCTGGCGATCGACCAGCTGATCACTCCGGATGAGGTCGCGGTGTACCGCGCCGAACTGGACCGGCTGGTCACCGACCCGGACGTGCGCGCCGACGAACGCTCGATCATCGAGCCGAAGTCCAGGGACGTACGGTCGGTGTTCGAGGTGCATCGGATCAGCGAGGTCTTCGCGAACCTGGTACGCGACCCGCGGGTGGTGGGTCGCGCGCGGCAGATCCTGGGCTCGGACGTCTATGTCCACCAGAGCCGGATCAACGTCAAGCCGGGTTTCGGGGCCTCGGGCTTCTACTGGCACTCGGACTTCGAGACCTGGCATGCCGAGGACGGCCTGCCGAACATGCGGACGGTGTCGGTCTCGATCGCCCTGACCGAGAACTTCGACACCAACGGCGGCCTGATGATCATGCCGGGCTCGCACCGCACCTTCCTCGGCTGTGAAGGAGCCACGCCGAAGGACAACTACAAGCGGTCGCTGCAGATGCAGGACGCCGGCATCCCGTCGGACGGGGCCCTCACCGGCTTCGCCGACAAGCACGGCATCAAGCTGTTCACCGGCAAGGCCGGGTCGGCGACGTGGTTCGACTGCAACTGCATGCACGGGTCCGGCGACAACATCACGCCGTACTCCCGCAGCAATGTGTTCATCGTGTTCAACAGCGTGGAGAACACGGCGGTCGAGCCGTTCGCCGCGCCGGTCCCCCGGCCGGAGTTCATCGGCGCGAGGGACTTCACGCCCGTACGGTGATGACCGTCGTGCGATGACGTGACGTCCGTGATCTGAGGGAAGCCGGAGTGCCCCGGCTTCCCTCAGATTTTTTGTGCCGTGAGTCCCCCGTAGCGGCACCGGACCGGCTCAGCCGGACAGCTTCTCCAGCAGCCGGTCCACATCGGCCGCGGTGTTGTACAGGTGGAAGGAGGCGCGGAGGTTGCCGGCCCGCGCCGAGACATGCACCTCCGCCTCCGCCAGCCGGGACGCGGCGTCGCCCAGACCCGGTACGGAGACGATGGCCGAGCCCGGGGCGGCGACGGGCCGGTGGCCGAGCGCGATGACCCCGGCCCGGAAGCGGTCGGCGAGCGCGCGGTCATGCGCGGCGATGGCCTCGGTGCCCAGCTCCTCGATCAGCGCGAGGGAGTGCCGGGCCGCGACGTAGGCGTGCACGCTCGGGCTCTCGTCGAAGCGCCGCGCGGAGTGGGCGAGTTCCTCCACCGGGCCGTAGCAGCTGTCCCAGGGCCGCTCGCCCGCGACCCAGCCCGCGAAGACGGGGGTGAGTCCGCCGAGGTCCTCGGGCACGGTCAGGAAGGCGGCCCCGCGCGGGCACATCAGCCACTTGTAGGCCACGCAGACCGTGTAGTCGGCCTCGGCGGCGTTCACCGGGAACCAGCCGGCCGCCTGGCTGATGTCCACCAGCGTGCGGGCGCCGTGGGCCCGAGCCGCGTCCCGGATGGCGGCGAGGTCGGCGATCCGCCCGTCCGCCGACTGGACCGCGCTGACGGCCACCAGCGCCGTACCGGGCCGTATCGCCGCCGCGATCTCCTCCAGCGGCACGATGCGCAGCTTGAGGTCGCCGCGGACGGCGAAGGGGTTGACCAGGGAGCTGAAGTCGCCGTCGGCCACCAGGACTTCGGCCCCGGGCGGCAGCGAGGTCGCGATCATCCCCGCGTACACGGCGACCGAGCTGCCGGCCGCGACCCGCCGGGCCGGTACGCCGACGAGCCGGGCGTAGACGGCGCGAGCCGCCTCGACCGCCTCGAAGGCCACGTCGACGATGGGCTGTCCGGCGGCCGAGTCGTCGAGGACCGCCTTCACGGCGGCTACGGAGCGTGCGGGGATCAGACCGCTGGACGCGGTGGTGAGATACGTCGTGTGTGGCGCGAATTCGGCGCCCGCCAGGCTCTCCATGTCCATCCACTATGGGACGGGCGCACCCCGGCGTCCATCGCGTATCCGTGTCGGATGCCTTCAAGCGATCCTTATACATACCCGCTGACCAGCGGCGATTCTCACGGCTCCGGCGGCGCCCGGCTGAACGCCGACGCGAATCGGCCGCCGGACGCGCGGGTCAGGTCCGCGGGTCCGGCGGCCGAGCCGCCGTTCCGGAGGGTCAGCCGTGCTGCTCCCGGACGCCGTTGATCCGCCGCGGCAGCTCCAGCGGGTTCTCGTCGCGCAGCTCCGGCGGCAGCAGGGCGGCCGGGGTGTCCTGGTACGCGACCGGCCGCAGCCAGCGCTCGATGGCGGTGCCGCCGACCGAGGTGGAGGTGGAGGTGGTGGCCGGGTAGGGGCCGCCGTGGTGCTGGGCCGGGGCGACCGCGACACCGGTCGGCCAGCCGTTGACCAGGACCCGGCCGGCCAGCGGGGTGAGCTCGGCGATCAGCTCACCGGCCCGGCCCTCGGTGCCCTCGCCCTCGGCGGCGGAGAGGTGGACGGTGGCGGTGAGGTTGCCCGGGAGCCGCCCGAGCACCGCGCTGATCTCGTCGTCGCTCTCGTAGCGCGCCACGACGGTCACCGGGCCGAAGCACTCCTCCAGCAGCACATCGTGCGGGCCGCCCTCGGCGAGCCGCCGCGCCGGGACGGTCAGGAAGCCCGCGCTGACCGTGTGCTCACCGCCGGAGCCGGGGGTGACCGGGGCCTCCACGTCCGCCAGTTCGACGCGCTCCTTGATCCCGGCGACGAAGTTGTCCCGCATCCGGTGGTCGAGCAGGACCCCGGCGTCGGTGTTGCTGACCGCGTCGGTGAGGGACTTCAGCAGGCCGTCGCCCGCCGGGCCGGCCGGGGCCAGCACAAAGCCGGGCTTGGTGCAGAACTGGCCGACGCCCAGCGTCATGGAGCCCGCGAGCCCGGCGCCGATCTGGTCGCCGCGCTCGCCGGCCGCGGCCTCGGTGACCACGACCGGGTTGAGGCTGCCCAGTTCGCCGTGGAAGGGGATCGGCACCGGCCGGGCGGCCGCCGCGTCGTGCAGGGCGCGGCCGCCGCGGACCGAGCCGGTGAACCCGGCGGCGGCGATCAGCGGATGCCTGACCAGCTCGATGCCCGCCTCGAAACCGTGCACCACCGCGATCACATCGGCGGGCACTCCGACCCGCTCGGCGGCGCGGCGCAGCGCGGAGGCGGCCACCTCGGAGGTGGCGGGGTGGTCCGGGTGGGCCTTGACGATCACCGGGCAGCCCGCGGCGAGGGCGCTCGCGGTGTCCCCGCCGGGCACGGAGAAGGCGAGCGGGAAGTTGCTGGCGGCGTAGACGGCGACGACGCCGAGCGGCAGCTTGTAACGGCGCAGATCGGGCCAGGGCGGGGTCTGGGTGGCGTCGGCGTGGTCGATGCGGACGTCGAGGAAGGCGCCCTCGTCCACGATGGTCGCGAACGACCGCAGCTGGTAGGTGGTGCGGGCGAGTTCGCCGGTGAGCCGGGCGGGGCCGAGGGCGGTCTCCGCGTCGGCGGCCTCGACCAGCTGGTCACGGGCCTCGTCGAGCAGATCGGCGGCGGTGCGCAGCAGGGCGGCGCGCACCGCGCGGTCGGCCAGGGCGCCGCGGGCGGCGTGCGCCGCGCGCACCACGCGGTCGACCTCCTCCGCCGTGGCTTCGACCGCTACCTGCTCGCGCTGCTTTCCGGTTCGGGGGTCGACGCTCCACACTGGTGCTGACACCGCGGATTCCTCCTGCTGTGGTGTTACCGCTGCTTGCGTCTCACACATCGACGGTGTTCGATATGCTGAACGCTGTCCCGGGTGATGAATTTCCCCTCGGGACTCTATGGCTGGTCGAACAGAGGGGTCAAGGCGATGTCAGCTGCCGAGACAGGCGGGGCCCAGGTCAAATCGGCAGTCCGCACGGTCGAACTGCTGGAGTTCTTCGCCGGGCGGCCCGGGATGCACAGCCTCGCCGCGGTCCAGGAGGCCGTGGGCTACCCCAAGTCGAGCCTCTACATGCTGCTGCGCACCCTGGTGGAGCTCGGCTGGGTGGAGACGGACGCCACCGGCACCCGCTACGGGATCGGGGTGCGCGCCCTCCTCGTCGGCACCTCCTACATCGACGGCGACGAGGTCGTGGCCGCCGCCCGCCCCACCCTGGACCGGCTCTCGGACGACACCACCGAGACCATCCACCTCGCCCGGCTCGACGGCACCAATGTCGTCTATCTCGCCACCCGGCAGTCGCAGCACTATCTGCGCCCCTTCACCCGGGTCGGCCGCCGGCTGCCCGCCCACTCCACCTCGCTGGGCAAGGCGCTGCTGGCCACGTACTCCGACGAGCAGGTGCGCAAGCTGCTGCCGGAGACGCTGAGCCAGCTCACCGAGCACACCATCACCGACCGCGAGAAGCTGATCGAGGAGCTGCACCTCATCCGGGAGCAGGGGTACGCGGTGGACCGCGAGGAGAACACCCTGGGCCTGCGCTGCTTCGGCATCGCCATTCCGTACCGCACCCCCTCGCGCGACGCCATCAGCTGCTCGGTGCCGGTGGCCCGGCTCACCTCCACCCATGAGCAGATGATCAAGGACGCCCTGTTCGACGCCCGGGACCGGCTCACCCTCGCGACGCGCCGCCTCTGACCCACGGGAGGACGGTCCCCTCCGCCGCGCGGCGGAGGGGGATCGTCGGGCGGGGTGACGCGCCGCGCCCACCGCGCCGGGAGGCTGGTGGCCATGACCCAGACGCTCCCCGGCACGCGTTCCGCCCCCGCCCGCGCCCCCGGTGACTCCGCCGCGCGGATCCTGCGGGCCGTCGCGATCCTCGCCTGTCTCCCCTATATCGGCCTCAAGGTCGCCTGGGTGACCGGCAGTCATATCGGCATCCCCGAGGGCAGCGAGCTGCGCGACCCGAGCCGGCAGACGCTGATGGCCGTCGTCAACGGCCTTTCGGTGCTCATGGACGCCGCCGTGGTCGTCCTCGCCCTGCTGCTCACCCGCCCCTGGGGGCTGCGGGCACCGGCCTGGCTGACGGCCCTGCCCGCATGGGCGGCCTGCGGTCTGCTCGCGCCCATCATGGCCGGATTCCCGGCCCAGTTGGCCGCCAGGGCGCTGGGCTTCGACGGCGGGGACGGCGGCCGGTCGTCCGGATCGGGCGGGACCTTCCTGGCCGAGTGGGTCTTCGGGATGGTCTACGGCGGGTTCATCGTGCAGGGGCTGGCCCTGGGCGGCCTGTTCGCGATGTACGCGCGCCGCCGCTGGGGCCATCTGTGGCGCGGCCGGATCGCCGATCTGCCCGCCCCGGGGCCGGACCGTGCCCTGCGGCGCCCGGTCGCCGTCGTCATCGCCCTGCTCACCGCGGTGCCCGCCGCCGTCCATCTGCTGTGGGCCGCGGGCTCGGACACCGGGCTGAACCGGGAGCGGGCCCGGGACCGCGGCGGCGACTTCGCCGTCCTGGAGGGCGTGTACGTGCTCTTCGCGCTGCTCACCGTGGTCGGCGTGCTCATGGTCGCCTTCCGCGCCGGGCGCCCGGTGCCCCTGGCCGTGCCGCTGGGCCTGGCCTGGGTCGGCTCGGCGGCGCCGGCCTGCTGGGGCGGCTGGCTCCTGATGACCGGGCTGACCGCCCAGAGCGCCGCCAAGGAGCCGACCGCGCTGATGAATCTGACCTACGCTGTGCAGATGACCGTCGGATTGCTCGTCCTCACGGCCGGCGGGCGCTTCTTCCGCGAGCGCGGCCCCGCGGGGCGCGCGGCGGAACGCCCCGCCCGGTGACCGGGGCGTGGTGGCGGCGGGCGGTCCGTGCGGTGGTCGGCCGCCGGGCCCAGCTGCGCTGGGTCCATCTGGTACTCGGCGGCGCCCTGCTGATGCCGTACTACCTGCTGACCGCCGTGGTCTTCGCGATGCTGGTCCGGGGCGCCGATCCCTTCACCTCGCTGCGCTGGCAGCTGGGCACCTTCGCCTCGGCCCTGCCACTGGCCGCGCCGACCGCGCTGCTGCCGCTCGTACGCCCCCTGGAGGCCACCGCCGCGCGCTCGCTGTGCGGACTGCCGGAGTCCGCCGAGCTCGCGGCCGGACCCGCCGGGTCGTGGGACGCACGCGCCCGCACCTCGCTCTGGTACGGGCTGCACCTGGCCATCGGCGGGCTGGTCAGCGGGCTCTTCCTGGCCCTGCTGCCCGCATCGGCGCTGCTGGTCGCGCTGCCGTTCACCGACGATTCGTACGCCGACGGGCCGGGCCGGCCGGACGCGTTCGGCTCGGCCCCCACCGCGCTGGCGCCCCTGGCCGGGGTGGTGCTGCTGGCCCTGCTCATGGGCATCGCCGCGGCCGCCGGGGCGTTGCTGGCCCGCTGTGCGCCCGCGCTGCTCGGCCCGGCCCCCGCCGAGCGGCTCGCCGCCGCCGAGCGGCGGGCCGCCCGGCTGGCCTCCCGCAACCGGCTCGCCCGTGAACTGCACGACTCGGTCGGCCATGCGCTGAGCGCGGTGACCCTCCAGGCGAGCGCGGCCCGTAAGGTCCTCGACTCCGATCCGGACTTCGCCCGGGAGGCGCTGGCGGCCATCGAGGAGACCACCCGGGACGCGGTCGGCGAACTCGACAGCGTGCTGGGCCTGTTACGGGAAGGGGAGGACACCCCGGCCCCCGCCCCCTCCCCCACCCTGCTGGATCTGGACGGGCTGCTCGCCCGCACCCGGGCCGCGGGCGTCGCCGTCGAGCTGACGGCCCCTGGCACGCTGGACCGGCTGCCGCCCGTGGTCTCCCGCGAGGCGTACCGCATCGTCCAGGAGGGGCTCAGCAACGCGCTGCGCCACGCGGGCCGGGTGCCGGTGCGGCTCCGGATCGCCGAGGACCGGAAGAAGGTGGAGATCACGATGGAGAACCCGGTGGACGGAACCACCCGGGCCCGGACCGCCGGCGGCGGCCGTGGGCTGCGCGGCATCACGGAACGGGTCACCCTGCTGCGCGGCACCTGCGCCTGGGACACCGTGGACGGCGTCTGGCGGCTGACGGTCCGGCTCCCGGTGGAGGCGTCCCGGTGAGCGCCCCGCCGTCCCCCTTGCGCATCGTGCTCGTCGACGACGAGCGGATGGTGCGCACCGCGCTGCGCGCGATCCTCTCCAGCGAGCCGGACCTGGAGGTGGTGGGCGAGGCCGGAAGCGGCGCCGAGGCGGTGCCGGTGGTCCGTGAACTGCGCCCGGACGTGGTGCTGATGGACGTCCGGATGCCCGATGTGGACGGCATCCGCGCCACCGAGCGGATCCTGGGCACCCTGCCGGACCCGCCGCGCGTCATCGTGGTGACGACGTTCGAGAACGACAGCTATGTGTACGACGCGCTGCGCGCCGGGGCCAGCGGCTTCCTGCTCAAGCGGGCCCGCGCGGCGGAGCTGGTGCAGGCGGTGCGGGTGGTGGCGCGCAGCGATTCGCTGCTGTTCCCGGCCGCGGTGCGGGCGCTGGCCGCCGAGCACGCCGCCGCCCGCGGCCCGGACCGCGAGGCGACGGCGCGGGCGCTGCGCGAGCGGCTCTCCGAGCGGGAGGCCGTGGTGCTGCGGCTGATGACCGACGGGCTGTCCAACTCGGAGATCGCGGCCCGGATGGCGGTGGGCCCGGCCACCGTCAAGACGCATGTGGGGGCGGTGCTCACCAAGCTGGGCGTTCGGGACCGCACCCAGGCGGTGATCGCCGCGTACGAAAGCGGTTTCGTCACACCGGGCTGACATCCGGCGGCCGGGGTGGTCTGCTGTGACGGGTCGGCCGAACGGGCGGACGAGCAGGAGGAGCAGACGCATGGAGTACGTACGGCTGGGCGCGTCGGGCGTCAAGGTGTCGCGGATCTGCCTGGGCATGATGAGCTACGGCAATCCCGAGCACCGGCCCTGGCAGCTGGACATCGACGACGCGCGCCCGATCGTGCGGCGCGCGGCCGAGGAGGGGGTGACCTTCTTCGACACCGCCGACATGTACTCGGTGGGCCGCAGCGAGGAGATCACCGGTGAGCTGCTGCGGGAGCTCTTCCCCAGCCGCGACGACTACGTCCTGGCCACGAAGGTCTACAACCCGATGGGCGAGGGCCCCAACGACCGCGGCCTCTCCCGCAAGCACATCTTGGCGGGCATCGACGCCTCGCTGCGGCGGCTGGGCACCGACCATGTGGATCTCTACCAGATCCACCGCTTCGACCACGAGACACCGCTCGAGGAGACGATGGAGGCGCTGCACGACGTGGTGCGGGCCGGGAAGACCCGGTACATCGGCGCGTCCTCCATGTACGCCTGGCAGTTCGCCAAGGCGCAGCACATCGCCGAGGCGCACGGCTGGACCCGGTTCGTCTCGATGCAGAACCACTACAACCTGCTCTACCGCGAGGAGGAGCGGGAGATGAACCCGCTCTGCCTGGACCAGGGCGTGGGCGTCATCCCCTGGAGCCCGCTGGCGCGCGGGCTGCTGGCGGGCACCCGCGACCGGGACCGCACCGGGCAGACGGTCCGGGCGGGCAACGATCCGCTGGTGGAGAGGTGGTACGCGGACGCGGACTTCTCCATCGTGGACGCCACCCGCGCGATCGCCGAGGAGCGCGGGGTGTCCCCGGCCCAGGTCGCGCTGGCGTGGCTGCTCAGCAGGCAGGCGGTCACCGCGCCGATCGTCGGCGCCACCAGGACCCGCCATCTGGAGGACGCGGTCGCGGCGGTCGGGCTGACGCTCGACGAGAAGGAGGTGGCCCGCCTGGAGGCCCCGTACCGCCCGCGCCCCATCATGGGCCACAGCTGACGGGGCGGGGCGGCTGTCGGCGCTGAGTCGGCTCAGGTGAGCAGTTGCTCGAGGGGTGGCAGGGACGCGTGACTCACGCCCCGCAGTCCACGTGTCCTCACCTCTGTGGGCGAGGACAAGGGAAGCGCTCCGGTCGGCGTGCGCAACGATGCCGCACGACCGGCATGCGAATCCGGCTTGGAGGGGTTTCAGTTCATCGGCGAACCGATCTCGGTGCGGTCCATGACCACGAGGAAGCCGGTGAGCGGCAGCGAGCCGTTCGGCCGCCGGGGGCCGAAGGTCGTGGTGGCGTCGGTGGTGACCAGCGGCGGGGTGGCCCGGCCGCCCGGCGCCCAGTTGTTGTCCCGCGAGACGGCGAGGAGGCCGGTGTCGGCGCTGCCACGGCCGTTGGAGAGCGCGAGGTTGCGGATCAGCTGGGCGCGGGAGCCGGCGACGGCGTAGCCCTTGTCCCAGTTGTCGAAGGCGGTGGTGCGCTGGAGCCGGAGGGCTCCGGTGTTGCCGCCCGCGTCGAAGCCGCTCTTGGTGTTGGCCCAAGCGGCGGAGGACCGTACGACATGGGCGGGCGAGGGGGCGGTCCGGCGGTCGGCGCCGAGCTGGAAGCCGCTGCCGTCGCCCTTGAAGTAGGGGATGTGCCAGCGGTTCCGGCCGTTTCCGAAGGCCCAGGAGTGCTCGATGGTGACGGGGCTGGCCCACATCCACAGGTCAAGGCCGTCGTCGCTGTTGTGGAACAGCCGGGATCCGGTGACCACATTGCCGGTGCCGGAGCCATGGGTGATGGCTATGCCGTCGGCCCGCTGGCCGCCGGTGGCGTCGTCGTGGTTGGCGTAGGAGTCGAGGTTCCGGATGACGTTGCCGTTGGTGTCGTCGCCGCGGAGGGTGAGCCCGGTGTCGCCGTTGCCGTGGGTGCTGAGGTTCTGGAAGACGTTGCGCGTGCAGGAGGTGCAGACCAGGCCGCCGCCCGGGGCGTTGCGCAGTTCGATCCCGGAGACCGTCCAGTAGTCGGCGGCGAGGGAGACCAGGGAGGAGCCGTCGCCCAGCCGGGAGCCGTCGAGCCGGACCTTCTCCGCCCGGTACGACCGCAGTTGGACGCGCTCGCGGGGGGTGCCGCTGGTGGAGCTGCGCAGGGTCCTGGAGGGGTAGTACGTGCCGCCGCGGACCTCGATGGTGGTGCCGGCCTTGGCGATGGAGAACGCCTTCTCCAGGCTTCGGTAGGGGGACTTGAGGGTTCCGGTGTTGCCGTCGCTGCCATTGGTCGCCACATACAGGGTGGTGGGCACGGCGCTCGCGCCCTCCGGCGAAGCCGTCAGATACACCCCGGCCACGGCCGACGCCACGATCACGGCGCTGCCCAACGGCAGCGTGCGATCCTTGCGTCGACGGTGACGGCCCCGTTTGCGTCTCAGTCTCATGGCAACTCCTGTTCCGCGTCGAGAGAACGGGCCGGAGGATCCAGGCCGGCCCGCTCCATGTCGTAGTTGCCGCCAGTCCAGATTAGGTTGCCGGGCTCCCGAGGATTCTTAGATTACGAAATCCCGATCGCATTGCGATAGCTTGCGACAACTCTTGATCATTTTGTGGCCGAGGATGTTCGAACACGGCGGAGTTAGTGTCGGTCTGTTGCCTCACGGGCGATAGACCTTGCCCGGTTCCGGGACGGCCGGGGCCATCAGCTGGGAGACCGTCACCACCGTGTAGCCCTCCTTCTTCAGCTTCGCCAGTATCCCCGGCACGGCCGGCACCGTGCCCTTGTAGATGTCGTGCAGCAGGATGATCCCGTCGCGCTTCGTCTGGTCCAGCACCCGCTTCTCGATCAGCGCGGAGTCATTCGTCTGGTAGTCCTTCGCCGTCACGCTCCACAGCACCTGCGCCACGCCCAGCTCACGGCAGATCTTGGAGACCCGCTCGTCCGTACGCCCCTGCGGCGGGCGCATCAGCAGCGGCGTACGGCCGGTGAGCTTCTTGACGGCGGTCTGGACGCGGGTGATCTCCGTGCGGACCTCGTCGGAGTCGGTCTTGGTCAGGATCTTGTGCGACCAGGTGTGATTGGCCAGTTCATGCCCCTCGTCCGCGATGCGGCGCACCAGGTCCGGGTGGCGTTCGATGTGCCTCTTGCCGAGCATGAAGAAGGTCGCGTGGGCCTTCTCGCGCTTGAGGATCTTCAGCAACCGGGGCGTGTTGTCGCTGGGGCCCGCGTCGAAGGTGAGGGCGACGCACTTGGCGACGGCGCAGTCGACGGAGCCGTTCGTACCGTCCTTACCGTTCGCACCGTCCTTGCCGTTCGCACCGCCCTTGCCGTTCGCACCGTTCTCGTCGTTCGCCCCGTCACCCTTCTTGAGCACATCCGGCTTGGAGGCGGCCGGTGTCGAGTGCTCGGCGTCCGACGCCGCGTGCTCCCGGGCGCTGCGCGGCGAGGTGGTGTCGTACGACGCGCCGCAGCCGCTGAGGCCCAGCGTCAGGCAGACGGCACCGACGAGACTGACGCCCAGCCCGGATATTCGACCTTTTCGCCCCATGGATGTCCCCCAAGTCCCCTTGTTGCCAATAGTGGTCGCCATGCCGCCAACGTCCACCCAAATACGTAAAGTTGGCGGCACAAGCTGCGTGCACTATACACCCCAGGTATACACGGAGTTCATAGAAGGCTCGCGGGGCTCGAGGGCTCGGCCGGCTCCGGCGGCTAGCTCCGGTGCTTCTTCCAGTCCGCCTGCGCCGCGTTGAGCTCCTTCGCGACCTTGTCGCAGAACGCCTTGGCGGTCATCTTGCCGAGCAGCACCTTCTGGAAGCTGGGCTCGTTGTCGGCCTTGCTGATGTTGTTCCAGTCCGGGAGGTAGTACGGCAGTTGGACGACCTTGGTCCGCGGATCGTTGAGCGACTCCAGCGCGGCCTTGGTCGGCGGGGCCTCGGTGATCCAGTCGTCGTCCGCGGCGCCGACGTTGGCGGGGATGGCGCCGACGTCCTCGTTCCAGAGGCTGTTCATCTCCGGGGAGGCCGCGAACTCGATGAACCTCCAGGCCGCCGCCTTGTTCTTGCTCGCCTTGAACAGCCCCAGGCCGTCGACCGGGTTGGAGACGATGGTGCGCGCCGCGCCCTGCCGGGACGGCGGCAGCGGTATGCCCGCGATCTTGTCCTTGCCGAGCAGCCGTACGTGGTCCACATAGCTGCCGAGGTTGTGCTGGAGCATGCCGATGTCGCCCTGGTCGAACTGGGCGACCATCTTGGCGAAGTCGTTGTTGAGGTCCGCGGCGGGGGTGACCTTCTTGAAGAGGGCGATGTACTTCTCGAGCGCCGCGACGTTCTTCGGGTCGTTGAGGGTGGTCTTGTCGCCGTCCCCGCCGTCCTCGCCGTTCCAGAAGGACGAGATGCCGGACTGGGCGTACATCATGTCCAGCGCCTGGGCGATCGAGCCCGCGCCGCCGCGCAGGGTGAAGCCGAACTTGTTCCGGCCCCTGTCGGTCAGCTCCTCGGCGGCCTTGTAGAAGTTGTCCCAGCTGTCGGGCGCGGGCAGCTTCGCCGCCTTGAAGAGGTCGGTGCGGTACCAGAGGGTGCCCTGGTTGGCGGAGGTCGGGACGGAGAACAGCTCCTTGTCGTCCCCTCCGGCCGCGCGGACGCTCTCGACCATGTTCTTGATCAGCTTGCCCTTGAGGGCGCTGTCGCCGATGCGGTCGGTCACGGGGTCGAGGGCGCCCTGGGCGACCAGATTGGCCAGATACGCGGTGCCCACACCGCCTACGTCGGGCAGGCTGTCGCCACCGCTCTGGATGGCGGTGTCGTACTTCGACTGCACGTTGGCGATCGGGATCGGGACGTACTTGACCGTGATGTCGGGGTTCTTGTCCTCGAACTTGGCGATGATCTGCTTCCAGATCTTGGTGCGGGGGCCGCCGTTGTTGTCCCAGAAGGTGATGGTGCCCTTGCCGGAGCCCTCCTCGCCGGTGGTCGAGCCGTCGTCGCCGCAAGCGGTGGCGGTCAGGGCGAGGGTGAGGGCTGTGGCCAGGGCGGCTGCGGTTCTGCGGGTGCGTGGGTTCATGGGTAGCTGTCCATCTCTTTTGTGGGTTTCCTTGCGGTTGCCGGTCGCTTGGGTCGCGCCGTCTTGGCTGAGGCCCGTGGCCGTGTGCGGGTCGGTTGTGCCCACCCGTCCCGCCAGGGGGCACCTCCCGGCGGTAGCCGGGGGAGGGACGGGTGGGCACAACCTGTGTTCATACGGCCGCGCCCTTGTCGGAGAGCTGGCTCGCTATGCGGGCTGCCTCCGGGCGGGGGAGGCGCGTATCGGCTATCGCGGTGACTATGCGGCGGGTGACCGTGTCGGCTGGGGCTATGGGCAGGGGGCACTGCCAGGTGAGGGCCGAGCCGACGCCCGGGTGGTCACCGGTGCGTACCCACCACGGGTCGGCCCGGGTGGCGCCGGTCGCGCCGACGAAGACCAGCGTCCAGTCGTCGGTGGCCAGCGCCAGCCAGTCCGCGGGCCGTCCGTGCACCGCCGCCTCGCCCTCGCCGTCGGCGCTGAAGACCTGCGCGGGCTCGGGGCGCCGGGGGACGCGCCAGAAGAAGCCGCCCGCGTGCCCCGCCCCGCCGAGGGCGATCTCCTCGCCCGTCACATTGGTCAGGGCCGAGGTGAAGTCCAGCGCCCAGCACTCCGTTCCGAGGGTCCGTACGGCCACCGTGCGCCGCTCCAGCAGCAGTTGCCGCCCACCGGCCGTCCACGACAGCTCTTCCACGAACCCGTCGGGGTCGCGCAGCAGCCAGCTGAGATGGCGCTGGCCGCCCCGGTGGTCCGGTCGGCCCGGACCACCCCGGAAGTTCCATCCGGCCACCTCCGGGATGGCCATGGACACCCCCAGGTGGGCCGGATCCTCGGCGGGCCGCAGCCCGGTGACGGTGACACCGCCGAGGGTGCGCACGGGGTGCAGATACGGGCGCGGCGCGACCGTGCCCGGCAGTTCGGGGCGGTGCACATACGTCCCGACGACCCGGTGCTCATGGCGCAGCAGGGTGCACGGGGGACGGCGGGTGAGGGAGGGGGTGAGCGGGGTGGAGGGAGTGAGCGGGTTCGACGGGGTCAGGGGTGTCATGGGTGCGGGACCTCCGTGGGGGGAGCGGCCCAGGGGGCGCGCAGTTCGGAGTACAGGGCGAGGCGCTCGGCGCCGGCGGTGACCAGTCGGTCGATGCCGGTCACCACGCGCCGCTGGACCGCTCGCGGGGTGACGCCCGCACCGGGCTCGGTGCGCCAGGCGTCGGCGGGCAGCGGGACCGGTGCGGGGGCGGTGCGGACCGCCTCGACGACGCGCATGAACGCGCCGGTGCGGTCCGGGGGAACGAGCAGTTCGGTGCCGTCGCGCAGATGCGCGACGAGGTTGTCCAGCAGATCGGTGCGCCCGTGGCCGGTGGTCTCGGGCGGCGCTCCGTCGCGTTCGACACGGACCCGGTCCAGCTTGTACCAGAAGGTGATCCGGCCCCGGTCGCCGTGGACGACCACATACGGTTCGCCGGGCTCCTCCGCGCACAGGGTGACGGCGGCGGCCACGGTGGTGCCGCGGGTGGTGCGGAGCCGTACGCAGGAGGTGTCGTCGGCCTCGATGGCGTTGGCCCGGTACAGCTCCAGCTCGATACCGGCCACGTCCTCGGCCCGCTCGGCGTCGGCGAGGTGCAGGGCGGTGGCGATGGCGTGGGCGAGGGGGTTGGTCAGGACGCCGTCCACGACGTCGCGGCCGTCGAGCGTGCGGTGTCCGGCCCAGGGGGCGCGGGTGTAGTAGTCCTCGTCGCGGGCCCATGCCCCGGCCGCGCCGATGCCGCGGATCGCCCCTATGCGGCCGTCCGCGACGAGCTTCCGGATGGCGGGCAGGGCGTGGGAGCCGTGCGACTGGAAGCCGATCTGGCAGGCGGTTCCGTATCCGCGCAGCCCTTCGCTCAACCGGGTGAATTCGGCGTACGAGGGGGTGGGCGGCTTCTCCAGCAGAAGGTGCGCACCGCGTTCGGCGGCGGCGAGGGCGAGGTCGGCGTGGGTGTGGATCGGGGTGCAGACGACGGCGATCCGGGCGCCGGTGCGGGTCACGAGCCCGGCGAGGTCGGCGGACTGCTCGGGCTCGCCGAGCCCGTCGCCCAGTTCCTCCCGGGTGAGCGGCGCGAGTTCGCACACCCCGGCGAGGCGGACCTTTCCCTCGGCGGTCAGCCGCCGGATGTTGTCCAGATGGCGGCGCCCGTGCCCGCGGGCGCCCGCGAGGACGAGAGGTATCACCGGAATCCCCCTCTCTGGGGGCGCACCATGCGCATCTTCGGACCTCCTTGTCCGTGAGAGATGTGCTCCGTCCAGCCGCCGCCGGGATGAGCGTCGGCGCGGCTTTCCCCTCCCCGCCCCTTCCCGCTGCCGGGGACTCCGCCCCTGGACCCCTGGGTCTGGAGCGGAGCCCCGCCTTCCTGCCCCTCCAGGGGGCACCTCCCGGCGGTAGCTGGGGGAGTTTGAGGAGCGGGGTCTGGGACGGAGCCCCAGTTGAGGGAAGGGGCGGGGAGGGGAGCGGCCCGCCGCAGGCGTACGCGTGCCACCGGACGCCCCTAACCCTTGACCGCCCCCGCGCTGAAGCCGGTGATCAGCCACTTCTGGATGAAGGCGAAAACGATGACGACGGGCACCGCGGCGATCACCCCGCCCGCCGCGAGCGCGCCCAGGTCGACGCTGTCCGCCCCGATGAGGGTGTTGAGGCCGACCGGGATCGTCTGCTTGTCCTGGGAGCTGAGGAACATCAGCGCGAACAGGAAGTGGTTCCAGCTGTGTACGAAGGCGAAGGAGCCGACCGCGATCAGCCCGGGGCGCAGCAGCGGCAGCACCACCGCGCAGAAGGCCCGGAAGCGGCCGCAGCCGTCGACCCACGCCTGCTCCTCGAGCGACACCGGCACGTTCTTGATGAAGCCGCTGATGAGGATGATCGACAGGGGCAGTTGGAAGACCGTCTCCGCGATGACCACGCTCCCCAGCGAGTTGATCATCTGCAGGTTCTTGAAGATCTCGAAGAGCGGTACCAGCATCAGCGCGCCGGGGATGAACTGCGAGGCCAGCAGCGCCAGCATGAAGCCCTTTTTGATCCGGAACTCGAAGCGGGCGAGGGCGTAGCCCCCGGCCAGCGCGACCGCCGTCGTCATCACCAGCGAGGCGACGCCGACGATCATGCTGTTCTGGAAGAAGATCCCGAAGCTGCGCTCGTTCCAGACCTTCTGGAAGTGCTCACCGGTGACCGGCCAGGGCACCAGCGCGTTCGAGCCCGCGGGGCGCAGCGCGAACAGCAGCATCCAGTAGAAGGGGACGAGGGTGAACAGCAGATACAGGCCCAGCGGCAGATAGATCTGCCAGCGCGGCACACCCTGGTCGGACCCGCGCCGGCGCCTGCCGCGGGCGGTGGGCGGCGGGGTGGCCGCGGCGGGCAGGGTGCCCTGCTCGGCGAGTGCGGTGGTCACTTGGCCTCGCCTCCGAACTTGCTCAGGCGCAGATAGAGGATCGAGCAGAAGAGGAGGATCACGAAGGCGACGGTGGTCAGTGCGGAGGCGTAGCCGAAGTCATGGCCGTTGATCCCGGTGTTGGCGACGTACAGCGGGAGGGTGGTGGTCTGCCCGGCCGGTCCGCCGCCGGTGAGGGTGTAGAGCAGATCGACGTTGTTGAACTCCCAGACGCCGCGCAGCAGCGTGGAGAGGACGATCGCGTCCTTCAGGTGCGGCAGGGTGATGTGGAGGAACCGCCGCGCCCGGCCGGCGCCGTCGACCGAGGCCGCCTCGTAGAGGTCCCTGGGGATGGACTGGAGGTCGGCGAGGAGGAGGATCGCGAAGAACGGGACGCCGCGCCAGAGTTCGGCGACGACGGCGGCCCAGAAGACGGTCCCGGTGTCGGAGAGCACCGAGGTGCCGTAGGTGCCGATCCCCGCGTCCGCGAGATAGCGGCTGATGCCGGTCGAGGGGTTGTAGAGCAGCATCCAGATGGTGGTGGTCAGCACCCCGGACACGGCCCAGGGCGAGAAGACCAGGGCGCGGGCGAGCCCGCGGCCGAGGAAGGTCTGGTTCACCAGCAGGGCGAGCGCGAGGCCGAGCAGGAGCTGCAGCAGTACCTCGGTGACGACCCATTTGCCGCTGAAGACGAGGGTGTCCCAGAACTGCGGGTCGTCGGTGAAGATCCGGGTGAAGTTGTCCAGGCCCGCGTAGCCGTTCCGCCAGGGCTTGGTGACGTTGTAGTTCCGCAGGCTGTAGTAGAGGACGCTGAGCATCGGATAGGCGATGAAGCCCAGCATCAGCAGCCCGGCGGGGGCGATCAGCAGATACGGGAGGCGGCGGGCCGGTCCTCCCGTACGGCGCCGGGTGACCCGGGGTGGTTTCGCCACGGCGTGGGCCATGACTGCTTCTCCGTTCTCAGGGGTGCGGGGGCGGACGGTCTCGGAGTGGCAGGGTCTGGTGAAGCGCTTCCGTGAAGCGCTTACCGAATGCCGTTCGGTATCTCGTACAAAAATTTTCGTGCCGGGAGGTGGCGTCAGCCCGCGTAGGGTTCGGGCACCGCTCCCGGGCGGGCCAGGAAGCGGAAGTCGCAGCCGGTGTCGGCCTGGGTCATCTGCTCCTGGTAGAGCGCGCCGTAGCCGCGCTCGTAGCGGGGCGGCGGGGCCGTCCAGCGCGCCCGGCGCCGTGCCAGCTCGGCGTCGTCCACCTCGAGCCGCAGCACCCGCGCCGCGACGTCGAGGGTGATCGGATCGCCGTCGCGGACGAGCGCGAGCGGGCCGCCGACATACGACTCGGGCGCGATGTGCAGCACACAGGCCCCGTAACTGGTGCCGCTCATCCGGGCGTCGGAGATCCGCACCATGTCCCGCACCCCCTGCTTGAGCAGATGGTCGGGGATCGGCAGCATCCCGTACTCGGGCATTCCGGGGCCGCCGAGCGGACCCGCGTTGCGCAGCACCAGGACGCTGTCCTCGGTGATGCCGAGACCGGGGTCGTTGATGGTGGCCTGCATCGTCCGGTAGTCGTCGAAGACCACGGCCGGGCCGCTGTGTTTCAGCAGCCGGGGCTCGGCCGCGATGTGCTTGATGACGGCGCCGTCGGGGCACAGATTGCCGCGCAGCACCGCCACTCCGCCCTCCTCCGCCAGCGGGCGGTCGCGGTCCCGGATCACCTCGGGGTTGTGCACCAGGGCGCCGGCGAGCTGTTCGCGCAGTGTGGGGTGGGCGACGGTGGGGCGGTCCAGGTGCAGGACGTCCGTCAGCCGGGAGAGGAAGCCCGGGAGGCCGCCCGCGAAGTGGAAGTCCTCCATCAAGTACCGGCCGCCGGGCCGCAGATCGGCCAGCACCGGGACGGTACGGGCGATCCGGTCGAAGTCGTCGAGGGTCAGCCGGACCCCGGACCGGCCCGCCATGGCGATCAGATGGATCACCGCGTTGGTGGAGCCGCCGAGGGCGAGCACGGTCGCGACCGCGTCCTCGTACGCCTCCCGGGTGAGGAGCTCCGAGAGCCTGAGATCCCGCCAGGCCAGCTCGACCACGCGTAACCCGGAGGCGGCGGCCATCCGGTCGTGTCCGGAGTCCACGGCCGGGATGGACGAGGCGCCGGGCACGGTCACGCCCAGCGCCTCGGCGGCGGCCGTCAGCGTGGAGGCGGTGCCCATCGTCATGCAGTGGCCGGGCGAGCGGGCCAGCCCCCGCTCCAGCTCGGAGATCTCGCAGTCGCCGATCAGCCCGGCCCGCTTGTCGTCCCAGTACTTCCACATATCGGTGCCCGAGCCCAGCACCTCGTCGCGCCAGTGCCCCGGCAGCATCGGCCCGGCCGGGACGAAGACCGCCGGGAGGTCGGCGCTGGCCGCGCCCATCAGCAGCGCCGGGGTGGACTTGTCGCAGCCGCCCAGCAGCACGGCGCCGTCGACCGGGTACGAGCGGAGCAGCTCCTCGGTCTCCATGGCGAGGAGGTTGCGGTAGAGCATGGGGGTGGGCTTCTGGAAGGTCTCGGAGAGCGTGGAGACCGGGAACTCCAGCGGGAAGCCGCCCGCCTGCCAGACCCCGCGCTTGACCGCCTGGGCGCGGTCGCGCAGGTGCACATGGCAGGGGTTGATGTCGCTCCAGGTGTTGAGGATCGCGATGACCGGCTTGCCCAGGTGCTCCTCGGGGAGATAGCCGAGCTGGCGGGTGCGGGCCCGGTGGCTGAAGGAGCGCAGGCCGTCGGTGCCGTACCACTGGTGGCTGCGCAGCTCGTCGGGGCGCTTGCGGGTGCTCCGTCGCGTGCTCATACCGACCACCCCTCGACGATCGCGGCGACTTCCGCGCGCCTCGGCTCGGGCAGCGGCTTGCTCGGGGCGCGGACGTCGCGCCGGCACAGCCCCATCGCGGCAAGCGCTTCCTTGACCACCGTGACGTTGTTTGCGGACTGCCGCTCGGCCCTCAAGTCCTCGAACCGCCGGATCTGCTCCCACACCTTCATGGCGCCCGGGTAGTCCCCGGCGCGCAGTGCGCCCAGCATGTTGAGCGAGACGTTGGGGGCCACGTTGACCAGCCCCGAGGTGAAGCCGGTGGCGCCGACCGCCCAGTACGAGGGCGCGTACAGCTCGGCGAGCCCGGCCACCCAGACGAACCGGTCAAGACCGGCGTCGCGCGCCACCGCGGCGAAGCGGGTGGCGTCGTGGACCGCGTACTTGACCCCGATGACGTTGGGGCACGCCTCGCCGAGCCGGGCGATCGCCGCGCCCTCGATGAGCGGATTGCGCAGATACGGCACCACGCCCAGTTCGGGAACGGCCTCGGCGATGGTGCGGTGGTAGTCGATCCAGCCGTCCTGGGCGACGTACGGATGCACCGGCTGATGGACCATCACCATGTCGGCCCCGGCGGCGCGGGCGTGGCGGGCGGCCTCGACCGCGGTGGCCGCGTCATGGCCGACCCCGACGAGGACGGCGGCCCGCCCGGTGGCCTCCTCGACGGTCAGCTCGGTGACCAGCCGCCGCTCTTCGAGGGTGAGGGCGTAGAACTCCCCGGTGTTGCCGTTCGGGGTGACGGCCTTGACCCCGCCGTCGAGGAGCCGGCGGAGCAGGGCGCGATAGGCGGCGCGGTCCACGGCGCCCTCCGCGTCGTACGGCGTCACCGGGATCGCCACGACGTCCGCGAGCGCCGTCCTCAGCGGTGAGTAGTCCATACGAACCCTTTCTCTCGATGGTCGGCATCGGGACGAGCTGTTCGGATGGTGCTGAGTGCTGACTGCTGACTGCTGAGTGCTGGGGTCGGCGGCCGGGGCCGCCGGGTGCTACTCCGCGTCCGGGAAGGCGCGCCGGACGAAGGAGGCGATGTGCTCGTGCAGTGCGCGGGCGGCCCCGTCGGCGTCGCCGTCGAGCGCGCGGGCCAGGATCTCCCGGTGCTCACGGGCCTCCCGCTCCCAGGAGGGCACCGCCTGCCAGGCGATGGCGGACACCAGCGCGGCCTGGTCGCGCAGTTCGTCGAGCATCCGGGTCAGCAGGGGGTTGCCGCAGGGAAGGTAGAGCGCCCGGTGGAAGTCGCGGTTGGCGAGCGACCGCCCGGCCGGATCGGCGGCCGCGTCCGACCGCTCCAGCGCGGCCCCCGCGGCCTCCAGCCCGGCTCGCGCGGCCACGGTCCGGCGCAGCGCCTCGGGCTCCAGGAGCAGCCGCACATCGTAGACGGCGTGCGCCATCGCGGTGTCCACGGTCCTGACGGTGGCCCCCTTGTACTCGCTCATCACCACGAGCCCCCGCCCCGCGAGCGTCTTGAGCGCCTCCCGCACCGGCGTCTTGGACACCCCGAACTGCGCGGCCAACTCGGCCTCCACCAACGCCTGCCCGGGCCGCAGCCCCCCGGTGAGAATCGCGTGCTTGACCGCCTCCAGCACGTACTGGGTGCGGGAGGGGATGGGGCTCGGGGCAACGTCCATGGATGCTCTCAGATCTCACATATCGCGTCTCATATATGACATACGAAGTACAACGCGATGAAGTTAGGGCGGCTCCAGGGGTTCGTCAACGGTTCTGACAAAACTCGCGCATGACGGTCGTTCACCCGCCCCACGGCGCCTCAGCGCGCCTCCGTCGCCGATAGCGTGACCCGGATGAGGGTGGGATCCGCGGCCACGCGGCTGATCGTGCTGCGCGGCAACTCCGCGTCCGGCAAGTCCTCCGTCGCCGCCGGGCTCCGCGCCCGCTACGGACGCGGCCTGGCGCTGGTGGCCCAGGACAATCTGCGCCGGGTCGTGCTGCGGGAGCGGGACCGCCCGGACGCGGCGAACATCGGCCTCCTCGACACCGTGACCCGCTACGCCCTGGACCACGGCTTCCACGCCGTGGTGGAGGGCATCCTGTACACCGCGCACTACGGCCCGATGCTGGACGCCCTCTGCCGCGACCACCTGGGCCGCACCCACGCCTACTACCTGGACGTCCCGTTCGCCGAGACGCTCCGGCGGCACGCCACGAAGCCGCAGGCGGACGAGTACGGGGAGCGGGAGATGCGCGACTGGTACCGGCCGCTGGACCTGCTGCCGGGCGGGGTCGAGACCGTGATCCCGGAGACGAGCGCGCTGGAGGAGACGGTGGAGCGGGTGATGCGGGACGCGGGGTGGTCGGCGCCGCCCGAGGCCGACGGCGGGGTGCCCACCGCGCCGCCGGCGTAGAGCACGAACAGGGCGGCGGTACCGGCCAGTTCGCCTCCGCCCGCGCGCTCGCGCACATACAGGGAGATGAACGCGCTCAGCCCGACGAAGACGATCGAGCGGCACATGATGGCGCCGGACAGCCGGAGGAAGGAGGGCCAGTCGTCCCGCCCCGCTCCCCCGCGGCTCGCCCGCGCGGGCCCGGCCGCCGCGTCCGGGGCCCTGAGCGCCCGTAGCGCGGCCGCGCACAGGGCGGCTCCGGCGACGGCGGGGACGGCCAGCAGCGGGGAGGCCCGCAGACCGCCGGTGGCGATGACGGCGGCGACCGCGTGCGGCGCGGCGGCGAAGCCGATGTTGCCGCCGAGGGAGAACCAGCTCATCGCGGTGTGGCTGCCCCGGCTGGCGAGCCGGGCCACCCGGGCGGACTCGGGGTGGTACGCGGCCACGCCGATCCCGGGGACGGCGACCACCGCCAGGGTCGCCGCGTAGGAGCCGGTGACCCCGCTCAGCGCCACCCCCGCGCCGCCCACCAGCGTGCTCACCGGCAGCAGCCACGGCATGGCCCACCGGTCGGTGAGCGCCCCGAACAGCGGCTGTACGACGGACGACAGCAGCGAGGCCGCCAGGACGACACCGGAGGCGGCGGCGTAGCCGTAGGCCCGTTCCGAGACGAAGAACGGCACCAGCGCGGCCACCGCTCCCTGGTAGACGTCCACGCAGGCGTGTCCCAGGGACATCAGCGCGATGGGCCTGCGGTGGGAGGTGATCCATTTCGTCGACACCCTTCGATCGTGGCGATGCCACGGGGTGTCGCGCTTCCGATAATCCGCCGGGCCGTCCCGGAAACCCGCCAAAGGGCGACGGGTCCCCGGGAAGGGCTCAGCTCAGGTCGGCCAGGGCCGTGCGGACGGCCGCCAAGTCCTGGTCGGAGGCCAGGCCCGCGTGGTACAGACGGAGTTGGTCCGCGCCCAGTTCCACCGCGTGGGCCGCGTCCCGGGCCAGCGTCGCCGGGCTGCCGCCCATCCCCGCCACCACCGTGAAGTTGGCGGCGAGCACGGTCCGTTCGGTCCGGTACGGGACGAACGGCGACAGGACCCCGGAGCGCGCTGCCTCGCCCCCCGTGCAGGGCAGTACGACTCCGTCGGCCTGGGCCAGCACATCGGCCGGGTCCACGCCCACGTTGGCGCCGAGCCGGTGCGGGGCCGGGTCGGCGTGCAGCAGGACCTGGAAGTCCTCGTCCGCCGCGGCCCTTACGGCGGCCACGGCCTCGGCCCGCAGACCGCTCGCGATCCGGTCGCGCCAGGCCGCGAAGAGCGCGGCGTGGTCGGCGCCGAGCAGCTTCTCGACCTCCGCCCACTCCCCCGCGCGGTCACCGCCGTCCGCGGTCGTCTCGCCCGCCCACACCGGCCGCAGGGCGCGCACGACGAGCTCGCGCAGCTCCTCGGGGTCGGCGCCCAGCTCGGCGTAGCCCGCCTCGCAGCTTTCGCAGAAACACAGCGACATCAGATACTGGCCGGCCCCGCCCAGCGGCACCCCGCCGATCTTGTCGTGGGCGTGCAGATGGGCCAGCCCGTACCAGCCGCAGGACTCCAGCTCGGTACCGCGGGCGCCGGGCCGTACGGCGGCCTCGGCGGCCAGGTCCACCAGATAGGCGCGCACCTCGGGGCGGGCGATGCACGGCGCCCATGGGTAGCGGTCGCCATAGGCGTTGCGCACGGTGATCCCCGGATGCTCCTCGCCCAGCCGGGTGTTGTGGGCGAGCACCACCCAGGTGTGGACCTCGAGACCGGCGTCGGCCAGCGCGGCGGCCGCCTCGCCGTACGGATCGTCGCCCGGCACCCACGACTGCTCGTACGGCCGCAGCTCGCGCCCCTGCCAGCGCTCCGCGCTCGGCGGGTAGAGCACGGCGGCGTGGCGGGCGGTGACGATGCGGTGGCCGGGGTGACGCGGGGTCAGGGCCCGGGTGGAGTGGTAGGCGGCGGCCAGCGTCACCTGCTGGACGCCGAGGGCGGCGATGCGGCGCGCGGCGTCCGGGTCCCCGACGACGTCCCAGGGGTAGACGAAGGCGGAAGCCCTCACCTCGCCTCCCCGTCCCCGGTCCCGTCCTTGTCCGCGCCCCCGTCCGCCTCCCCGACCAGCGCCATGCCGCGCTCGATCAGCTCGGCCAGCTCCTTGACATGGGCGGCGCTGGGCTCGCTCAGCGGCGGCCGCACCTCGCCGACGTCCAGCCCGCGCAGCCGGACCCCCGCCTTGACCAGCGACACCGCATAGCCGCGGCCCTGGTTGCGGAGTTCGACCAGCGGCCGGTAGAAGCCGTCCAGCAGCTTGTTGACGGTCTCGTCATCGCCCGTCATGAGCGCCTTGTGGAAGGCGAGGGCGACCTCGGGAACGAAGCAGAAGACGGCGGAGGAGTAGAGCGTCACGCCGATGCCGCGGTAGGCGAGGCCGGTCAGTTCGGCGGTCGGCAGCCCGTTGAAGTAGCGGAAGCCCTCGTCGGGGGCGTCGGCCCGCACCGCGCTCACGACGCGCTGCATCAGGTCGAGGTCGCCGATGCCGTCCTTGAGGCCGATGATGCCGGGCACCTTGGCGAGCCGGGCCACGGAGTCCGGGGCCAGGACGGCGTTGTCCCGCTGGTAGACGATGATGTCGAGGTCGGTCGCGCCCGCGAGGGCGCTGTAGTGGCGGATCAGCCCCTCCTGATCGGCCACGACCAGATACGGCGGCATGGCGAGCAGCCCGTCCGCACCGGCCCGCTCGGCCAGCTTGGCGTACTGGATCGCCAGCGCGGTCCCGTACCCGGCGCCCGCGACCACCGGCACCCGCCCGGCGGCCTCCTCCACGGCGACCACGACGCAGTCGTGGAACTCCTCGGGCGTCAGGGCGTGGAACTCGCCCGTGCCGCAGCACGCGAAGACGGCGCCCGCCCCCGCCTCGATCCCGGCGCGGACGTGCGCGCGGTAGATCTCCAGGTCCAGGGCGCCATCGGGACCGTAGGCGGTCACGGGGAAGAACAGCAGTCCGTCAAGGCGCTCGGCGAGTGAAGCTGAGGTCACGGGCTTCTCCCTGTCGTGTACACCGACCCGCCGTCACCCACCGACGCAGTGTGCACGTTTCTGATCGTCATCTACATTCGTGAACAGGTTCACCGTAAGGCAGCCATCGGCCGCCGGTCAAGGGCGCCAACCGGGTGACGCCATTCACCCGACGCGGAATTCGTCGGCATCGCGCCACCCTTGACGGCCCATTCGCCGATCCCTACGGTGTCCATGAATCTGAACCACATACATGAATAAAAACCGCATACGCAAGAGCGCTCCGCGCAACAACCCCATAACGCGCTATCCCCTACGGAGGATCCGCCCATGCCCGCTCCCCGCACCGTCCTCCTCACCGGCGCCGCCGGCGGCATGGGCACCTTGATGCGCGAGCTGCTGCCGCCGTACGGATACCAGCTGCGGCTGCTCGACCAGCTCCCCATCGAGGGCGAGCCGGACGCGATCACCGCGGATCTGTCCGACCGGGACGCCCTGCGCGAGGCCGTGCGGGGCGTTGACGCGATCATCCATCTCGCGGGTATCTCCCTGGAAGCCCCGTTCGAGAAGATCCTGCGGGCCAATATCGAGGGCACGTACAACGTGTACGAGGCGGCGCGCGAGGCCGGGGTCCGCCGGATCGTCTTCGCCTCCAGCAACCACGCCGTGGGCTTCACCCCGCGCCCGGTGGGGGACGACCCGCTCATCCCGCTCGACACCCCGCGCCGCCCCGACACCTACTACGGGCTGTCGAAGGCGTTCGGCGAGGATCTCGCCTCGTTCTACTGGGACAAGCACGGCATCGAGACGGTCGCCATCCGCATCGGCTCCTGCTTCCCCGAGCCGACGACGGTCCGCATGCTGTCCATCTGGATGAGCCCGGCGGACGGCGCCCGGCTCCTCCATGCCGCCCTTACGGCGGAGAACGTGGGCTACACCATGATCTACGGCAGCTCGGCCAACACCCGCCTGTGGTGGGACCTCTCCTCGGCCCGCGCCCTGGGGTACGAGCCGCAGGACGACTCCGAGCCGTACGCCGCGAAGCTGATCGCCGAGCAGGGCGAACTGGAGCCGGGCAACCCCGACCACGAGTACATCGGCGGCTCGTTCTGCACCAACCCGCCGATCTGGCCGCGTTGAGGTTTTCGGGCGGGCTCGTGTGCGCAGGGGTGCCGCTTACCGAGGCGAGGTGGCTTTTGAGCATGGGTCCGGAGGTGGGGGGCGGGGCGCCGCCGCCGGCCGCCGGGCCGGCGGGATGTCGGGGCCGTGGCGGCTCGGCGACGTGGGAGGAGCGGCTCTCTGTCCGGAGTGCGGACCGGCGGGACCCGGGGCGGCCCCTCCGGGTACCCCCGCAAAAAACGCTTGATCTGGCGCAACTAATTTGTCAAGCAATTCCGAGAGGGGTACCCCACCCCGGGCCATCCGGAGGACGGTCCGGCATCGGGCCCCGAGCGATCCGCCAGTCCGGCAACGGCCCCCGGCCCCCGAGCACGGAGGCCGCCACCGGGCTCCGCCCCCACCGGCCCGGCGCCGGCGACGAGCGCCGGACCCCCACCCGCCGACCCATGCTCAAATGCGCCGAAGGCGCGAGACGGCGCCGCACCCGACCGAGCCGACCAGCCCTGACGCCCCCAAACCGCTCAGCCCGCCGTCTTGGCCCACTCCTCCACCGTCGTGATCTCGGCCTGCGACGGAAACACCCTCTCGGTGAGCAGCCGGTGGACCTCCGGGTCCGGGTCGTAGCAGGCGTCGGACAGCACCGTGAGCCGGAAGTCCAGGTCGGCGGCCTGGCGCAGGGTGGACAGGACGACGCCGCTGGTCGCGACGCCGGTCAGGACGAGATGGGTGATGTCACCGGACCGCAGCACCACATCCAGGTCGCTGCCGGCGAACGCGCTGACCCGCCGCTTGGTGACCACGACCTCGTCCGGCCGGGGCGCCACAGCGGCATGGATGGCGATTTTGGGGTCGCCCTCGGTGTAGAGACCCTGCGGCAGGGCGCCGAAGATCTTGTTGCGGGCCGAGGCTTCGGGGCGGCCGGAGCGGAAGCCGACGGTGACGTACACGACGGGGATTCCGGCGCTACGGGCCGCGTCGACCGCGCGGCTCACGCGCGGCACATAGCCGGGGTCCTGGACGCGGGCCACGATGGCCTCCTGGACGTCCATCACGAGCAGAGCCGTCTTGTTCGCATTCGCGTTCATGTTCATGTTCATGAGGCCTTTCGCTGCTGCGGTTGTTGCGCGGAAGAGGAATCGTCGGACCCGATACGGCCGAGCGAGCGGTCCACGAGCGTCAGCGCCAGACACAGACCGGTGATGGCGAGCATGAACCAGGCCAGGCCGTGCAGCCCGCCGGTGTCGGCGCGGGCGCCGAAGAAGGCGCCGTTGGCGCTGGAGGCGACGATCGCGCCGAGGTAGAAGAAGGTGCGGAGCAGCCCCGCCGAGGAGCCCATCCGCTCCAGATCGGCTTGGTGGTAGACCGAGTTCTGCAGGGCGAGGTTCATCAGCCCCTGCGGTACGCCGAAGACGAGCCCGACCACGATCAGCAGCCATATCGCGCTGTGCGGCCGCAGCGGGAGCAGCAGGACGCAGCCGACGATCTGCCCCACGGCCCCCACCAGCAACTTGCCGCGCACGGCGGCGCGGCGGCCGGTGGCGGTGGACACCGCGATGCCGGTCAGGAACAGGGGCAGTTGGGCGAGCCCCGCCTGTGAGGCCGTCAGCCCCCGGCCGTCCTGGAGCCACTGGGTGTAGCCGTACAGAAAGACGTACGAGACGACGGAGACGAGGAGCGCGCGGGCGTAGGTGAGCAGCAGGGGCGCATTGCCGCCGAACACCCGCAGATCGATGAACGGCTCCGCCGCCCGCAGTTCCCGCACCGCGAACCCGGCCGCCGCCACCGCCATCAGCACCGGCAGATACCACCGATCGGCCCGGGGCTCCATCAGGAACAGCAGCAGCGAGACGAGCATCGCGGCGAACAGCCCCATGCCGATCAGATCCAGCCGGACGCGCTCGCCGGTGCGCTCCGCCAGGGGCCGCTCCTTCGGCAGACGCCGTACGCCGAGGATCAGACCGGCCACCGCCAGCGGGATGTTGACGGCGAACGTGGAGCGCCAGCCGCCCAGCCCGATCAGCAGTCCGCCCAGGGGCGGTCCGATGACGGCGATGGTCTGGCTGGCGACCGCGAGCGTGGCGAGGATCCCGGCGGGGCTCTCCTGGCCGGTCCGCCGGGCCTCCCCGCGGATGAGGTACATCGCGGCCGGATAGCCCGCGCAGGTGCCGAACCCGAGCACCACCCGCGCGACGATCAGCGTCCCCAGGTTCGGGGCGAACAGACCGATCAGCCCCGCGATCCCGGTCAGTGCCGCCCCGGCGAGGAACAGGCGGCGCGGTCCGTAGAGGTCGATCAGCCGGCCCATGACCGGCTGGCCTATCGAGGTGGCCAGATAGAGCGCGGAGACCAGCCAGGCCGTCCGCGCCGGCGGTGCCCCGAACGCGGCGCCGATCGGCACCAACGACACGGAGATGATGGAGGAGTTGACCGGGTTCAGTACCGAACCCAGCATCATCGGCGCCAGCAGCCTCCGGTCGAAGGCGCTCTCCGCGTCCGCCCCGCCCTTCTTTCGTCGTGTCAGCCGCTCGATCATGCGCGGCTGAGCCGGTCCAGCAGGGCCAGCGCCTCGAGGATGGTCTGCCGTTCCGCTTCCGTGTAGCCGCTCTCCAGGGCCCGGGCGAGCCATTCCTCGCCCGCCCGCCGCTTGTCGTCCAGGAACGCGCCGCCGGTCTCGCTCACCGAGACCAGCTGCCGCCGCCCGTCGTCGGGATCGGGGCGCCGCTGGATCAGCCCGCGCTCGTCCAGCGCGGCGAGCGTGGCCGCCATCGACTGCGGCCGTACGCGCTCGGCCGCCGCCAGCGCGCTGGCCGAGGCGGGGCCCTCCTTACTGAGCCTGCTGAGCGCGGACGTCTGCGAGGGGGTGAGTTCCTCGAGGTCGTACGACTCCTTGACCCGCCGCCGCAGTCGGCCGATCACCACACGGATCTCATGCGCGGCGCGCACGGTGGACGCGGACATGCCGCCGGGGGTCTCTGCCATGCCCCGCACGATATTTTCTTCAGTCCAAACTGTCCAGTTCAAACTGAACAGATTGGACTGTCTATCTACTCGGCGAAGGCATCGACCCCCGTGAGTTCCGCCGACAGCGCCCACAGCCGCGCCGCCCGCTGCGGATCGGTGACCCAGGCGCTCACCCCACTGCCCAGTTCGGTGCCCTCCGGCGCGGGCCCGGCGATGTCGCAGTCCTCGCAGTACACGCCGCCCATGCCCGCGAGCCGGGGCGAGGTCGCCGCCCAGACCTGGGTGGCCGCACCCTCCTCGGGCGTCTTCCAGCCGACATTGGTGGAGCTGGCGTCGATCGTTTCACTCAGCCCCGCCAGTTCCTCCGGGGACATATGGCGCCCCAGCTGGGTGGCGGGTCCGCGAGGTCCATCTCGGCGACCTCGACGCCCTCGATCCCGCCGAGCGCTTCGACGGCGGTCGAACGCCGCCGCGCGGGCACGACGACGCGGGCCCCCGCACCGGCGAGAGCCCGCGTCGTCTCCAGCCCGAGCCCCGAATAGCCCCCGGTCACGAGCGCGAGCTTCCCGGACAGATCAATGCCCGCGAGAACGTCGCTCGTCGTACTGCGCACCCCGAAACCGGTGCCGATCGCATGCTGCTTGGTCGTCATGCCCGGAACGTACGGTTTGGAGCGCGCTCTAGGTCAAACGACGCCCCGCGCGAAGGCGACGAAGTCGCTCCACGCGGTCACGGGGAACGTAAGGTTCGGCCCGTCGGTGTTCTTGCTGTCCCGCACGTGCACGGTGCCTCGGCGGCATGCGGCAACCTCGACGCACTCGCCGCCGTTCCCTGCGCTGTAGCTGCTCTTACGCCAGTCCATGGCGACCTCAACGCACTCGCCGCCCGCACCGCTGCTGTAGCCGCTCTTGAACCACGCCAGTTCGCGTATATCCCTGCTCATAGCTCCCCCAGCAATTTCTCGACCAAGGTCAGCGACTCTCGAGGAGTGAGAGCCTGGGCACGGATAATCCCATAAGTCGCTTCGAGTTCCCGGACCGTGTTCCGCTCGGTGTGCAGTCGGCTGGTGCTCTGCACCTCCGCATACGCAGTCCGCTGCCCAGATCCAGTCTCCATCAGCGTGAACGGGCCAGCCAGACCAGCATGTTCCTCCCGGCCAGTAGGCATCACTTGGATCACCACGTGCCGTTTCTGCCCGATGAGCAGGATCTGCTCAAGCTGACCGCGAAGGACGCTGTCACCACCGAACGGGCGCTGAAGCACCACTTCTTCGATCACGAAGCTCATGAGCGGGGCGGGAACCCGCGAAAAGATCTCTTGCCTAACCAGCCGCGAAGCTACCCGTTGCTCGATCGTGTCGTCGTCCAGCAGGGGGCGCCACATGGCACACACCGCCCGTGCGTAGTCCTCCGTTTGCAGGAGACCAGGAACGGCCTGTGTCGCATACACGTGAAGCTCCACCGCCTGTCCCTCCAGACGAGCCGTGTTTCGGAAGAACGCCGGATACCGAGCCCGCGCCACCTCCCCCTTCATCGCCTTCAGCAGGCCCCCGGCGCCCAGCACCTCGTCCGCCTTGTCGATCAGCTCCGGCTTGGGGATGCGCCGCCCCTGTTCGACCGCCGCGATCTGGTCCGCGCCGTAGCCGACCCGCGAGCCCAGCTCCGCCTGCGTGAGCCCGGCGCGCTCCCGTAAGAGCTTGATCTGCAGGCCGAAGCTCTTGATGAACGCCCCGGAATCCTCCCCGTCCGGCAACTCCGGTCGCCCCGCACTCGCCATATGCCATCACCTCCGCCGCGCCGACCGCAGGTCACGGTCGACAACCCCGACACCAAAACCGCCGCGCCCTACAGACACGCTCCGTAGTTACGCGCTTCCTGGTCAGGCTAGGCACACCCCCGCAAGGCTCGTGCCCATGACGACCGAAAATGCCCCCTCACGAGGTACGCGGCCGGGACAACCAGCGCCCGCGCCGGGCGAGTTCGCCATGCGCTTCACCTCGACGCCTCGCGGTGCGCGACTCGCTCGGCGACTCGTGTCACACCGGCTCGCCGCGTGGGGCTACCCATACGATTCCGGCCCCAACGAGACCACGACCCTGATCGCCAGCGAGTTGGCCGCCAACGCCGTACGGCACGGCCGCGTCCCGGGGCGGGACTTCCACGTACGGCTGACCGCACCCCTGGGCGGCGACGCGTCCGGGACGATCCGTATCGAGGTGTCGGACACCCGTACCGAGAAGCGGCCCGCGCTCATCGCCGCCGCACCCGACGCCGAAACCGGACGCGGCCTGTATCTCGTCTCGCGGCTCGCCGAGCGCTGGGCGGTCGGGCCCCGCTCCGGCGGCGGGCCCGGGAAGACCGTCTGGGCCGAAATCGCGACCGAGGCCAAACCGTCCGGCCCAGGCTCAGGCCCTGGCCCGCTCCAGCGCCCGCAGGGCTAGCTCACGCGCGATGCCGACCGGATCGCCGACCACCGAAAGACCGTTCAGCACCGTGGCCCCCTCGTGGAGCAGCAGCAGTTCGTCCGCCAGCTGGTCGGGGGCCGTCACGCCCGCCTCCTCGCACAGCCGCCGCAGATAGCCCCGCAGCCAGTGCTTCTGGTCGGCGACGACCTGCCGGGCCGGATGCGCGGCGTCCGGCAGTTCGGCCGCCGCGTTGACGAAGCCGCAGCCGCGCGGGTTCTCGCGGCGCACCCACTCCGCGAGCGCGTCGAACGTGGCGAGGGCACGATCCGCCGGGGGCGACTTCTCGACCTCGGCGGTGAGCCACGCCCGCCACCGCTCATCGCGCTCCCGCAGATACGCGGCGACCAGCGTTTCCTTCGAGCCGAAGCGGTCGTACAGCGTCTTCTTGGTGACTCCGGCGCGCTTGGCGATCAGATCCACGCCCACCGCGTTGATCCCCTGCCCGTAGAAGAGCTCGGCGGCGGTGTCGAGGATGCGGCGCGCGGCGGGGGTGAGCGCTTCCATGCCGTGATCACCTCCGGGTGAAGGGTTGACGTGTATACCGATCTGTTTAGTCTAGTGGATGAGGGAGTAAACAGACCGGTATACCCGGAGTCTGAACCGACCCGGAACCCCAACCCAGAACGAGGAACGCCCCATGCCCGTCAGCGCCGCCGTCACCGCCATCGGCCTCGTCGTGATGTGGAGCTCCGGCTTCATCGGAGCCGAGCTCGGCACCCGGGAGGCCGCCGCCGACACCCTGCTGATGTGGCGCTTCCTCGCGGCGGCGGCGGTCCTGGGCGGCGCCTGGGCGCTGCTGAGGCGCCGCAGACTCAGCCCGCGCGCCGTGGCCGAGCAGGCGGTGATCGGAGCGCTTTCGCAGGGCGGCTATCTCGGCGGGATCGTCTGGTCGGTCGGGCTCGGCGTACCGTCCGGCACCTCCGCGCTGATCGCCGCGTTGCAGCCGCTCGCGGCGGGCGCGCTGGCCGGGCGGCTGCTCGGGGAGACGGTCGGCCCGCGCCAGTGGGCGGGGCTGGGCATCGGCCTCGGCGGGGTCGCGCTCGTCGTCCAGGGCGATCTGTCGGCGGGCCCGGCCGCCCCGGCGTGGGCGTACGGGCTGCCCTTCGCCGCCATGGCGGCGCTGCTGGCCGCGAGCTTCCTGGAGCGCAGGGTGCGGGCGCCGCTCGACCCCGTGGACGCCATACCGCTGCACTGCCTGGTCAGCGCCGCGCTGTTCACCGGGGTCGCCGTGGCCGGGGGCCATGCCGCACCCCCGGCGGGCGGGAGCTTCTGGGCCGCGGTGGCCTGGACGGTGCTGCTCTCCACGGTCGGCGGCTACGGCTTCTACTGGCTGAGCCTGCGTCGCAACGGCGTCACCCGCACCAGCGCGCTGATCTACCTCACGCCCCCGACCACGCTGGTGTGGGCGTACGCGATGTTCGGGGACGCGCCCGGGTGGACCGCGCTCGCGGGCATGGCGGTGTGCGTGATCGGGGTGGTGGCCACCACCGCGCGGCGCCGCCCCGACCGGTCAGCGCGGCTCGCGTCAGCGCAGCTCGCGGAGGGTCCGGTCCGTGATCGAGCGGTGCCGCGAGTCCGCACCGCGGCCGAGGAGATCACCGGCTCCGCGCGGCTCGGAGACAACTCCCGCGCAGCCGGCTCATGACGACGGGCCACCGACAGCCGGACGGGGCCGGCGCGGTGGGGCAGGTCACGGCCGACCGCGCCGGGACAGGGCACGGCAGAAGTCACTCCGCAGGTCAAGGAACCGTAAAGCGGGGACGTTCGTTACCCCGGGCATGACCGCTATGACACCCGGCTCGAACCTCCCCCTCTCCGTCGCGCGCGTGGCGGTTGACGTCACCGCCCCGGTGCGGCTCGACGTTTCGGGCCTGCTGCTCACCACCAACGGCAAAGTGCGTTCCGACGACGACTTCGTCTTCTACAACCAGCCCACCGGACCGGGTGTGACCCACCGCGCCGGGGCGGCGGGCGCGGGCGACACCATCACGGTGGACACCGCCGCCGTCCCCGCCGACATCGAGAAGATCGTGGTGACCGCGAGTCTGGACGCGCCCGGGGCGACGTTCGCGGGCACCGAGCCGACCGCCACCGTGCGCGGCGCGGACGACGGCGCGGTGATCGCTTCCTTCACCCCGCCGCGGCTGGGCAACGAGACCGCGCTGGTGATCGTGGAGGTGTACCGGCGCAATGGGGCGTGGAAGGTGCGCGCGGTCGGGCAGGGGTACGCCAACGGTCTGGCGGGCATCGCCACCGACTTCGGCGTGACGGTCGAGGAGCCCGCCGCCCCGGCCGCCCCCGCCGCCCAGATGCCGCCCCCGCCGAGCGGCCCGCCGGCCGGTTTCCAGCCCCCGCCGCCCATGCCGTCCGCTCCCCCGGCCGCGGCGCCCGCCGTCCCCGCGGCCCCGGCCACCGGGAAGATCAACCTGGACAAGGGCCGGGTCAGCCTGCAGAAGAACCAGACGGTGTCCCTGGTCAAGGGCGGCCGTCCGGTGCTCAGCTCGGTGCGGATGGGCCTGGGCTGGGAGCCCGCCTTCCGCGGCAAGGACATCGACCTGGACGCGTCCGTGATCGCCTTCGGTGTCGACCGCAAGAAGATCGACGCCTGCTTCTTCGGCAAGCTGGCCATCCTCAACGGCGCCATCCAGCACTCCGGCGACAACCTCACCGGTGAGGGCGGAGGCGACGACGAGTCCATCACCGTCCACCTCGGTGGCCTCCCGTCCGAGGTCACCGGTCTGGTCTTCACGGTCAACTCCTTCTCCGGCCAGAAGTTCACCGATGTGGCCAAGGCGTACTGCCGCCTCCTCGACGCCCAGACCGGCGAGGAGCTGGTCCGCTTCGACCTCACCCACGCCGAGCCGCGAACGGGCGTGATGATGGCGAAGATGATCAAGCAGTTCTCGGGTGAGTGGGAGATGACCGCGATGGGCGAGTACGTGGACTCGCGCACCGTCCGGGGCATGGCCAAGCCCGCCGGCAAGGCCCTGTAAGGCCGGCTGACCGGCGGCGGCAGCTCGAGCGGGACCGCCGTGCCGAGCCGACCGCCCGGTACGAGGCCGAGCACGGGGCACTGAGCCGGGCCGAGCACGGGGCACTGAGCCGGGCCGAGCACGGGGCACTGAGCCGGGCGGAGGTCAGCGCGGCGCGGGCGCTTCCGCGTCATCGCGGACGCCCGGCCCAGGCCCACCGCTCGGCATGCCCGCGCCCGGTGACGCACCGGCCGGTACGGCAGAACCGGAACCCGGGCCGGAGCCGCCCGACAGCCCCGCCACGCGGGCCAGGCGGCGGTAGGAGTCCAGCAGGGCCTCGCGGTCGTAGGTGCTCGTCGTGACCAGGACCTCGTCGGCGTCGCTGCGCTCGATCAGTTCCTCGAGCGCGGCGCCGACCTCGTCCTCGGTGCCGTACAGCTGACCGCGCAGACCGCTCTCGTAGAAGCCGCGCTCCTTCTCGGTCATCTCACGGGCCTCGATCTCGGAGACCGGGGCCAGCGGCGGGAAGACGCCGTGGGTGCGGGAGTGGGCCATCGACCAGGCCTCGGGGAGCAACAGCCGCCGGGCCCGCTCCGTGGTGCCGGCGACCGCGACATTGCCCGAGACGACGACGTACGGGGCGGAGGACCACGCCGAGGGGCGGAAGCCCGCGCGGTAGCGGTCGATCGCGCGCAGCATCTCGTCCCGGCCGCGCAGATCGCCGATCACCAGGGACAGTCCGGCCCGCGCCGCCAGATCCGCGCCGGCGCCGGTGGCCAGGACGAAGACGGGCAGCCGCAGCCCCTCCGCCGGGTGGGCGTGGACCTGGGGGTGGGCGTCCTGCTCGCCGGTGAACCAGCCGAGCAGCTCGTCCAGTTGGGCGCCGAAGTCCCGCGCGGCGTCCTTCTCGGCGCCCAGGGCGCGGCGGATGCCGTCCGTGAAGCCGACTGACCGGCCCAGGCCCATGTCGATCCGGTCCGGGAAGAGGGATTCGAGCACCCCGAACTGTTCGGCCACGACCAGCGGACGGTGGTTCGGCAGCATCACACCGCCCGTGCCCACGCGGATGCGGACCGTCGCCGCCGCGACGGCGGACGCCAGCACGGTGGGGGCCGAACCGGCGACGCCGGGCACGCTGTGGTGCTCGGAGACCCAGAAGCGGTGGTAGCCGAGCGCCTCGGCCTGCTGCGCGAACCGTACGGTGTCGCGCAGCGCCTGCGACCGCTCCCGCCCCTGGCGGGTGCGGGAGCGGTCCAGGATGGAGAAGGGGGTGGTGCGCAGGCGTGAGGTCACGCTCACGTCAACGCATCCCCCGCCCGGGACGATTCCCCCGGGCCATGGGCCTCAGCGCTGGCGGCGCCAGGGGCCGGTGATCGCGAGCATGATGCCCGGCACCTGGATGTTGGCGTACAGCGTCGAGCCGTCGGGCGAGAAGACCACCCCGGTGAACTCGCTGAACTCCGGCTCCTCCGCGCTGCCGATGTTGAGGTCGTTGCGCGCGATCGGGTACGTCCGGCCGTCCTCGGTGGCGCCGAAGAGGTGCTGGATGCCCTCGCCGTCCTCGGCGATGACCAGACCGCCGTACGGCGAGACGGTGATGTTGTCCGGGCCGTCGAAGGCGCCGTCCTTCGACGGGTCGGGGTTGACGCCCAGCAGCACCTTGAGGGTGAGGGTGCGGCGCTTGGGGTCGTAGAACCAGACCTGGCCGTCGTGCTGGACCGGGCTCTCGGCACGGGCGAACGAGGAGACGATGTACGCGCCGCCGTCCGCCCACCACATGCCCTCCAGCTTGCGGGCCCGGGTGATCTCGCCGTCCTTGAACTGCTTGCGCACCGGCACCGACTTCGCGTCGCGGTCCGGCACCGGCTCCCAGTCCACGCCGTAGACCGTGCCGGTCTTGGTGGCGCGGGACAGGTCGTCCACGAAGTTGCCGCCCGAGTCGTAGCACTTGGGCGCCTGGAGCACGCCCGCGTCGTCGGCCAGCGTCGCCAGCTTGCCGCGGCCGTGCTCGAAGCCCTTCGGCGGAACCCAGCGGTAGAACAGGCCGTTCGGCTTGGAGGCGTCCTCGGTGAGGTAGAGGTCACCGCGCTTGGGGTCGACGACAACGGCCTCGTGGGCGTACCGGCCCAGCGCCTTGATCGGCTTCGGGTCACGGTTCGCCTTGCGGTCGTGCGGGTCGACCTCGAAGACGTAGCCGTGGTCCTTGGTCATGCCGTTCTGGCCGGCCTTGTCCTCGGTCTCCTCGCAGGTCAGCCAGGTTCCCCAGGGGGTGCGGCCACCGGCGCAGTTGGTCGAGGTGCCCGCGATGCCGACCCACTCGGTGACGTGGTCGCCGTGCTTGGCGACCTCGACGACGGTGCAGCCGCCGGAGGCCGCCGGGTCGTAGACCAGGCCCTCGGTCAGCGGGACGGGGTGCGGCCAGTTGGAGCGGGGGCCGGCCAGCTCATGGTTGTTGACCAGCAGCGTCGCACCGCGCGAGCCCTCGAAGGTGGCGGTGCCGTCGTGGTTGGACGGAGTGGACTCGCCGGACTCCAGCTTCGTCTCACCGGTACGGGTGATGATCTTGTAGCGGAAACCCTTGGGAAGGGCCAGGATGCCCTTGGGGTCCGCGATGAGCGGACCGTAGCCGAGGGACGAGCCGCCGTGGCTCTCGGCGCCCACGACGCCCTCCTCGGTCGCCTCGGCGGCGAGCGCACCGGGTGCGGTGGCGAGCACCCCCGCACTTCCGACCAGGGCGAACCCGGCCCCGGTGTACGCGGAACGCCGCGCGAAGTCTCTTCGGCTGAGCGACATGTGATCTCCCGAACGCAGGATGGTGTCCTCCGGACTGCGGCCATACGTTCCCGTCCCCGGCCGAACATCAGTTGAACGGCGCGCGACATCAACGGACGAATGGCCGCCGATCCCTTATACGGCGCGGAAAGCGTTACGGCTCTAGGCGGAGACGATTACTCCACGTCCGCGGGCGTCACGCCCCGCCTCCCGCGTGCCCGCGCGGCCGGCGCCTCCGGGGACCGGCGTCGCGCTCGCGGAAGGCGGCACGGGCCCGGACCCGGTGGACCCGCGGGCCCGGACCCGGTGCACCCCGCGGTGCGGCTACGCCCGGGAGCGGGCCTTGAAGGCGGCCTTGCGGGCCTCCTTGGCGGCCTTCTTGTCCGGGTGCAGGCGGCCCATCGCCTCCAGGACGTCCGCCGTCGCCGGGTGGTCCACCCGCCAGGCCGAGTCGAAGAAGCTGCCGGACTGGTCGACCAGCCCCCGCACCAGGTCGCGCAGCTCCGCCGAGTCGCCCTCGGAGGCGAGCTGGGCCGCGAGGGTGTCCACGGTGAGCCAGAAGACCATCTCCTCCGACGGCTCCGGGACGCCCGACACCCCGTTCTCGGCCAGCCAGACGCGGGCCAGCCCGCCCAGGTGGCGGTCGTCGAGCACCTCGCGCAGGGCGGGCTCGGCCTCGATCCCGGCCAGCGAGAGGGTCTGCTGGCAGGTGAGGCGGCGCAGCGGCGCGGCCTCGTCGTCGCCGCGGGCGGCGGCCAGCAGTTGGCGGGCGGCCTCCTCGGGCGTACGGCGGGCCAGCCACTGCTCGGCCTCGGCCTGCGCGGCGGGCTCGGGGTGGCCGGGGAGGGCGTCCAGCAGGATGTCGGCGCCCTTGTCGGCCAGGTCGCCGACGGCCGGGGCGTCGATGCCCGCCTCGAGCATCCGGGCCCGTACGGCGTAGACGCCGAGCGGGGTGAGCCGCACCATGCCGTAGCGGGAGACGTCCTCGTCCTCGAGCTCCTGGGCCGTCTCGGGCTCCTGGATCCGGCCCTCGCCGTCGACCTCCTGGATCAGCGCCTCGTCCACCGGCTGGTAGTCGACGAGGCCGGTCGGGGCGAGCAGCCGGAACTGGTCGTCCAGCCGCACCATCGCCTCGGAGACCTCTTCGAGGATGTCGTCGGTGGGCTCGTCCATGTCCTCGGGGACGATCATGGAGGCGGCGAGCGCGGGCAGCGGTACGGGGGCCGCGGCGGCCTCCTCGTCCAGGGCGGTCAGCAGATAGAGGTTGCCCAGCACCCCGTCGAGGAACTCGGCCTCCTCCTCCGGGTTCCAGTCGAGCGCGTCGAGGTCGAGCTCACCGCTCTCGCCGATCTGGGCGGCGATGTCGCTGAGGTCGGGGGCGGCGGCGTCGGCCAGCACCGTCTCGAAGCCGTCCAGCCAGATCTCCAGGATGTCGCGGGGGCCGCCCCCGGTGATCTGCCGCAGCTCCTCGCCGCCGGTCGCTACGGCGGAGAACTCGTCCTCGGCCGTCGCCTCGCCGTCCGCGCGGTCGCCGTCACCGTCGCCGTCGGCCCCCGCCGGCTCCTCGATCTCGACCAGCCCGGTGTCCACCGCCAGCTGCCACGCCTGCGCCGCGTACAGCGGCCCGTCCTCGTCCCCCGCGAGCTCCAGCAGCTCGGTCGCCTCCCGCAGCTCGCCCTCCGGCAGCGCCCCGCCCGACGCCACCGGCTTCCCCCGCTCGGCCCAGCGGGCGAGCCGGACCGCGCGGGCGAGCAGCGGCGCGGCGAGTGCGTCCCGCGCGAGTTCCGCGTCGGTGCGAAGCCGCACGGGTGGCATGGTGGGGCGCTCTTCTGGCATGGGCGGACGTCACTCCTCGAGGGCACGGAAGTCGCGGGCGCGGAGGGCGCGGGCGCGAATGCGGGGCTGTGCGGCTATGCGGCTGTGGGTCCATGGGTCCACGGGACCGTGGGGCCATGGCGGTACGGCGGTGCGGGGTGTACCGGCGCGGGTGCGCGGATACGGCCCGGACCCCAGCGTAGACGGAACGGGACGGCACTTTCGTCCCGATGTGGTCTGCGCCCCGCCCCGCGCCCCCTCCCGCACCACATCCCGCCGCCCTCGTTCACGTTTCCGTCCCCCTTCCGCCATGCCCGGGTCATCCGTACTCCCTTGACAACTTCCGTGGCGAGGAAAGACATTGACGCGCGTAGAGGCGTACTCCTCGCCGTTCACTCCTTTCCGGAGGCCACCACCATGCCCCTTCGCGCCCCGCGCGGACCCGTAGCCCTCACCGCCGTCGCCGCCTCCGCCCTCGCGGCCGGGCTGCTCGCGGTGCCTTCGTCGGCCTCCGCCGCCGAGGTCCGCATCCATGACATCCAGGGCAGCACCCGGATCTCCCCGCTCGCCGGACAGCAGGTGAGCGACGTCCCCGGCACGGTCACGGCGATACGGGCCTTCGGCTCCTCGCGCGGCTTCTGGATCCAGGACACTCGGCCCGACAAGGACGCCGCCACCAGCGAGGCCATCTTCGTCTTCACCGGGTCGACCACGCCCTCGGTCGCCGTGGGCGACTCGGTGCTGGTCTCCGGGACGGTGACCGAGTACTACCCGGGCGGCAAGGACGCCGGCGGGCAGTCGCTCACCGAGCTCTCCAAGGCGACCTGGACGGTCCAGTCCTCCGGCAACGCGCTGCCCGCCGCCTACCGGCTCGACCCCGCCACGATCCCCGACCGCTACGCCCCGGACGCCGGTGGCGACTCCATCGAGGGGCTGACGCTGCGGCCGCGCTCCTACGCCCTGGACCGCTACGAGTCGCTGGAGGGCATGCGGGTCTCGGTCGAGAACGCCCCCGTGGTCGGCGCGACCAACACCTACAAGGAGCTGTGGGTCACCGCCGAGCCCCACCACCAGCGCACCGCGCGCGGCGGCGCCCTCTACAGCTCGTACCGCGACCCGAACGCAGGCCGGGTGAAGGTGGTCTCGCTGCTCCCCTACGCCCAGCACCCCTTCCCGGTGGCGGACGTCGGCGACGCGCTGACCGGCACCACGGCCGGGCCGTTGGACTACGACAACTTCGGCGGCTACACGATCGCGGCCACCGCGATGGGCGAACTGGCCGACCACGGCCCGCGGCGGGAGACCACCCGCAAGCAGAAGGCGGACGAACTCTCCATCGCCACCTACAACGTGGAGAACCTCTCCCCCAAGACCGCCCAGTCGAAGTTCGACCGGCTGGCCACCGGTCTCGTGGAGCATCTCGCCTCGCCGGACATCGTCGCGCTGGAGGAGGTCCAGGACGACAACGGCGCGACGAACGACTCGGTCGTGAGCGCCGACGCCACGCTGAAGAAGCTCACCGACGCGATCAAGACGGCGGGCGGCCCGGCGTACGAGTGGCGGCAGATCAACCCGGTGGACGACCAGGACGGCGGCGAGCCGGGCGGCAACATCCGCGTGGCGTTCCTCTACAACCCGGAGCGGGTCTCCTTCACCGACATCCCGGGCGGCGACTCCACCACCCCCGTGAAGGTCGAGAAGAAGGACGGCAAGGCCACGCTCTCGGCCTCCCCCGGCCGTATCGACCCGGCGAACGACGTCTGGAAGGCCAGCCGCAAGCCGCTGGTCGGACAGTTCTCGTTCCGAGGCCACCCGGTGTTCGTGGTCGCGAACCACTTCAACTCCAAGGGCGGCGACCAGGGCCTGGACAGCCGCTTCCAGCCCCCGGCCCGCTCCTCGGAGACCCAGCGCACCGGGCAGGCCACGGCCGTCAACACCTTCGTCAAGTCGCTGCTGAACGCCGACCCGAAGACGTCGGTGGTCGTCGCGGGCGACCTCAACGACTACCAGTTCTCGCCCGCGCTGGCCGAGCTGACCAAGGGCGGTGTGCTGACCGACCTGGTGACCCGGCTGCCGAAGGACGAGCGCTACGGCTATGTCTACAACGGCAACTCGCAGGTGCTGGACCACATCCTGACCAGCAGCGCGCTGCGCCGTGCCGACTACGACATCGTGCACATCAACGCCGAGTTCTCGGACCAGTCCAGCGACCACGACCCGCAGGTGGTACGCGTGCGCCCCTGAGCGGAACGGGGTGCGGGGGCCGCTGCCCCCGCACCCCGCGACGAAACCCAGCGCGCCCAACCTCAGTTGTGGCTGTGCAGCGCCTCGTTCAGCCCGCCCCAGGAACCGGTCCGGGGCAACGCCTCGACCGTGCCGGTGATGGAGTTGCGGCGGAAGAGGAGGTTGTTGACGCCGGAGAGCTCCAGGGCCTTGACGATCTTGCCGTCCGGGAGCGTGATGCGGGTGCCCGCCGTGACATACAGCCCCGCCTCGACGATGCAGTCGTCGCCGAGCGAGATGCCCAGGCCCGCCTCGGCGCCCAGCAGGCAGCGCTCGCCGATGGTGATCGTCTGCTTGCCGCCGCCGGAGAGGGTGCCCATGATCGAGGCGCCACCGCCGATGTCGGAGCCGTCGCCGACCACGACGCCCGCGCTGATCCGGCCCTCGACCATGGAGGTGCCGAGCGTCCCGGCGTTGAAGTTGACGAAGCCCTCGTGCATGACCGTGGTCCCGGGGGCGAGGTGGGCGCCGAGGCGGACCCGGTCGGCGTCGCCGATGCGGACGCCGGCGGGGACGACGTAGTCGGTCATCCGGGGGAACTTGTCGACACTGGTCACCGACAGCTGCAGCCCCTCGGCGCGGGCGCCGAGCCGGGCCCGCTCCACCTGGTCGGCGGCGACCGGACCGAGCGAGGTCCAGGCGACATTGGCGAGCAGGCCGAACTGGCCGTCCAGGCTCAGGCCGTGCGGCTTGACCAGCCGGTGGCTGAGCAGATGCAGCCGCAGATAGACGTCGTGCGCGTCCCTGGGCTTCTCGTCCAGCGAGGCGATGACCGTGCGGACGGCGACGACCTCGACGCCGCGCCGGGGGTCCGGTCCGACCGCCTTGAGGGCGGTCTCGCCCAGCAGCTGGGTGGTGCGCTCGGCGTCGAGCCGCTCGGTCCCGGCCGGACCGGGCTCGGCGGTCAGCTCGGGGGCCGGGAACCAGGTGTCCAGGACGGTGCCGTCCTCGGTGAGGGTGGCGAGACCGGCGGCGACGGCGCCGGTGGGGGCGGTAGTGGGTGCATCGGTCATGGTCAGAACGCTAACCGGAGCCGGGCCCGGGAGGCGAACCGGTCTCAGCGAGCGATCTCCGAGACCCACCTCGGCGACTCGCCTCAGCGACCCGTCGCCGAGACCTCTCAGCCGGTCACCCGCTCGAACGCCGCCCGCGCCTCGTCCCGGTCGAACGGGCGGCCGGTCAGCAGCAACTGCAACAGCAGCCCGTCGAACAGCGCCACCGTCGCCCGCGCGATGCCGAGGTCGCCGGTGCGGCGGACGACCTGGGCGGCCGTGTCATCGAGGTACGCGGAGACGATCGGCCGCACCGGGGTGCGGCGCAGGGCGGCAACGTACAGCTCGTACTCCAGCTCCAGCCGCTTCCGGTTCCGCTCCAGCAGCCGCTCCATCAGGCCCGCCATCGCGTCCGCGAGCGGCATCTCGGAGGCCGTATCGCGCTCCCAGTGCTCCATATCGGCCACCCACTCGGCACTGAGCTGCTCCAGGGCGGCGACCAGCAGATCGTCGAGGGTCGCGAAGTGGTACGTGGTCGATCCGAGCGGCACATCCGCCGCGGCCGCCACGGACCGATGGCTGAGCGCCCCGATGCCATGCTCCCCCACCACCGCGATCGCGGCGTCGATGATCCGCTGCCGCCGCTCGGGGTCGTAGCGGCGGCCCATCAGTGGGCGCCGTTCAGATTGAGCACCACCACTCCGGCGATGACCAGCAGCACGCCGAGCACCTTGGCGGCGGTCATCGCCTCCCCCAGGAAGAGCATGCCGATCGCGGCGATCACGGCGGTCCCGGCCCCGGCCCATATGGCGTAGGCGGTACTGACGGAGATGGTCTTGAGCGTGTGCGCGAGCAGCGCGAAGGACAGCAGATAGCCCGCTCCGGTGGCCAGCGAGGGCCACAGCTTGCTGAAACCCTCGGTGTATTTCATCGAGGTGGTCGCCAGGATCTCGGCCAGGATGGCCCCGGAGAGCGTCACATATCCCATGCGTACAAGTGTACACAGCATTGCGTACGGCCGTACGCAACGATCCACGACATACGAAACGGCCCCCGCGCCGAAGCGCGGGGGCCGCTCACAGAGCCCAGGAGACGAGCCGTCAGACGTTGAAGCCGAGCGCCCGCAGCTGCTCACGCCCATCGTCGGTGATCTTGTCCGGGCCCCACGGCGGCATCCAGACCCAGTTGATCCGCAGCTCGTTCACGATGCCGTCGGTCGCGGACTTGGCCTGGTCCTCGATGACATCGGTCAGCGGACAGGCCGCCGAGGTCAGCGTCATGTCGATGGTGGCGATATTGCCGTCGTCGACATGGATGCCGTAGACCAGGCCGAGGTTGACCACATCGATGCCCAGCTCGGGGTCCACGACGTCGTACAGGGCCTCGCGGACCTCTTCCTCGCTGGCCGGTTTGGTGGTGGTGGTCACGTTCTCACTCATGCGGTCTTCCCTCCGGCGGTCTCGCCCAGTGCCTGCGCCGTGGCGTCCTTCCAGGCCATCCAGCTCAGCAGGGCGCATTTCACCCGGGCCGGGTACTTGGAGACACCGGCGAACGCGATCGCGTCCTCCAGCACCTCCTCCATGGCATCGTCCGGCTCGGTCTTGCCCCTGGACTGCATCAGCTCCAGGAAGGTCTCCTGGATCTTGCGGGCCTCGGCCAGCTCCTTGCCCACCAGCAGCTCGTTGAGCACCGAGGCGCTGGCCTGGCTGATGGAACAGCCCTGCCCCTCGTAGCTCACGTCCTTGATGGTGTCGCCGTCAAGCCGCACCCGCAGCGTGATCTCGTCGCCGCAGGTGGGGTTGGTGTGATGTACCTCTGCGTCGCCGTTCCTCAACCCCCGGCCATGGGGGTTCTTGTAGTGGTCCAGGATCACGTCCTGGTACATCGAATCCAGCTTCACGCGGCACGCCCCTACCCGAAGAAGTTCCGTACATGCTCCAGGCCCTCCACCAAGGCATCGACCTCGGCCGGCGTGGAGTACAGATAGAACGACGCTCGGGTGGTCGCCGGAATTCCGTAGCGCAGGCATACGGGGCGGGCGCAGTGGTGACCGACCCGGACCGCGATCCCCTGCTCGTCCAGCACCTGGCCCACATCGTGGGGGTGGATGTCACCGAGCGTGAAGGAGATCGTGGCACCGCGCTCCTCGGCCGTGGTGGGGCCGATGATGCGCAGGTCCGGCACCTCCAGGAGCCTGCCGACCGCGTACTGAGTAAGGGCGTGCTCATGGCGGGCGATGTTGTCCATGCCGATCGAGGTGAGGTAGTCCACGGCCGCGCCGAGGCCGACGGCCTGGGCGATCGGGGGCGTACCGGCCTCGAACTTGTGCGGCGCCGGGGCGTAGGTGGACGAGTGCATCGAGACGGTCTCGATCATCTCGCCGCCGCCGAGGAACGGAGGCAGGTCCTCCAGCAGCTCGTGGCGGCCCCACAGCACCCCGATACCGGTCGGCCCGCACATCTTGTGGCCGGTGAAGGCCACGAAGTCGGCCTGGAGCGCCTGTACGTCCAGCGCCATGTGCGGGGCGGCCTGGGAGGCGTCGATCACCACGAGGGCGCCGACGTCCTGGGCGCGGCGGACGATCGCCTCGACCGGGTTGACCGTGCCGAGGATGTTGGAGACCAGCACGAACGAGACGACCTTGGTCTTCTCGGTGATGATCTGCTCTATCTCCGACAGGTCGAGGCGGCCGTCCTCGGTGAGGCCGAACCACTTCAGCTTCGCTCCGGTGCGCTGCGAGAGCAGCTGCCACGGAACGATGTTGGAGTGGTGCTCCATCTCGGTGATGACGATCTCGGTGTCCTGGTCCACCCGGTAGGGCTCATCGGCCCAGCCGAGCATGTTGGCGACCAGGTTCAGCGACTCCGACGCGTTCTTGGTGAAGATCACCTCGTCGCGGCTGGGAGCGTTGATGAAGGCGGCGACCTTGTCGCGGGCGCCCTCGTACAGCGCCGTGGCCTCCTCGGCGAGCACATGGACGCCCCGGTGCACATTGGCGTTGGAGCGCTCGTAGTAGTCGTTCAGCACGTCCAGCACCTGGCGCGGCTTCTGCGAGGTCGCCGCGTTGTCCAGGTAGACGAGCCGCTGGCCGTCGTGGACGACCCGGTCCAGGATCGGGAAGTCCTTGCGGATCGCCTCGGTGTCGAGGAGGCCCGGCAACTGTGTCACTCGGACGCGCCTCCCTTCACGTACTCCTCGTAGCCCTCTTCCTCCAGCTTGTCGGCGAGCTCGGGACCGCCGGACTCGGCGATCCGGCCCGCCGCGAAGACGTGGACGTGGTCGGGCTTGATGTACCGCAGGATGCGGGTGTAGTGGGTGATCAGCAGGGTGCCCACCTGGCCGGACTCGCGGACCCGGTTGACGCCCTCGGAGACCACCCGCAGCGCGTCCACGTCGAGGCCGGAGTCGGTCTCGTCGAGGATCGCGATGGCCGGCTTCAGCAGCTCCAGCTGGAGGATCTCGTGGCGCTTCTTCTCACCGCCGGAGAAGCCCTCGTTCACATTCCGCTCGGCGAAGGAGGGGTCGATGTGGAGGCGCTCCATGGCCTCCTTGACCTCCTTCACCCAGGTGCGCAGCTTGGGCGCCTCGCCGCGGATCGCGGTCGCGGAGGTACGCAGGAAGTTGGAGACCGAGACGCCGGGGACCTCGACCGGGTACTGCATGGCGAGGAAGACACCGGCGCGGGCGCGCTCGTCGACGGACATCGCGAGCACGTCCTCGCCGTCCAGCGTCACGGTGCCGCCGGTGACCGTGTACTTCGGGTGACCGGCGAGCGAGTAGGCCAGGGTGGACTTGCCGGAGCCGTTGGGGCCCATGATGGCGTGCGTCTCGCCCTGCTTCACGGTCAGGTCGACACCGCGCAGGATCTCGCGGGGGCCGCCCTCGGCGTCGACGGAAACGTGCAGGTCGTGGATCTCAAGCGTGGCCATGGGTGCCTCAGGACTCCTGGGTGACGGAGACGAGCACATCGTCCCCTTCGATCTTTACGGGGTATACGGGGATCGGGCGCGTCGCGGGGAGGCCGGACGGCTTGCCGGAGCGCAGGTCGAAGCTGGAGCCGTGCAGCCAGCACTCGATCTGGCAGTCCTCCACCTCGCCCTCGGACAGCGAGACGTTCGCGTGCGAGCAGATGTCGTTGACCGCGAACACCTCGCCCTCGGTGCGCACAAGAGCGACGGGCACGCCCTCGAGCTCGACCCGCTTGGGGGTGTCTTCCTCGAGTTCGTCCAGCGCACAGACGCGTACGAAGGTCGGGGTCATCCTACGGACGCCTCCAGCTCGGCCTCGATCTTGTCGATGAGCCGCTCCTCCAGCTCGGGGATCCCGATCTGCTGGACGAGCTCGGCGAAGAAGCCGCGGACCACCAGACGGCGGGCCTCATCGGCCGGGATGCCGCGCGCCATCAGGTAGAACAGCTGCTCGTCCTCGAAGCGGCCGGTCGCGCTCGCGTGACCGGCGCCGACGATCTCACCGGTCTCGATCTCCAGGTTCGGCACCGAGTCGACGCGGGCGCCGTCGGTGAGGACCAGGTTGCGGTTGAGCTCGTAGGTGTCGGTGCCCTCCGCGGCGGCCCGGATCAGCACGTCGCCGATCCACACCGCGTGCGCCTCCGCGCCCTGCAGCGCGCCCTTGTAGGCCACGTTGCTGCGGCAGTGCGGGGTGTCGTGGTCGATGAAGAGCCGGTGCTCCTGGTGCTGGCCGTTGTCGGTGAAGTACAGGCCGTAGAGCTCGGCCTCACCGCCCGGGGCGCCGTAGACGACCCGCGGGTGGAGCCGCACCAGATCGCCGCCGAAGGTGACGACCACGGACTTGAAGGTGGCGTCCCGGCCGACCAGCGCGGTGTGCTGACCGGCGTGGACCGCGGTGTCGTCCCAGTCCTGGACCGAGACCACGGTGAGCTTGGCGCCGTCGCCGATCAGGTACTCCACATTGGCGGCGACCGTGGCGTCACCGGTGTGGTCGATGACCACGACCGCCTCGGCGAAGGCGCCGATCTCGACCACCTGGTGGCCGAAGGCGGTGCCACCCTCGCCGTGCACGGCGATCCGCACCGGCTCGGTGAGCACCGTCTCCTTGGGCACCGAGACGATCGACGCCTTCTCGAAGGAGCTGTACGCCTGGGCCGCCACCCGGTCCACCGGCTTGCCGGCCTTCCCCAGGCGCGCGTCGTCACGGCCCACGGTCTCGACCGTGACGCCCTCCGGGGCGGTCACCTCGACCCTGACACCGCCGTCGGCGACGGCCGTGCCGTCGTGGAGACCGCGCAGCCGCTCCAGGGGGGTGAACCGCCACTCCTCCTCGCGGCCAAGGGGCACCGGGAAGTCGGCCACGTCGTACGACGCGAGCGCGCTGACCCGGGCATCGGTGGGCTGGCCCACCTGGATGACGCCGTCCGTGGTGGATCCGGCCGGGATGGTTTCAGCCATGGCTGTCGTACTGCTCTCTTTCTGCCTGATGGGCCTGAATGGGGTGCCCGGACGGAGGACCTCGGCCCCCGCCGGGCGGGGAGGGGGGTGGCGTCAGCCGACCGCGCCCTCCATCTGCAGCTCGATCAGCCGGTTGAGCTCCAGCGCGTACTCCATGGGCAGCTCGCGCGCGATCGGCTCGACGAAGCCGCGCACGATCATCGCCATGGCCTCGTCCTCGGACAGACCGCGGCTCATCAGGTAGAAGAGCTGGTCGTCGCTGACCTTGGAGACGGTCGCCTCATGGCCCATGGACACGTCGTCCTCGCGGACGTCCACATACGGGTAGGTGTCCGAGCGGGAGATCGTGTCGACGAGCAGGGCGTCGCACAGCACATTGGACTTGGAGCCCTCGGCACCCTCGCCGATCTCGATCAGACCGCGGTAGGAGGTGCGGCCACCGCCGCGCGCCACCGACTTGGAGACGATGTTCGACGAGGTGTGCGGGGCCATGTGGACCATCTTGGCGCCGGCGTCCTGGTGCTGGCCCTCGCCCGCGAAGGCGATGGACAGGGTCTCGCCCTTGGCGTGCTCGCCCATCAGGTAGACGGCGGGGTACTTCATGGTCACCTTGGAGCCGATGTTGCCGTCGACCCACTCCATGGTCGCGCCCTCGTAGGCCACGGCGCGCTTGGTGACCAGGTTGTAGACGTTGTTCGACCAGTTCTGGATGGTCGTGTAGCGGCAGCGGGCGCCCTTCTTGACGATGATCTCGACGACCGCGGAGTGCAGCGAGTCCGACTTGTAGATCGGCGCGGTGCAGCCCTCGACGTAGTGGACGTAGGCGTCCTCGTCGACGATGATCAGCGTCCGCTCGAACTGGCCCATGTTCTCGGTGTTGATGCGGAAGTACGCCTGCAGCGGGATCTCCACGTGCACGCCCTTCGGCACGTAGATGAACGAGCCGCCGGACCAGACCGCCGTGTTCAGCGAGGCGAACTTGTTGTCGCCCGCCGGGATCACGGTGCCGAAGTACTCCTTGAAGAGCTCCGGGTGCTCCTTGAGCGCGGTGTCGGTGTCCAGGAAGATGACGCCCTGCTCCTCCAGGTCCTCACGGATCTGGTGGTAGACGACCTCGGACTCGTACTGGGCCGCGACACCCGCGACGAGGCGCTGCTTCTCGGCCTCCGGGATGCCCAGCTTGTCGTACGTGTTCTTGATGTCCTCGGGCAGGTCCTCCCAGGAGGCGGCCTGCTGCTCGGTGGAGCGGACGAAGTACTTGATGTTGTCGAAGTCGATACCCGACAGGTCCGAGCCCCAGGTGGGCATGGGCTTCTTGTCGAAGAGCCGCAGGCCCTTCAGACGGAGCTTGAGCATCCACTCCGGCTCGGACTTCTTCGCCGAGATGTCGCGTACGACCTCCTCGGAGAGGCCGCGCTTGGCCGAGGCGCCGGCCACGTCGGAGTCGGCCCAGCCGTACTCGTAGTTGCCCAGGCCCTCGAGCTCGGGGTGAGCGGTCTCCGTGGGGAGAGTCATTCGGGGTTCCTCCCGGCCGTGCTGGCAGATGCGGTGGTGGTCTTGGTGGTGCTGGTGTCGGTCTTCTCGACCTTGCCGGTCTTCGGAACGAACGTCGTGCACACCCCATCGCCATGGGCGATGGTGGCCAGACGCTGCACATGGGTTCCGAGCAGCTGGGAGAAGACCTCGGTCTCCGCCTCACACAGCTGCGGATATCGCTCGGCTGCGTGGGCGACCGGGCAGTGGTGCTGGCAGAGCTGTTCGCCGACCGGCGCGCTGCGCGCCGTAGCAGCGTACCCGTCCGCGGAGAGTGCTCCGGCGAGCGCTTCGGTGCGGCTGCCGGGGGCGGCGGCCTCGACGGCGCCGCGGTACCCCTCCGCCTGGGCGGCGAGCCTGGCGCGGGCGAACGCCGCGACCGCGGCACGCCCCGCCTCGCCGCCCCCGGCGCTCTGCTCGATCCAGCGGAGAGCGTCGACGGCGAGCTTGTCGTAGGCCTGGTCGAAGGCGTCACGACCGCAGTCGGTGAGCGCGAAGACCTTGGCCGGGCGGCCGCGCCCCCGCGCCCCGTACACCCTCTTCTCTCGGGGCTCGACGACGCCGTCGGCGACGAGGGTGTCCAGGTGACGGCGGACGGCCGCCTGGGTCAGCTCCAGCCGCAGGGCGAGCTCCGCCGCGGTGGAGGGACCGTGGTCGAGGATGGAGCGCGCCACCCGGTTGCGGGTGCCGTGCTGCTCTTCCGGAGCGGACGCGGGCGTGCCGGACCGCGCGGCCGCTTCGGCCGCGCGTTCGTTCGGAGCCTCGCTCGCGTATTTCACAACGCCATTGTTGCGTAATTCTCCGGCGATCCACAAGCGAGGAGTTCGCCGGTTCCGGTGGGTTACATCACTTAGGTCTGCCTAAGTCCGAGACCGGGGCTCACCTGCGGCGACGCGTCCGGGCCCGCATGGCGGGCGCCACGGCTTTCGGCCCTGCCGCCCACGGACGGCCCGGCGATTCGTAGACTGCCGGGCATGCGAGAAGAGCCCGCGGTCGACATCGTCGGCCTGGTCAAGCGGTACGGCCCGAAGACCGCGGTCGACGGGCTCGATCTGTCCGTCGGCCGGGGAACCGTGACCGCCGTACTGGGCCCCAACGGAGCCGGTAAGACCACCACCGTCGAGACCTGCGAGGGGTACCGCCGCCCCGACGCCGGGACGGTCCGGATATTCGGGCTCGACCCGGTCGCGGACGCCCCGGCGCTGCGCCCCCGGGTCGGGGTGATGCTCCAGTCCGGAGGCGTTTATTCCGGCGCACGCGCAGAAGAGATGCTGCGCCACACCGCCTCCCTGCACGCGCATCCGGTGGAGGTGACTCTGCTGATCGAGCGGCTCGGCCTCGGCTCCTGCGGCCGGACCACCTACCGGCGGCTCTCCGGGGGCCAGCAGCAGCGGCTCGCGCTCGCCATGGCCGTCGTCGGCCGCCCCGAGCTGGTCTTCCTCGACGAGCCGACCGCCGGACTCGATCCGCAGGCCCGCCGCGCCACCTGGGACCTCATCCGCGATCTGCGGGACGACGGGGTCACCGTGATGCTGACGACCCACTACATGGACGAGGCCGAGCAGCTCGCCGACGACGTGGCGATCATCGACGGCGGCAAGGTGATCGCCCGGGGCACCCCGGAGGAGCTGTGCCGGGGCGGCGCCGAGAACACCCTCCGCTTCGTCGGCCGCCCCGCGCTCGACCTGGCCTCGCTGCTCAAGGCGCTGCCCGCCGACTCAACGGCCGCCGAGCTGACGCCCGGCTCGTACCGCGTCACCGGCAAGGTCAACCCCCAGATGCTGGCCACCGTCACCTCGTGGTGCGCGCAGAACGGGGTGATGCCGGACCGGATCTCGGTCGAGCAGCACACCCTCGAGGACGTCTTCCTGGAGCTCACCGGTAAGGAGCTGCGAGCGTGACCGCCACGGGCACTTTTCTCCCCAAGCCGGGGGCGGCCCCGCTGCCGCGGATGATCCGGGCGCAGGCCGCGCTGGAGACCCGGATGCTGCTGCGCAACGGTGAGCAGCTGCTGCTGACCGTCGTCATCCCGTCCCTGGTGCTGGTGCTCTTCAGCACCGTCGACATCGTCGACACCGGTGCCGACGGCAGCACCGTGGACTTCCTGGCGCCCGGTGTGCTGGCGCTCGCCGTGCTGTCCACGGCGTTCACCGGACAGGCCATCGCCACCGGCTTCGAGCGGCGCTACGGCGTGCTCAAGCGGCTCGCGGTCTCACCGCTGCCGCGGTGGGGGCTGATGGCCGCCAAGACCTGCGCGGTGCTGGTCACCGAGGTGATGCAGATCGTGCTGCTGACCGCGATCGCGCTGGCGCTCGGCTGGTCGCCGCACGGCGACCCGCTCTCCGTGGCGCTGCTGCTGATCCTCGGCACCGCGGCGTTCTCCGGCCTCGGGCTGCTGATGGCGGGCACCCTGAAGGCCGAGGCGACCCTGGCCGCCGCCAATCTGGTCTTCCTGCTGCTGCTCGTGGCCGGTGGCGTCATCGTGTCGCTGGACAAGTTCCCGGGCGGCGTGCGGAGCGCGCTGGAGCTGCTGCCGATCTCGGCGCTCTCCGGCGGGCTGCGGAACGTCCTCCAGGACGGGGCCGGGATGCCGTGGCGGGATCTGGGGATCCTGGCGGTCTGGGCGGTGCTGGGGCTGGGCGCGGCGGCCCGCTTCTTCCGCTGGGAGTAACCGGTCGAGCCCCGGACCTGCGGCTTTACCGAAACACAACCCCTCGTGAAAAGCTGCACAAGCGGCGGCCTACGATGGGCGGGTGCCGAATTCGCTGAATCCGTTCGAGCTGATCGCCCGGCGCTGGCAGCCCTCCGCGCGCTTCGTGGAGCGGGCCGCGCTGGCCACCGTGGTGATGGCCGTGGTCATCGTGGTGACCGGGGGCGCGGTCCGGCTCACCCAGTCCGGCCTGGGCTGTGACACCTGGCCCAAGTGCACCCCGTCCAGCCTGACGCCCACCGCCGACATGGGCATCAACGGCGTCATCGAGTTCACCAACCGCATGCTGACGTACGTCCTGTGCGTCTTCGTCGGTGTGCTGATCATCGCCGCTCGGGCCCGCACGCCGGTCCGCCGCTCCCTCACCCGGCTGGGCTGGGCCCAGTTCTGGATCGTGATGGGCAACGCCGTCGTCGGGGGCATCGTGGTCCTCACCGGACTCAACCCGTACATCGTCAGCTCGCACTTCCTGCTGTCCTCCGCGCTCCTCACGGTCGCGATGGTGGTCTGGCAGCGGGCCCGCGAGGGTGACGGCGAGCCACGCGACCTCATCGCCCGACCGGTACGCCAGCTGACCTGGCTGCTGGTCGGCGCGGCCCTGGCGCTGATCCTGATCGGCACGGTGGTCACCGGCGCGGGCCCGCACGCCGGTGACGCCCGTAAGGTGCACCGCATCCCGCTGAACTGGCAGGAGATCACCCAGCTGCACGTGGACTTCGTCTACATCGTGCTGGGCCTCACCGTCGCCCTGTGGTTCACCCTGCGGGCCGTGAAGGCCCCCGCCGCCCAGCGCCGTACGGTCCTGGAGCTCCTGGTCGTGCTGCTCGCCCAGGGCGTGGTCGGGTACGTGCAGTACTTCACCCATCTGCCCGAGGTCGTCGTCGGCATCCATATGCTCGGCTCCTGCCTGGTGTGGATCGCGGTGCTGCGGGTGCTGCTCGCCCAGCGCGAGCGCGCCGCGCTCCCGGCGGCCGTGCCCGCCCCCAGCGGCGACCACGAGACCGTTCAGCCCGAGCCGGCCGCGTCCAGCCGGTAGACCCGGCGCGCGGTCCCGGCCGCGACCAGCCCGGCGATCCGCTGGGCCTCGGGCCGGGTGCAGATCCCCTCGCCGACCCACTCCTCCGCCAGCCGGGCCATGGCCTGGCCGAACAGCCGGGCCGCGGTCACATACAGCTCGGGCAGCGCCCGCGCGCCCGTCGAGAACAGCAGCTTGCCGAACGGCGCCTCGCCCAGGGTCTCCCCGGGCCGCGGCCCGGCGTCCGCGTAGACGTGCGGGAAGGCCGCGGCGAGCTGGGCCGCCCGCCGGTGGTGCGGCCGGTCCGGCAACAGCACCAAATCGGTGCCGAACCCCGCCGTGGCACGCAGGAAGCCGACGAGCGACTGCGGATCGGCGCAGTGCAGCTGCACCGGAAGGCCGGTCGCCACGGCGCTCCACAGCAGATGCTGGGCGAGCGCGGGGTCGGGGGCGCGGTCCCGGGCCGGGCGGACGGTGAGCGCGAGCCAGCGGGCGGCGGCGCGCCGCACCTCGCGCGGGTCGGGCGGGATCTCGTCGCAGAAGGCGATCCCCATGGCGAAGGCGGTCGCGTGCTGGGCCGCCGCGTACAGCGCCTCCGCGGTGTTGCCGATGAAGGCGTCGACCGTGCCGGAGGTGTCGGCGACCTGCTCGGCCAGCGGCTCCAGGCGTACCACCTCGAGGACCGTGCCGTCGGCGGCCGCGGCCAGTTCGTCCGGGGTGCTGAGGTCGTCCCGGGCGCCGGACTCCAGCAGGAAGGTGCCGATGCCGGCGCCGCGCAGCAGCAGCCGCGCGGCGCGGTAGGCGCCCAGCTCACGGCGGCGGGCGAGATAGCTGACGGGCGCGCAGTGGGGCTCCATGCCCAGCAGCGGGGGGCACCAGCGGCGTACCGCGAGGCCGGTCCAGCTGTCGAAGAAGGTGGTGCCGGCCGGGGCCGCGCCCGACCCGGCGGCCGCCGCCAGATGGGTCTCGAACGAGCCCACTCCCAGCTCGCCGTCCACCGTGCCGTGGCTGTGCTGGTCGACCAGCGGCGGCAGGGTGATCGGCCCCGCCGCCGCCGGCCCGTCACGGGGGACCGGGCCGGTCGGCGGGCCCACGGTGTCCGGGGAGTCCGTCGCCTCGTGCATCGCCGCCGCCCTCCTCGCCCTCCGGCATCGACGGGCTTAACGGACGGAAGGGGCACGAGGTGTCGCCGGACCCGTTCTCAGGCGTTCTACGAGGCGGCTGCCGGAGGGTTGCCGGGTCCGCCGAGCTGGATGCCCGCCATGCGCGTCCACTCGTAAGGACCGGTGCGGACCTTGGCGGCGAGCTCGCCGTCGAAGTCGTCCTGGAGGGTCAGCCCGGCGAGCTCGGCGGCGCGCCGCGCGCCGTCCCGGGAGGGGGCCACCAGGACGCCCCATTCGCCGTCGGCGCCGACGAGGGCGATCCGGACGGCGCCGCGCCCGATGTGGGCGATCTGCCCCTCGGCGCCGCCGTGGCTCCCGGCGAAGGCCGTGATCTGGCGGGCCAGCCGCTCGGCCCGCTTCTCGTCCTTGGAGGGCTTGGACGGCTTGGACGGCTTGGACGGCTTGGACGGCTTGGGTGGCTTGGACAGCTCGGACGGCTTCTCGGACGGCTTCGAGGATGCTTCCGGCGCGGAGGACTGGGCGGCCGACTCGCCGCTCTCGGGCGTCTCCGGCTGGGTGGTGTCTGCCATACGGCCGATGCTACCCGCCGGTAATCACCGCAGGAAGGGGTCCACGGCCACGGCGACGAACAGCAGCGACACATAGGTGATCGACCAGTGGAACAGCCGCATCTCCTTGAGCTTCGCGCCCGTGATCCCGGCCCTGGCGCGGGCCTGGAGACCGTGCGCCTCCTTGAGCCAGAACCCGCCCAGCACGGCCGCGACGACGGGGTAGAACCAGCCGGTGTAGCCCAGCGGCCACAGCAGCAGCGAGACGCCGACCATGGCCCAGCTGTAGAGGACGATCTGGCGCGCGACCACCTTGTTGCCCGCGATCACCGGCAGCATCGGCACACTGGCCCGCTCGTAGTCGTCCTTGACCTTCATCGACAGCGGCCAGTAGTGCGGCGGCGTCCAGAAGAAGATGACGAGGAAGAGGATGACGGCGGCCCAGGAGACCTCGTTGGTCACCGAGGACCAGCCGATGAGCACGGGCATGCAGCCGGCGATGCCGCCCCAGACGATGTTCTGCGAGGTGCGGCGCTTGAGCAACATCGTGTAGACGACGACGTAGAAGGCCAGCGCACCGAGCGACAGCATCGCGGACAGCGGGTTGACCAGCGCCCAGAACCAGGCCGTCGACCCCGCGGCGAGCGCGAAGGCGAAGACGAGGCATTCGCGCGGCGAGACCATGCCGGTCACGAGCGGGCGCTGCGCCGTGCGCTCCATCAGCGCGTCGATGTCCCGGTCGTAATACATGTTGAACGCGGCGGCGCCACCGGCCGACAGATAACCGCCGACGCAGGTGGCGACCACCAGCCACAGATCCGGGACGCCCTGGGCGGCCAGGAACATGACCGGCACTGTCGTCATCAGCAGCAGTTCGATGACGCGCGGCTTCGTCAGCGCCACGAACGCCCCGACACGGGCCCCGAACGGCCGGTGACCGGAGCTCGTTTCGCTCGTCTCGAGCACCCCCGCAGGACGGGATTCGACGGCCGTCACGCACACCCCTGGTGGAAGCAAGAACAAGCAAGCACCGGACATGAAGAGCCGGTAAAGACTTGCGCGTACCACGCCACTCTAGACGTAGCGGATACGCCGCCCGCCGCCGGGGTCCCTCGTGTTGTAGGGACGCGGCACGGCGCCCGTAAGGCGGCCACGCCCGGGGGACGGCGGGCCCGGCAGAGCCCGGAACGGCGCCTTCCGTAGGACTCGGGACGCCCTCCGGACGGGCCCCGGGGGGAATGCGGCAACCTCGGAATTCGTTCCTTATCCCGTTGAGTGGAACTCGAAAAGATGACCGTTGTAGCAGGGGTAGGCTCGACATCGCCGGTGTACATACGGTCACCGGATTTCGACATTGTGGAGAGGAGCCCTGACTCAGGGTGAGCACCAAGCCGACTACCACAGACCTCGAGTGGACCGATCTGGACCGGCGAGCCGTCGACACGGCCCGGGTCCTGGCCATGGACTCCGTACAGAAGGTCGGTAACGGCCACCCTGGCACGGCCATGAGCCTCGCGCCCGCCGCGTACCTGCTCTTCCAAAAGCTGATGCGGCACGACCCCTCCGACGCCGGCTGGGCGGGCCGCGACCGCTTCGTCCTCTCCCCCGGGCACACCAGCCTGACCCTCTACGTCCAGCTGTACCTGGCGGGCTTCGGTCTCGAACTCGACGATCTGCGGTCGTTCCGCACCTGGGGCAGCAAGACCCCGGGCCACCCCGAGTTCGGCCACACCACCGGTGTCGAGACCACCACCGGCCCGCTGGGCCAGGGCATCGCCAACGCGGTGGGCATGGCGATGGCCGCCCGCTACGAGCGTGGCCTGTTCGACCCGGAGGCGCCCGAGGGCGCCTCTCCGTTCGACCACACCATCTGGGCGATCGTCTCCGACGGCGACCTGGAGGAGGGCATCTCCGCCGAGGCGTCCTCGCTGGCCGGCCACCAGAGGCTGGGCAACATCGTCGCCCTGTACGACGACAACCACATCTCGATCGAGGGCGACACCGCCACCGCGCTCTCCGAGGACGTGCTGAAGCGCTACGAGGCGTACGGCTGGCACGTCCAGCGCATCGAGCAGGCCGAGAACGGTGACTTCGACGTCCACGCGCTGTACGCGGCGCTCAAGGCGGCGCAGGCCGAGACCGAGCGCCCCTCGATCATCGCGGCCCGCACGATCATCGCCTGGCCCGCCCCGAACGCGCAGAACACCGAGGCGTCCCACGGCTCTGCGCTCGGCGCCGACGAGGTCGCCGCCACCAAGCGCGTCCTCGGCTTCGACCCCGAGCAGCACTTCGCGATCGACACGGACGTCATCAACCACACCCGCGCCCTGGTCGAGCGCGGCCGCGAGGCCCACGCCGCCTGGGACAAGAAGCTCCAGGAGTGGCGGAACGCCAACGCCGAGCGGGCCGCCCTGTTCGACCGGATCACCGCGGGCGAGCTGCCCGAGGGCTGGGAGAGCACGGTGCCGGTCTTCGAGCCGGGCAAGGACGTCGCCACCCGTAAGGCGTCCGGCCAGGTGCTCAAGGCGCTCGGCGGGGTGCTCCCCGAGCTGTGGGGCGGCTCCGCCGACCTCGCGGGCTCCAACAACACCACGATCGACGCGTCCTCGTCCTTCCTCCCGAAGGGCAACCCGCTGCCGGAGGCCGACCCGTACGGCCGCACGATCCACTTCGGCATCCGCGAGCACGCCATGGGCTCGACCATGAACGGCATCGCGCTGCACGGCAACACCCGGGTCTACGGCGGTACCTTCCTGGTCTTCTCCGACTACATGCGGCCGGCCGTCCGGCTCGCCGCGCTGATGAAGCTGCCGGTCACCTACGTGTGGACGCACGACTCCATCGGCCTCGGCGAGGACGGCCCGACCCACCAGCCGGTGGAGCACCTGTCCGCGCTGCGCGCCATCCCGGGCCTGAACGTGGTCCGCCCGGCCGACGCCAACGAGACGGCCATCGCCTGGCGGGAGATCACCCGCCGCCACACCGCGAACCCGGCCCCGCACGGCCTGGCGCTGACCCGGCAGAACGTGCCGACCTACGAGGCCGACGAGAACGCCGCCAAGGGCGGCTACGTCCTCTTCGAGGCCGAGGGCGGCGAGCCGCGGGTGATCCTCATCGGCACCGGTTCCGAGGTGCACCTCGCCGTGGAGGCGCGCGAGCAGCTCCAGGCCGCCGGGATTCCCACCCGCGTTGTGTCGATGCCCTCGGTCGAGTGGTTCGAGGAGCAGGACAAGGGGTACCGGGAGACAGTGCTGCCGCCGTCCGTCAAGGCTCGTGTGGCCGTCGAGGCGGGTATCGGCCTGACCTGGTACCGCTTCGTCGGCGAGGCCGGCCGCATCGTCTCGCTGGAGCACTTCGGCGCCTCGGCCGACTACAAGGTGCTCTTCCGGGAGTTCGGCCTCACCGCCGAGGCCGTGGTCACCGCCGCCCGCGAGTCCCTCGACGCCGCCGGGCGCTGACCCCCACAGACGACGTAAGTGCGACGAGTAGGAGAACACACCCCATGACAGACGCACTCAAGCGGCTGGCCGACGAAGGCGTCGCGATCTGGCTCGACGACCTCTCCCGCAAGAGGATCACCTCCGGCAACCTGGCCGAGCTGATCGACCAGCAGCATGTCGTAGGCGTCACCACCAACCCGTCGATCTTCCAGAAGGCGATCTCCGGCGGCGACGGCTACCAGCAGCAGGTGGCCGACCTCGCGGTCCGCCGGCTCACCGTCGAGGAAGCCGTCCGCATGATCACCACGGCGGACGTCCGCGACGCGGCCGACATCCTCCGGCCGGTGTACGACGCGACAGGCGGCCAGGACGGCCGGGTCTCCATCGAGGTCGACCCGCGCCTGGCCCACAACACGGCGGCCACCATCGCCGAAGCCAAGCAGCTGGCCTGGCTGGTGGACCGGCCCAACACCTTCATCAAGATCCCGGCGACCGAGGCGGGGCTGCCCGCGATCACCGAGGTGATCGGCCTGGGCATCAGCGTCAATGTCACGCTGATCTTCTCCCTGGAGCGGTACCGCGCGGTCATGGACGCCTTCCTGGCGGGTCTGGAGAAGGCCAAGGCCGCGGGTCTCGACCTGCAGAAGATCCACTCGGTGGCGTCCTTCTTCGTCTCCCGCGTGGACACCGAGATCGACAAGCGCATCGACAAGATCGGCACCGATGAGGCCAAGGCGCTGCGCGGCAAGGCCGCCGTCGCCAACGCCCGCCTCGCCTACCAGGCGTACGAGGAGGTCTTCAGCTCCGACCGCTGGGCCGTCCTGGACCGGGCGAACGCCAACAAGCAGCGTCCGCTGTGGGCCTCGACCGGTGTGAAGGACCCGGCGTACAAGGACACCCTGTACGTCGTGGACCTGGTCGCCCCCGGCACCGTCAACACCATGCCGGAGGCCACCCTGGAGGCGGTCGCCGACCACGGCGAGATCAGCGGCGACACCGTGCGCGGCACGTACGAGCAGGCCAAGGCCGACCTCGACGCGCTGGCCGGAATCGGGATCTCCTACGACGACGTCGTCCGGGTGCTGGAGGACGAGGGCGTCGAGAAGTTCGAGTCCTCGTGGAACGACCTGCTGAAGTCCACCGAGGCGGAGCTCAAGCGCCTCGCACCCTCGGAGGCGTGAAACGTGAGCAGCAGCAATCCGCTGCGTGACCCACGAGACCGACGGCTCCCGCGCATCGCGGGGCCGTCCGGCCTCGTGATCTTCGGCGTCACGGGCGACCTGTCCCGTAAGAAGCTGATGCCGGCCATCTACGACCTGGCCAACCGCGGGCTGCTGCCCCCGGGCTTCTCGCTCGTCGGCTTCGCCCGCCGCGACTGGGAGAACGAGGACTTCGCCCAGGTCGTGCACGACGCGGTCAAGGAACACGCGCGGACCCCGTTCCGCGAGGAGGTCTGGCAGCAGCTGGCCGAGGGGTTCCGCTTCGTCTCCGGCGTGTTCGACGACGACGAGGCGTTCGTCCAGCTTCGGGCGACCATAGAGGAGCTCGACAAGGCCCGCGGCACCGGCGGCAACTTCGCCTTCTATCTGTCGGTCCCGCCGAAGTTCTTCCCCACCGTCGTCCAGCAGCTCAAGAAGCACGGGCTGTCGGACGGGCAGGGCGACTCCTGGCGGCGCGCGGTCATCGAGAAGCCCTTCGGGCACGACCTGAAGAGCGCCCAGGATCTCAACCAGGTCGTCCACGAGGTCTTCCGGCCCAGTGACGTCTTCCGGATCGACCACTACCTGGGCAAGGAGACGGTCCAGAACATCCTGGCGCTGCGCTTCGCCAACACGATGTTCGAGCCGATCTGGAACCGGTCGTACGTCGACCATGTACAGATCACCATGGCCGAGGACATCGGCATCGGCGGGCGCGCGGGCTACTACGACGGCATCGGCGCGGCCCGCGACGTCATCCAGAACCACCTGCTGCAGCTGCTCGCGCTGACCGCCATGGAGGAGCCCGCCTCCTTCGACGCGTCCTCCCTGGTCACCGAGAAGCTGAAGGCACTCAGGGCGGTCAGGCTGCCCAAGGACCTGGACAAGCACACGGTGCGCGCCCAGTACGCCTCCGGCTGGCAGGGCGGCGAGGAGGTGCACGGCTACCTCGAGGAGGAGGGCATCGACCCCCACTCGAAGACCGACACCTACGCCGCGATCAAGCTGGAGATCGACAACCGCCGCTGGGCGGGTGTCCCCTTCTATCTGCGCACCGGCAAGCGGCTGGGGCGGCGGGTCACCGAGATCGCGGTGGTCTTCCAGCGCGCCCCGCACTCCCCCTTCGACGCCACCGACACCCAGGAGCTGGGGCAGAACGCCCTGGTCATCCGGGTGCAGCCGGACGAGGGCGTCACCATCCGGTTCGGCTCCAAGGTGCCCGGCACCTCCATGGAGATCCGGGACGTGACGATGGACTTCCAGTACGGCGAGTCCTTCACCGAGTCCAGCCCCGAGGCGTACGAGCGGCTGCTGCTGGACGTCCTGCTCGGCGAGGCCAACCTCTTCCCCCGCCATGAGGAGGTCGAGCAGTCCTGGCGGATCCTGGACCCGATCGAGGAGTTCTGGGACCAGCACGGCAGGCCCGAGCAGTACACCTCCGGGACCTGGGGGCCGAAAGCCGCGGACGAGATGCTCGCACGAGACGGACGGAGCTGGCGGCGGCCATGAACATCGATCTCACGGACACCACGTCCAGCCGGATCAACTCCGCTCTGGTCCAGGCACGCCGGGCCACCGGTACCCCGGCCGTGGGCATGGTGCTCACCCTCGTCATCGTCACCGACGAGGGCAACCACTACGACGCGCTGCGGGCGGCGAGCGAGGCGTCCAAGGAGCACCCCTCGCGCACCCTGGTCGTCATCAAGCGTCCGGGCCGGTCGCCGCGCGACCGCAAGATGGCCCGGATGGACGCCGAGGTGCGGGTCGGCGGCGAGACCGGCACCGGCGAGACGGTGCTGCTGCGGCTGCACGGCGAGCTCGCCAACCACGCCTACTCGGTGGTCCTGCCGCTGCTGCTGCCGGACGCCCCGGTGGTGGTGTGGTGGCCGGAGGACGCCCCGGAGCACCCGGCCGAGGATCTGCTCGGGCAGCTGGCCCAGCGCCGGATCACCGACGCCCAGGCCACCGAGGACCCGGTGGCGGCCCTCGGGCTGCGGGCCGCCACGTACACCCCGGGCGACACCGATCTGGCGTGGACCCGGATCACCCCGTGGCGCAGCGTCCTGGCCGCGGCCCTGGACCAGCGGCACTCCCCGATCACCTCCGCGGTCGTCGAGGGCGAGGCGTACAACCCGAGCAGCGAACTGCTCGCGCTGTGGCTCGCCCAGCGGCTGGGGGTGCCGGTGGACCGGCAGGTCTCGGAGGGCCCCGGGCTGACCGCGGTGCGGCTGGAGACGGCCGACGGCGTGATCTGCCTGGACCGGGCGAACGGCTCACTGGCCGAGCTGGCCATGCCGGGCCAGCCCGACCGGCATGTGGCGCTGCAGCGGCGTGAGATGTCGGAGCTGATCGCCGAGGAACTGCGCCGGCTGGACCCCGACGAGAGCTACGAGTCGTCGGTGAAGTTCGGCGTCAGCAAGCTGGGCAAGGGCGGCGTGGGGACGCTGGAGCGGGACGCCAAGGCCGCCCCGGCGACCAAGGTGGTGCCGCCCGGGGCGGACCTGCCGCCGCTGCCGACCCGGGATCCGGAGACGCCGTCGGAGCACGCTCCGGGCGCGCCGAAGAACCCGCCGCAGGCACCGGCACAGCCGCCGGTTCCCAAGCCCCACCCCCCGAAGTCCCAGGAACAGAAGTCCCAGGGGCAGAAGGCGGACAGGAAGGCGGACACATGACCGCACCACAGGTGGTCGTCCACCGCGACAAGGAGCTGATGGCCCAGGCCGCGGCGGCACGGCTGATCACGAAGATCGTGGACGCCCAGGCCGCCCGTGGCTCGGCCTCGGTCGTCCTGACCGGCGGGCGCAACGGCAACGGCCTGCTGGCCGCGCTCGGCGCCTCCCCAGCGCGCGACGCGGTCGACTGGTCGCGGCTGGACCTGTGGTGGGGCGATGAGCGCTTCCTGCCCGACGGCCATGCGGACCGCAATGTCACCCAGGCCCGCGAGGCGCTGCTGGACGCGGTGGAGCTGGACCCGGCGCGGGTGCACGCGATGCCCGCGTCGGACGGGCCACACGGCGGCGATGTGGACGCGGCGGCCGAGGCGTACGCGGCCGAGCTGGCCGGGGCCGCGTGGCCGGAGAACCACGGCGCGGTGCCGTCGTTCGACGTGCTGCTGCTCGGCGTCGGCCCGGACACCCATGTGGCCTCGCTCTTCCCCGAGCTGCCCGCCGTCCGGGAGACCGAGCGGATGGTGGTCGGGGTGCGCGGCGCGCCCAAGCCGCCGCCGGTACGGATCTCGCTGACCCTGCCGGCGATCCGCGCGGCGCGGGAGGTGTGGCTGCTGGCGGCCGGTGAGGACAAGGCGAAGGCGGTCACGATAGCGCTGTCGGGCGCCGGGGAGCTGCAGGCTCCGGCGGCGGGCGCACGCGGCCGGAGCCGGACGCTGTGGCTGCTGGACCGGGCCGCGGCGGCGGGGCTGCCGCGCGAGCTGTACCCCCCGGCCTCGCCGTAACCCTCGTATCGCACAACCCTCGTATCGCACAGGAACGATCCCCCGGGCGCCCGAAGCGCCCGGGGGATCGTTCCTATGCGCGTCGAGGACCTCAGCGGCCGCGCAGCGAGCGGTAGGTGGCGACCAGGTGCTCGGTGGAGGCGTCCAGACCGGGCACCTCGGCGCCCTCGGTCAGGGCGGGCTCCACGCGCTTGGCGAGCACCTTGCCCAGCTCCACTCCCCACTGGTCGAAGGAGTCGATGTTCCACACCGCGCCCTGGACGAACACCTTGTGCTCATAGAGGGCGACCAGCTGGCCCAGCACCGACGGGGTCAGCTCATGGGCGAGGATCGTGGTGGTGGGGCGGTTGCCGTCGAAGGTCTTGTGCGGCACCAGCTCCTCGGGCACTCCCTCGGCGGCGACCTCCTCGGCGGTCTTGCCGAAGGCCAGCGCCTGGCCCTGGGCGAAGAGGTTGGCCATCAGCAGGTCGTGGTGGGACTCCAGGCCGGGCGGCAGATCCTTCACGGGCCGCGCGAAGCCGATCAGATCGGCCGGGACCAGCTTGGTGCCCTGGTGGAGCAGCTGGTAGTAGGCGTGCTGGCCGTTGGTGCCGGGGGTGCCCCAGACGATGGGGCCGGTCTGCCAGCCGACGCGATTGCCGTCCCGGTCCACATGCTTGCCGTTGGACTCCATGTCCAACTGCTGCAGATAGTCGGTGAACCGCGAGAGATAGTGGCTGTACGGCAGGACGGCATGCGCCTGGGCGCCATGGAAGTTGTCGTACCAGATGCCCAGCAGGCCCATCAGCAGCGGGACATTCCGCTCCGGCGGGGCGGTGGAGAAGTGCTCGTCGACCAGGTGGAAACCGGCCAGCATCTCGCGGAAGCAGTCCGGGCCGATGGCGACCATCAGGGAGAGGCCGATGGCCGAGTCGTAGGAGTAACGCCCGCCGACCCAGTCCCAGAACCCGAACATGTTGTCCGTGTCGATGCCGAACTCGGCGACCTTCTCGGCGTTGGTCGACACCGCCACGAAGTGCTTGGCGACGGCCTCCTGACCGGCCCGGAGCCCGGTCAGCAGCCAGTTGCGGGCGGAGACGGCGTTGGTGATGGTCTCGATGGTGGTGAAGGTCTTGGAGGCGACGATGAACAGCGTCTCGGCCGGGTCCAGGTCGCGCACCGCCTCGTGCAGATCCGCGCCGTCCACATTGGAGACGAACCGGAATGTCATCGAGCGGTCGCTGTAGGAACGCAGCGCCTCGTACGCCATCTTCGGGCCCAGATCGGAGCCGCCGATGCCGATGTTGACGACGTTCTTGATCTGCTTGCCGGTGTGGCCGGTCCAGTCGCCGGACCGGACGCGGTCGGCGAAGACGGCCATCTTGGCGAGCACGGCGTGCACTTCGCCGACGACGTCCTGGCCGTCCGCCTTGATCTCCGCGGAGTGCGGTGCGCGCAGCGCGATGTGCAGCACCGAGCGGTCCTCGGTGGTGTTGATCCGCTCGCCGCGGAACATGGCGTCGCGCAACTCGGCCACCTGGGTGACGCGCGCCAGTTCGCGCAGCAGCCGCAGGGTCTCGTCGGTCACCAGGTGCTTGGAGTAGTCGACGTGGAGATCGCCGACCTGAAGGGTGAGGCGGCTCCCGCGCTCCGGGTCGCCCGCGAACAGGTCGCGCAGATGCGCGTCGCCCAGCTCCTTGCGGTGTGCGGCCAGCGCATGCCATTCCGGCAGCTGGTCCAGCCTGGTGCGGCCTTCCATGTTCATCTCGGACATCAGCCCACTTCTCGTCGGTACCTGGCCCCCGTGGCCACCAACCTAATTGATGACGGACCGCATTCCCGGAACGAGGGCCACCACCCCGCAGACAAAGAGCGCGGCGGCCCCCAGCGCGGGGGTGTTGAGCCCCCATGCCTGGGCCATCACCCCGCCCAGCAGCGCGCCGAGCGGGGCGCCCGCGACCGACAGGGTGCGGAAGGCGGCGCTCACCCGCCCGAGCGCCCCGTCGGGGCTGCGCTGCTGCATCATCGTCACCTCGGTGACGTTCCAGACGATCCCCGCGAAGCCGAAGAGGCCCATGGCGGCGACCGCGACCGGCAGGCTCCGTATCGCCCCGAGGGCGGCCAGGGCGCCGATCTGCGCGGTGCCGCACACCACGAGGGCGCGGGCACGCCCCAGCTTCTCGGTGAGCCGGGCGGCCACCAGACCCCCGGCCACGCTGCCGATCCCGTAGACGGTGATGACGGCCGCGTAGCCGGTGTTCCCGGCGTCCAGCCAGCCGGTGATGTGCAGCACCAGGGTGGCGATGAGCGCGCCGATGCCGATGTTGCACAGCGTGGTGGAGGCGCACAGCGCCCGGAGCGTGCGGTCCCGCCACAGCACGGCCAGGCCCTCGGTGATATCGCGCCGCAGCGACCCGCCCGGCGGGCGCGGGGCCCGCTCGGGGGGTGCCGCCCCCAGCGAGGCGACCAGCACGGCGGCGGCGAGATAGGTGACCGCGTCCGCCGCGTACGGCATCGCGGCGCCGAGACCGAGCAGCACCGGCACCAGCGGGGCGCCCACGAACCGGCCCATGACCTCCTGCCCGGTCATCAGCCGGGCGTTGGCCCGGCCCAGCGCCTGCTGCCCCACCACGGACGGCAGCAGCGCCGTGGCCGCGTTGTCGAACAGGGTCTGCAGCGTGGTGAGGGCGAAGGCGAGGGCGAGCAGCAGCCCGATGGTGGCCAGGTCCAGCCACACCGCGACGGCGAACCCCGCCATCAGGGCCGCCCGCACGCCGTCCACCGCCCACATCGCCCGCCGCTGGTCCACCCGGTCCGCGATCGCCCCGCCGATCAGCCCGAACAGCAGCCAGGGCAGGAAGCCGCAGGCGGTCACGAGCGAGACCAGCACCGGCGAATCGGTCAGCGAGACGGCCAGCAGCGGCAGCGCCGCACCCCGCAGCGCGTCCCCGAACCGGGAGACGACCGCGGCCGCCCACAGCCGCCCGAACCCCCCGCGCCACGCGGGCCCCGCCGGTTTCCCGGCGCCCAGCTCACCGGCGTCCACCGCGGCCATGACGATCCCCCTCCGCCCCGTGCGCCGGCCCCCATCCGGCGGGACGGCTTCCCCCGGTGATCCAGCACCCCACGACCGTAGCCCGCACCACTGACAACGGCCCGGCCGCGCACCCCTCGCAGGAGGTGCCCGGCCGGGCCGTCGTACCGCGTTGTGTGTCTAGATCTCGCCCCGGAGCTTGGCGAGTGCCTCGGCGAGGATCGCCTCGCCGTCGGCGTCGCTGCGCCGCTCCCGTACGTACGCCAGGTGCGTCTTGTACGGCTCGGTGCGCGGCGGGTCCGGCGGGTTGTCCCGGTCCTTGCCGGCCGGGAAGCCGCAGCGGGGGCAGTCCCACGTGTCAGGGATCTGCGCGTCGCTGGCGAAGCTCGGCACGGTCTCATGCCCGTTCGAGCACCAGAAGGAGATGCGCAGGCGCGGCGCCGATTCGCCTCGCTCGGCTTCTCCCATCGGCCCCGCCCCGACCCGACTTCCACGGATCGCGTTGCCACTTGCCACGGTCGTAACTCCCTGCGTGATGGTGCCGCGAAGCCTCGATTGTCAGCTTCGCCGCCCGGCGCCCCAGTCTACGTAAGGCCCAACGCGCGTCCAGTGAGAGGAGTTACACCCGTCACCGAGGACGCCATGCCATCATAGGCCGCATATGGGCCCCGCTGACGACGGTACGTCAGTTATCGGGCGTCAGCCGGGCCCCGGACGGGCCCCGCCGGCGGACCCTCAGTCGAGCTTCATCAGCAGCCCGAGCACGACGATGCAGACGAACCACAGCAGCCCGACCACCACGGTGATGCGGTCCAGGTTGCGCTCGGCGACCGAGGAGCCGCCCACCGAGGACTGCATGCCGCCACCGAACATGTCGGACAGGCCGCCGCCCTTCCCCTTGTGCATGAGCACCAACATCATCAACAGGAGGCTGAAGATGATGAGGGCGATCGAGAACCCCATGATCACAGCTGGACCAACCTTCTCGGGCTTGTACGGACGTCGGGGGCCGGACGGTGCGATTTCCACCGCCCCGACCCCCGACAGGGTACGACGACGCGTGCGCTAGGGCCTACTCACTGGTCGCGAAAACGAACGATCTTGACGAATTCGTCCGCGTCCAGCGAGGCACCGCCGATCAGCGCGCCGTCCACATCCTGCTTGGCCATGATCGCGGCGACGTTCCCGGACTTCACCGAGCCGCCGTACTGGATCCTGACCTTGTCGGCGACCTCCTGGCCGTAGAGCTCGGCGAGCCGGCCGCGGATGGCCCCGCAGACCTCCTGGGCGTCCTCGGGGGTCGCCACCTCGCCGGTGCCGATCGCCCAGACCGGCTCGTAGGCGATCACGATGGTCTCGGCCTGCTCGGCCGGGACGTCCTTCAGGCCCCCGTCCACCTGGGCGAGGGTGTGCGCGACCTGGTTGCCCGCCTTACGGACGTCGAGGCCCTCGCCGACGCACAGGATCGGGGTGAGGTCGTTGCGGAAGGCCGCCTTGACCTTGGCGTTGCACAGCTCGTCGGTCTCGTCGTGGTACTGGCGCCGCTCCGAGTGCCCGACGACCACGTAGGCGCACCTGAGCTTGGCCAGCATCGGGCCGGAGATCTCGCCGGTGTAGGCCCCGGAGTCATGCGCCGAGATGTCCTGGGCGCCGTACTTGATCTTCAGCTTGTCGCCGTCGACCAGGGTCTGCACGGACCGCAGATCGATGAAGGGCGGCAGCACCGCGACCTCCACGGCCTCGTAGTCCTTGTCGGCGAGCCCGAAGGCGAGCTTCTGGACGTGGGCGATGGCCTCGAGGTGGTTGAGGTTCATCTTCCAGTTGCCCGCCATCAGCGGCATACGGTCACTCACGGTGTTCAGTCCTCCAGTGCGGCGAGGCCGGGGAGCGTCTTGCCCTCGAGGTATTCGAGGCTCGCTCCACCGCCGGTCGAGATGTGGCCGAAAGCGTTCTCGTCGAAGCCCAGGATGCGTACGGCCGCGGCGGAGTCGCCGCCGCCGACCACGGTGAAGGCCGGGCTGTCCAGCAGCGCCTGGGCCACGGCCCGGGTGCCCTCGGCGTAGTCGGGGTGCTCGAAGACGCCCATGGGGCCGTTCCAGAAGACGGTGGCCGCGTCGGCCAGCTTCGAGGCGTACAGCTTGCGGGTCTCCGGGCCGATGTCCAGGCCCTGGAGGTCGGCCGGGATCGCGTCCGCGGGGACGAGCCGCGGGTTCGTGGGGGCCTTGGCCTTCAGGTCCGGGAATTCGGGCGCGGCCGTGACATCGACCGGGAGCACGAACTCCACACCGCGCTCCTTGGCCCGGCGCAGATAGTCCTGGACCGCCGGGACCTGGTCCTCCTGCAGCAGCGAGCCGCCGACCTCGTGGCCCTGGGCCTTGAGGAAGGTATAGGCCATGCCGCCGCCGATCAGGATGCGGTCGGCCTTCTCCAGGAGGTGGTCGATCACGCCGAGCTTGTCGGAGACCTTGGCGCCGCCGAGGACCACCGCGTAGGGCCGCTTGACGTCCTCGGTGAGCTTCTTCAGGACGGTGAGCTCGGCGGCGATCAGGTCGCCCGCGGCGTGCGGCAGCCGCGCCGGGAGGTCGTACACGGAGGCGTGCTTGCGGTGGACCGCGCCGAAGCCGTCGCCCACGTAGAGGTCGGCGAGGGCGGCGAGCCGGTCGGCGAAGGCACCGCGCTCGGTGTCGTCCTTACTGGTCTCACCGGCGTTGAAGCGCAGGTTCTCCAGCAGCGCGAGCTCGCCGTCGCCGAGCCCCGCCACGGTGGCCCGGGCGTTCTCGTCCACGGTGTCGGTCGCGAAGACGACCTGCTTGCCGAGGAGTTCGCCGAGCCGCCGGGCGACCGGGGCGAGCGAGTACTGGGGCTCCGGGGCGCCCTTGGGACGGCCCAGGTGCGAGGCGACGATCACCTTGGCGCCCCGGTCCAGGAGCTTGGTGATCGTCGGCACGGCGGCGCGGATCCGGCCGTCGTCGGTGATCGTCTCGCCGTCGAGCGGGACGTTCAGATCGGCGCGGACGAAGACCCGCTGCCCGGCGACCTGAAGATCGTCAATCGTCTTCACAGGGATGACTCCTTGATCATGGATCGGGGCCCGTTACGACGGCGTCGTAGCGGGCCCCGTTTCCCAGCTCATCGGGACAGCGGTCAGAGCCGGCCGCCGACGAAGACGGTCAGGTCGACGAGGCGGTTGGAGTAGCCCCACTCGTTGTCGTACCAGCCGACGACCTTGACCTGCTTGCCCTGGACCATGGTCAGGGAGGAGTCGAAGGTGCAGGACGCGGGCCAGTTGACGATGTCGGAGGAGACGATCGGGTCCTCGGTGTACTCGAGGATGCCCTTGAGCTGACCCTCGGCGGCCTTCTGGAAGGCGGTGTTGATCTCGTCCTTGGTGACCTCGCGGTCGAGCTCCAGGACGAGGTCGGTGACCGAGCCGGTCGGGACCGGGACGCGCATCGCGATGCCGTCCAGCTTGCCCTTGAGCTGCGGGAGGACCAGCGCGGTGGCCTTGGCGGCACCGGTGGAGGTCGGGATGATGTTCTCGGCCGCCGCGCGGGCGCGACGCAGGTCCTTGTGCGGGAAGTCCAGGATGCGCTGGTCGTTGGTGTACGCGTGGACCGTCGTCATCATGCCCTTGACGATGCCGAAGCTCTCGTCGAGGACCTTGGCCATCGGCGCCACACAGTTGGTGGTGCAGGAGGCGTTGGAGATGACGTGGTGGTTCGCCGGGTCGTACTTGTCCTGGTTGACGCCCATCACGATGGTGATGTCCTCGTTCTTGGCGGGCGCGGAGATCAGGACCTTCTTGGCGCCGGCGGCGAGGTGCTTGGCGGCGTCCTCGCGCTTGGTGAAGATGCCGGTGGACTCCACCACGATGTCGGCGCCGAGCTCGCCCCACGGAAGGGCGGCCGGGTCGCGCTCGGCCATCGTCTTGAAGGTCTGGTTGCCCACCGTGATGGTGTCCTCGGTGTGGCTGACCTCATGCTTCAGCCGACCGAGGATGGAGTCGTACTTGAGCAGGTGGACCAAGGTGGCATTGTCGGTCAGGTCGTTGACACCGACGATCTCGATGTCCGCGCCCTGCTCAAGGAGCGCGCGGAAGTAGTTGCGACCGATGCGGCCGAAGCCGTTGATGCCTACGCGGATCGTCACGAACCGATCTCCTCGTTGGTGTGCCGGTCTGGACGCCGGCGAACGTGTATGGGATGTCCCCGACCGCCTCCGACCCTACCGCTATCACGGGGCGTACGTGACATTGGCATCGGCGGCCCATGACCACCGGAAAGTGGTACGGACCGCCGATTCAGTCACGATATGTCACGCACTGTCAACGACGCAGCGCACGGAGCGCGTCGCCCACCAGCCGAGCCCTCTGGGCGGCGTCCGGGACGTGCTCCAGTCCGAATCCCAGCAGCACGGTGTCCCGGGTGGTGACGCCCGCGACGGTGTGGAAGAGCTCCCGGGAGCGGGACCAGTCCCCGGCGTTCGCCGGGCTGCCCTCCGGCGCCCCCGGCACCGACCACGGGCCGAGCGCGGTCTCGAAGCCCTCGGAGTCCTTGGCGGCGCCGCCGACGGTGAGCTCGGTGCCGTCCACGAAGGCGCCCCGGCCGCCGGTGCCCGGGTCCGTGACGTAGGAGAGCGCCAGCTCGACCCTCTTGCCCGCGTAGCCGCTCAGGTCCAGCGAGACCGGCCGCCATCCCTCGGAGGAGCCCGTCAGGCTGTTCCAGGAGCCCGTGCCGCCCTTCGCCGTGCAGCCGTCGTCGCCCGGGGTCAGGTAGTGCTTGAGGAACGGGTGCAGATTGAGCAGGAAGCCCGCCTCGCACTCGGTGGGCACCTTGGTGGAGGAGCCGCCGTTGGCGTCGGGGAGCGTGGTCCAGTCGTCCTGGCCCGCGGTGTGCGCCTCGATGATCACATGGTCGTATCCGGGCTCGGTGTCATAGCTGAGCCGGAAGTCCAGGGCCGGTTCGTCGGCGGCGGACACACCGGTGAGGTCGACCGTGCGGGACAGCCGCATCCAGGAGCTGTCACGGTGGCCGGCGGCCGCCATCCAGTCGCCCTCATAAGGCTGGTACGGAGTACGCGTGTTCGGGTACCCCCCCGCGCCCGCGCTGCGGAACTGGGGGAAGTCCTCGGGCGGCAGCACATCGGAGGTGACGGTGTAGGCGCCCGCGGCGTCCAGCGGGTTGCCGGGGGCGTCGCCGAGGTTCGCGCCGGTGTCCGCGAGCGCGCCGGCGCCCTGGAAGGCGGTGGGCGACTTCAGGGTGAGCCGGCTGTCGGCACCCAGGTAGTACTGGCTGAAGTCGTCGGTGTCGGCCGGCCCCACCTCGGAGCTGCCGCCCGCCCGTTCACCGGTGGTGATCAGCTTGCCGCCCTCGTTGAGGAAGTCGCGCACCGCGAGCAGGGTGGGGCCGCCGGGCCGCTCGGCCCCGGTGTACCAGAGCACGGTCTTGAAGTGGCTCAGCACGCCGAGCGCGGACGGCGCCCCTTGGGTGGCCACGTCCCAGACGGCCGCCTTACGGTCGTTGTCGGCCAACGCCCGGGTGTACGCGGCGGTGTGCCGGGCCGGGGAGGTGCCACCCTCCTCGGCGATCACCAGCGTGTCGGCACGGGGCCGCTCGGCGACGGTGAAGGTGAACGACTCACTGGCGGTCCGCTTGCCGCTCTCCGTACGGCCGGTGAACCAGACCTCGACCTTCCGCCCCGGGTTCGCGCCCTTGACGGCGGCGCGGTACTGGTCGAAGCGGATGTTGTCCTCGCCGCCGTAGGTCTCGCCGCCCCGCCATGGCTTCAGCGTGGCGGTGCGGGTACGACCGCCGTCCACGCGGTAGTTGAGCTTCTTGTCGCGAACGCTCTTGCGGGCGGTCACCGAGACGTCCTGGTCGCCGCCGCGCGCGTACGACGTGCCGAAGGCGTCCGGGGTGAAGTCCCGCGCGCTCATACCGACCGACGACGAGGGCCGGTCGGGGTGTTCCGCGGTCTCGGCGACGGAGAGCGCGAACGGGATGTTCTTGGTGAACTCCTGTGCGATCAGCTTCTCGTCGTCCGGGAAGGTGAAGACGGACGCGCAGTCGCGCGGCTGCCAGGCGTCGTCCGGGTCGACGTTGGAGGCGGTCTGGCACGTCGACATCTCCGGGGTGAACATCATCATCCCGTTGACGTTCGCCGCGTGGCCGTCTGCCTCGCCGTTGGTGGTGTACAACTCGGAGGAGACCTGCGGGTGGTAGCCGGGGATCGCGGAGTGCTCCGGGGTGCCGGCGAGGGACTTGTAGAGGACGTCGTCGGGGGTCGGGGTGGCGACCTGCCAGCCGACGCCGTAGAGCAGCAGTTCGGCGGCCGAGTGGTAGTTGATGCCGTAGGTGAAGCCGATGCGCTTCTCGAAGGCGTCCAGCGCCCTGGTCTCCGGCTCGGAGGCGGGCGCCGGGCCCCGGTAGGTCTCATCGGCCGGGTCGGCGGACGAACCCTCGTTGTCGTAGCCCCACTTGTACCCGAAGTTGCGATTGAGGTCGACGCCGTCGCCCGAGGTGATCTTGCCGTCGCCGTTGTTGTCGCGCAGGTTCTTGCGCCACTGGCGGTTGGCCGGGCTCTGATGCGTGTAGTCGTAGCCGTCCGGGTTGGCCGACAGCACGAACCACAGCTCCGTACGGTCCACGATCCTGGTGACGCGGTCGTCCTTGCCGTAGTTGTCGAGGTAGTAGTGCATCAGCCGGCGGGTCATCTCGGGCGTGATCCACTCACGAGCGTGCTGATTGGACATGTAGAGCACCGACGGCTTGCTGCCGTCGCGGCTCTTCGCGGCGCCCTTGCTCAGCTTGAGGGCGAGGATGTCCTTGCCCTGGCCGGTTTTGCCGATGCTGACGACCTTGGTGAGGCCGGGGTGCGCCCGGCCGGTCTCGACGATCTCCTGCTTCAGCCCGCCGTCGCCGCTGTAGGGGCGGAAGACGCCGTCGCCCGCGGCCTTCAGCCGGTCGCGGCTCTGTGCGGAGATCTTCTTCTCGCCGAGCCGCACGCCCTTGCCGCGCAGCTCGGCGGCCTGCTTGGCGGTGAGGTAGAGCTCGACCGGGCCGGTGCCCTTCTCGGGGACCTGCCGCCCCAGTTCGGTGCCGTCCGCTCCGGCACGGAGCAGCAGCGGAATCTGATCCTTCGTGACCTGGGCGGTCCATACGGAGAGCCCGTCGCCGGCAGCGTCCGCCGGCGGTTGTGCGGTGGCCGCGGGTGCCGCGGCCAGTCCCCCCAGGAGCAGCGCGGCAAGTCCCACCACCGCGCCGCCCGATCTCACCGTGCGCCTGAATCTCACCGTGCGTCTGAGCTTCATGAGCCCCCCTGGCTGTCGTGTGCGGACACGCGCGGGTGCGCAGCGCTCCAGACTTGTCACGACACATGGCCATGTCAACAGCGGCGCGCGGAACCGCCGTCGCATGACCCGGGACGCACCACGCCCCCGGATCGCCCATGTGATCCGGGGGCGTGGGGGCGGCTCTCGTACGGCTTCTCGGGCCGTCAGCTGATGGGGGTCGTCAGCTGATGGGAGTCGTCAGCTCGCGAGGCGGTCGGCTCGTAGGACCGTCAGCTGATGGGCCCGTCAGTTCGCGGGGCCCGGCTCGTGCGGCCGTCAGCTCGTATGGCCGTCAGTTCGCGGGGCCCGGCTCGTGCGGCCGTCAGTTCGCGCGGCCATCAGTTCGTACGGCGGTGAGCTCGCGCCGCCGTCACGCGCCGCCGTCACGCGCCGCCGTCAGTTCGCGCCGCCGTCAGCCCGTAGGGCCGGTCAGCCGACCATGCCGTCGGCCATCTCCTCCGTAAGGCTGGACTCGGTGCCGGGGATGCCCAGGTCCTGGGCGCGCTTGTCGGCCATGGCCAGCAGCCGGCGGATACGGCCCGCGACCGCGTCCTTGGTCAGCGGCGGGTCGGCGAGGGCGCCCAGCTCCTCCAGGGACGCCTGCTTGTGCTCCATGCGCAGCCGCCCGGCCGCGGCGAGGTGCTCGGGCACCTCCTCGCCAAGGATCTCCAGGGCGCGCTGCACCCGGGCCCCGGCGGCGACGGCGGCGCGGGCCGAACGGCGCAGGTTGGCGTCGTCGAAGTTGGCGAGGCGGTTGGCGGTGGCCCGCACCTCGCGGCGCATCCGCCGCTCCTCCCAGGCGAGGACCGACTCATGCGCCCCCAGCCGCGTCAACAGCGCGCCGATGGCATCACCGTCCCGGACGACCACCCGGTCCACCCCGCGCACCTCGCGCGCCTTGGCGGCGATCTGCAGCCGGCGGGCGGCGCCGACCAGGGCGAGCGCGGCCTCCGGACCGGGGCAGGTCACCTCCAGGGAGGACGAGCGGCCGGGCTCGGTGAGCGAGCCATGGGCGAGGAAGGCCCCGCGCCAGGCGGCCTCGGCGTCGCAGGTGGCGCCGGAGACGACCTGCGGCGGCAGCCCGCGGATCGGCCGGCCGCGGCCGTCGACCAGGCCGGTCTGCCGCGCCAGCTGGTCACCGCCCGCCACCACCCGCACCACGTACCGGCTGCCGCGGCGCAGCCCGCCCGGGGCCATCACCACCAGATCCGAGGAGTGGCCGAAGATCTCCAGGATGTCCTTGCGGACTCTGCGTGCCGCGATCCCGGTGTCCAGCTCCGCCTCGATCACGATGCGCCCGCTGACCAGGTGCAGCCCGCCCGCGAACCGCAGGATCGCCGAGACCTCCGCTTTCCGGCAGCAGGTCCGGGTGACGGGGAGCCGGGAGATTTCGTCCTTCACCGCTGCCGTCATCGCCATGGGCCGATCCTTCCATGCATCCGAAAAATACGGTCGTACGCGGCCGCCAGAAGCTCCGGGTCATGCTTCGGGGCACCGTCGGTCGCGGCCACCGGCGCCAGCTCGACTGTGCCGCCCAGCCGCTTGGCGGCGTCGCACAGACTGCTCTGGTCGGGGACGGCGGCCTCGTCGGCCAGCACCACGTCGAAGGCGAGTTTAGGGGCGTGTCGGGCCAAAACCTCCAAATGACGCTGCGGGGAGAAGCCGTCGGTTTCTCCCGGCTGAGGGGCGAGGTTCAACGAGAGCACGCGCCGGGCCTTGGTCTCGGTGAGCGCCTTGAGCAGATCGGGGACCAGCAGATGGGGGATCACGGAGGAGAACCAGGAGCCGGGCCCCAGCACCACCCAGTCGGCGTCCATGACCGCCTCGACGGCCTCGGGGACGGCCGGCGGATCGTGCGGCACCAGATGGACCGACTGCACCTCGCCGCGGGTGAGCGCCACGGTGGCCTGCCCGGCGACGGTGGAGACCTCGTCCGGGCGCTCCGGGTCATGGCCCCGGACGTACGCCTGGAGCTCCAGGGGGACGGCCGACATGGGCAGCACCCGGCCGTGGGCGCCCAGCAGCTTGCCGACCAGGTCGAGCGCCTTCACATGGTCGCCCAGCTGCTCCCACAGGGCGACGATCAGCACATTGCCGACCGCATGGCCGTGCAGATCGCCCTCGCTGGCGAAGCGGTGCTGGATGACCCGCGCCCAGGTCTGGCCCCAGTCGTCGTCGCCGCACAGCGCGGCCAGGGCCTTGCGCAGATCGCCGGGCGGCAGCACGCCCAGCTCGTCGCGGAGGCGTCCGCTGGAGCCCCCGTCGTCGGCCACGGTGACGACGGCGGTCAGATCGCCGGTGATCCGGCGCAGCGCGGCGAGCGACGCCGACAGGCCCATGCCGCCGCCCAGCGCGACGACCTTGGGCTGTGCGCTCCGGTTCGCCCGCGCTCCGACCAGCCGTCGCAGCCGATTGGTACGAATGGTCACTCGCGCCCCATGTCCCGGTGGACGATGACGGTCTCCACTCCCTCGGCGGCCAGCCGCGGGGCGAGCCGCTCGGACATCGCGACGCTGCGGTGCTTGCCGCCGGTGCAGCCGACGGCGATGGTCACATAGCGCTTGCCCTCGCGGCGGTAGCCCGCGGCGATGAGCTGGAGCAGCTCCGCGTAGCGGTCGAGGAACTCCTTGGCGCCGGGCTGGTTGAAGACATAGCTGGAGACCTCCTCGTTGAGCCCGGTGAAGGGGCGCAGCTCGGGGACCCAGTGCGGATTGGGCAGGAAGCGGCAGTCCACCACCAGATCGGCGTCGACCGGCAGCCCGTACTTGTAGCCGAACGACATCACGGTGGCCCGCAGCTCGGGCTCCTCCTCGCCCGCGAACTGGGCGTCCATCTTGGCGCGCAGCTCATGGACGTTGAGGCTGGAGGTGTCGATCACCAGATCGGCGTCCCCGCGCAGCTCGCGCAGCAGATCGCGCTCGGCGGCGATGCCGTCCACGATCCGGCCGTCGCCCTGGAGGGGGTGCGGGCGGCGCACGGACTCGAAGCGGCGCACCAGCGCCTCGTCGGACGCCTCCAGGAACAGCACGCGCCGCTTGACGTTCTTGGCGGCCAGGTCGGCGAGGGACTCGCGGAGGTTGTCGAAGAAGCGGCGGCCCCGGACGTCCACCACCACGGCGATCCGGGCCACGTTGCCCTGGGAGCGGGCACCCAGGTCGACCATGGTGGGGATCAGCGCGGGTGGCAGGTTGTCCACGACGAACCAGCCGAGGTCCTCCAGACACTTGGCGGCGGTGCTGCGGCCCGCGCCCGACATTCCAGAGATGATCACCAGCTCGGGGATGGCCGCCGCCTCGGCGGGCTCGCCCGACGTGCCCGTATTCACCTGCGCTCCGTCTCCATGGTTCTCGTGCTCGGTCATGGTCTGGTCCCCCCGTTCGACGACGCCGCGCCGGCGGCCTCGTCCTCAATGATCTCTCCTGTGGCGGTGTTCACGGCGGGCGCGGCCGGGGCGGACCCGGCGAGCGCCGCGGCAACCGTCTCGGCCGTCTTACGGCCGACGCCGGGCACCTCGCAGATCTGCTCGACGGTGGCGGCGCGCAGCCGCTTGACCGAGCCGAAGTGCTTCAGCAGGGCCTGCTTACGGCTGTCGCCGAGGCCCGGAACGGTGTCCAGCGGCCCGGCCTTCAGCGACTTGGCGCGCTTGCCGCGCTGGTAGGTGATGGCGAAGCGGTGGGCCTCGTCGCGGACCCGCTGGAGGAGGTAGAGCCCCTCGCTGCTGCGGGGCAGCACCACCGGGTCCTCCTCGTCCGGCAGCCACACCTCCTCGAGCCGCTTGGCGAGGCCGCAGACGGCGACGTCGTCGACGCCGAGCTCTTCCAGGGCCCGTTTGGCGGCGGCCACCTGCGGCTTGCCGCCGTCGACCACGACGAGCTGGGGCGGGTAGGCGAACCGCTTCGGCCGGCCCTCCTCGTCGATCGGGCCGGAGGGCCCCTGATCGGATCCGTCGGATCCGTCGGCGCCGTCGGGGCCATCGGGTCCGACGGGTCCATCGGGTCCGACGGGTCCATCGGGTCCGACGGGTCCGTCGAGGGGCTGCCCGGCGGTTCCGGTGGACCTGGCGGTCCCGGTGGTCCCGGTGGTCCCGGTGGTCTCGGTAGTCTCGACGGCCCCGGGAGCCCCAGCGGGCTCGGAAGCCTCGACGGCCCCGGGAACCCCGGAGGCCCCGGTGGGTTCCTCCTGCCACTCCCCGGTCTTCTGCTTCTCCTGCAGATAGCGGCGGAAGCGGCGGCTCACGACCTCGTGCATGGAGCGGACATCGTCCTGCCCGGCGAAGCTCTTGATCTGGAAGCGGCGGTACTCACTCTTCCGGGGGAGCCCGTCCTCGAAGACCACCATGGAGGCCACCACGTCATCGCCCTGGAGATGGGAGATGTCGAAGCACTCCACGCGCAGCGGAGCGGAGTCCAGCCCCAGGGCCTCGGCGATCTCCTCCAGCGCCCGGGAGCGGGTGGTGAGGTCGGAGGCGCGCTTGGTCTTGTGCAGCGCGAGCGCCTGCTGGGCGTTGCGCTGGACGGTCTCCATGAGGTCCTTCTTGTCGCCGCGCTGCGGGATGCGCAGATCGACCCGGGAGCCGCGGCGCTCGGCGAGCCACTGGGTGACCGGCTCGGCCGGTTCCGGCACGGCGGGCACCAGGACCTCCTTGGGGACGGCGTCGCCGCGCTCCTCCCCGTACAACTGCTGGAGGGCGTGCTCGACCAGTCCGGCGGTGTCGACGGCCTCGACCTTGTCGGTGACCCAGCCGCGCTGACCGCGCACCCGGCCGCCGCGCACATGGAAGATCTGGACGGCCGCCTCCAGCTCGTCCTCGGCGACCGCTATCAGATCCGCGTCGGTGGCGTCGGCGAGCACCACCGCGTTCTTCTCCATGGCGCGCTTGAGCGCCCCTATGTCGTCACGGAGCCGGGCCGCCTTCTCGTACTCCATCTCCTCGGCGGCCTCGTGCATCCGCTCCTCCAGGCGGCGCAGATAAGTGCCGGTGCGCCCGGCCATGAAGTCGCAGAACTCCTCGGCCAGTTGACGGTGCTCCTCGGCGGTGACCCGGCCGACGCAGGGGGCCGAGCACTTGCCGATGTAGCCGAGCAGACAGGGGCGGCCGATCTGGGCGGAACGCTTGAACACCCCGGCGGAGCAGGTCCGGACGGGGAACACGCGCAGCATCAGGTCGACGGTCTCGCGGATGGCCCAGGCGTGGGCGTACGGGCCGAAGTAGCGCACGCCCTTCTTCTTGGCTCCGCGCATCACCTGGACCCGGGGGAACTCCTCGTTGAGGGTCACGGCGAGGGAGGGGTAGCTCTTGTCGTCGCGGTACTTGACGTTGAACCGGGGGTCGAACTCCTTGATCCAGGAGTACTCGAGCTGCAGGGCCTCGACCTCGGTGGAGACCACGGTCCACTCCACGGCGGCGGCCGTGGTGACCATGGTGCGGGTCCGCGGGTGGAGGTTCGCCAGGTCCTGGAAGTACGACGAGAGCCGCTGGCGCAGGCTCTTCGCCTTTCCGACGTAGATCACCCGGCCGTGCTCGTCACGGAACTTGTAGACCCCCGGCGAGTCGGGGATCTGTCCCGGCTTGGGGCGGTAGCTGCTCGGGTCGGCCATGGTCACCACCCTACTTGCGGGGAGTGACACATCCGGTGCCCTCGGGACGCGGTTCGGTGAGGTCCAGGGGATTTGGGGATTCCACGGCCCACCCGGGCGTACGCCGGGCAGCCGGGCGGACATCGTCCCTCCAGCAGCCCGCCCTGAAGTCCCCGACCCCGCCCGCTCGGATGCCGCCCGCCCGGATGCCGCCCGCCCGGATGCCGCCCGCCCGGATGTCGCCCGCTCAGGCGTCGGGGCCCGCGACGAGCCGTCCGCCCTTCGCGGTGACCGGGACCGACGGCAGCGGCCGCTCCGCGGGCCCCTGGACGACCTTGCCGGTGCGGGCGTCGAACTGGCTGCCGTGGCAGGGACAGTTGATCTTGCCGTCCTCGACCGTGTCGACGACGCATCCGGCGTGGGTGCACACCGCGCTGAACGCCGTGAACTCACCCTTGGCCGGCTGGACGACCACCACCCGCTGCTCGCGGTAGATCTTGGCGCCGCCGACCGGCACGACACCGGCCGAGCCGAGCTCGACGGGGGCGGTGGGCGTCGGGGACGCCTTCTTGCCCGAGCCGCCCGGGGAGCAGGCCGCCGCCCCGAGCCCGGCGGCTCCGGCCAGCGCGGCGCAGCACAGCACGGTTCGGCGGGAGGCGGGCTGGCTGGACATCTGCGGCTCCTGGAGGTGTGAGGGCCCTCCGACCATACCGGTACAGATCCTTCCGTTCGCCGCCACCCCCGGGGGAGGGCGTAAGCGCTTGCGCAAACGTTTACGTCCGACGGCCGATGCGATACGTTACGTGCTCCCGGCACGGCTCGGCAGCCCGACGGCCCCCAACGCCCCCTTGGGCCGACACCCCCTTGGGCCGACACCTCCTTGGGCCGACACCCCTTGGACCGGCTCACCCTCGGACCGACTCCCCCGACGATCTCGACGTTAAGGACCGCAGCGGATGGCAACCATGGTCGATGTCGCCCGTCGCGCCGGGGTGTCCGTGGCCACCGTCTCGCATGTGCTCAACGAGACCAGGCCGGTCCGCCCCGGCACCCGTAAGGCCGTGCTGGACGCCATCGACGACCTCGGGTACAGCCCCAATACGCTGGCGCGCTCCCTGGTGACCGCGCGCACCCGCTCGATCGGCCTGGCCGTCTCGGCGATCAGCAATCCGTACTTCACCGAGATCCTCCAGGGCGTCGAGGCCGGCGCCCTGGAGCGGGGCTACGGTCTGCTGATCGCCGATCCGCATGACGACCCCGCGCATGAGCTCACCGTCGTCCGGCTGCTGCATGAGCGGCGGGTGGACGGCGTGCTCGTCGCCCCGTCGGCCGAGCCCGCCGGGCTGCTGGAGTATCTGGCCCGCCGTAAGATCCCCGCCGTCTTCCTCGACCGGCTGGTCGGCGACGCCCATGACCAGGTGTGCGCCGAGAGCGCCCGCCCCGTCGAACAGCTGGTCGGCCATCTCGCCGACCTCGGCCACCTCCGCATCGGGCTGGTCGCGGGGCTGCCGGGGCTGAGCACCACCACCGAGCGGATCGCGGGCTACCGGGCCGGGCTGGAGCGGCACGGGCTGCCGTTCCGCCCCGGGCTGCTGGCCGAGGGCCACTCCGAGGCGCGGGGCGCGGAGGACGCCGTCCACCGGCTGCTGGCCTCGCCCGAGCCGCCCACCGCGATCATCACCGCGAACAACGCGATGACCATCGGTGCGCTGCGCGCCCTGCGGACGGCGGGGCTGAGCGTGCCGGACGATCTCGCGCTGGTCTGCTTCGACGACTTCTCCTGGGCGGATGTCTTCTCCCCCGGGCTCACCGCGATCTCCCAGCCCAGCAGGGAGGTCGGCGCCACCGCCGTCCGGTTGCTGCTCGAGCGGCTGGAGAACCCGGGACGGCCGCCGCGCACCGTACGGCTGCCCTGCGCCTTCGTCCACCGCACCTCGTGCGGCTGTGTGGCCGAAGCCCTCGACCGACCGCTCCCCGGAACCCCCGGACTCGCCGGAAAGGACCCCGTCTCGTGATCGTCGTCGCCGGAGAAGCCCTGATCGACCTCGTGCCCGAACGCACGTCGAGCGCCGCGGCGGGTGACCGGCTGCCCGCGCTGCGGCCGGCGCGCGGCGGCGGCCCGTACAACACCGCGCTGGCACTGGGTCGGCTCGGCGCGCCCACCGCGTTCTGCTCCCGGGTTTCCACCGACGGCTTCGGAGAGGCGCTGCTGGAGGGCCTGCGGAAGGACGGCGTGGACACCGCGCTGGTGCAGCGCGGTGCGGAGCCCACGACCCTGGCCGTGGCCTCCATCGGGGCCGATGGCTCGGCCGGGTACGGCTTCTACGTGCAGGGCACCGCGGACCGGCTCTTCACCCTGCCGCCGTCCCTTCCCGAGGGGGTGAGCGCGCTGTCGCTGGGCACCTGCTCGCTGGTGCTGGAGCCGGGCGCGAGCGCGTACGAGGAACTGCTGCGGCGGGAGGCCGCGCGCGGGGTCTTCACCACGCTGGACCCCAATATCCGCACCGGTCTGATCCCCGACGCCGATGCCTACCGGGCCCGCTTCCGCGGCTGGCTGCCCGATATCGGCCTGCTGAAGCTGTCCATAGAGGACGCGAGGTGGCTGGCCGACTCGGAGGACGCCGGGGATGTCGAGAGGGCCGTGGGCGAGTGGCTGGCGGCGGGCCCGGCGGCCGTGGTGCTCACCCATGGCGGGGAGGGGCTGAGCGTACGGCGGCAGGACGGCTCGGTGATCTCGGTGCCGGGCGAGCGGGTGGACACCGTGGACACCATCGGGGCGGGCGACACCGTGAACGCCGCGCTGCTGCACCGGCTGGCCGGGCACCAGGCGCTGTCGGCGCCGGCGCTGGCCAAACTGGACGAGACGGCCTGGCGGGATGTGCTGGGCTTCGCCGCCCGCGCCGCCGCGATCACCTGCTCCCGGGCGGGCGCCGAGCCGCCCTACGCGTCCGAACTGGCCTGAGCCCAGCGGTTACGCCCGCACTCGCGCCGCGCCCGGGTCGGTCCGGGCGCGGCGCGGGCGCGGGCGCTTGGAGCTACTTCGCGGCCGCCCGCTTGGAGGCGACCGTGGACTTGGCCGCCGCCTTCTTGGCCACGGTCTTCTTCGCCGCGGTCTTCTTGGCCGCCGTGGACTTGGTGACCGTGGACTTGGTGGCGGCCTTCTTGGCGGGCGCCTTCTTGGTGGTCGCGCCGCCCTTGCGCGCTGCGGGCACCGTGGCGTCGCTCACCCGGTCGCCCAGCATGTCCCGCAGGAACTTCCCGGTGTGGCTGACCGGGATCGAGGCCACGTCCTCCGGGGTGCCCTCGGCGATCACCAGACCGCCGCCGCTGCCGCCCTCGGGGCCCATGTCCACGACCCAGTCGGCCGTCTTGATCACATCGAGGTTGTGCTCGATGACGATCACCGTGTTGCCCTTGTCGACCAGGCCGGAGAGGACGCTGATCAGCTTGCTGATGTCCTCGAAGTGCAGACCGGTGGTCGGCTCGTCCAGCACATACACCGTGCGGCCGGTGGACCGCTTCTGGAGCTCGCTCGCCAGCTTGACGCGCTGGGCCTCACCGCCGGAGAGGGTCGGCGCGGGCTGCCCGAGCCGGACATAGCCCAGCCCGACCTCGTTGAGGGTGCGCAGATGGCGGGCGATGGTGGGCACCGCCTCGAAGAAGTCCAGGGCCTCCTCGATGGGCATGTCCAGCACCTCGGCGATGGACTTGCCCTTGTAGTGCACCTCCAGGGTCTCCCGGTTGTAGCGCGCTCCGTGGCAGACCTCGCACGGCACATACACATCCGGCAGGAAGTTCATCTCGATCTTGATGGTGCCGTCACCGGAGCAGTTCTCGCAGCGGCCGCCCTTGACGTTGAAGGAGAACCGCCCGGGCTGGTACCCGCGGACCTTGGCCTCCATCGTCTCCGCGAACAGCTTGCGCACATGGTCGAAGACGCCGGTGTACGTGGCCGGGTTCGAGCGCGGGGTGCGGCCGATGGGCGACTGGTCGACATGCACCACCTTGTCGACGAGATCGTCGCCGGCGACCCGGGTGTGCCGCCCCGGGACCGCCCGCGCACCGTTCAGCTCGCGGGCCAGATGGGTGTAGAGGATGTCGTTGACCAGCGTGGACTTACCCGATCCCGAGACACCGGTGACGGCGGTGAGCACCCCGAGCGGGAAGGACACGTCGATGTCCTGGAGGTTGTTCTCCCGGGCGCCGTGGACCGTAAGGCGCCGCTTGGGGTCCATGGGCCGGCGCACCGCCGGCAGCGGGATGGCCTTCTTGCCGGACAGATAGTGCCCGGTCACCGACTCCTGGTTGACCAGCAGCTCGCTCAGCGGCCCGCTGTGCACCACCTTGCCGCCGTGCTCGCCCGCGCCCGGGCCGATGTCCACCACCCAGTCCGAGGTCTTGATGGTGTCCTCGTCGTGCTCCACGACGATCAGGGTGTTGCCGAGGTCGCGCAGCCGCACCAGCGTCTCGATCAGCCGGTGGTTGTCGCGCTGGTGCAGGCCGATGGACGGCTCGTCCAGCACATAGAGCACACCGACCAGGCCGGAGCCGATCTGGGTGGCCAGCCGGATGCGCTGGGCCTCGCCGCCGGAGAGGGTGCCCGCGGCGCGGTTGAGCGAGAGATAGTCCAGGCCGACGTCGACCAGGAACCGCAGCCGCTCGTTGACCTCCTTGAGGACCCGCTCGGCGATGGTCTTCTCCCGCGCGCTCAGCTCCATGCCGCGCAGGAACTCGGCGCATTCGCTGATCGACATCGCCGAGACATCCGCGATGGACTTGTCCTGCACGGTGACGGCCAGGACGATCGGCTTCAGGCGGGTGCCCTCACAGGTGGGGCAGGGCACCTCGCGCATATAGCCCTCGAACCGCTCCCGGCTGGCGTCGCTCTCCGCCTCCGAGTGGCGCCGCTTCACATAGGGCAGCGCGCCCTCGAAGGCCGTGGTGTACGCCCGCTGGCGGCCGTAGCGATTGCGGTAGCGGACCTCGATCTGGGTCCGGTGCCCGTTGAGCAGCGCCTTCTTGGCACGCTGCGGAAGCCCGGCCCAGGGGATGTCCGTACGGAAGCCGAGCGCGTCGGCGAGCGCGCCGACCAGACGGCCGAAGTAGTCCTTGGTGTGGCCGTGGGACCAGGGGTGGATGGCGCCCTCGTCCAGCGACTTCTCCTCGTCCGGGACGATCAGCTCCGGGTCGACCTCCATCCGGGTGCCGATGCCGGTGCACTCCGGGCAGGCGCCGAAGGGCGAGTTGAAGGAGAAGGTGCGCGGCTCAAGCTCCTCGAAGGACAGGTCGTCGTACGGGCAGTAGAGATGCTCGGAGAACATCCGCTCCCGCTGCGGGTCGTCCTCCGCCAGGTCCACGAAGTCGAGGATCACCATGCCGCCGGAGAGGCCGAGCGCGGTCTCCACCGAGTCGGTCAGCCGGCGCTTGGCGCTGTCCTTGACGGTGAGGCGGTCCACGACCACCTCGATGGTGTGCTTCTCCTGCTTCTTCAGCTTCGGCGGGTCGGACAGCTGGATGGTGGCGCCGTCCACCCGGGCCCGGCTGTAGCCCTTGGTCTGGAGATCGGAGAAGAGGTCGACGAACTCCCCCTTGCGCTCGCGCACCAGCGGGGAGAGCACCTGGAAGCGGCTGCCCTCGGGCAGCTCCAGCACCCGGTCCACGATCGCCTGCGGCGACTGGCGGGCGATCGGACGGCCGCACTCGGGGCAGTGCGGCTTGCCGATACGGGCGAACAGCAGCCGGAGGTAGTCATAGACCTCGGTGATCGTGCCGACCGTCGAGCGCGGGTTCCGCGAGGTCGACTTCTGGTCGATCGACACCGCGGGGGACAGGCCCTCGATGAAGTCCACATCGGGCTTGTCCATCTGCCCCAGGAACTGGCGGGCGTAGGAGGAGAGCGACTCGACGTAGCGGCGCTGCCCCTCGGCGAAGATCGTGTCGAACGCGAGGGACGACTTGCCCGACCCGGACAGCCCGGTGAAGACGATGAGCGAGTCGCGAGGAAGGTCGAGTGAGACGTTCTTGAGGTTGTGCTCGCGAGCGCCACGAACGATGAGACGGTCGGCCACGCCGGTCGGCACCTTTCTTGAGAGAGTCGGGGTGCGCCGAGCCCGCTCGCGGGGCGGCCCTGCCGGTCGGAGCAGAGGCGGAGCGGAGCGAAACCCCCAACCCAGGGTATGGGGGCACGACGACGATGTCTTAAGGATGCAGCACACCGAGCCTATAGCACGCACATTCGATTTGCGGGACATGGGAGCGGACTTCACCCGATCGTGTGGTGCGCACTACGGTCGGGTCATGACCTACGCCGGGGCCGACTACGCCCGGGACGCCGCCGCCGTACAGGAGGCGACGGACCGGCTGCTGACCGCCGTCGCCGCCCTCGACGATGCCTCCCTCGCCCGTCCGTCGGAGCTCCCCGGCTGGACCCGCGGCCATGTCCTGGCCCACCTGGCCCGCAACGCGGACGCCCTGGTGAACCTCCTCACCTGGGCCCGGACCGGCGAAGAGACTCCGATGTACCCCGACGCCGGGGCACGCGGCGCCGACATCCGGCGGGATGCCGCCCGGCCGCTCGCCGTCCACCTGGACGATCTGCGCACCAGCGCCACCCGCTTCGACGCGGCGGTCGCCGCGCTGCCCCCGGAGCGCCTGCCGTACGAGGTGACCCCGCGCGATGGTGTCCGGGAACCGGCCGCCGGGCTGCCGCTGCGCCGCCTCGCCGAGGTCGAGCTGCACCATGTCGATCTCGGTATCGGCCGCACCGTGGCGGATCTGCCCGCCACGTTCGTCGAAAGCCAGCTCACCGTGCTCATTGATACAAGGTTCGCCGGGCGCCCGGATATTCCCCCGCTGCGGCTGGCCACCGGGCCCGGTGCGGCGGACGTCCGGCGCACCGGGCGCCCCGCGGCCCCGGGGGAGTCCCCGGTCACCGTCACCGGCTCCCCCGCCGCCCTGCTGGGCTGGCTCACCGGCCGTACGGACGGCGCCGGTCTCTCCTGCCCCGACGGTCCCTTGCCCGTCCTGCCCGCACTAGGCTGAGGCCATGACCTACAGCGGAGTGGTGACGGTCGGCGGACCGGCCGACGTGCATGAACTGCCCGATCTCATGATCTCGAAGGTCGCGGTCGGCCCCATGTCCAACAACGCCTATCTACTGCGCTGCCGGGCCACCGACGAGCAGTTGCTGATCGACGCCGCGGCGGAGCCGCACACCCTGCTCTCCCTCATCGGCGAGAGCGGGATCGCGTCCGTGGTCACCACCCACCGCCACCCCGACCACTGGGGCGCGCTGCGCGAGGTGATGGAGGCCACCGGCGCCCGTACCTACGCGGGCCGCTACGACGCGGAGGGCATCCCGGCACGCACCGATGTCCTGGTCGAGGACGGCGACACGCTGCGGGTCGGCCGGGTCGAGCTGACCGCCCGCCATCTGGTCGGCCACACCCCGGGCAGCATCGCCCTGATCTACGACGATCCGCACGGTCATCCGCACGTGTTCACCGGCGACTGCCTGTTCCCGGGCGGGGTCGGTAACACCCGTAAGGATCCCAAGGCGTTCGAGAGCCTGATCGACGACGTCGAGACCAAGCTCTTCGACCAGCTCTCCGACGAGACCTGGGTCTACCCCGGCCACGGCGACGACACCACCCTCGGCGCCGAGCGCCCGCACCTCGGGGAGTGGCGCGAGCGCGGCTGGTAGCGGCGCCCGCACGGCCCAGGAGCGCCGCGCGCCTCCGTACGCCCCGTGACCCCCGGCGGGCCGGGGCGGTTGTCGCGTCATGCAGCACGACCGCTCTCCGCAGCATGACCGCCCTCCGTCCATGGCCCGCCTCGCCGCCGCGTCCCTGGCCGGCACCGCGATCGAGTTCTACGACTTCTTCGTCTACGGCACGGCCGCGGCGCTCGTCCTCGGCCCGCTGTTCTTCCCGACCTTCTCGCCGCTGGCCGGCACCCTCGCCGCCTTCGGCACCTTCGCCGTCGGCTTCGTCTCCCGGCCGCTGGGCTCGATGCTCTTCGGGCCGCTCGGCGACCGCCACGGGCGCCGTCCGGTGCTCATCGCCTCACTGCTGCTGACCGGTCTCGCGACCGTCGCCGTGGGCTTCGTCCCGACCTACGACTCGATCGGCATCGCCGCCCCCGTCCTGCTGCTCGTGCTGCGCTTCTTGCAGGGGCTCGGGCTGGGCGGCGAATGGGGCGGCGCGGTACTGCTCACCGCCGAGCACGCGCCCGCCGCGCGGCGCGGGCTGTGGTCGGGCTTTCCGCAAGTGGGCCCGTCCATCGGCTTTCTGCTGGCCAACGGCACGATGGTGGCCCTGTCGGCCACGCTGAGCGACGGCGAGTTCCGGTCCTGGGGATGGCGGGTGCCGTTCTGGGGTGCGGGGCTGCTGGCGGGCGCCGGGCTGCTGCTGCGGGCCCAGGTGGCCGAGTCCCCGCGGTTCCGGGAGCTGGCCGAGCGCGGCGAGCAAGCCGCCGCGCCGCTGGCCGAGGTGGTGCGCGGCCACTGGCGGCTGGTCCTGCTGACCGCGGGCGGGCTGGCGGTGGGCTACGCCGTGTTCTACGCGGTCACGACCTGGTCGCTGGCGTACGGCACGGAGCGGCTCGGGGTGGCCCGCACCACTCTGCTGGGCTGCATCATGGCGGCCGTGGCGGTCCTGGGCGCCCTGACGCCCCTGGCGGCCCATCTGGGCGACCGCTTCGGGCGGCGTCCGATGTGCCTGGTGGGCTGCGTGGCCGTGGTGGTGTGGATGTTTCCGCTGGTGGCGCTGTTGCGCACCGGTGAGCCGCCGCTGATGTTCCTCGGCTTCCTGGGCGCGCTGCTCGCCTTCATCACCATGTTCGCCGTGACCTCGGCCTATCTGCCCGAGCTGTTCGAGGCGCGGGTGCGCTGCACGGGGGCGGCGCTCGGCTACAACCTCGCGGGCGTCCTGGGCGGGGCGCTCACCCCGATCGTCGCGACGGCGGTGTCCCACGGCGACGGTCCGCCCTGGGGCGTCGCCGCGTATCTGACCGCCGTGGCGCTGCTGAGCCTGGGCTGCTTCGTTCTGCTGCCGGAGACACGGCCGACGGCCGACCGTCCGGATGGTGGACGATCGGCCGTACGGCCTCTGGAGGCCGGGGAGGCGGCTGTGTGAGCCCGTCTCCCGGATCCGGGGTGGACGACAGCTGTCGTACGCCGTCGGGCGCTCTCGGGCGCCGTCAGGGCGGTGACGCCGCGGGCGCCGTCAGACGTCGACGCTGTCCTTGTCCCGGGTCCGGCCCTCCCCGCTCCCCGCCTCCGCCAGGGCCTGTTTCTTCGAGGCGTACAGACTGGTGACCGTGGTGACGGCGAGCACCGCGCAGATGACGCCGAGCGAGACCGGGATGCTGATCTCCGGGACATGCACCCCGGACTCGTGCAGCGCGTGCAGCACCAGCTTGACGCCGATGAAGCCGAGGATGATCGACAGCCCGTACGAGAGGTGGACCAGCTTCTTGAGCAGGCCGCCGATGAGGAAGTACAGCTGGCGCAGGCCCATCAGCGCGAAGGCGTTGGCGGTGAAGACGATGTACGGATCCTGGGTGAGGCCGAAGATCGCGGGTATCGAGTCCAGCGCGAAGAGGACGTCCGTGGTGCCGATCGCCAGCATGACGATCAGCATCGGGGTCATCAGCCGCTTGCCGTTCTCCACGATGAACAGCTTGGTGCCGTGGTACTGGTCGGTGGACGGGAACCGCTTCTCGACCGCCTTGAGCAGCCGGTTCTCCTCGAACTCCGCTTCCTCCTCATCCGCCCGCGCCTCCTGGATGAGCTTCCAGGCCGTCCAGATGAGGAACGCGCCGAAGATGTAGAAGACCCAGGCGAAGGTCGAGACGATCGCGGCGCCGGCGGCGATGAAGACCGCGCGCAGCACCAGGGCGATGAGCACACCCACCATCAGCACGCGCTGCTGGTAGATGGTGGGCACGGCGAACTTCGCCATGATCAGGACGAAGACGAAGAGGTTGTCGACGCTCAGCGACTTCTCGGTGATGAAGCCCGCGAAGAACTCCCCGGAGGGCTGGCCGCCCGCGAAGACCAGCAGCCCGAGCCCGAAGAGCCCGGCGAGGGCGACCCAGACGGCGGTCCAGATCCCGGCCTCCTTGAGGGAGACCTCATGCGGTTTGCGGCCGCCTATCAAGAAATCGACGGCGATCAGGGCGCAGAGGCCGATGATCGTCAGCCCCCACATGGTCACGGATACGTCCACGGTTCCTCCGGCATTCGTACGGCAGGCTCAGCGTCGTCGCTGCCGGAGGTCTCTTCCGCCCGTGGACCGCGCCATGGGCCGGTGCCCCGGGATTCCGTCCGGCCTCCTGGTGCCGGACGGAATCCGTGGTGACGGGAACACCGCTAAGGAGTACTCCCCTCCGCGTAAAAGAGAGTACAGGAATACCCATGAGATAGTAAAGAGAAAGACAAAAGCCCTGGTCAGGCTCTGGTTGACCTGAGTCAGCTGCCGTACGACTCGCGGGCCCGCGCGGCCCTCAGCGCCTGCGCGGCCCTCCCCACCTCCCCCAGCACCTGGCCCAGCACCTGGCTGCCCGGCGGCACCATCGGCGGCTCGTACGTCCAGGCGTGGCCCACCCAGGGGTCGGCGAGGTGGTCGTCGGCCACCGGCGTGAGCCGCAGCAGCGACCGCCACAGCGGGTCCAGCACCGGACCGTAGGCCCGCGCGTCCTCGCGGTCGGCGACCATCATCAGGTGCACGCCCACCGAGGGCCCCTCGTCCGCCAGATAGCGAAGCTGGGTGACGGCCCGGTCGTCGAAGCCGTGCGGGAAGTCATGGACGATCAGCAACCGCTCGGCGGTGTCCATATCCGGCGGCAGCGCGTCCGTGGCCCGGCTGCGGATCGCCATCTGCACCAGGTCGACACGCTGGGTCAGCGCGGCGAGCACCGCCGAGACCCCCTGGGCCCCGGCCGCCGGCGGCTCGGCCAGCACACCCGACCCCACCAGCGGCGCGAACGAGCCCGCGGCCGAACCCGCCGGGTCGATCACGTGCACCGCGAACTCCCCGGCCGGATAGACGGCCAGCATCCGTGCCGCGATCGCCACCGCCGTGTCCGCGGCCAGCCTGCGCAGCTCACCGGAGTCGGCCGGCCCGTCCAACGAGCCCGAACGCCCGGCGTCGATCCACAGCCCGCGCTCCAGCGGCAGCCGCACCAGCATGGGGATCCGCAGATCGGCGCGCTCCGGGAGGTGCAGATCGCCCAGCCGCAGGGCCATCGGGACCTCCATCGGCACCTGGTACGCCTGCCACACCGGGCTGTCCCAGCGGGCGTAGGCGTACGGCAGCGCGGGCTCCACCACCTCGGCCTCGGCGATGAGCTGCGCCAGATCGCGGTCGAGCGCGGTCCGGGCCTGCTCGACGAGGTCGGTGTGCTTGGCCCGCGCCTCGGCGCGGGCGGAGTCGGCGGCCGGGCCCACCCGGGTGCGCGGGTCGGAGAGCACCCGGTCCAGCTCCTGCTCCATGCGGGACTCGGCGAAGTCCACGGCACTGCGGTAGGCCGCGGTCGTCCGGGCCAGGTCTTCGAACATCCCCCAGACCTGGTTGTAGAGCCGCTCGTCCATGGACCAGCCGGAGGCGTCGCCCGCGACCGGCTGGGCGGGCTGTCCGGGCGCGGCGGGCGGCGCCGCGGGCGGGGGCGTGGGCGGCGCGGCCGTACGGCGGCCCGGGTGCTGGTAGCTGATGGGCCCTCCGGCGGCGGGCGCGCCCTGCGACTGCTGCGGCGGCGTCTGCGGCTGCTGTGGCGCGCCCTGCGACTGCTGTGGCGGGGTCTGCGGCTGGGCCGGAGCCGGGTCGGTGCCGCCGCCCGCGGCGGCCGTGCGCACCCGGCCGTCGCCCTCCGGGCGGGGCGGGGGCTGGGCGACCGAGCGGGCCATACCGCGGGCCACCGCCTCGTTGATCCGCGCCGCGAGGTCGGCGCCCTGCGCGAGCCCCTGGTCGTGCAGCATGGCGGCCAGCCCGCCCGCGTACCCCTGGCCGATGGCGCGCACCTTCCAGGCGCCCTGCCTGCGGTAGAGCTCCAGGGCCGCCACCGCGGACTCCGAGTCCAGGTCGGTGATGGTGTAGCTGGCGATCTCGGTGCCGTCCAGGCCGGTGACGGCGACGAACGGCGCGGCCATGGCGCCGAACCTGGCCGGGCCGCCGACGCCGGTCGGCAGCGCGAGCAGCACGGTGACCCGGTGGATGTGCTCGGGCATCGCGTCGAGGTCCACGGCGAGCCGGTGGGCGGCCGCCGCCTGTTTGGGCACCTCTATCCCGGCCAGCTGGGGCGAGGCCGGATGCGCGACCCATTCGGCGCCGTGCACCGTGCCCCGCTCATCGCCGAGTGTCGCCCCGGCCACGATCGGATTGCCCGCAGAGATCCGGATCTCCAAACGGGTCTGGGGCAGCGGGTGGTTCTGCCCTCGGACCAGCTCGGCCGTCATGGCTGCGTCCCCTCGTTGTGTTCCGCTGTGTGCCGTACGTGTGAGTGGTGGTGCGGTGGTGCGGTGAGCGCGTCGGCCCGGCGAGCTCTGCTCAACCGGGCCGACGCGCTCACCTGGGCGATACGCCTTGACAGATGCGGTACGCCTTTACAGATGCGGCAGGATGTGCGGCATCAGGTCCTGGAAGGTGCGGCCGTTGGCCGGCTCGCCGACCGCCTTCATCTGCCAGGCGCTGCCCGCACGCTGGACCGTGGCCATGATCTGGGCGGTGTACTGCCCGCCGCCGGTGAGGGTGTAGCGGGCGAGTTCCTGGCCGTTGGTCTCGTCCACCAGCCGGCAGAACGCGTTCTGCACCTCGGCGAAGGTCTGGCCGGTGAAGGAGTTCACCGTGAAGACGATCTGGTCGATGTGGACGGGCACCCGCTGGAGGTCGACCAGGATCGCCTCGTCGTCGCCGCCCTGTCCGGCGCCGCCCACGAGGTTGTCACCGGTGTGCCGGACCGAGCCGTCGTCGCTGACCAGGTGGCGGAAGAAGACGACATCGGTCGGCTGCTTGTCGGCGAAGAGGACGGCCGACGCGTCGAGGTCGATCTCCCGCGTACGGGAGCCGAACAGCCCGCGGCGGGGCGCCGCCTGCCAGCCCAGCCCCATCCGCACCGCGGTCAGGGTGCCCCCGTCGGCCTTCTGCAGGCTGATGGCCTGTCCCTTGGACATGTTGACCGTCACGCGCTGTCCCTACTCTCGTCTCTCGATTCCCCGTGGCCGCCGTGGGTGCGGCCGTGACCGCGCCGTACGCACGGCCCTTCCGAAAACCCTATGCACTGCCACCAGGGCCCCGGCCGGACGAGCGGACTTTTGTGTCGGTCTTGCAACACAGGGAACCCACGGGCGCCCCGGTGCGGACCCGGGGCGCCCGGTGATCAGGAAACTCCGGCCTCCCTCATCTGCCGCAGCTCCTTCTTCAACTCCGACACCTCGTCGCGCAGTCGGGCCGCCACCTCGAACTGGAGCTCCGCCGCCGCGGCCCGCATGCGGTCGGTCATCTCCTCGATCTGCTCGGCGAGCTCGGCCGCGGGCCGGTCGGTCAGCACCGCCTCCTTGGCCTTGCCCTTGGCGGCCTTGGCCTTGCCGCCCTTGGCCGCCTTGCCGCCGGCCGCCGGCTCGGCCGCCTTCGCGCCCTTGCCGTCCTTCGTCTTGCGGTAGCCGGTGCCGAGCAGTTCCTCGGTGTCCACGTCCTCGCGGGCGATCTGGGCCACGATGTCGTTGATCTTCTTCCGCAGCGGCTGCGGATCGATCTTGTTGGCCTTGTTGTACGCGACCTGCTTCTCGCGGCGGCGGTTGGTCTCGTCGATGGCCTTCTCCATCGCCGGGGTGACCTTGTCGGCGTACATATGCACCTGGCCCGAGACGTTACGGGCGGCACGGCCGATGGTCTGGATCAGCGAGGTGCCCGAACGCAGGAAGCCCTCCTTGTCGGCGTCGAGGATGGCGACCAGCGAGACCTCCGGAAGGTCGAGGCCCTCCCGCAGCAGGTTGATGCCGACCAGCACGTCGAACTCACCGGCGCGCAGCTCGCGCAGCAGCTCGACCCGGCGCAGGGTGTCCACGTCGCTGTGCAGATAGCGCACCTGGATGCCCAGCTCGAGCATGTAGTCGGTGAGGTCCTCGGCCATCTTCTTGGTGAGGGTGGTGACCAGGACGCGCTCGTCCTTCTCGGTGCGGATGCGGATCTCATGGATGAGATCGTCGATCTGGCCCTCGGTCGGCTTGACGACGACCTCCGGGTCGACCAGGCCGGTCGGGCGGATGATCTGCTCCACGAAGCCGTCGCCACGGGACATCTCGTACGTCCCCGGGGTGGCCGAGAGATAGACCGTCTGGCCGATGCGCTCCAGGAACTCCTCCCACTTCAGCGGGCGGTTGTCCAGTGCGGAGGGCAGCCGGAAGCCGTGCTCGATCAGGGTCCGCTTGCGGGAGGCGTCGCCCTCGTACATCGCGCCGATCTGCGGCACCGTGACATGCGACTCGTCGATGACCAGGAGGAAGTCCTCCGGGAAGTAGTCGAGCAGGGTGTGCGGCGGGGATCCGGTCTCACGGCCGTCGATGTGCAGCGAGTAGTTCTCGATGCCGGAGCAGGTGCCGATCTGCCGCATCATCTCGATGTCGTAGGTGGTGCGCATCCGCAGCCGCTGGGCCTCCAGCAGCTTGCCCTGCTTCTCCATCCGGGCCAGGGTCTCGGCGAGCTCGGCCTCGATCCCGGCGATGGCCCTCTCCATGCGCTCGGGTCCGGCCACATAGTGGGTGGCCGGGAACACATACAGCTCCTGGTCGTCGCTGATCACTTCGCCGGTGAGCGGGTGGAGGGTGGAGAGCGCCTCGATCTCGTCGCCGAACATCTCGATGCGGACCGCGAGCTCCTCGTAGACCGGGAAGATCTCGATGGTGTCGCCGCGGACCCGGAAGGTGCCCCGGGTGAACGCCATGTCGTTGCGGTTGTACTGAATATCGACAAAGCGACGCAGCAGCTGATCGCGGTCGATCTCCTCACCGACCTTGAGCGGCACCATGCGGTCCACGTACTCCTGCGGCGTACCGAGGCCGTAGATGCACGAGACGGAGGCCACCACGACCACATCACGCCGGGTGAGCAGCGAGTTCGTCGCCGAGTGGCGCAGCCGCTCCACCTCCTCGTTGATCGAGGAGTCCTTCTCGATGTAGGTGTCGGACTGCGGGACGTACGCCTCGGGCTGGTAGTAGTCGTAATACGAGACGAAGTACTCGACCGCGTTGTTCGGCAGCAGCTCGCGGAACTCATTGGCCAGCTGGGCGGCCAGCGTCTTGTTCGGAGCCATGACCAGCGTGGGCCGCTGAAGTTTCTCGATCATCCATGCGGTGGTCGCGGACTTGCCGGTGCCGGTCGCGCCGAGCAGGACGACGTCCCTCTCCCCCGCGCGGACGCGCCGGTCGAGGTCGGCGATGGCGGTGGGCTGGTCACCGCTTGGCTGATAGGGGCTGACGACCTCGAAGGGCGCCACCTTGCGTTCGAGCTGAGTTACGGGCCGCATGAGACCAACGGTACGACTCGCCACTGACAACGGCGGAGCGCTCGTCCGCGCCACCCCGCACCCCCGCCCTCCGGCCGGATTCGGACGACCGGACGCGTGATGTCGCCCGTGGCACGAATTTTCCGCCCATCCGATACCTATCCTCCACCCCCGCGCATCTGGGACCCTCTGCCCGTCCATGAGTCGGACCAGAATCAGACGACGCGAGGAGTCCGTATGCAGATCCGCCCGGCCGCCGCGTTAACCGGCGCACTCATCGGGATGTCCGCGCTCTTACTCCCCACGGCCACGGCCCAGGCCACCGGCCGGACGACGCACCACCACACGGTCACCGTGGCGCATCGCGGCGCCTCCGCGTACGCCCCCGAGAACACCCTGGCCGCCGTCGACGCCGCCGACGACCTGGGCATCGACTGGGTGGAGAACGACGTCCAGCGCACCAGGGACGGCGAGCTGATCGTCATGCACGACACCACGCTGAGCCGGACCACCGACGTCGAGCAGGTCTTCCCGGACCGCGCGCCCTGGAAGATCTCCGACTTCACCCTCGACGAGATCGAGAAGCTGGACGCCGGAAGCTGGTTCGGCCCCGAGTTCCAGGGCGAGGCGGTGCCCACCCTGGAGGAGTACATGGACCGGGTTTCGGACAACCACCAAAAGCTCCTGCTCGAGCTCAAGGCTCCCGAGCTCTATCCGGGGATCGAGCGCCAGACGCTGCGGGAGCTGAGAAGAGAGGGCTGGCTGGACCACCGGCACAAGCGCCGGCTGATCGTCCAGAGCTTCAACGCCGACGCCATGCGGACGGTCCACCGGCTGCGGCCGGACGTCAAGACCGGCTTCCTGGGCACCCCGGCCGTCGCCGACCTGCCGGAGTACGCCGAGTTCTCCGACCAGATCAACCCCAGCTACACGACCATCGACGCCGACTACGTGTCCGCGGTGCGGTCGGTGGACGGGGCGCACGGCAAGCCGCTCGAGGTCTACACCTGGACCGTCAACGACGGCCCGAAGGCGGTCTCGGTCGCGGGCATGGGTGTGAACGGCATCATCACCAACAAGCCCGATGTGATCCGGGACGCCCTCGACGACGCCTCGTGAGCCACGGCTCCCCCTGACGGGGCGCAGTGATGTGCCCCTGATGAGGCGCCCCGCCGGTCGGACGGCGGGGCGCTGTCGGGGGCGCTGTCGGCGGTTCTGTCAGTGGTGGGTTCTACGCTGAAGGCGTGACGATCGCAGAGCGGCAGACAGAGCCGGACCCGCGGGAGCGGCCGGAGCGGCGGGAGGGCCCGGCGGGGCCCGACACGCGCGCCTGGGCCTGGGCGGTCCTGACCACCCCCATCGGCCCGCTGCTGCTCGCGGCCACCGACGGGGGGCTGGCCCAGGTGGTCTTCCACGCTGAGGAGAAGACGGCGGCCGAGGCCGTCGCCAGGCTCACCCGCCGCCTCGGCGCCGAGCCCACCGCCGTGCCACCCGCGCCCCCCGGCACCGCAGGCACCCCGTCCACACCGAGCTGCGCCGGGCATCTCGCCGAGGCGATACGGCAGATGGAGAGCTATTTCGCCGGGAACACCAAGGCGTTCACCCTCTCCCTGGACTGGTCCCTGATCACCGGCTTCAACCGCCGGGTGCTGCGCGAGTTGGCCGCGCATGTGCCCTATGGCACGGTCGTCGGCTATCAGAACCTCGCCGACCGGGTGGGTGAGCCGGGCGCGGCCCGCGCCGTCGGCGTGGCCATGGGGAGCAATCCACTGCCGGTCGTGGTGCCGTGCCACCGGGTGGTGGAGAGCGGTGGGGGCATCGGCGGCTTCGGCGGCGGGCTGGAGACCAAGCGCATCCTGCTGGCGCTGGAAGGCGTTCTTCCGCAGCCGCTCTTCTGAATCGTTCTTCGGGCCCCGGACGGAAATATCTTGTCGCGGAATTCCGCGGCCGTCTTGTGGCGCTTGCCTATCACCCCTATCTTAAGAGCGCCCATCGCCCTGGCTTTCTGTCACCAGCCGGGCATGGGGCTCTCATTGCGTTCGGCCGTACGCACCGTACCGCGCGATAACGCTCTTCCGCTCTTCGGCACTTCCCGCTCCACCGATCGTGCGTGCCACCCGCTCCGCCGGTACTTCCCGCACGCCCCGCACCCCCGCACCCCCACACTTCCTCGCTCTTCCCCGCTCTTCCCGCTCATCGGAAATTCATCGCTCAACTACGTCCCCACAAGTGATCGAATTGGAGAGCCATGTCCGGTGTTCTGCTCGCGGGCGGCGCGGCCGCGGCGCTATTCGCCTCGGTCCTTTCCACCCAGGGTGTTTCCTCGGCCCCTGATGGGCCGCCGGAAAAGATCCAGATAAGCGTCAAGACGGTGAACGGCTCGGGCTGCCCCAAGGGCACCACGGCCGTGGCCGTCGCCGCCGACAACTCGGCGTTCACCGTGACCTACAGCGACTATCTCGCCCAGGTCGGCCCCGGCGCGGATCCGACCGACATCCGTAAGAACTGCCAGCTCAGCCTGGGCGTGCATGTGCCGCAGGGATTCACCTACGCCATCGCCCAGGTCGACTACCGGGGCTATGGCTACCTCGAAAAGGGCGCCAAGGGCACCGAGAAGGCGAGCTACTACTTCCAGGGCTCGGCGGACACCGCGTCGCGGACCCATGACTTCAGCGGTCCGTACAACGACAACTGGCAGACCACCGACAGCACCGACTACAGCGCCCTGGTGTGGGCCCCCTGCGGCCAGGACCGCAACTTCAACGTCAACACCGAGCTGCGGGTCAACGCCGGCACCTCTCCTGCGGGCACCACCAGCTTCATGGCCATGGACTCGACGGACGGCGGGGTCAACACGGTTTACCACCTCGCCTGGAAGGAATGCCCTTCCGCCGTCCGGTAGCCCGGTAAATCCACCATCGAATGGAGAATCATGCCCGGTGTTCTGTACGCAGGCGGCGTGGTCGCGGCGTTATTCGCCTCGACGCTCACTTCCCAGGCATATGCACAACCCCCGTTCGACACCGTGCCGCCCGACAAGATCGTGATCACGGTCGCCACCGTCAATGGGTCGGGCTGCCCGGCGGGCACCGCGGCGATCGCCGTCTCCCCGGACAACACGGCCTTCACCGTGACCTACAGCGAGTATCTCGCGCAGGTGGGCAAGGGATCCAAGCCGACGGACTTCAGAAAGAACTGTCAGCTGAGCCTGGTCATGCATGTGCCGCAGGGCTTCTCCTACGCCATCGCCAGTGTCGACTACCGCGGTTTCGCCCATCTGGAAAAGGGTGCGTCGGCCACGCAGAAAGCCTCGTACTACTTCCAGGGGCAGTCGCAGACCTCGTCGAACACGCATAACTACACCGGCGCCTACGACGACAACTGGCAGGCCACCGACATATCCGATATCGCCACCGTGGTGTGGTCGCCCTGTGGTGAACTCCGCAACTTCAACATCAACACCGAGTTGCGGGTCAACGCCGGAACGTCCAACACCCAGGAAACGACCAGCTTCATCGCCATGGACTCGACGGACGGCGATGTGAGCACCACTTATCATTTCGCCTGGAAGGAATGCCCGTCGGCCGAGAAGTGACCGCCACGGGATGACCGCCACCAGGTGACTCCTGCGCACCAACCCGGACCTGCCCCCCTGCGCACCGCCTCGAAACGTACCCGGCTACGGCTCCGGGCGGTGCCAGGCCGGATGCCGGGGGTCGTCCATCCGCACCACCACATCCGCCGCCTCACCGGGCCCCACCTCGTCCTCGTAGCGGGCGAAGGCGGGCAGGGTCCAGCGGTCGCCCTCGTCGGTGCGGCGGGCGAGGGCGGCCGGGGACAGCCGCAGATGCACCGAGAGGTCGAACGGGAACCAGTGCCCCAGCAGCAGCGCGCCGTGCAGCAACAGCACCCCGCCCGGCGGAAGTTCGGCGTACGGACTGCGCGTCGCCCGGTCGGTGTCCGGATCCCACAGGTCGGGCAGCACCCGCCCGGTGCCGCCCGGCCCCGGTTCCAGCGGGTCGAAGACCTCCCGCCACAGGGCGCCGGTGTCCAGCCAGCGGTCGTAGTACGCGTCGGGGTCCCGCTTCCCGTACTCGTAGCGCAGCGAGGCGGGCCGCCAGAACCCCGCCGCCGCGACCACCAGCGCCGGTCGGCCGAGGATGCGCAGCGCCTCCGCCAGATCCCGCGCCAGGTCGGCGGTGGGCGCCGCCGGTGCCCCGTCGACGGCCACTCTCAGCCAGGGGCTGCCGTCCGTCGCCGTCAGCGCGGCGATGCGGTCGGCGGTCGCGTCGGTCAGCCGTTCCCAGGTGATCGCTTCGAGCCGCACGCCCCCATCATGCCCTGGGACCGGGGGCTGTGGGCCGGGGGGCCGTGGGCCCGGGGGCTGTGGGCCGGGGGGGCCGGGTGTCGGGGACCGGGGCCCCAGGCGCCGGGGGCCCAGGGGCTCCGGGAGAGGTACCCTCCGGCCATGGCATCTCAGATAGCGCTGCTCCGCGGCATCAACGTGGGCGGGAACAGGAAGTTCCCCATGGCCCGGCAGCGTGAGCTGATGGCCGAGCTGGGCTTCGAGGACGTCACCGTCCACCTCCAGACCGGCAATATCGTCTTCGCCGACCCCGGCACCCCGCCCGAGCGGACGGCCCGCACGCTCGAGGACCACTTCGCCGCCGGTCTCGGCTTTCCCGTGGATGTCATGGTCCGTACCCGCGACGAGCTGGCCGCGGCGGTCGAGGCCAACCCCTATCCGGAAGCCGTGGCCGAGCCCAAGACCCTGCATGTGGTCTTCCTGGCGGACGCGCCCGCGAACCAGGACGCGCTGGCCACGCTGAACGCGCTGGACCCGGCCGCCTACGCCCCGGAGGCGTTCCGCCTCATCGGCCGCGAGATCTTCCTGCACTGCCCGGACGGGGTCGGCCGCTCCAAGCTGGCGGCGAAGATCACCAACGCCCGGCTCGGCGTGCCGGCCACCGCCCGCAACTGGAACACGGTCACCAAGCTGCTGGCGCTGGCCGACCGCTGAGACGTTTCCTCAGCCTCGGCCGGAGACACTCCGAGCCACGCTCAGCTCCAGCCGTACCGCTGCCGCAGCCGCATCACGACCAGGTCGAAGCGCGGCCGGTCGAGCGCGCACGCCTCGCGCCGCATCCCGTCCGGGTGCACCCGCAGCACCCGGTCCAGATCGACCCATGAGTCCCGCCCGGCCCGGTCCCACGGCCCGGAGCCGATCGGCACCCACTCGCGGTCGCCGTCGTGCCGCTTGCTCGACAGCTGCACGGCGAGGAGCGTCCCGGCCCGCTCCCGCGCGACCACCAGCACCGGCCGGTCCTTGCCGCGGCCGTCGTTCTCCTCGTACGGCACCCATGTCCAGACGATCTCGCCGGGGTCCGGGTCCCCGTCCGGATCGGGTGCGTACTCCGTCCGTACCCGCCCGACCTGGCGCGGATGAGCCTCGACGGTGGCGGCCGGGCCGGTGCTTCCGGGAAGCGCCGCGCCGTCCTCCGTCCCCTGCGTTCCGTTGAATGGGCTGATCACGCCCGACACGTTAACCCGTCCGCGAAACCCGATGACATGGCGGCCCCCTCGGCGTGGAAGGGGCATGTACGTGCCCGATGTTCTCGACCCACTGGCGGAACTCGTCAAACGACGCCATGACCCGGTCGTCGTTCAGACAGTGCGCTCCACGGCGGCCGCGACCATCGCCTACGTCGTCGCCCTCGAGCTCAGCAAGGAACCCGCCCCGCTCACCGCCCCGCTGACGGCCCTCCTCGTCGTCCAGGTCACCCTCTACGCGACCCTCACCAGAAGCCTGCGCCGGGTCGAGGCCGTGGTCGTGGGCGTCCTGATCGCCGTCGCCTTCAGCGTGCTGGTGGGGCTGACCTGGTGGAGTCTGTGCCTGATCATCCTCGCCGCCCAGACCGCCGGCTACCTTACGCGCGTGGGCGACTGGGTCCAGGAGGTGGCGATCAGCGCCATGCTGGTCCTGGGCGTGGCGCAGGTGACCACGTACGCCTGGGACCGGGTGCTGGAGACCCTGATCGGGGCCGGGGTCGGGATGGGCTTCAACTTCTTCCTCGCGCCTCCGGTGTGGGTCGAGACGGCCGGCAAGTCCATCGAGGACCTGGCCCGCCGGATGCGCCAGCTGATGCTGCACATCGGCGAGGAGCTGGGCAGTCAGATCGCCGTCGACCGCGCCGCCGCCCGGCTCCACGAGGCCCGTCGCCTCGACCACGACATCTCCCAGGTCGACGCCGCCCTCCGGCAGGCGGAGGACAGCGTGCGGCTCAACCCCCGCGTCAAGGAGGGCCTGCTCTACCGCGTGGTGCTCCGCACCGGCCTGGACACGCTGGAGATCTGCACCGTCATCCTGCGCGTCATGTCCCGCACCCTGACCGACCTCGCCAGGGCGCGGACGGACGAACCCCTCTTCCCCTCGGACGTGGCGGATGCCCTGAAGGACCTCTTCATCCATCTCGCCGCGGCCGTCGAGAGCTTCGCCGTCCTGGTCACCACCCAGGTCAGCGCCAACGCCGAGGAGGCCGAGTCCCGCCTCTCCAGCGAACTCGTCAAGGCCCACGCCAGCCGCGACCGCGGCGCCGACCTCCTGCTGCGCCGCGTCCAGGAGCACCCCCGCCAGTGGCAGCTGCACGGTGCCCTGCTCGCGGAGATCGACCGCGTCCTCGACGAACTCGACATGGAACAGCGCTCCAAGCGGCTCATGGAAGAGCTCGACCGCAGCACCCGCGAGAAGCGCGAGCGCTTCCCCTACCTCCACAAGCTCCAGCGCCGGCTCCGGCGCGACCGTACGGACGGCTCCGGAGCGGTCTGAGCCCGCGGGGCGGTCAGCTCAGCGGGTAGCGGTCGCGGGGGAAGACCACGTCGTCGTAGGGCTCGTACAGCTCAACCGAGCGGTGGAACTCGGAGGCGAAGTCGTCGGCGAGTTCGGCGATCGTGCCGCGGCCCTCGGTCAGGGCCAGCCAGGACGGCGGGAGGCGGAGGTCGCCGTGGTGGGCGCCGAGGATGTTGCCGCAGATCGAGCCCGTCGAGTCGCTGTCGCCCGAATGGTTGACGGAGAGCAGCAGGGCCGCCTGGACGGGGGTGCGCGGGGGCGCCGGGTCGTAGCTGATCTTGCCGCCGGGACCGTACAGGATCTGCTGGGCCGGGGTACGGGCCAGGGCGCTGTAGACCGCGATGGCCAGGGCCTCCTCGGCGACCCAGCCGCCGCCGAGCGATTCGGTCTTCTCGGGGGTCGGATCGCCATCGGCGGCCAGGTCGACCGCCTTACGGAGGGCGGTGGTGGTCTCCTCGTGGCCGGGGTAGCGGGCGAGGAGTTCCAGGGTGCGCAGGGTCGCGCCTTCGAGGGACTCGCCGTCGAGCAGGCAGGCGACCAGGGCGGCCAGGGCACCGGCCGCGTAGTAACCCGTCGGATGGCCATGGGTGATCTGGGCGCAGCGGGCGGCGAGTTCGAAGCAGTCACGGGGGTCGAGCCCGGTGAGGCCGAACGGCGCCGAGCGCATCACGGTGCCGCAGCCCTTGGAGCCGGTGTTCACCGGGCCGGGGGTGCCGTCGAGGGGGGCGCGCGGGGCGGGGACGTGCTTCGCGGTGAGGCCGGAGAGACAGGCGTTGCCGGGGGCGCGGCGGGCGTACAGCCAGGGCTGGGCGCGCAGCCAGCCGGAGCGGACCAGGTCACCGGTGCCCTCGGCGGGCGGCGGCCCGGGGTGGTTCTGGGTGTCCAGCCAGCGCAGATAGGCATGGCGGACGACGGCGGTCTCGGACCCTTCGAGGCCCTTGGCCGACGAGGTTCTGGCGTGGGCCCGTATCAGGCCCTCGGCCGTGAAGAGCGTCATCTGGGTGTCGTCGGTGACCCGGCCCACGACCCCGCTGCCGTCCGGGACCAGGGTGGTGACGCCCGCGGCGCCGTGGGTCTCGCGGATCGACCGCAGGGACAGGAACTCGATGGGGTTGCCGAGGGCGTCGCCGATCGCACCGCCCAGCAGGCAGCCGCGGATGCGGGCCCGCTTGGCGGCTGTCTCGTCCCATGACTGGCGGATCACTGGCAGCTCCTCATCGTCCTGGTCCCATGCCGTCCCGTGTGGATGCACACGACATGATCTCAGGTGTCGGTGGACGTCCCTCGGCGGTAGATTCGATAGGGCAGAAAGCGGGAGGAAACGGCCGAAAACGGGAGATGCGGTGCCATGCCGATGCGGCTGATCCGAACGGGCGATGAGCCGATCCACGCGCGCAGTCCGCTGCGGATGCGGCTGGGGCTGGCCACGTGGGGGCTGCTCTGGACGCTCGGCGGCGCGGTGGCCTTCGCGATCGCGGGCCGGCCGGGGTGGGCGGCCGCGTGCGGGGCGCTCGCCGTCGTCACGCTGATCGATCTGGTCCTGGTGATCCGGCACATCCGGCAGGGGCCGCACTATCAGCCGGGCCGGGATGTGCCGCCGTACGCACCGATCGCCGAGAACAGACGGAGCCACGAGCGGCGAAGGGCTCCGTAAGAGCGACGGCGGGCTCCGTAAGGGCGTCACCGCTGAAGCGTGGGCGCGGTAAGGCCGGCATGCCGCTCCCGCGGTGACGGGATATCGACGGCGGGGAGCGCCTCGTTCCGGGGGATACTGCCCAGTACCTGCTGAGTACCTGCCGGGACAGGGGGGCCGTCATGGGGGTGCTGGCGATCGGCATCGCGCTCTGTGCGCTCGGGCTGATGCTCTCCGGGACCGGAGAGCCGTACGGGCGGCGGAATACGCGGCGGGGACCGGAGGCCGACCCGTACGACCTCGCCCGTCAGCGCGGAGTGGCGCTCGGGCTCGGCGGGGTGGTGCTGCTGGGCGCGGTGGTCCTCGGCGGATTCGTCCTCTGGCGCTGACCGGGGACCTGGCGCTCACCGGGAACCTGGCGCGCACCGGGGACGCGGGCCCCCGCCGCGCACCGGCGCGTACGACGGCGTGCGGGCCCCGGCGAGCACCGCGGCCCCGGCGACGAGCACCGCGGCTCAGCCCGCGCCCCGCCTATCCGTCCCGGCCTATCCGTCCCGGCCGTCCTTCTCGCCGAACCGGGCCGCCTCCACGAAGTCCGGGCGCGGATCGAGCGCCGCGGCCAGCCGGAAGTGGCGGGTGGCCTCGGCCGGGCGGTTGGCCCGCTCCAGGGTGCGGGCCAGGGCGAAGTGGGCGAAGGCGTTGTCCGGCTCGCGCTCCAGGACGAGCTGGAACTCCAGCTCCGCCGAGCGCAGCTGGGCAGCGCCGAAGAACGCGCGGGCCCTGAGCAGCCGGGCCGCCGTGTTCTCGGGGTGGGCGCTGATGACCGAGTCGAGCAGCTTCACGGCGCCCCGTGGATCTCGGGCGGCCAGCAGGTGCTCCGCGGCGCGGAAGTCGATGACGTGGGTCTCGGGCGTGGGCTCGGGCACAGCCGTTTCCTTCCCCGGGTACGTACTCGGTGGTGAGGCGGTGGATGGGTGAGGGGATGGGATGAACCGTCACGAATGATCGTTCGTTACGGGGTGGACAACAATCACCCCGCACGCCGCATTCCCCGCCACGGACCGCCGCACGCGCCGCGCCGCGCCCGGCTCGGTCCCGGCACGCCTCGACTCGGTCCCGCCGCGCCCCGGCTCGGTCCCGGCCCGCCCCGTACGTACCGCGCCCCGGCTCAGCCCTCCGTGGCGGCCGCGCGCCGCACCAGGTCCGCCCAGACCTTTCCGACCTGCGGCTCCAGCGCCTCGATCGGGCCATTGTTGTCGATCACGACATCGGCGATCGCCAGCCGTTCCGCGCGGGTGGCCTGTGCCGCCATCCGGGCCCGCGCCTCGTCCTCGGCCATGCCGCGCAGCCGCACCAGCCGGTCCAGCTGGGTCTCGGGCGTGGCGTCCACGACCATGACCAGGTCGTAGAGCGGCGCCAGCTTGTTCTCGGCCAGGAGGGGGACGTCATGGACGACGACGGCGTCGGGCGCGGCCGCCGCCTGGAGTTCGGCGGAGCGGTCCCGGACCAGCGGGTGGACGATCGCGTTCAGCGCGCTCAGCCGCTCCGGGTCGGTGAAGACGATCCCGCCGAGCTTGGGCCGGTCCAGCCGGCCATCTGCGGTCAGCACCTCGGGGCCGAATTCGGCGACCACGGCGGCCAGTCCCGGCGTGTCCGGCTCGACCACCTCACGAGCGATCCGATCCGAGTCGATCAGCACCGCTCCCAATGAAGTCAGGATCTGTGAGACCTCGCTCTTGCCCGCGCCGATTCCGCCCGTGAGCCCCAGGTTCAGCATGGGGCCCACGCTATACGGCGCGCCGGTGGGGTCATCGGTCAGGCTCCGCCGTCGCCCTCGCGCTCGGCGAGGAACCGTTCGAACTCCGCGCCCAGTTCATCCGCCGAGGGCAGCTCGGCCGGCTCCGCGACCAGGTTGCCGCGGCTCTCGGCCCCGGCCACCGCGTCGTACTGGTGCTCCAGGCCCCGTACGAGCGCCACCAGTTCCTCGTCGCCCTCCGAGATCTGCCGCTCGATCTCCTCCTGCGTTCTGAGGGCCTCGTTGCGCAGCGCGTGCGTCGGCCCCGGCAGCACCAGACCGGTGGCCGCGGTGATGGCCTCCAGCGCGGTGAGCGCCGCGTCCGGATAGGCCGACCGGGCCAGATAGTGCGGCACGTGCGCGGCCACGCCGAGGACGTCGCGGCCCGCCTCGGCGAGCCGGTACTCGATCAGGGATTCGGCGCTGCCGGGCACTTGGGCCTCGTCGAAGTAGCCCCGGTGACCGGGCATAAGGTCGGTGCGATTGCCGTGCGGGGTGATGCCGACCGGCCGGGTGTGCGGCACACCCATCGGGATGCCGTGGAAGTTCACCGCGAGCCGCACGCCCAGCCGCTCGACCATCTGGCGCACGGCCGCCGCGAACCGCTCCCACTCCACATCCGGCTCCGGCCCGGTGAGCAGCAGGAACGGGGCCGCGGTCGCGTCGCGCACCAGATGCAGCTCGATCTTCGGGGTCTCGTACGCCGTCCACCGGTCGCGCTGGAAGGTCAACAGGGGCCGACGGGCCCGGTAGTCGACCAGCCGGTCATGGTCGAAACGCGCGACCACCTTGCGTGGCAGGCCGTCGAGCAGCCGCTCCACGATCTGGTCCCCGGTCTCGCCGGCGTCGATATAGCCGTCGAAGTGGTACAGCAGCACCAGCCCGGCCGAGTCCCGCGACGCTATCGCGTCGACCTCCGCCAGCCCGCTCGGTTCCCATGCGTACAACTCCTGCGGATCATGCACTGTGACCGCTCCTCCTCGTGTTCGCACCGAAGAACACCGAACGGGGGCGGGGGCATTCCCCGGGCGGGATCCTCGATGGCCGAACGGCCCCGAACCCCGTTTGCGAGGGACCCGTTCGGGCGAGGTGCCCGAGCGCTCACCGGGGCGAACGTGGGCGGCCCGATCTCGACGTCGGCGCACGTCGCGGGGTTGACGCACATATGCGGCACGCCTATCTTCGCCAGCCGTCAGCGGTTCATCATGTCATCCGGCGTTCACTGACCAGAACCCAGCGTGTTCACCTCTGGCCACGGCACAGGAAGGCAGCCTCCTATGCACTCCCCCGGCCGCACTCCCACCCGATTACGCACCCTCCTCACCGCCATCGCCGCCGGACTGATCGCCACCGGTGGGCTGATGGCGGCGGGCATGACCGGGCGGGACGCTCCCGCCGCCACCGCCGTCCCGATCTCCGTGGATGACACGGACGGGCTCCGGGAGGCCCTTGCCGGGGCCCGGCCCGGCGATACGATCCGGCTCGCCGACGGCAGGTACCACGGCGGATTCGAGATCACCGCCTCCGGCACCTCCGGCTCGCGGATCACCCTCACCGGCTCCTCGAAAGCGGTCCTCACCGCGAGCGGCGGCTATGGGCTGCGGCTGAACGGCGCCTCGTACTGGACGGTCAGGGGGATCACGGTCCGCGGCGGCAAGGAGGGCATCAGGATCGACGGCGCCCGCGGCGTGACCGTGGACTCCGTTTCGGTCAGTGTGCGGCGCCATGGGCATGCGTAAGGCCCGCTCCCCATGGGGAGCGGGCCTTACCTGCTCAGCTGGTGCCGGCTAGCGGCGGCTGGTCAGCTCTGGCCGCCGGCCAGCTTCTCGCGAAGCGCGGCCAGCGCCTCGTCCGAGGCCAGGGCGCCCGAGTTGTCGGCCGACTCCGAGGAGTACGAACCGCCACCGGCCGCCTGCCCGCCCGGCGCCGGGGCGGCGTTGCCCGCCTCGGCAGCGGCCTGCTCGTCGGCCTCGCGGGACTTGATGACCTGCGCCTGGTGCTGCTCGAAGCGCTGCTGCGCCTCGGCGTACTGGGTCTCCCAGGCCTCGCGCTGGGTCTCGAAGCCCTCGAGCCAGTCGTTGGTCTCGGGGTCGAAGCCCTCGGGGTAGATGTAGTTGCCCTGGTCGTCGTAGGACGCGGCCATGCCGTACAGGGTCGGGTCGAACTCGACCACGGACGGGTCGGCACCGAATGCCTCGTTGGCCTGCTTCAGCGAGAGGCTGATGCGGCGGCGCTCGAGGTCGATGTCGATGACCTTGACGAAGATCTCGTCGTTGACCTGGACGACCTGCTCCGGGATCTCCACGTGGCGCTCGGCCAGCTCGGAGATGTGGACCAGACCCTCGATGCCCTCGTCGACGCGGACGAACGCACCGAACGGCACGAGCTTGGTGACCTTACCCGGGACGACCTGACCGATCTGGTGGGTCCGGGCGAACTGCTGCCACGGGTCCTCCTGCGTCGCCTTGAGCGACAGGGAGACGCGCTCGCGGTCCATGTCGACGTCCAGGACCTCGACCGTGACCTCCTGGCCGACCTCGACGACCTCGGACGGGTGGTCGATGTGCTTCCAGGACAGCTCCGAGACGTGGACGAGACCGTCGACGCCGCCCAGGTCCACGAACGCACCGAAGTTGACGATGGAGGAGACGACGCCGGAGCGCACCTGGCCCTTCTGGAGGGTGGTGAGGAAGGTCTGGCGGACCTCGCTCTGGGTCTGCTCCAGCCAGGCGCGGCGGGACAGGACCACGTTGTTGCGGTTCTTGTCGAGCTCGATGATCTTCGCCTCGAGCTCCTTGCCCACGTAGGGCTGCAGGTCGCGAACGCGGCGCATCTCCACCAGGGAGGCGGGGAGGAAGCCACGGAGGCCGATGTCGAGGATGAGACCACCCTTGACGACCTCGATGACGGTACCGGTGACGATCCCGTCCTCTTCCTTGATCTTCTCGATGGTGCCCCAGGCGCGCTCGTACTGGGCGCGCTTCTTCGAGAGGATCAGTCGGCCTTCCTTGTCCTCCTTCTGGAGGACGAGGGCCTCGATCTCGTCGCCGACGGCGACGACCTCGTTGGGGTCGACGTCGTGCTTGATCGACAGTTCGCGAGAGGGGATGACGCCTTCGGTCTTGTAACCAATGTCGAGCAGGACCTCGTCCCGGTCGACCTTCACGATGACGCCGTCGACGATGTCGCCGTCGTTGAAGTACTTGATCGTCTCGTCGATCGCGGCGAGGAAGGCTTCCTCGGAACCGATGTCGTTGACCGCCACCTGCGGGGTGGTGCGGGTTGCCTCGGTGCTGCTCGTCATGTGGAAAAGGGCTCCGGTACGGACATGAAGTCGTAGGTACTGCTACGCCGGGACCCTTTATCGCACTGCCGAAGCCGGACAGCCTTGGAGACGCCGAATCTTTCCGATTTCAGGGATCGAAAAGCGCGAGCGCCTCGACAACCGAGGGGACATACAACAGATGCGAGCGCGGCCTGCTCCGTCCGAGGCGCACAGGCCCGCAGCGCAACTTGTAGCATACGGGGGCAGCCGGGCATGGTCAATGCACGAAGAGCACACGTGGGGATTAACGCCCCGAACCTGGCAAATTGCATGGTCCGTACTGCGACGCGGCTCTCACCGCGCCCCGCAGCCACAGGTCGATACAGAGAGTACGACGACGCGCGCGATGGTCCAAGAACACGAGCCCAGCACCCCCGGGGTGGCCGCCGAGCCGACGGCCACCCGCCGGATCGCCGACACGGCGGAGAGCAGCCGGGCGAACCGGGGGTGGTGGGACCGCAACGCGGACGAGTACCAGGAGGAGCACGGCGCCTTCCTGGGCGACGACCGGTTCATATGGGGCCCGGAGGGGCTGGACGAGGCGGAGGCGGGGCTGCTGGGCCCCGTCGAGGCGCTCAAGGGGCGCGATGTGCTGGAGGTGGGCGCGGGCGCCGCGCAGTGCGCCCGCTGGCTGGCCGCCCAGGGGGCACGGCCGGTGGCGCTGGACCTCTCCCACCGGCAGCTGCGGCACGCGCGGCGGATCGACGCGGAGGCGGCGGTCTCCGGGGCGTCAGGGGCCTCTGGGGCCTCTGGGGCGTCAGGGGCCTCCGGGGTCTCCGGGGCCTCCCGGGCTGGTGACCCGGCCGGGGTGGCGCTGGTGCAGGCCGACGCCACGGCCCTGCCCTTCCGGGACGGCTCGTTCGACCTGGCGTGCTCGGCGTACGGGGCGGTGCCGTTCGTGGCCGAGCCGGTGCGGGTGATGCGCGAGGTGCGCCGGGTGCTGCGGCCGGGCGGGCGGTGGGTCTTCTCGGTGACGCATCCGATCCGCTGGGCGTTCCCCGACGAACCGGGGCCCGAGGGGCTGTCCATCGCCGCCTCCTACTTCGACCGCACGCCCTATGTGGAGCAGGACGAATCGGGCCGGGCCGTCTATGTGGAGCACCACAGGACCCTCGGCGACCGGGTGCGGGACGTGGTGGCCGGGGGCTTCCGGCTGGTCGACCTGATCGAGCCGGAGTGGCCCGGGTGGAACCACCAGGAGTGGGGCGGCTGGTCCCCGCTGCGGGGGAACCTCATCCCGGGCACGGCGATCTTCGTGTGCGAGCGGGATTGAGGCGAGCGTTGACCGACCCCGCGGACCCGCGCGCCGAGGCCCTGGACCGCCTTCCCGTACGCGACGCCGTGCCCGAACTGCTGCGTGCGCTCGACGACCGCGGGGTCGCCGTGCTGTGCGCGCCCCCGGGGACCGGTAAGACGACGCTGGTGCCGCTGGTGCTCGCCGGGCTGGTGGGCGGCGGACCGGTGGGTGGCGGGCTGGTGGGCGGCGGAGCGGTGGGCGGCGGAGCGGTGCGGCGGGTGCTGGTGGCCGAGCCGCGGCGGATCGCGGCGCGGGCCGCCGCGCGGCGGATGGCGTGGCTGCTGGGCGAGCGGCCGGGCGGCAGGGTCGGCTTCACCGTGCGAGGGGAGCGGCAGGCCGGGCCGGGGACCGTGGTCGAGGTGGTCACGACCGGTGTGCTGTTGCAGCGGCTGCAACGCGATCAGGAGCTGGCCGGCGTCGATGTGGTCGTGCTCGACGAATGCCATGAGCGCCATCTGGACGCGGACACGGCCGCCGCCTTCCTGCTGGACGTCCGGGCCGCCCTGCGCCCCGACCTCCGGCTGATCGCCGCCTCGGCGACCACGGACGCGGAGGGCTGGGCGCGGCTGCTCGGCGACGGCGGGGATGGCGGCGACGGCGGGGATGGCGGCGACGGCGGGAGCGGCGACGGCGGGACGGGCGGCGGGGACGGCCCCGGGGACCCCGCGCCGGTCGTCTCGGCGCCGGGGGTCTCCCATCCGGTGGAGGTGGTGTGGGCGCCGCCGGAGCGCCCCGTGAGGCCGCCGCACGGGATGCGGGTGGACCCCGCCCTGCTGGACCATGTCGCGGCCGTGGTGCGGCGGGCGCTGCGCGAGCGGGAGGGCGATGTGCTGTGCTTCCTGCCGGGCGTCGGGGAGATCGCCCGGGTGGCCGGGAAGCTGGGCGGGCTCGCCGCCGCGGAGGTCCTCCAGGTGCACGGGCGGGCGCCGGCCGCCGTACAAGAGGCGGTGCTCGCGGGCGCGGGCGCGGACGGCGGCCGGCGGCGGGTGGTGCTGGCCACCTCGGTCGCCGAGTCGAGCCTGACCGTGCCGGGCGTGCGGATCGTCGTGGACTGCGGGCTGGCGCGTGAGCCCCGGATGGACCACGCACGCGGCCTGAGCGCGCTGACGACCGTAAGGGCGTCACGGGCCGCCGCCCGGCAGCGTGCGGGCCGTGCGGGGCGCGAGGCGCCCGGGGTGGTCTACCGCTGCTGGCCGGAGGCGGAGGACGCCCGGCTGCCGCGCTTCCCGTCCCCGGAGATCGCCGGTGCGGACCTTACGGCCTTCGCGCTCCAGACGGCGTGCTGGGGCGATCCGGACGCCTCGGGGCTGGCCCTGCTCGATCCGCCGCCCGCCGGGGCGATGGCGGCCGCACGCGAGACGCTCACCGCGATCGGCGCCGTGGACGCCGCGGGACGGGCCACCGAACGCGGCACCCGGATGGCCCGCCTCGGCCTCCACCCCCGCCTCGCGCGGGCGCTCATCGACGGCGCGAAGGAGGTCGGCGTGCGCCGGGCGGCCGAGGTGGTGGCCCTGCTGAGCGAGGAGCCCCCGAGGGAGTACGGCGACGACCTCGCCGCCGCCTGGCGTACCGCCCGCCACGGCGGCGACCCCTACGCCGCCCGCTGGCGCCAGGAGGCCCGGCGGCTGGAACACGCCCTGACCGCCGCGGGGACCGCGGGTCCGGACGGCGGGCGGGGCGGTGCCGGTCCGGTGCGCGGCGAGGACGCCGTGGCGGGGCTGATGGCCGCGCTGGCGTTCCCGGAGCGGGTGGCCCGGCGGCGCGGCGAGCGGGCGTACCTCATGGCCGCCGGGACGGGCGCGGAGCTGGGCGACGGCTCGCGGCTGGGCGGGGCGCCGTGGCTCGCGGTTGCCGTCGCGGACCGGCCGGTGGCCTCCGCGTCGGCGCGGGTGCGGCTAGCGGCGGTGACCGACGAGGACACCGCCCGGACGGCGGCCGCCGCGCTGGCCTCGGAGGGCGAGGAGGTGCGCTGGGCCGACGAGGACGTCCTGACGCGGCGGGTGGCCCGGCTCGGCGCGATCGAGTTGGTGTCCCGGCCGCTGGCCGACCCCGATCCGGAACTGGTGCGGCGGGCGCTGCTGGACGGGCTGCGCCGCGAGGGCACGGGGCTGCTGCGCTGGTCGGCACAGGCCACGGCGGTCCGGCAGCGGATGGCCTTCCTCCACCGCGAGCTGGGCGGGGCCTGGCCGGACGTCTCCGACGAGGCGCTGCTGGACCGCGCGGACGACTGGCTCGGGACGGAGCTGGCGCGGGCCCGCGGGCGCGCCGATCTGGGGCGGGTGGACGCCGGACAGGCGCTGGCCCGGCTGATGCCGTGGGCCACGGGCGAGGCGGCGCGCTTCGAGGAGCTGGCACCGGAGCGGATCGAGGTGCCGAGCGGCTCGCGAGTGCGGGTGGACTACGGCGCGGACCGGCCCGTGCTGGCGGTGAAGTTGCAGGAGCTGTTCGGCTGGCAGGAGGCCCCCCGGATCGCGGGCGGCCGGGTGCCACTGCTGATCCACCTGCTGTCCCCGGCGGGACGCCCGGCCGCGGTCACCGCCGATCTGGCGTCCTTCTGGACGGACGGCTACCGCTCGGTCCGCGCCGAACTGCGCGGCCGATACCCCAAACACCCCTGGCCCGAGGACCCGACCACAGCCGAACCGACCCGCCGCACCAACACCCGCCGCTGAGCGATGCGGCCGAGAGGCCGCGCAGTGAACCACGGGGCGCGGCGGGCCGCGCGGCGCGGTGGGACGTTGGGGCCCGGTGGGACGTTGGGCCGCGGTGGGATGTTGGGGCGGGCAGCAGGGCGTCGGAACAGCGGGACGCCGCAGGACGCGTGGCACCGGGGCACGCGCCCAAGCGGCCCGCACCGCACAGGAGACGCGCGACGCCGTGGGCCACGAGAGCCAGCGGGACGCCGCGACGCCTGGCTCTGAGGCACGCGCCCAAGCGGCCCGCACCACAGGGGAACCAGCAGCGCGGTGAGTCACGGGCCAGGGGAACAGCGGGACGCCGCAGGACGCGTGGCACCGGGGCACGCGCCCAAGCGGCCCGCACCGCACAGGAGACGCGCGACGCCGTGGGCCACGAGAGCCAGCGGGACGCCGCGACGCCTGGCTCTGAGGCACGCGCCCAAGCGGCCCGCACCACAGGGGAACCAGCAGCGCGGTGAGTCACGGGCCAGGGGAACAGCGGGACGCCGCAGGACGCGTGGCACCGGGGCACGCGCCCAAGCGGCCCGCACCGCACAGGAGACGCGCGACGCCGTGGGCCACGAGAGCCAGCGGGACGCCGCGACGCCTGGCTCTGAGGCACGCGCCCAAGCGGCCCGCACCGCAGGGGAACGCGCGGCGCGGTGGGGCACGGGGCCCTGTGAGCCACGGGAGGCAGCTGGCCACGCGGCGCGGCGGCCGAGCACGTGGCGCAGTAGACGGGAACGCCGTAGGCCGCGGGCGCGGAGGGCCGCGCGGCGCGGCAGGAAACCCGGGCGCAGTGAGCCTCGCGGCGCATCCCTCGGGCGTCAGTCGGCCCAGGCGCGCAATCTGCGGGCGGTTTCGCCGAGGCGGAAGCCGCTGATCTCCCGTATGTCGCGGACCAGTTCGACCATGGCGCCCGGTGGGGGCGCGATCGGCTCGCCGGACTCCTCCATGTACATCTGCGCGCAGGCCGCGCCGATCGTGGCGTTGTAGTCGGAGAACGGCTCGAGGATCAGTGAAGTATGCAGAAAGGTCGCGGCGCGGGCGGCGGCCTCCTCGTAGTAGGGCTCGCCCGCGAACCGCTCGTAGCGGTGGCGCTCGGCCATGCAGTGCAGCGCGCCCCAGTCCCGGACCGGGGTGTTCACCGGGGAGACCTCGACCTGGACGTTCAGCACCCAACCGGCATCGACGTACAGGATCACCGCATGCCGTGCGGGAACTCCCGCTCGAACTCGGCCTTGTAGGCCAGGGCGAACTTCACGGCACCCTCGACGAAGCGCTGTTTCTGACGCCGCCGCACCACATCCTCGGTCAGTATGTCGTGTGCCAGCCGCTTGATCTCGACGCCCTTCTCCCTCGCCTCGGCACGCAGCTCGGCCAGCTCCTGCTCGGTGAACTCAATCGTGATGCCAGGCATGGGCGGCATGCTAGCCACGCCCGCGCCCTGATCACTACCGGCTTGGCCACCACGGGCGAATCGCGAGGACGGAAGTTGACGCGACGCGACACACGACGCCCACGACGCTCAGCACTCCAGCCCACTCAATCAGGACCCCAGCCCGCTCAGCGCTCCAGCCGCTCAGCACTCCAGTCTCAGGGCGAACTGCTCCCCCGTCGGGAACGGCTCGTCCACCGGGTGCGGCCCGACCCATATGAGCGCCTGCTCGAAGGTCATGTACGAGCCGTTGTCGACGCATTGGCCGACCACCACCGCATTGCCGCCGCAGCGCCATGCCGCGTAGTTCCACGGGTGGTCGCCCTTCTCGTCCCGCACCACGGTCTCCGGCTCGCCCAGGCGCCCGCTGAAAGCGTCCACGGCGGCGCGCCACCGGCCGTCGAAGCCGGAGCGGTCGGCCTCGCGGTCGAAGACCCAGCCGGGGTCGCCGGAGTGGTACTCGGCGAGCCAGTCGACATTGCCGGTGAGCCCGTCGGCCTGCAGCTCCGCGTCGAAGTCGTCCGGTTCGTAGTAGTAACAGAACGGGATCATGCATTCGGTGTCCGCGTCGTCCGGCCCGCCGAACCACTCCGGGAGGACATAGTGCCCGGTGTTGGTGGCGTACGAGGACGTGCGGGAGCCGTCGGGCACCCAGCCGAAGCGCTTCGCGGCGGCCGCCGTGGCGCCCGGAGTCCATTCCAGGCGCGCCAAGTCGGCGATGTGGCCGATGAGTTCGGGACCGGGGACGCAGCTGTTCACTGGCATGGTCATACGCTACGGCCCGCCACTGACAACGCGGCCGGCGCCGACGGGGCGGACGGCGGGCGCGCCGCGCGTCCGCGCGCCTCCAGCAGCAGCGCGAGCGCGAGCAGGGCCAGCCCGAGGATCAGGAAGCCCCACGGCAGATAGGCGGTGAGCAGCAGGACCAGCTGGCGCTGGGACTTGACCATGTCCACCGTGTGCCGGATGTAGTCCTCGCGCATCTTCACATGGCCGGAGAAGACGGTCACCCGGTCGCGGTCGCCCAGCAGCGTGCCGCCGCGCAGCTCCTCCTTGTGGATCTCCTGCCCGTTGACCGGGGCGCCCGTGGTGGGCTCGACCCAGAACATCCGCTTGGTGCTGTACCAGCGGGTGGTGCCGGCCTTGCGGACGGTCTCGGGGGTGACGCCGTCGACCGGCATGGTCTTGGGCAGCGGCACCTTGGTCCAGGGGATGGTCTGCTCGAAGTAGTAGACCTCCAGACCGCGGAAGTTCCGGGTGCCCTTGTAGTGGATGGGGGCGGAGGTGCGGGTCTGGGCGTCGAAGTAACGGTAGTCGCGCTTCTCGGTGAGGAACGGCCACTTGTACTCGATGCCGTCGCGGCGCACCGCGTCCCCGTCGACATGTTCGCCGCCCGCGTGCACCGGGTCCTGGGAGTGGGCGTCGAAGACATAGCGCTCGGGGATCTTGGAGACCATCTTGCCGTCGGGCCCGGCCACATACGACAGGGTGTCCCAGACGACGACATCGCGCCCGGTCGCCTTGCCGACCTCCTTCGCGGCGGGCACATTGCCGCGCAGGGTCTGCACGATGCTGACCTTGGGGACGGTGCGGGGCTTCATCGTGCCGTAGTCGAGCAGCGTGGCCGGGCTGGCCTCCATCACGGCCGTCTGGTACTCGCTGGGCGGGATCTTGGCCAGCCGGGGATAGGCGTACCAGCGCAGCAGCGGCGCGAGGGCGGCGAAGAAGACGGCGAAGGCCAGCAGCACCAGGCTTGCTCTGCGGCGCATGGCGGATGTCCCTCCCTCATGGGTGCTTGGGGACGGTGGTGAGCAGGGGTTCCGGGGAGGTCTCACCGCTGGGGGCGCCGATGGCCGTCATCGTGAGGACGATGGCGAGGGCGGCGGCGAGTCCGATCGCGGCGGCGGCGAGGGCACGCATACGGGGCCTCCTCGTGGTCGGTACGAGGCGCTGCCTGACGCTTCGTCAGGGATGGGGCACCGTAGCAACAGGGGCCGCAGATGAGAACACGAAGGAGGGAAAGCGTCACACCGCCCCTGGGCCCGGTGGGGGCTCAGGGGCGGTGCGGTGAACCGTATGAGGGGCGGTTTACGAGGCGGGGGCCTGGGTGACCGTCAGCTCGATGTCCAGGACGGCGCCGCCCTCGGCGGTGAGGCGGAGCAGGAAGGTGCCCGCGTGGTCATCGGTCAGGATCTTCGGCAGGGTGAGCCGGCCGAGGCCGTCGGTCTTCAGGGCGGCCAGGGCGCGCACCGGCTTGCCCTTGTCGTCCAGGAAGTAGGGCCCCTTGTCGCTCGGCTTCGGGTCCTTCGCCGAGGTGATCATGGTGGCGGTCACCGGGACATCCGCCATGGCCTTGCCCTTGTTGGTGGCCTTGACGGTGAGCGTGTCGGCGAAGGAGGCGCCGGTGTGGGCCGTGAGCTTCTTGTCGTCGATCCGGGCCAGCGCGTCGGCCTGCGGCACGGGCCGGGCCTTGACGGTGGCGGTGAACTCGACCGGGGCGGCCTGCCGCCCCACGGCGGTGGCGCGCACGGTGAAGGTGCCGGTCTTCTCGCCCGCGAGCAGCTTCGGCGCGGTGGCGGTGCCATCGGCGGCGGTCAGCACGGTGGCGGACTTGACCAGGCCGAGGAAGCGCGTGTCGGTGTCGCCGAGGATCTCGTACCGCACCCGGGCGTCGGCCACCGGCTTGCCCGCGGTGTCCACGGCCTTGACGCGCGGCGACCGGTCGAACCCGGTGCCCGCGGTGGTGGACAGGTCCTTCGCGCCGACGGTGGTGAGCTTGCTGGTGCCGCTCGGGGTGGACGGCGGGGTCGTGGGGGGCTTCGGGGTCGGGCTCCCGGTGCCGGGGGTGCCGGGGTTGCCCGGGGTTGGGGTGCCGGGGCCGCCACCGGTCGGCGGGGTCGGGGTGGTGGTGTCGGGGTTGTCGTTGGGCTTGGGCAGGGTGTGGGCGTCGTTCTCCTTGCCCTTCCCGGGGTCCTTGCCCTTGCCGCCGTCCTTCCCCGGATTCCGGCCCGAGTCCTTGCCCTTGTCGCCCGAGCCGGAGTCGTTCCCCGAGGGGATCACACCGGTGCCGTCGGGGACCTCATGGGTGCCGCGCTTGTAGTACTCGAACCACGACAGGACGGTGTTCAGGTATTCCTGCGAGTGGTTGTAGCCGAGGATCGCGCGGTCCAGATCGGCCTTGACGGACAGATCCCGGCCGTCCGCGCAGAGGTAGCTGCCCGCGGCGAGAGCGGCGTCATAGATGTTGTTGGGGTCCTTCTCACCGTCACCGTTGCCGTCCCGGCCCCAGCTGGCCCAGGTGGACGGGATGAACTGCATGGGGCCGACCGCCCGGTCATGCGTACTGTCGCCGTCGTAGGCGCCGCCGTCGGTGTCCTTGATCAGGGCGAAGCCGTCGCCGTTGAGGACCGGGCCGAGGATGGGCGAGACGGTGGTGCCGTTGGCGTCCACATTGCCGCCGCCGGCCTGGCCGGACTCGACCTTGCCGATCGCGGCGAGCAGTTCCCAGGGCAGATTGCAGCCGGGGTTGGAATCCCGCAGAGTCGCTTCCGCCTTCTTGTAGGCGGCCAGGACGCTCGCGGGTATGCCCGCCTCCGGCTTGGTGCTGCTGCCCCCGGGGAGCCCGGGCAGATCGATCGAGGAGCCCGGCTTGTCGGGGGTGACCAGGGGCGGCAGATCGGTGTGGTACGAGGAACCACCGTCTATGGGGGTGTTGCCGTCCGGCGCCGGCGCCTCCTCCCCCGCCCGCTGCTCCCGGTTCTGGTCGCCATGGTCGGAATTGGCGAATCCGGGTGCCTGAGACGCGGTGAGGGCGGCCATCGCGGCCGCCGCCACCGCTGTCGTGGCCGCCCCCTTGCGCAGTCGTCGGCCGATAAGCGGTGCCATCCGTGTGTCCCTCCCGTCGAACACGATGCGCTCCCCCGGCGCGTCAACTCTGGTGACACTACGACAACTTATGGCCCGCAGCTACCGGTGCAAACACCCCATCGGGCGAACTCTCAGTGAGCCGCGGACTCCCAGTCCGCACCGGATCCTACCGATACGTCCAGTGGGGCGCTGAGTTGGAAGGCGCCCGTCATCTCCCGGCGCACCAATTCCTCGACCCGCTCCCGCTCACCGGGCGCGATCTCCAGCACGATTTCGTCGTGGACCTGCAACAGCATCCGCGACGAGAGTTTCTCCTTCGTCAAGGCCGCGTCCACCTTGAGCATCGCGATCTTGACGATGTCGGCGGCGGTGCCCTGGATCGGGGCGTTGAGCGCCATCCGCTCGGCCATCTCGCGGCGCTGGCGGTTGTCGCTGGTGAGGTCCGGCAGATAGCGGCGGCGGCCGAGCATGGTCTCCGTATAGCCGGTGGCACGGGCCTCCTCGACGACCCGCTGGAGATAGTCGCGCACGCCGCCGAACCGCTCGAAGAAGTTCTCCATCAGCTTGCGGGCCTCGTCGGGGGTGATGCCCAGCTGCTGGGAGAGGCCGAACGCCGAGAGGCCGTACGCCAGCCCGTAGGACATGGCCTTGATCTTGCGGCGCATCTCCGGGTCGACCGCCGACTTGTCGACGGAGAAGACCTGGGAGGCGACCGTGGTGTGCAGGTCCTCACCGGAGGTGAACGCCTCGATCAGGCCCTCGTCCTCGGAGAGATGGGCCATGACGCGCAGCTCGATCTGGCTGTAGTCGGCGGTCATCAGCGACTCGAAGCCGTCGCCGACGACGAAGCCGCGCCGGATCGCCCGGCCCTCGTCGGTGCGCACCGGGATGTTCTGCAGATTGGGGTCGGTGGAGGAGAGCCGGCCGGTGGCCGCCACGGTCTGGTTGAAGGTGGTGTGGATGCGGCCGCCGGGGGCGATGGTCTTGATCAGGCCCTCGACGGTGGAGCGCAGCCGCGCCTGCTCACGGTGGCGCAGCATGATCACCGGGAGCTCGTGGTCGGTCTGCGCGGCCAGCCAGGCCAGCGCGTCGGCGTCCGTGGTGTACCCGGTCTTGGTCTTCTTGGTCTTGGGCAGGCCAAGCTCGCCGAAGAGCACCTCCTGGAGCTGCTTGGGCGAGCCGAGGTTGAACTCGTGGCCCACCGCGTCGTGGGCCTCCTTCACGGCGTGCTGCACGGCGGCCGCGAACTGCTGCTCCATGCGCTCCAGCCAGTCGCGGTCGGCGGCGATGCCCGACCGCTCCATCCGGGCCAGCAGCTCGGAGACGGGCAGCTCCATGTCGTGCAGCAGCCCGGCGGCGCCCACGTCCTTGAGCCGGCCGCCGAAGGCCTCGCCCAGGTCCAGGATGGTCCGCGCCTTGATCATCAGGGCGTCCCGCTCCCCCTCCTCATCGGCGCCGAAGGCCAGCTGCCCACTGTCCGCGGCCGCCGCCGGGGACAGCTCACGGCCCAGGTACTCCACCGACAGGGCGTCCAGCTCGAAGGAGCGGCGGCCGGGCTTGACCAGATAGGCGGCGAGGGCGGTGTCCATGGTGACGCCCGCGACGGACCAGCCGTGCTCGGCGAAGACCCGCATGATCCCCTTGGCGTTGTGCAGCACCTTGGGGCGGTCCGGGTCCGCGAGCCACTCGGCGAACGCCCGCTCGTCGGCCTCGTCCAGCTGCGAGGGGTCGAAGAAGGCGGCGGGGCCGGAGCCGGTGGCCAGCGCGACCTCGCTGACGCTGCCGCTGCCCAGCGCCCAGGTGTCGACGGTGGCCAGGCCCAGTGGGGCGTCGCGGTGGCCCTCCAGCCAGGGGGCGAGCTCGCCCGCGCCCAGCGCCGCTCCGTCGACCGCGACGCCCGGCTCGGTGGCCGCGGGCTCGTCCGCCGCCGCGCCCGGGTCGACGGCCATGATCCGGTCGCGGAAGTTCTGGTGGCGGAACTCCAGCGCGTCCAGGATCACCCCGAGCGCCTCCCGGTCGTACGGGGCGCGCTCGAGCCCCTCGGGGCCCGCGGTCAGCTCCACGTCCCGCACCAGCTCGGTCAGCTGGCGGTTGAGCTTCACGGACTCCAGGTGTTCGCGGAGCTTCTCGCCGACCTTCCCCTTGACCTCCTCGACCCGCTCCACCAGCTCCTTGAAGGAGCCGAACTGATTGATCCACTTCGCCGCGGTCTTCTCGCCGACGCCCGGGATACCGGGGAGGTTGTCCGACGGGTCGCCGCGCAGGGCCGCGAAGTCGGGGTACTGGCTCGGGGTGAGGCCGTACTTCTCCTGCACCTTCTCCGGGGTGAACCGGGTCAGCTCGGAGACGCCCTTGGTGGGGTAGAGCACCGTGACATGGTCGGTGACCAGCTGGAAGGAGTCCCGGTCGCCGGTGACGATCAGGACGTCGAAGCCCTGCTCCTCGGCCTGGGTGGCGAGGGTGGCGATCACATCGTCGGCCTCGAAGCCGTCCACCGCGAAGCGCGTGATCTTCATGGCGTCGAGCAGCTCGCCGATCAGCTCGACCTGGCCCTTGAACTCGTCGGGGGACTTGGAGCGGTTCGCCTTGTACTCGGTGAACTGCTCGGAGCGCCAGGTCTTGCGCGAGACGTCGAACGCCACGGCGAGGTGCGTGGGCCGCTCATCACGGAGCGTGTTCGCCAGCATCGAGGTGAAGCCGTAGATCGCGTTGGTGGTCTGGCCGGTGGTCGTGTTGAAGTTCTCCGCCGGCAGCGCGAAGAACGCCCGGTATGCCAGGGAGTGCCCGTCCAGCAGGAGCAGGCGGGGCCGGTCATCCCCCGTGCGGTCGGGAGCGGGCGCTGCGGTCTTCTTCGATGCTTTCTCTGCCACGCCCCCGATCCTGCCACGCCCCACCGACAATGCCTCCCGCCCCGGCCACCGGACCGGGCCGGGCCGGGCCGGGCCGGGCACAAGATCGCACCGGGCCAGGCACAAGATCGCACCGAGCCGAGCCCAAGATTCGGACCGGGCCGCACGGCCGGAGCGGCCGTACCACCGCACCGGGCCGGACCGGGCCGCACCGAGCCAGGCCGAGCCGAGCCACCGACAGCCGAGTCGGGCCACCGACAGCCAAACCGGGCCGCCGCCCCGGCTGTCGGTGGCCCGTGACAGGATCGGACCCATAGGTCCACACACAGGTCCCGCAACGCTCGAGCCCAAGGGGAGCGACATGGCAGCCAGGCCGCCCGCAGGCGATCCGATCCAGGACGCGCCCGAGGTCACACCCCCACAACATGCCGCCGCCGGGCTGCCGGCCGTGGGGCATTCGCTGCGCATCGCCCACCAGCAGATGGGTGTGCGCCGCACCGCGCTCACCCTGCTGCGCGTCAACCAGAAGAACGGCTTCGACTGCCCCGGCTGCGCCTGGCCCGAGCCGGACAAGCGCCACGCCGCCGAGTTCTGTGAGAACGGCGCGAAGGCCGTCGCCGAGGAGGCCACCCTCCGCCGGGTCACCCCCGACTTCTTCGCCGCCCACCCGGTGGCCGACCTCGCCACCCGCAGCGGCTACTGGCTCGGGCAGCAGGGCCGGCTGACCCAGCCCATGTATCTGCCCGAGGGTGCCGAGCGGTACGAGCCGGTGACCTGGGACCGGGCCTTCGACATCATCGGCGACGAGCTGACCGCGCTCGACTCCCCCGACGAGGCGGTCTTCTACACCTCGGGCCGCACCAGCAACGAGGCGGCCTTCCTCTACCAGCTCTTCGCCCGCGAGTTCGGCACCAACAACCTGCCCGACTGCTCCAACATGTGCCATGAGTCGTCCGGCTCCGCGCTCACCGAGACCCTCGGCGTCGGTAAGGGCAGCGTGCTGCTGGAGGACCTCTACAAGGCCGACCTGATCATCGTGGCCGGGCAGAACCCGGGCACCAACCACCCGCGCATGCTCTCCGCCCTGGAGAAGGCGAAGGCCAACGGCGCGAAGATCATCTCCATCAACCCGCTGCCCGAAGCCGGTCTCGAACGGTTCAAGAACCCGCAGAACGCCCGCGGCATAGCCGGTGGCGGCACCGCGCTCACCGATCTCTTCCTGCAGATCCGGATCGGCGGCGACCAGGCCCTCTTCCGCCTCCTCAACAAGCTCATCCTGGAAGCGTCCGACAGCGCCTCCGGCGCGGCGGAGGGGGCCGTCGACGAGGAGTTCATCCGCGAGCACACCCACGGCTTCGACGAGTTCGCCGCCGCGGCCCGCGCCGCCGACTGGGACGAGACGCTGCGCGCCACCGGTCTCGACCGCGCCGACATCGACCGCGCGCTGCGCATGGTCCTGGACTCCAAGCGCACCATCGTGTGCTGGGCGATGGGCCTGACCCAGCACAAGCACTCGGTGCCCACCATCCGGGAGGTCGTCAACTTCCTGCTGCTGCGCGGCAACGTCGGCCGCCCCGGCGCCGGGGTCTGCCCGGTGCGCGGCCACAGCAATGTGCAGGGCGACCGCACCATGGGCATCTTCGAGCGCCCCGCCCCGGCCTTCCTGGACGCCCTGGAGCGCGAGTTCGGCTTCGCCCCGCCCCGCGAGCACGGCTTCGACGTCGTCCGGGCCATCCGTGCCCTGCGCGACGGCCAGGCCAAGGTCTTCTTCGCCATGGGCGGCAACTTCGTGGCGGCCTCCCCCGACACCGAGGTCACCGAGTCCGCGATGCGCACCGCGCGGCTGACCGTCCATGTCTCCACCAAGCTCAACCGCTCCCATGTGGTCACCGGCGCGCGGGCGCTGATCCTGCCCACCCTCGGCCGCACCGAGCGCGATGTCCAGGGCGGCGGCCCACAGTTCGTCACCGTCGAGGACTCCATGGGCATGGTGCACGCCTCCCGCGGGCGCCTGGAGCCCGCGAGTTCCCATCTGCTCTCCGAGCCGGCCATCGTCTGCCGAATGGCCCGCCGGGTGCTGGGCCCCGAGAGCCGCACCCCCTGGGAGGAGTTCGAACAGGACTACGCGCGCGTCCGCGACCGCATCGCCGCCGTCATCCCCGGCTTCGAGGACTTCAACGACCGGGTGAGCGACCCCTCCGGTTTCGCCCTGCCGCACGCCCCGCGCGACAGCCGCAGCTTCCCCACCGCCACCGGTAAGGCCAACTTCACGGCGGCCCCCATCGAGTACCCCGAGGCGCCCGAGGGCCGGCTGCTGCTGCAGACCCTGCGCTCCCACGACCAGTACAACACCACCATCTACGGCCTGGACGACCGCTACCGCGGGATCAAGAACGGCCGCCGGGTGGTGCTGGTGCACCCCGAGGACGCCAAGGAGCTCGGGCTGGCCGACGGCGCCTACGCCGACCTGGTCAGCGAGTGGAAGGACGGCGTCGAGCGGCGCGCCACCGGCTTCCGCGTGATCCACTACCCGACCGCGCGCGGCTGCGCCGCCTCGTACTACCCGGAGACCAACGTCCTGGTCCCGCTGGACGCCACCGCCGACACCAGCAACACCCCGGCGAGCAAGTCCGTGGTCGTCCGCCTGGAACAGACAACCCCGGCCTAAGCGTTTGCTCAGTTGCCTGGTAAGAAGGTGGCCACCACAACCAAAGGTGGCCACCACAGCAATCGAACGGAGCCTGTCCCGATGGGCGAGCAGACCAGCGTGAAGTTCCCGCAAGAGGTACTCGACGAGTACGCGGCGCTCGGCGTGGATCTTCCCGCGCTGTTCTCCGCCGGACATCTCGGGACCCGTATGGGCGTGCAGATCCTCGAGGCCTCGGCCGAGCGGGTCGTGGGCACGATGCCGGTGGAGGGCAACACCCAGCCGTACGGGCTGCTGCACGGCGGCGCCTCCGCCGTGCTGGCCGAGACCCTCGGCTCGGTCGGCTCGATGCTCCACGGCGGCAGCGGGCGGATCGCGGTCGGTGTGGACCTCAACTGCACCCACCACCGGGGCGCCCGCTCCGGCCTGGTCACCGGTGTCGCCACCCCCGTCCACCGGGGCCGCTCCACCGCCACCTACGAGATCGTCATCAGCGATGAGCAGGACCGGCGGGTGTGCACCGCCCGCCTCACCTGCCTGCTGCGCGAGGTCGACGACGCCGGACGGGCCCGGACGGTCGCCGACATCACCGAGGCGAAGGGGCGCGCCGAGGCGTGACGCCCGGCGCCATCGCCGTTGTCCCCCTGGGAGGCCGGGGTCTACCGTGACCGCCCATGGGGGCAACGACCCGGGCGGGCCTCCGGCCCGCCGCCATGGAGGCAACGCACCGCGCCGGCTTCCGGCCCGCCGTCGTCCATGGATGCGCTCTCGTACTCGCCGTGACGATGACCGGATGCGGCGGCTCCGGTTCCGGCCCCGCGGACGACTCCCGCGACTCCCGCGACTCCGGCAACTCCCGTAGCGCCCCGGCGTTCACGCCCGCCCCTCGCAGCCCCACACCACCGGCCGCCTCCCCCGTACGGCTGTGCGCCGACCTCATCTCCTACTGGGCCGAGCAGGACCTCGCGGGCAGCCAGTGGGCCGGGCTCGACTGGGAGCAGAAGGGGCTCTCCAACGAGCAGTACGAGATCTACGACGACATCGTCCGGGCCGCGCGCACCGAGCGGAGGCGGCATGCCACCCCGGCGGCCAAAGCGCTGATCAAGCGGCTGGCCGAGCGCCGCTGCGCGGCCGCGAACGGCGCCACCCACAGCTCCGAGAACTGGCGCCCGCCGACCTGAGCCGCACCGGCCGGACACCTGCCCGACACCATTCCGGAACGCGCCCACCACCCGGGACGGACCCCGGACCCGGACCGCCAGTCGTAACACTACGTAACACTGACGCAATATAAGATCACAATTTCAGCACTCTCGGCGACGCCGAAATCGATCTTCGCGCGCCCATCCGCGCACGCGCCTCCGCGCTTCGTTCACAAGCTCACCGCACTCCTTAGCGGAACTGCATCTTCTCAGGATCCGGACCTAATGATTGGTCCAAATGCGCCCCATTCATCCCTTCCGTTCCGCTACACGGACATCCCGGGGTGACGCGCGTCATAACAAGACAGTCACATCATCGTCTGGACCTCTGCCACCGGTCGCGCCCCGCGCTTAGAGTCACAGCCAGTCACGGCCCCGTGGGATGTACGCCGCACCCACACGGCCATTCCAGGTTCATCCGGCGAGGACACGGCACCCCCTGAACCCGGGGTGCCGGGCCAGGGAAAGGATTCCTCGTGCGACACCGCTCCTTGCTCATCATGACGACCGCCATCACCGCGGGCGCCCTCACTCTCAGCGCCTGCGGGTCGCGGGACGACAAAAACGACAGTGGCGGCAAGGACAGCAAGACGACCGTGGTCATCGGTGTCGACGCCCCGCTCACCGGCTCGCTGTCCGCTCTCGGCCAGGGCATCAAGAACTCCGTCGACCTCGCGGCGAAGATAGCCAACAAGAACAACGAGGTGGACGGGGTCACCTTCAAGGTCAAGTCCTTCGACGACCAGGCCGTGCCCTCCTCCGGCAAGCAGAACGCGACCTCGATGGTCGACGACGAGAACATCCTCGGCGCGGTGGGCCCGCTCAACTCGGGCGTCGCCCAGTCCATGCAGGGCGTCTTCGACAGAGGCGACCTCGCCCAGGTCTCCCCCGCCAACACCAACCCGGCCCTCAGCCAGGGCGACGACTGGGCCTCGGGCAAGAAGTCGCGCCCGTTCAAGACCTACTTCCGCACCGCGACCACCGACATCATCCAGGGCCGCTTCGCCGCGCAGTACTACTACAAGGACGCGAAGAAGCGGAAGGTCTTCGTCATCGACGACAAGCAGGCGTACGGCAACGGCCTCGCCACCATCTTCGCCGAGGAGTTCAAGCGCCTCGGCGGCAAGGTCGTCGGCCGGGACCACCTGACCGTCAAGGAGACCGACTTCTCCGGCATCGCCAACAAGGTGAAGTCCTCCGGCGCGGACTCGGTCTACTTCGGCGGCCAGTACCCCGAGGGCGGTCTGCTGTCCGACCAGGTCAAGCAGGCCGGCGCGCAGGTCCCGATCATGGGCGGCGACGGCATCTACGACCCCGCCTTCATCAAGGCGTCGGGCACCAGCAACGACGGTGACCTCGCCACCTCCGTCGGCTACCCGGTCGAGCAGCTCGACTCCGCCAAGACGTTCGTGAAGAACTACGCGGACCAGCACTACCCGGACCCGTACGCGGCCTACGGCGGCTACTCCTACGACGCCGGCTGGGCCATCATCCAGGCCGTCAAGGCCGTGGTAGAGGACAACGACGGCAAGCTCCCGGACGACGCCCGCGCCAAGGTCACCGAGGCGCTCGGCAAGGTCTCCTTCGACGGCGTCACCGGCAAGGTCTCCTTCGACCAGTACGGCGACACCACCAACAAGCAGCTGACCGTCTACAAGGTCACCAAGGGCGCCTGGAAGTCCGTGAAGAGCGAGACCTTCAAGGACTGACCCCCGGCAGCGATCGCACACCCACGAAAAGAATCCGCGCGAGGGCGTACCCATCGCCCTCGCGCGGCGTCATATCCGACACGCTCATCGGAGGCCCTGCGGTGCACGAACTGCCGCAAACGCTGGTCAACGGCCTGACCCTTGGCGCCCTCTACGGCTTGATCGCCATCGGGTACACCATGGTCTACGGCATCGTCCAGCTCATCAACTTCGCCCATGGCGAGATCTTCATGATCGGGGGCTTCGGGGCCCTCACCATCTACATCTGGCTGCCCAGCGGCACCGCGCTCTCCCTCGCCCTGCCCCTGATGCTGATCGGCGGCATCGTCGCCTCGGTCGCCATCGCCACCGCGGCGGAACGCTTCGCCTACCGGCCCCTGCGCGGCGGCCCCCGGCTCGCCCCCCTGATCACCGCGATCGGTCTCTCCATCGCACTGCAGCAGGCCGTCTGGGCCTTCTACCCCGACGCCAAGAAGCCCCGCAGCTTCCCGCAGTTCGAGGGATCGTCGTTCGAGATCCTCGACAATCTGCACATCCAGCGCGGTGACGCCTTCCTCCTCATCGCCGCCCCGCTGTGCATGCTCGCCCTGGGGCTGTTCGTCTCCAAGAGCCGGGCCGGCCGCGCCATGCAGGCCACCGCGCAGGACCCCGACACCGCCAAGCTCATGGGCATCAACACCGACCGCATCATCGTGATGGCCTTCGCCATCGGCGGTGCGTTCGCCGCCGTCGCCGCCCTCTCCCACGGGCTCAAGTACGGCCAGATCAACTTCGAGATGGGCTTCATCGCCGGCCTCAAGGCGTTCACCGCCGCCGTGCTCGGCGGCATCGGCAACATCTACGGCGCCATGCTCGGCGGCGTCGTCCTGGGCATCGTCGAGGCCCTGGCCATCAAGTACATCCAGGACATCCCCGGGATGGACCAACTCGGCGGCGGCGCCTGGAAGGACGTATGGGCCTTCACCCTGCTCATCGTCGTCCTGCTGGTCAGGCCACAGGGTCTGCTCGGCGAACGCGTAGCGGACCGGGCGTGAGGGAGTGAACCGATGACCACCGACAAGACCCAGCCCACCGCCGTGCGCAAGGCCGAGGCCGGCGCACCCGCCCCGCGCACCACCCTGCTCCGGGCCCTCACCGCGGCCGGCGGCGCCGCCGCCGTCGTCTCCACCTTCCTTGCCTGGACCTGGACCGCCGAATTCCCCGGCGATCTGACCGTCTACGGCTACCCCGGCGGACTGCAGCTCCTCACCCTCGTCCTCGCCATCGCCACCGGCGTCTTCGCGCTGGCCGCCCTCGACCTGAAGGGCCTGCGCTGGCTCACCCCCAGCGGCTCCACCCAGGCCCTGCGGATGCTGGCCCTCGGCACCTTCGCCGTCACCTGGTTCACCGTCATCGCCATCGCGGTGGATCTGGACGGCCTGGTCAACCTGGAACCCGGCGGCTGGATCGCCGCCGTGGTGACCGCCGTGCCCGTGGCCACCACCTTCCTGCTCCCGGACGACAGCCGACCGCTGTGCCGTCCCAAGGAACTGCCCTCCTGGGCCGAGATCCTGATCATCGCGGGGGTCTTCGCCGTCGGCCTCTACGTGGTCAACTACGGCATCCAGACCGACGCCGACCACCCCGAGCCGTTCCTCGGCTACCTCATCGCCGTCGGATTCGCCGCCGTCGCCCTGGTGAAGGCCGGGCTCATCAGCCGGATCAGCGAACTCACCAGCAACTACCGCTCCGTCACCCTGGTGGCGGCGCTGATCACCGCGATCGTCTTCCCCTTCTTCCAGGACAAGTCCAGCTTCACCGAACTGGGCGTCAACATCGCCATCTTCGCGACCGTCGCCCTCGGCCTGAACATCGTCGTCGGCCTCGCGGGCCTCCTGGACCTCGGATACGTCGCCTTCCTCGGCGTCGGCGCCTACACCGCCGCCCTGGTCTCCGGGTCCACCGCCTCGACCATCGACGTCAGGTTCCCGTTCTGGGCCGCCGTGATCACCGGCGGTGTGGTCTCCCTGATCTTCGGCGTGGTCATCGGCGCCCCCACCCTGCGGCTGCGCGGCGACTACCTGGCCATCGTGACCCTCGGCTTCGGAGAGATCTTCCGCCTCGCCATGCTGAACCTCGACGGCACCTCCGGCCCCTCCGTCACCAACGGCCCCGACGGCATCCCCAACATCCCCCCGCTGGAGATCTTCGGCTTCAACTTCAACGACGACCACAGCGTCGGTGGAGTCACCCTCGACTCCAACGGCAACTACTACCTGCTGATGCTGCTGGTCACGGTGGTCGTCGTGCTGATCTTCAGCCGCGCGGGCAACTCCCGTATCGGCCGCGCCTGGGTCGCCATCCGCGAGGACGAGACCGCCGCCACCGCCATGGGCATCAACGGATTCCGGGTCAAGCTCATCGCCTTCGCGCTCGGCGCCACCCTGGCCGGGGTCGCCGGTGCCGTATGGGCCCACTTCCAGTCCACGGTCGTCCCCGAGCAGTACGTCTTCGCCGGACCCGTCCCGCCCAACTCCACCTTCCTGGTGGCCGCCGTCATCCTCGGCGGCATGGGCACCATCGGCGGCCCGCTGCTCGGCGCCACCCTGCTCTATCTGATCCCCAAGAAGCTGGAGTTCCTCCAGGACTACCAGCTCCTCGCCTTCGGTATCGCGCTCATCCTGCTGATGCGCTTCCGCCCCGAGGGGATCGTCCCCAACCGGCGGCAGCAGCTCGAGTACCACGAGACCGGCCAGCTCGACGTCCCCGGCGCCACCGGACTCAAGGACAGTGCCGTCGGCGTCACCAAGGCGGAGGCATGACAGCGATGACCACCACCACGACCTCCCCCGTGCTCACCGCCACCGGCGTCACCATGCGCTTCGGCGGACTCACGGCCGTACAGGCGGTCGACCTCGACGTCCACCCCGGCGAGATCGTCGGCCTCATCGGGCCCAACGGCGCGGGCAAGACCACCTTCTTCAACTGCCTCACCGGTCTCTACGTCCCCACCGAGGGCAGCGTCGCCTACCGGGGCACCGTGCTGCCGCCCAAGCCCCACCTGGTCACCCAGGCGGGCATCGCGCGCACCTTCCAGAACATCCGGCTCTTCGCCAATATGACGGTCCTGGAGAACGTCCTCGTCGGCCGCCACACCCGCACCAAGGAGGGCCTGTGGTCGGCCCTGCTGCGCGGCCCCGGCTTCAAGCGCGCCGAGGCCGCCTCCAAGGCCCGTGCCATGGAACTCCTGGAGTTCACCGGCCTCGCCGACAAGGCCGACCACCTCTCCCGCAACCTCCCCTACGGCGAACAGCGCAAGCTGGAGATCGCCCGCGCCCTCGCCAGCGACCCCGGGCTGCTGCTGCTCGACGAGCCCACCGCCGGAATGAACCCCCAGGAGACCCGCGCCACCGAGGAACTGGTCTTCGCCATCCGGGACCTGGGCACCGCCGTGCTCGTCATCGAGCACGACATGCGCTTCATCTTCAACCTCTGCGACCGGGTCGCCGTGCTCGTCCAGGGCCAGAAGCTCGTGGAGGGCACCTCGGAGGTCGTCCAGAGCGATGAGCGCGTCATCGCCGCCTACCTCGGCACCCCCTTCGAGGGCGCGCCGGGCGCGGAGGAGGCCGCCGAGGTCGAGGCCGCGGAGGCCGGGGCCACGGCCGGAGCCACCGGCGGGACCACGACCGGAGCCACGGACGAGGCCCAGCGGGGCACCACAGCACGTACGGAGGACGGACAGTGACCGCACTGCTCGAGGTCGAGGACCTGCGGGTCGCCTACGGCAAGATCGAGGCCGTCAAGGGCATCTCGTTCAGCGTCGAGGCCGGACAGGTCGTCACCCTCATCGGTACCAACGGCGCGGGCAAGACCACCACGCTGCGCACCCTGTCCGGCCTGCTCGAGCCGCTCGGCGGGGAGATCCGCTTCGACGGCAAACCACTGCGGGGCGTCCCCGCGCACAAGATCGTCGCCCTGGGGCTGGCCCACTCGCCCGAGGGGCGGCATATCTTCCCGCGGCTGTCGATCGCCGAGAACCTCCAGCTCGGAGCGTTTCTCCGGAAGGACGCGGACGGCATAACCGCCGACATCCAACATGCCTACGAGCTCTTCCCCATCCTCGGCGAGCGTCGCAACCAGGCGGCGGGCACCCTCTCCGGCGGTGAGCAGCAGATGCTCGCGATGGGCCGGGCCCTGATGTCCCGCCCCAAGCTGCTGATGCTCGACGAGCCCTCGATGGGCCTCTCGCCGATCATGATGCAGAAGATCATGCAGACCATCGCCGAGCTCAAGTCCCAGGGCACGACGATTCTGCTGGTCGAGCAGAACGCCCAGGCGGCGCTGTCGCTGGCCGACCAGGGCCATGTGATGGAGATCGGCAAGATCGTGCTGTCGGGGACCGGCGAGACGCTGCTGCATGACGAGTCGGTGCGGAAGGCGTACCTCGGCGAGGACTGAGGGCCGACGGAAACGGTAGGGGGCCCGTACCGCCGACGCGGCGGTACGGGCCCCTTCCGCTCGTCCCCTACTGCTCCTTGGCCTTCTTCTCCGCCGCGTCCTCGATAACGGCCTCCGCCACCTGCTGCATCGACAGCCGGCGGTCCATCGAGGTCTTCTGGATCCAGCGGAAGGCGGCGGGCTCGGTCAGCCCGTACTGGGTCTGCAGGATGCTCTTGGCCCGGTCGACCAGCTTGCGGGTCTCCAGCCGCTGGGAGAGGTCGGCGACCTCCTGCTCCAGGGTCTTCAGCTCGGTGAAGCGGGAGACGGCCATCTCGATGGCCGGGACCACATCGCTCTTGCTGAACGGCTTCACGAGATACGCCATCGCCCCGGCGTCCCGGGCCCGCTCGACCAGTTCGCGCTGGGAGAAGGCGGTCAGCATCAGAACCGGGGCGATGCGGTCGGCCGCGATCCGCTCGGCGGCGGAGATGCCGTCGAGCACCGGCATCTTCACGTCGAGGATGACGAGGTCGGGGTGGTGCTCCTGGGCGAGCGCGACAGCCGTCTCCCCATCCCCGGCCTCGCCGACGACGGAGTACCCCTCCTCCTCGAGCATCTCCTTCAGGTCGAGGCGGATGAGTGCCTCGTCCTCGGCGATGACGACGCGGGTTGTCTGCGGTGGGACGTGCGACTGCGCGTCGGGGGCGTCAGCGGTGCTCACTGTGCTCCTCGTTTTCCTGGCAGGTGGGCACCACGAGCCTACCGATGTCCTGTATCTTTGACGCACGGAGGGGCTAGACTGACCTTCAGATTGCAGGGGCTCCGGTAGTCCAATCGGTAGAGACGATACCCTCAAAAGGTATTCAGTGTGGGTTCGAATCCCACCCGGGGCACTTTCCTTTGGTTCCAAGGTCACCAGTGGAATCCGGGATCTTCCTTCGATAAGGTGAACGGTCCTTCGAATGGACGCACAATGGCCTCACTGTGGCCAGGCTCGCATGCGTGTACGACCTTGAAACGCGTAAACGTGCTCTCGCCTTGGTTCGCCAAGGGCGCAGCTTAAACTCTGTAAGCAAGCAGACGGGAATTTCCCGATTCGCGATCCGCGCCTGGCAGGTTCGACTGGAGCCCATCTCCCGTACGACGTACTGCCCCAGATGCGCGCCTGACCCACGGCCACCGGAAGATACCGCCGCCTATGCCTATCTACTCGGGCTCTACCTCGGCGACGGCTGCATCAGCCCCCTCCAAAAGGGCCTTTACTTCCTGCGCATCGCATGTGCGGATGCCTGGCCTGGCCTCATCGACTCCTGCGCGGAGGCGATGCGCGCCGTTCGCCCCGACAACAGCGTTTGCCGCGTCCAGCGGCAGGGGTACGTCATGGTGACCGGCTACAGCAAGCACTGGCCGTGTCTGCTTCCGCAGCATGGGCCGGGCAAGAAGCACGAGCGTCCCATCATCCTGGAGCCCTGGCAGCAGGAGATCGTCATCGCCCGCCCTTGGGAGTTCGTCCGGGGGCTGGTGCACTCCGACGGCTGTCGGATCACCAACTGGACGGCGAAGATCGTCGCCGGTGAGCGCAAACGCTACGAATATCCCCGGTACTTCTTCACCAACAAGTCCGACGACATCCGCAAGCTCTTCACCGACACGCTCGATCAGCTCGGGGTCGCATGGCGGCAGACCAACGCATGGAACATCTCCGTCGCCCGCCGGGCTTCCGTCGCCCTCATGGACAAGCACGTCGGGCCGAAGTACTGAGCCCAGTACTTCGGCCCCAAGGAGCGAGGCTCGGTTACCGGAGGTCGTCCGCGCCGATGTGGTGGACGCGGACCAGATTGGTGGAGCCGGAGACGCCGGGCGGGGAACCGGCGGTGATGATGACCAGGTCGCCCTTCTTGCAGCGGCCGAGGCGCAGCAATTCCTCGTCCACCTGGGCCACCATCTCATCCGTGGAATCGACCATCGGACCGAGGAAGGTCTCCACGCCCCAGGTCAGATTGAGCTGGGAGCGGGTGCCCGGCTCCGGGGTGAAGGCCAGCAGCGGGATCGGGGAGCGGTAGCGGGAGAGGCGGCGCACGGTGTCGCCGGACTGGGTGAAGGCGACCAGGAACTTCGCGCCGAGGAAGTCGCCCATCTCGGCCGCCGCGCGGGCCACCGCGCCGCCCTGGGTGCGGGGCTTGCTGCGCTCGGTGAGCGGGGGCAGGCCCTTGGCGAGGATGTCCTCCTCGGCGGCGGCGACGATGCGGCCCATCGTCTTGACCGTGACGATCGGGTACTTGCCGACGCTGGTCTCGCCCGAGAGCATCACCGCGTCCGTGCCGTCGATCACCGCGTTGGCGACGTCGGACGCCTCGGCCCGGGTGGGGCGGGAGTTCTCGATCATCGAGTCCAGCATCTGGGTGGCGACGATCACCGGCTTGGCGTTCCGCTTGGCCAGCTTGATCGCGCGCTTCTGGACGATCGGCACCTGCTCCAGCGGCATCTCCACGCCGAGGTCGCCGCGGGCGACCATGATGCCGTCGAAGGCGTCGACGATCCCCTCGAGGTTCTCCACCGCCTGCGGCTTCTCGACCTTGGCGATGACGGGGAGCCGGCGGTCCTCCTCGTCCATCACCCGGTGGACGTCCACGACGTCGTCGCCGTTGCGGACGAAGGAGAGGGCGATGACATCGGCGCCGATGCGCAGGGCCCAGCGCAGGTCCTCGATGTCCTTCTTGGACAGCGCGGGGACGGAGACGGCCACACCGGGGAGGTTGAGCCCCTTGTGGTCGGAGATCATGCCGCCCTCGATGGCGATGGTGTGCACCCGGGGGCCGTCGATGTCGACGACCTCGAGGGTGACCCGGCCGTCGTCGACGAGGATCCGCTCCCCCTTGCTGACGTCGCCGGCCAGCCCCTCGTAGGTGGTGCCACAGCGGAACCGGTCGCCCTCGATGGGTTCGACGGTGATGATGAACTCATCCCCGCGTTCAAGGAGTACGGGCCCTTCACGGAAACGGCCGAGCCGAATCTTCGGACCTTGAAGGTCGGCGAGGATGCCGACGCTACGACCGGTTTCCAGCGAGGCTTTGCGCACTCGCCGATAACGCTCCTCGTGCTCGGCATAGGTGCCGTGGCTGAGGTTGAAGCGGGCCACGTCCATTCCGGCCTCGATGAGTGCCTTGATCTGCTCGTACGAGTCGGTGGCGGGTCCCAAAGTACAGACGATTTTTGCTCGGCGCATGATGCCGAGCCTATGACTTACCGGCGAGTAAAGAACCGGGAACTTCACACTCCCCCATGGCCTTTGAGTGGCAGGTTATTGACAACTAATGAAACGTGCAGTGGGCCGCTCCGATGAGCGTTTCGGAGGGTGGCTCCGGGGTTCCGGAGGAGGCGTTTCAGAGCTCGGGCGGGGTCATCGTGAAGCGCGCGTTGACGTGCGCGTACACCGTCTGGCGCTGCGGTTCCAGGTCGAGCGCGGCCACGGCGTCCCGGTCGGCGGGGCCGTCGTAGCCGGACCGGGCGCGCGGGGCGGCGACGGCCACGGGCTGGAACGGGCCCTCCTCCGACTCCAGGTCGGCGAGTTCGGTGAGCGCCACCAGCCGGGCGCCGAGCGCCCCGGCGTACTCGCGGGCCCGCTGCACCGCCTCGCGCACCGCCCGCTGCCGGGCCCGGCCGTACGCGGGCGAGTCGGGGCGCAGCCCCCACCAGGGGCCGTCGACGCGGGTGAGCTCGAGGTCGGCGAGGCGGGTGATGAGCTCGCCCAGCGCGGTGAAGTCGATCAGGGTCGCGGTGAGGTGCACCCGGCCGTGATAGGCCCGTACGCGCTCATGGCGGCTCTTGGGGTTGATCTCGGGGGTGACCGAGAAGGCGCCGGTCTCCAGCTTCTCGACCGCCTCGCCGTAGGACCGCACCAGCTCCCGGACCTGGTTGTTGCGGCGGGTGAGGTCCTCCAGCGCGGCGCGCCGGTCGGCGCCGCGGGCGCTGACCGTGATGGTGAGCCGGGCGATCTCGGGGTCGACCTCCAGGGTCGCCTCGCCGCGGACGGCGACGCGCGGGGTGTCGGGGGTGCCGTACGGCACGGGGGCGGCGGGCCGCGGCGGTTCGGCGGGCTGGTCCATGGCGGCTCCTGGGCTCGTGGTTCCGGTGTGCGAGGGGTGGTGCTCGGAGCGTACGGCGCCGGGCCCCGCGACGGGGTCCGGCACCTCAGCGGGTTGGCCTCTCAGCGAGGTCGCCGCTCAGCGGCGTCCGGCACCTCAGCGAGGCCCGGCGGCCCGGCCGTGCGGCGGGCGGCACCTCAGCGAGGCCCGGCGGCCCGGCCGTGCGGCGGGCGCTCGGTGTGCAGGGCGAGCGCGGTGTCCACCAGCGGTGCGCGGTCGAGGCCGGCCAGCCGGTCCAGCTCGATCCAGGCGGCCAGGTCGGTGGAGCCGTTCACCTCATGGCGCAGTTCGCCGCCGGTGACCCGGCCCGCGTAGACGACGCGCACCCCGTGGAAGTCCGCGTCGTGGGTCAGCCATCGGGGGTGACGCTGATGAAGGCTGTCGATGCCGAGCAGCCGTTCTATCTCGACGGTGTAGCCGGTCTCCTCCTCGACCTCGCGCACCGCCGCGTCATAGGGGTCCTCGCCGTGCTGGAGGCCGCCGCCGGGCAGCCCCCACTGCTTGCCGTCACCGCCGGTCCAACGGGCGAGGAGGATCCTTCCGCCCTCGACGCAGACGGCATACGCGGAGATGCGCAGATGTCGTTCGACCATCCCTCAAGGATGCCGGGCGGACGGCGGGGAGAGCCGGTCGGCAATCCGATCGCAACCTGCCGGGGGTGGTGCGGAACGGTGCGGCTGGGCCAGAATCTACGCGCGTTGTGCCCAATTCGCAGGTATCTCAGGGGAGATCAGCCATGCCGCTCAACCGTCGGAAGTTCCTCGGCCGCACCGCGGCGACCAGTGCGGGGGCCGCCCTCGCCTCCGCCGCTGCCGCCGTCCCGGCGGAGGCGCGGGACCACGGGCGGCCCCGGCGGCGGTACGCCTTCACCGTGATGGGCACGACCGATCTGCACGGCAACGTCTTCAACTGGGACTACTTCACCGACGCCGAGTTCGACGACGCGGCGCACAACGATGTGGGCCTGGCGAAGATCTCCACGCTGGTCGACCAGGTCCGTGCGGAGAAGGGCCGCCGCAATACGCTGCTGATCGACGCGGGCGACACCATCCAGGGCACCCAGCTGTCGTACTACTACGCCCGGGTGGACCCGATCACCGGGGAGAACGGCCCGGTGCACCCCATGGCGCAGGCCATGAACGCGATCGGCTATGACGCGGCGGCGCTGGGCAACCATGAGTTCAACTACGGCATCCCGGTGCTGCGGAAGTTCGAGGAGCAGTGCGACTTCCCGCTGCTTGGGGCGAACGCGCTGGACGCGAGGACGCTGCGGCCCGCCTTCCCGCCGTACTGGATGACGCGGCTGCGCACCCCGTGCGGACGGGATGTGAAGGTGGCGGTGCTGGGGCTGACCAACCCGGGCATCGCGATCTGGGACAAGGTCAATGTGCAGGGGAAGATGACCTTCCCGGGCCTGGAGGAGCAGGCCGCGAAGTGGGTGCCGCGGCTGCGCTCGATGGGTGCGGACGTGGTGATCGTCTCGGCGCATTCGGGCACCAGCGGCACCTCCAGCTACGGCGACCAGGTGCCGTACGTGGAGAACGCGGCGGCGCTGGTGGCCGAGAAGGTGGCGGGGATCGACGCGATCCTGGTGGGCCACGCACATCAGGAGATCCCCGAGTCGCGGGTGGTCAACAAGGAGACCGGACGCGAGGTCGTGCTGTCGGAGCCGCTCAAATGGGGTCAGCGGCTCACCCTCTTCGACTTCGAGCTGGAGTGGGAGCGCGGCCGCTGGCAGGTGGCGTCGGTGTCGGCGAAGGTGCTGAACTCCAAGACGGCCGAGGAGGACCCGCGGATCGTGCGGCTGCTCGACGCCGAGCACAAGAAGGTCGTCGGCTATGTGAACCAGGTCATCGGCACCTGCTCGGCGGCGATGACGGCCACCGAGGCGCCCTACAAGGACGCGCCGATCGTCGACTTCATCAACCATGTGCAGGCGGAGACGGTGCGGGCGGCGCTGGCGGGGACGGAGTACGCGGAGCTGCCGGTGCTCTCGCAGGCGTCCTGCTTCTCCCGTACGGCGGCGATCCCGGCCGGGGAGGTCACGATCCGGCAGGTGGCGGGGCTGTACCCGTTCGAGAACACCCTGGAGGCCCGGGTGCTGACGGGCGCCCAGCTCAAGGACTACCTGGAGTTCTCGGCGCGCTACTACGTCCAGACCCCGGCGGGCGGCGATGTGGACCCCGCGAAGCTGACGAACGCCTCGGACATCCCGGACTACAACTACGACGCGGTCGGCGGCCTCACCTACGAGATCGACATCGCGAAGGCGCCGGGCTCGCGGATCGCGAAGCTCAGCTTCGACGGCAAGCCGGTGGACGAGAAGGCGCGGTTCGTGCTGGCGGTCAACAACTACCGGGCGAGCGGGGGCGGCAACTTCCCGCATGTGGCCTCCGCGAAGCAGGTGTGGGCCAATTCGGAGGAGATCCGGAACACGATCATCGCCTGGGTTCAGGCGAAGGGGACGATCGATGTGTCGCGATTCGGGTCGGTGGACTGGAAGCTGACCCGGGACGGCGTTCCGGTGTTCTAGTGCCGCGTCAGTCAAGGTTTGCCCGGTAGCGAGGCGTCCTGGTGCGGTCAGCTGCAAGGCGCCGAATCGGCCTCGTAGTGGGCCTACTCGGTCGATTCGGCAACGCCGCCGGGGGCACCTCCCAGCGGTAGCTGGGGGCGGCCGTGCCAGGGCGGCGAGCGGGGCAAACCTTGGCTGACGCGGCACTAGGGCGCGCTCCGGGGTGTCGCCGCGCTCACGCTGTTCCGGCGGGCCGCCGCGCCGGAACAGCGTGAGCCGGCAGCGACACGGCGGTCACCCGGTCGTGATGATGAGCTTGCCGCCCTTGGGGATGCCGCGATCGAACTCCGTGAGCGCCGCGATCGCCCGGGTGAGCGGCACCGTGCGAGCGATCGGCAGCCGCAGTGTGCCCTGCCCGGCGGCTCGCGCGACCTCCTCGAGGTCCTTCGTGACGGCTTGGGCGATCAGCACCTTGAAGGGCCCCGGCAGGGCACTTCTCGCGAACTTCGCGGGAGTGGGGGTGATGTCGACGATGCGGCCGCCGGACTTCAGCAACGTCTGCGCCGCCTTGATCGGGAGCGTGCCCGCCGTGTCGAGGACGATGTCGAATCGCCCTCTGAGCGTCGTCGGGTCGAAGTCGAACTCGACGAGCGGGTCGACGCCGAGGTCGCGCGCGTCCTGCGTGGCGGTGGCGCGGCAGCTGCCCGCCACCGAGACGCCGTACATCGAGGCCAGCTGGACGGCGGATCGGCCCACTCCGCCGAGGCAGCCGTGGACGAAGACGGCTTGTCCGGGTTGCGGCTTCCTCGGGTTGGTCAGGGCCTGAAAGGCGGTGATCCCGACCGTCGGGATCGCGGCGGCATCCTCGAAGGAGAGATCCGCGGGCTTCTTCACGACCCCCTTCGCTTCGACGACGACCAGTTCGGCGAATGCTCCCGCCGTCTTGAGCGACGCCCCGCCGAGCACTTCGTCGCCGACGCCGAGCCGGGTGACGCCGTCGCCGACCGCCTCGACGACGCCGGCGAAGTCGTGGCCCAGCCCGCGCGGGAAGCTCCGGCCGGTCAGCATCTTCATGCCGCCATCGCGGATCTTCCAGTCCATCGGGTTGGCCGCCGCCGCCCGCACACGGACCAGAATCTCGCCGGTGCCGGGCCGGGCCGGCTCGAAGTCCTCGAGCCGCAAGACCTCGGGCCCGCCGTACTGGTGGTACTGGATGCGCTTCGCCGTTGTCATTCGGGGCCTCCACCGGCTATGTCATCAGATGACATCACCCTAGCACGCCGATGTCACCTGATGACATCACTGATGGCACCACGGTGTCATCGGGTGACATCCCATAAACTCGCCGCATGGGACGGTGGGAACCTGGGGCCAGGAGCCGACTGCGCGACGCCGCGCTGGCGCTGTATCTGGAACGTGGCTTCGAGCAGACCATGGTGGCCGATATCGCCGAACGGGCCGGTGTGACCGCCCGCACCTTCTTCCGGCACTTCGCCGACAAGCGCGAGGTTCTCTTCGACGGGTCGTCCGAGCTGGAGGAGAAGTCGGTTGCCGCCCTGGAGGCGGCGCCTGCCACGGCGTCGGCGCTGGACGCCGTCGCGGCCGCGCTCGACGCGGTGGCCGGGGTGATCGGCGCCGACCGTGAGTTCGCGCGGACGCGGCAGACGGTGATCATGGTCAACGCCGATCTCCGTGAACGTGAGTTGATCAAGTTCGCGTCCATGTCGGCCGCCCTGGCCGACAGGTTGCGACGGCGGGGTATCGGCGACACCGAGGCCAGTCTGGCCACCGAGACCGGCACCGCCGTGTTCCGCGTCGCCTATGAACGTTGGCTCAACGCCACCGAGGAGCGCGACTTGCGCGAGGTCATCCGCGAGACGCTGGCCCAACTGCGCACACTGACCGCCGCCGGCTGAGGTTCGATTCCCGCCGTCCGGGCGTGCCCGGCCCCGGCGCGGTCAGGTCCGCGTCGGGGTGAGGGGGGTGCGCTGGTCGGGGAGGTGCGGGTTGCCGATGACGGTGCCGCACCGCCCCGACGGCTGGAGGCCGAAGGCGGTGAACGCGGTGCGGGACGGCAGCCGGTAGGCGGGGTCCGCGAGCAGCGAGTTGAGGATGACGGCGGAGCGCCAGGCGGCGAGGCCGAGGTCGGGGGTGCCGACGCCATGGGTGTGTCGCTCGGCGTTCTGGACGTACACCGAGCCCTTGATCATGGGGTCGAGGACCAGACGGTGGTCGGCGTCGACGCGGGGGCGCTCGGAGGCGTCCCGGCGGATGTAGGGGTCGAGGGCGGCGAGGAGGGTGTCGACGCGGCGCTCGCGGTAGCCGGTGGCGAGGACGACGGCCTCGGTGATGTGGCGGGCCCGGGTGCCCTGTTCGGTGTGTTCCAGGTGGAGTTCGAGCTGGGCGGCGGCGATACGGCCGGCGGTGCGGACGGTGACACCGGGGGTGAGGACGGCGCCGGGCCAGCCGTCGGAGTGCAGGGCGCGGCGGTAGAGCTCATGGTGGATCGCGTCGAGCGTCTCGTGCGCGATGCCCTTGTAGAGCTGCCACTGGCGGGGCAGCAGCTGGTCGCGGACGGGCTCGGGCAGGGTGTGGAAGTAGCGGGTGTAGTCGGGGCTGAACTGCTCCAGGCCGAGCTTGCCGTACTCCATGGGCGCGAAGGCGGGGGTGCGGGCCATCCAGTGGAGCCCCTCGGCGCCGAGCGGGCGGTTGCGCAGCAGGTCGAGGAAGACCTCGGCGCCGGACTGGCCGGAGCCGATGACGGTGACATGGCCGGTGGCCAGGAGCCGCTCGCGGTGTTCGAGGTAGTCGGAGGAGTGGAGGACGGGGACGTTGGGGGCGTCGGCGAGCGGGCGCAGGGGTTCGGGCACGTACGGCTCGGTGCCGACGCCGAGGACGAGATTGCGGGCGTATACCCGGCCGAGGGCCCTGCCCTCCTCGTCGGTTCCGGCCGCGTCGGACGAGGGGGTGTCGGCGGCCGGGCCGAGCCGGGTGAAGTCGATTTCGAACAGCTCGTATTCGTGGTCCCAGCGGACGGCGTCGACGCGGTGGTCGAAGTGGAGTCCGGGGAGCCGTTCGCTGGCCCAGCGGCAGTAGGCGTCGTACTCGGCGCGCTCGATGTGGAAACGCTCGGCGACATAGAAGGGGAAGAGCCGCTCATGGGCCTTGAGGTACTGGAGGAAGGTCCAGGGGCTGCCGGGGTCGGCGAGGGTCACCAGGTCGGCGAGGAAGGGGACTTGGATGGTCGCGCCGTCGATGAGGAGGCCGGGGTGCCAGTGGAAGGCGGGCCGCTGCTCGTAGAAGGCGGTGCGCAGGGCGGGGACGCCGTGGGCGAGGGCGGCGAGGGAGAGGTTGAACGGGCCGATGCCGACACCGGCCAGGTCCACGGGCCGGTCGACGGCGGTGGCGGGATCGGCGGCGGGGTTGGGGGGTTGTGCGGTGCTCATGGGGTGGTGTCGCCTTCCACGAGTTCGAGCAGCCCGCGCAGATCGTCGGGCTGGATATGCGGGTTGAGAACGGTGGCCTTGAGCCACAGCCCCTCGGGGGTGGCGGCGCGGCCGAGGACGGCCGCCCCGTGGTGGAGCAGGCGGCGGCGCAGCGCGGCGACGGCGGCGGGCGGTGCCCCGGTGGGGCGGAAGAGAACGGTGCTGATGGTGGGGCGGGCGTGGAGCTCGAGCCCGGGGCGGGCCTCGACGAGGTCGGCGAGGTGCTGGGCGGCCGCGCAGACATGGTCCACGAGCTCGCCGAGACCGCGTCGGCCCAGCGCCCGCAGCGTGACGGCGATCTTGAAGATGTCGGGGCGGCGGGTGGTGCGGAGCGACCGGCCGAGCAGATCGGGCAGGCCCGCTTCGGTGTCGTCGTCGGCGTTGAGGTAGTCGGCGTGGTGGGCCAGCGCGTCGAGCGCGGCGCCGTCGGGCACCGCGAGCAGGCCCGCGGCCACCGGCTGCCAGCCGAGTTTGTGCAGGTCGAGGGCGACGGTACGGGCGCGGTCGAGCCCGTGGAGCCGCTTGTGGAGGGTGTCGCTGAAGAGGAGGGGCGCGCCGTAGGCGGCGTCGATGTGGAGGGTGGCGGCGTGGTGGTCGCAGACGTCGGCGATATCGGGGAGCGGGTCGATGGCCCCGGTGTCGGTGGTGCCGGCGGTGGCGACGACGAGGGTGGGGGCGTCGGACGGCCGGTCGAGGGCGGTGTGGAGGGCGACCGGGTCGAGGACGCCGCCGGGGGTGGGGAGGGTGAGGGGCTCGTCCAGCCCGAGCAGCCAGGCGGCGCGCTGGACGCTGTGGTGGGCGTTGGCGCCGCGGACGATACGGAGGGGAGCGCCCCGGGCGGCCTCGCGGGCGAGGAGCAGGCCGAGCTGGTTGGATTCGGTGCCGCCGGTGGTGACGAGGGCGTCGGGGGCGGGGCCGTGGGGGTGGACGAGTTCGGCCAGCGCGCGGCAGGTCAGCGCCTCCAGCGCACAGGCGGCGGGGGCCTGGTCCCAGGAGTCGAGGGAGGGGTTGAGCGCGGAGATCGCGAGGTCGGCGGCGGTGGCGACGGCCAGCGGCGGACAGTGCAGATGGGCGGTGCAGCGGGGGTCCGCGGGTTCGGCGGCGCCATGGGCGAGGGCGCGGACGAGGCTGCGCAGCGCGTGGTGGGGCCCCTCCCCCTCTTCGGGGATGAGCGGCCGGGCCGCACCGCGTATCCGCCGGGCCACCGCGGCCGGGCCACCGGCCGGGAGGGGCCCACCGCGGTCGGCGGCGCCGTGGGCGAGGGCGTCGAGAACGGTGTCGACCATCGGGCGGAGCACGCCCGGTCCGCTCTGGCCCCCGGCGAGGAGGCGGGCGGTTCCGGATGCGGGCACGGGCATGGGTGTGCCCCTAGGGGGTGTCTGGGCGGCGGTCAGGGCTGCCTAAATTACTTCGCGCGCCGGCGGTGGGATCCGGGGTCGGGGTCAAGTGCACCCGTACGTGGTACGGCCCGGCCCCGCGGATTGATCGGCGGGGCCGGGCCGTCGGGCGTCACCGCCTCAGCCGAACCTGGGACGGCTACTCGATGTGCCCCGTCGCGGGGTTCACCTGACCGAGGAAGTCCCGTGCGGAATCCCGCAGTTCCCGCTCGCTCAGGGAGCCGGCTCCGTGTACGCGGGTGGTGAAGCCGTATCCGGGGTCGGGCCCGGTCAGCCAGGTGAAGTCGTACGTCCCGGGTTCGTCGGGACGCTCAGCGACGTCGAACCGCTCCCCGTCGACCTTCAGCGTCCACTGGCTCGTTCCTCGGTCCATGCCGTCAGTCTGCCCCGTGCCCGGACGGAGGGGGCTGTGGTTCGGCGACTCCCGCGCGGGGGCGGCGGGGCGGTCGGGCGCCCCGCCGTCCGCGTCGGCACGGGACTACTCGCCCTGCTTCTCCTGTACGCGCAGGGCGCGGCGCAGGTCGTCGATCTGGTCGGCGAGGCGGCGGCGCAGGGCGGGTACCGCGTCGGGGGAGGTGAGGCAGTCCTCGCCCAGGCGCAGGGTTTCGGCGTCCACGGTGCTCGGGAAGCCGAAGCGGGCGACCGTGTCGGCGATGGCGGGGCCGCGGCGGGCGCCGAGCGCGACGGCGGCCGGGAAGTAGCGCGGCACGTAGTCGGCGAGGACGGCGTGGTGCTCGGGCTGCCAGAAGCCCGCGACGGTCGCGGTGACCAGGTAGTTGGAGAGCTCGGTCCCCTGGTCGTGGGCGCTCTGGCCGTCCCGGCCGTCCTCCTCCCCGCCGCCGAAGAGGGCCTGCCACGCGGCCTCCTTCGCGGCGGCGTCCGGCAGGGCGGCCCGGCAGCGGGCGGCGCCCTCCTGGCCGGTGGCGCTGGAGTCGCGGGCGAGTTCGGCGTCGATGTCGGCGGGGCCGACGGCGCCGAGGACGGCGAGGCGGCCGAGGATCTGCCAGCGCAGCTCGGGGTCGAGGGCGGGGCCGCCGGGGACGGTGTCGCCGTCGAGCCAGTCGCTGAGCTCGGCGGGGGCGGTGGCGCTGCCGATGAACGTACGGACGGCGGCGAGCCGCAGCCCGTCCCCGGAGCCGTCCTCGGTGCGGCGCAGCAGATCGCGGCAGGTGGCGCTGATGGTGGCCAGGGCGGCGGGGCGCCGGTCCGCGGGGAGGTAGCGGTCGGCGATCTGGGTGCGGGCGAAGGCGAGGACGCCCTGGACGATCGCTATGTCGGTCTCGTGCGGCAGATGGGCGCGGGCGGCCTCGAGGTAGTCGGTGGCGGGCAGGTCGCCGTCGCGCACCATGTCGCGGGCGGCGTTCCAGACCACGGCGCGGCTGACCGCGTCGGGGAGGCCGGACAGCGAGCGGTGGACGGCCTTCCAGGAGGCGGGGTCGAGCCGGATCTTGGTGTAGGTGAGGTCGCCGTCGTTCAGCAGCAGCAGATCGGGGCGGGGCCCGGTGAAGGAGAGGCTGAGGCCGGGCTCGGCGCCGTCGAACTCGGCCTCGACGCGCTCGCGCAGGACCAGCTGGTGCGGGGCGGCGGGCGCGTGGTCGTAGAGGCCGATGGCGATGCGGTGCGGGCGCCGGGTGGGGGCGTCTCCGTCCGGGCCGCCGCCCTGGTGGCGGATCTCGGCGCTCCAGCGGTCGCCGTTGGCGGTGACGACGGGGGCGAGGGTGTCGACGCCGGTGGTGCGCAGCCAGCGGTCGGCCCAGGCGTGGACGTCGCGGCCGGAGGAGCGGGCGAGGGAGTCGATGAAGTCGGCGAGGGTGGCGTTGCCGAAGCGGTGCCGGGTGAAGTGGTCGTTGATGCCGTCGAGGAAGGTCTTCTCGCCGAGCCAGGTGACGAGCTGGCGCAGCGCGGAGGCGCCCTTGGCGTACGAGATGCCGTCGAAGTTGAGGCGGGCGGCGGAGGTGTCGGGGACCAGCTCGGGCGCGGGCGCGACCGGGTGGGTGGAGGGGCGCTGGTCGGCGTCGTAGCCCCAGTTCTTGCGGCGGACGCCGAAGTCGGCCCAGGTGTCGGTGTAGCGGGTGGTCTCGGTGAGGATCTGGTAGCCCATGTACTCGGCGAAGGACTCGTTCAGCCAGATGTCGTCCCACCACTTCATGGTGACGAGGTCGCCGAACCACATATGGGCCATCTCATGGGCGATGACCATGGCGCGGGTCTGGCGCTCGGCGTCGGTGACGGCGGAGCGGAAGACGAATTCGTCGCGGAAGGTGACCAGGCCCGGGTTCTCCATGGCGCCCGAGTTGAACTCGGGGACGAACGCCTGGTCGTAGGAGTCGAAGGGGTACGGCTCCTCGAAGATCTCGTGGTAGCGGTCGAAGCAGCGCCGGGTGATGTCGAAGAGCTCGTCGGCGTCGGCCTCGAGGTGGGGCGCGAGGGAGCGGCGGACATGCAGCCCGAAGGGGAGTCCGGCGTGCTCGGTGCGCACCGAGTGATACGGGCCGGCGGCCAGGGCCATCAGATAGGTGCTGATGGGCGGGGTGGGCGCGAGCTGCCAGCGGCCCTCCTCGGGGGCGCCGACACGGGTGGCGATGCCGTTGCCGAGGACGGTCCACTCGGGCGGGGCGGTGACGCGGACGTCGAAGACGGCCTTGAGGTCGGGCTGGTCGAACCCGGTGAAGACGTCGTTCGCGTCCGACATGCAGCACATGGTGTAGAGGTACGTCTCGCCGTCGGCCGGGTCGGTGAAGCGGTGCATGCCCTCGCCGGTGTGGGAGTAGCGCATGTCGGTCTCGACGCGCAGCTCGTGCTCGCCCTCGCCGAGCCCGGTGAGCGGGAGCCGGCCGCCCGCGAGCGCCTCGGCGGTCTCGCCGGTGAGGTCGAGCTCCCGGCCGTCGAGCACGGCGCGGTGCAGGGCGGCCGGCTGGAGCTCGGCGAAGGTGTCCGCGCCCGCCTGGCGCACGCTGAAGCGGATGGTCGTGGTGGAGCCGAAGAGCTCCTCCCCGCGGGTGAGGTCGAGGTCGATCGTGTAGCGGTGGACCTCGATGAGGCGGGCTCGGTTCTGCGCTTCCTCGCGCGTCAGTACGGACATGGGGACATGCTGCCCTACCGGCGGCGGGCCGCACACGGGTGGGAAGTGGTTGCCCGGCGCGGACGGCCGCCCGGGGCGCACTACCGGAGTGCGCCCTCCGGCCCCCCGGTGCCGTTGTCGGAGCGCGCGATGGTCTCGTGGTGCCGGATGACCTCGGCGATGATGAAGTTGAGCAGCTTCTCGGCGAAGCCGGGGTCGAGCTTGGCGCTCTCGGCGAGCTGCCGCAGCCGGGTGATCTGGCGCGCCTCACGGGACGGGTCGGCCGGGGGGAGCCGGTGGGCGGCCTTGAGGTGGCCGACCTGCTGGGTGCATTTGAAGCGCTCGGCGAGCATATGGACCACGGCCGCGTCGATGTTGTCGATGCTGTCACGCAACCGGGTCAGCTCGTCGAGGACGGACGGGTCGATCCCCTCGGGGTCCCCCGGCGTCGCCGGCTGCCCGGCGGTGTGGTCGCTCATGCTGTGCGTCATGCCTCCCGAGAGTACTTTTCCCGGGGTTCCGGTTCCGCTCGGGGGCGCTTCGGCCCGCGTCGGCCGCGTCCGGGGTTCTGCCCTCCCGGCGGCCCCGGACCGCCCCGACCCCTGTGGGGGGTTTGGGGTCCGGCCCGCGAGGGGCGCGGAAGGGGGCGGGGCGGTCGTGGTGGAGGACCGCTCCCGGTACGGCGCCTCCACCGTGGAGGAGTCCCCTGGGCGGGGAGAGGTTCCACTTCCGGCCCGGCTTTCGCCCCTGCTTCCGGCCCGGCTCTCGCCGCCGCCCCCTCCGGAAGGAGCCGTTCCGGGCTAGGGTCCCCACATGATCGCGACGCTTCAGTGCACCGTCATCGACTGCCCCGACCCCGCCGCGCTGGCCGCCTTCTACGGCGAGATCCTGGGCTGGCGGGTGGACGACGGCGATCCCGAGTGGGCGACCCTGACGGCGGAGGACGGCCGTAAGCTGGCCTTCCAACTGGCGCCGGACCACCGGCCGCCGCGCTGGCCGGACCCGGCCCACCCGCAACAGATCCATCTGGACTTCGACGTGGCGACGCGCGAGGACGCGGAGCGGGCGCAGCAGGAGCTGATCGAGCTCGGGGCGACGTTCCTGCACGACAGCGGCGGGGAGCGTTCGGGGTTCCGGGTCTTCAACGATCCGGCCGGGCACCCGTTCTGCATCTGCTACGGGCAGACGGGACCGAGCTGACCGGGGCCGGCTCGGTGGCCGGGCCCCGGTCAGTTCCCGTCGAGGGCGATGCCGAGGAGGGGTCAGCCGCCGAGCTGGGTCGCGCCCGCCTTGATGTCCTTGGCGAAGGTGCTCACCTCGGTGTAGACGCCGGGCTTACCGGGCCGTGCGCAGCCCTCGCCCCAGCTGACGATGCCGACCTGGATCCACTGGCCGCTGTCGTCCTTGCGGAACATCGGGCCACCGGAGTCGCCCTGGCAGGTGTCCACGCCGCCCTGGGCCATCTTCCCGGCGCAGATCTCCTCGCCGGGGACGAGCTCGTCGTAGGCGGACTTGCAGGTGGCGTCGTCGACGAACGGCACGGTGGCCTTGAGCAGGTAGCGCTGCTGGCCGCCGCCCTCGACCGCGGCGCCCCAGCCCGCCACGGTGAAGTCGCCCTTGTTGTACGCCGTGGTCTCGGCGATCTTCAGAGTGGGCTGGTTGATCGGCTTGGCGAGCTTGATGAGCGCCCAGTCCTTGCCGGTGCCGTTGTAGCCGGGGGCCTGCAGCACCCGGGTGGACTTGACCTTGATGGCGCTCGAGCTCTGGAGGTCCACGACGCCCGCGGTGGCCGTGATGGAGGTGTTGGCGCCGGAGCCGTCCACACAGTGGGCGGCGGTGAGCACGATGTCCTGGGTGTAGAGGGCGCCACCACAGCCCATCGACAGCCGGACCATGAAGGGGAATTCGCCCTGCGCGGCACGGGTGCCGCCGACCACGGAGGGGCTCGGCTCGGGGCCGGTGGGCTGGGCGCCGGCGCTGCCGGGGGTGAGGCTGAAGGCGGCGAGGGCGACCGCTCCGAGGGCCGAGGCTCTCTTGATGTGCTTCAGCGTGTTCCGCAACGGACTGTCCTTTCGTGGGGGGTTCGAGGCGCATGTCAGGCTCATGCCAAACATGAACAAGCGGCTCCGCCACGTGACAAAAATCCGGAAACCTCTCCGAAATCCCGTGGATGAGCCGGTAAAACGCCTTGTGATTATGTGGACCGGGTCAACGGAGTGACAAGGGTCGGTTTTCAGCCAGCGCGGCCTACCCACTGCTCCGCCGAACGACCGTAAGGTTGACGTGAGACGAGGCGCACGGCTGGCGACGGGCACGGGGTGACGGCGTGGCGGCACCGGGCAGCGACATCGAGCACGGCTATCCCCACCTGGACACCGTCCGGGCCGCGATCACCGCGCTCTACCACCGCCTGTCCCGTGACACGGTGGACACCTTCGGACTCAGCGTGGTCCCCGGCGATGTGGCCTTCGCCGACCAGGACGACCTCTACCTGGGCGTACAGCGGGTGGCCCGGGTCATGGTGCAGCATCTGCGGCTGCCCGACGCCCGGATGATCGTGAGCTTCCGGGAGATGCGGCACGCGGGGAACGTGGAGCTGGCCGCGGGACCGGAGTACTTCATCGAGCTCAACTCCCGCTTCAAAACCCACCGTCGGGACATCGGCGCGGCCCTGGCCCACGAGGTCGCGCATGTGTATCTGCACCGCCTGGACCTGTCGTTCCCCGGCACACGCGACAACGAAATCCTCACCGACACCACCGCCGCGTATCTCGGCACGGGCTGGTTGCTGCTCGACGCCTACCGCCAGGACTCGGTTTCCAGCCAGAAACTGGGCTATCTGACGCCGGAGGAGTTCGGCTACGTCCTGGCCATGCGGGCGCTGCTCTTCAACGAGGACCCCTCCCCCTGGTTCACCTCTCCGCAGGCGTACGAGGCGTACGCCAAGGGGCTGGAGCTGGCCCGTCGCGAGCGGGCCCGGCCGCCGCTCACCGCCGCCGGCTGGACCGGCCGCCGCCGCTACGCCAAGGACCGCCGGGCGGCCCAGTCCGGCCACCCCTCCCCCACCGGAGGCGACTACGCCTTCGACACCGGCCCTCCGCTGAGCGTCTCCTTCCCCTGCCCGACCTGCCGTCAGCGCATCCGGGTCCCGGTGCGCGGGCGGCTCCGGGCCCGCTGCGGACTGTGCCGCACGGTGCTGGAGTGCGACACATGACGCGGCGCGTGCCCCGAAACCCGGCGCGGCGCCGGTCCGTGGCCGTACGGCCCTGGAGTGCGCTCGACGTCGTACGCTCGCCTGCATGAGCCCCTCCATCGCCACCAACACCCAAGTCGGCCTCGACGAACTGCTGGAGTTCGTACGCCCGCGCCACCGTGCGCTGCTGATGACCCGCCGGGCCGATGGCTCCCCCCAGGCATCCCCGCTGACCTGCGGAGTCGACGACTCCGGCCGGATCGTGATGTCCACCTACCCCGAGCGCGCCAAGGTGCGCAACGCCAAGCGCGACTCCGCCGTGAGCCTCGTCGTGCTGTCCGACGAATGGAACGGCCCGTGGGTGCAGATCGACGGCACCGCCGAGGTGATCGACACCCCGGAGTCCGTCGAGCCACTGGTCGAGTACTACCGCAACATCGCGGGCGAGCACCCGGACTGGGACGAGTACCGCGAGGCCATGCGCAAGCAGGGCAAGTCGCTGATCCGGATCACCCCCGAGCGCTGGGGCCCGGTGGCCACGGGCGGCTTCCCGGCCCGGCTGGTGGAGAACGAGGGCTGACGGCGCCCGGCGGCGCTCAGCACTCCCCCGCGCGCCACTTCCCCTTACGCCACTCCCCCGCGCGCCCGTAGAGCACGATCCGCATCCCGGTGACGTCCCTGACGGCGCATCGGTGGAAGTGCTCCGCGAGCACCGCCCGTTTCACCCGCTCCTGTGGGGTGTCGTCCAGCGGCCGGCCGGGCGGGTCGTTCACCGTGACGATCCGCCCGGCCGTCAGCATCCGGACCCGGATCAGCGGTGCGGGCAGCTCGATGCCGTGCAGCGTGCCCGAGGGGATCGCGTGCCGGGCCAGCGCCAGCTCCCGCAGACCCCGGAAGTCCCCCGGTCTTGACATGATCGGCTCCCGGCGCCGGGCGGGCAGGAACAGCACCCCGTCGCCGGGCCGGCTCAGCTCCCGTACGGCGCGGGCGGCCGCGAGGGGGCCGTCGAGCCGGCTCTGCGGGGTCCGCGGCTGGAGCGAGTACGGCAGCAGGGCCGCCACGGCGGCCACCGCCAGCCCCCCGGCGAGCGCCCGTGGGGTGGCGACGGTGCGCGACAGCGCGTCCAGCCGGGCCCCGACCAGCAGCGCGAGACCGACATAGGCGTAGAGCACATACCGGTCGACGTAGAGCGGATGGAGATACGACACCGCGAGCAGCGCGGCCGGCGGCAGGATCAGCAGCGCGAGCGCGAGGTCGCGCAGCGGGACGGGGCCGCGCGCGGGCAGCGGTCCCCGGGCACAGCCGAGGCCCGCCAGGGCGAGCGCGCCGAAGCCGAGCAGCTCGGCCGGGCCCGGCGGGGAGATCCAGCCCACCAGCGCGGCCTGCTGCTGACTGACGATCACCAGCGGCATCAGCACCAGGGCCACCACGGAGGCCGCCTGCCCCCACGCCCAGCCGAAGCGGGCGCCCACCCGGGCCCGGTACAGCGCGACGCCGTGCGCGGCGACGGCCAGGATGGCGAACTCGTGCAGCAGACAGGCCAGCGAGGCGACGGCGGCGTATCCGGCCCAGGTGCGCTTGCGGGGCCGGGCCACGGCGCTCAGCAGCAGATGCGTCGCCGCGACGACGGCGGCACAGACCAGGGCGTACGACCGCCCCTCCTGCGCGTACCGCTGCACCGCCGGGGCCAGCGGGAAGACCAGCCCGGCGGCGAGTCCGGCGCGGGGTCCCGCGAGCCGCTGCCCGAGCAGTCCGACCCCGGCCGCCGCGGCGGCCATGGCCAGCACCGAGGGCAGCCGGAGGGCGACGAGACCGCCGTCCCAGAGGGCGAAGACCCCGTGCATGAACAGGTAGTACAGACCGTGGGCGACATCGGCCTGGCCGAGCAGATGCCAGATGTCGGCGAGGCCGCGGTGGGCGATCTGATACGTCGTCGACTCGTCCCGCCACATGCTGTTCTCACGGCGGATCCCCCACAGCCCGAGCGCCAGCGCCAGCCCGGCCGGGGCGCGCCCGGCGGCGGCGCGCCCGGCGGCGGCGCGCCCGGTGCGCCCGGTGCGGCGGGACGCCGGGGCCGGGGGCGCCGGGCGGGCGAGCGGGGCGGCCCCGGCGGTGTCGAGGCGGGCGAGACGGCCATGGGAAGGGGAACTCCGATCGGAGCGGAAGGTGATGCCGTGGATGCCGGGGATGCCGGGGCGGGGTGAGGGGTGCGGGTCAGGCCCTTCTGCGGCCGATCCACCACACGCAGAGGGCGGCGAGCGCGGCGGCCGCGACCAGGCAGATCCCGGCCTGCATCCACTGCATGGGCCAGTAGTGGCTCGCCGGCTGCAGCTCCTCGTACCACCTCCCGGTGGCGCCGAGCCGGGCGAAGCAGCGTTCCCATCCGGCCCCGACGGCGGACGAGCAGCTGTCCAGGGGGATCTTCTCCCCGGACCGGGTCAGATAGCCGTTGCCCATGCCACGCCACGCGTCGACGTAGACCTGCGGAGGGGTTTCCGCGGACAGGGCGGAGCCGACCGTCCGCGGCGTCATCAGATGGGGGCGCAGGGTGTCCAGCCCGTACTGGGCACCGGCGGTGGCCCCCAGGGTGACCACCATGGCGGGCAGGGTGCGCCGCAACAGCAGCCCGGCCGCCGCGCCGAGGAGGAAGGACAGCGGGGCGAGGGCGACCGCCGCCGGGCCGGTCGCGTCGAACGGTACGGCGGTGCCCCAGGCGATGTCCTGGAACTGCGGCCGGGCCGCCCGCCACCACCAGGTGTAGAGCGCCGCGAGAACCGCGGTGCCGGCCGTGACGGCGACGAGCGGGACCGCGAGTTTGGCGATGAGCCAGCGGGTCCTGCCGACGGACTGGGTCCACACCACCTGGTGGGTGCCCGTCTCCAGCTCCCGGGCGAACAGCGGCGCGCCGATGAAGACGCCGATCAGCGCGGGCAGCGCGATGAGCAGCCGTCCGGTGTTGAGCAGCGGGGTGCGGTAGGTGTCGGTGAGGTGGCGGAACGCCTCGGCCGTCGGGTTGGTCCCCTCCTGGGGGCTGATCTCCTTGCCGTGGCAGAGCGCCCCCGCGTTCACGTCCGCGCAGCCCTGGATGTCGTGCGCCCCTACGTAGCCGACCATCCCGGCGCGCTGCCAGACGATGTACGCGCCGATCACCACGACCACGGCCAGGCCCGCCCACAGGGCGGCCCGGTGCTGGCGCGCCACCAGCCACACAAGGCCGCGGGCGCGGAGCCGTGCGCCGGGCACCCGGATCCGTATGCCGATCGAGCTCATGCCCCACCTCCGTGACGGTCGCCCGTGCTTCGGCCGTGAACATCGGCGGGGCGTCGGGGGCGCGCAGACAGCCGAGCAGGACGTCCTCGAGGGAGGGTTCGGTGACGATCCAGCGGTCCTCGGCCGGGGCGCCCTCCGGGCGTATCAGCGCGGTGATCTGGCGGCCGGTCGTGCGGGTCTCGACCACGGTGTGGCGGGTGAGCGCCTCCGGTGTTCCGTCCCCGGTCACGCGTGGTCCGGTGACGAGACGGTGAGCGGCCTGGATGGCGTCCGTCCCGCCCGCCAGGCGGATCCGGCCGCCGCCCATCAGCAGCAGGTAGTCGCAGACGCCGTCGAGTTCGGCGAGCACATGGGTGGAGATGACCACGCCGGTGCCGCGCTCGGCGGCCTCCGCCATCAGCGCGCCCATCATCCGGCGGCGGCGCAGCGGGTCCTGATCGGCCATCGGCTCGTCCAGGAGCAGCAGATCGGCGCGCTTGCCGAGGGCGAGGGCGAGGGCCACACAGGTGCGCTGGCCGCCGGAGAGCGAGCCGACGCGGGCGGACAGCGGCACATCGGCCTCCGCCACCACCCGTTCGGCGGCCCCCCGGTCCCAGCGGGGGTTGAGCTCCCGGCCCAGGCACAGGGTGTCGGCCACGGAGAAGCGCGGGTAGAGCGGCTTGTCCTGGGCGACGAAGGCGACGCGTTCGCGGACGCCGGGGTCGGCGGCGGACCGGCCGAAGGTCCGCAGGGTGCCGGTGGTCGGGGTCAGCAGCCCGGCGGCGAGGGACAGCAGGGTGCTCTTGCCGGAGCCGTTGGGGCCCACCAGGGCGCAGATCCGCCCGGCGGGGAGCCGGAAGGCGACGTCTCCCAGGGCCCAGCCGCGTCGGTACTTCTTGCCCAGCCCGGACGCCTCCAGTGCGCCGGACGCGTCGATCTCGTCGGTCACCCGTTCTCCTCGTGTCCACGCTCGCCGGGGGCGGCGGTCTCGCCGAAGCGCTCCTCGAGGACCGAGGCCACCAGCGCCGTCACGTCCTCGCGGCCGAGCCCGGCCGCGCGGGCCCGGTCGGTCCAGTCGGCCAGTTCGGCGCGCAGCGGTGAGTCCGCGGCGGCGCCGGGCCGGGCCAGCGACCGGCGGACGAAGGTGCCAAGACCCGGCCGGGGCTCGACCAGCCCCTCGCGCTCCAGCTCGCGGTACGCCTTCAGGACGGTGTTGGGGTTGATGGCGGTGGCCGCGACGACCTCCTTGGCCGTGGGCAGCCGGTCCCCGGGCTCCAGCAGTCCGAGGCGGAGCGCCTGTTTGGTCTGCTGGACGATCTGCAGACAGGTGGCGATACCGCTGCGCCGGTCGATGCGGTACTCGACCATCCGCCTGGTGGAGCGCGCCCGCGGGATTGTCAACCGGCCTGGTCAGCCGGTCCGGGAGAACGTCGGCCGAAACGCCACGCGGCGCCTTCCCCCGGTCGGGAGGGGGAAGGCGCCGCGCGGCCGGTCCGTACGCCGTTGTACGGGCGGAGATCCGGGAAGGCCGGAGGACCGGGTCAGACCATGAGGGCCCGGTCGGTGGGGCGGATCGGGGCGGGCAGCTCGCTGGCCCCGGCCAGATGGCGGTCCACCCCGCGCGCCGCGGAGCGGCCCTCGGCGATGGCCCAGACGATCAGCGACTGGCCGCGGCCCGCGTCACCGGCCACGAAGACACCCGGCACATTGGTGGCGAAGTCGGCGTCGCGCGCGATGTTGCCGCGCTCGTCCAGCTCCAGGCCGAACTGCTCGACCAGGCCGTTCTTCTGGTCGGTGCCGGTGAAGCCCATGGCGAGGGTGACCAGCTGGGCCGGGATCTTCCGCTCGGTGCCCGGCTTCTGCGCCGGCTTGCCGTCCTTGAACTCCACCTCGATCAGGTGCAGCCACTGGACATTGCCGTCCTCGTCGCCCTCGAAGTGGGTGGTGGAGACGGAGTAGATCCGCTCGCCGCCCTCCTCGTGCGCCGAGGTGACCTTGTAGAGCATCGGGAAGGTCGGCCAGGGCTGGCCCGGGTGCCGCTCCTCGCCGGGCCGCGGCATGATCTCCAGCTGGGTGACGGAGGCGGCGCCCTGCCGGTGGGCGGTGCCGACGCAGTCCGCGCCGGTGTCGCCGCCGCCGATGACCACGACGTGCTTGCCCTCGGCGGTGATGGGGGACGTGGTGAGATCGCCCTCCTGCACCTTGTTGGCGAGCGGCAGGTACTCCATCGCGAAGTGGATGCCGTTCAGCTCCCGGCCCGGGACCGGCAGATCGCGCGAGGTGGTGGCACCGGCCGCGATGACCACGGCGTCGTACCGCTTGCGCAGCTTGGCGGCGTCGATGTCGCGGCCGATCTCGGTCTCGGTGCGGAACTTGGTGCCCTCCGCGCGCATCTGCTCGATACGGCGGTTGATGTGCCGCTTCTCCATCTTGAACTCGGGGATGCCGTAGCGCAGCAGCCCGCCGATGCGGTCGGCCCGCTCATAGACGGCGACCGTGTGACCGGCCCGGGTCAGTTGCTGGGCGGCGGCCAGGCCCGCCGGGCCCGAGCCGATGACGGCGACGGTCTTGCCGCTGAGCCGCTCGGGCGGCTGCGGGGTGACATCACCCGCGTCCCACGCCTTGTCGATGATGGTGACCTCGACGTTCTTGATGGTCACCGCCGGCTGGTTGATGCCGAGCACACAGGCCGACTCGCACGGGGCGGGGCACAGCCGCCCGGTGAACTCCGGGAAGTTGTTGGTCGCGTGCAGCCGCTCGCTGGCCTCGCGCCAGTCCTCCCGGTAGGCGTAGTCGTTCCACTCGGGGATGAGGTTTCCGAGTGGACAGCCGTTGTGGCAGAACGGGATGCCGCAGTCCATGCACCGGCCGGCCTGCTTGCTGATGATCGGCAGCAGCGAGCCGGGGACGTAGACCTCGTTCCAGTCCTTGACGCGCGTCTCCACCGGGCGGGTCTCGGCGACCTCGCGGTCGGTGCTCAGGAAGCCCTTGGGGTCAGCCATTGATCGCCGCCTCCATCATCTTCTCGTGGGTCTCGGACTCGGAGAGTCCGGCCCGCTCGGCGGCGTCCTTGGCGGCGAGCACGGCCTGGTACGTAGCAGGGATGATCTTGCTGAAGCGGGTGCGGGCGGTCTCCCAGTCGTCGAGCAGCGTGCCCGCGACGGTGGATCCGGTCTCCTCGTGGTGGCGGCGCACGGCGTCGTGCAGCCACCGCTGGTCGGTGTCGTCCAGCGCGCCGACGGCGGCGCGGAGGTCGACGTTGACGTTGTCCGGGTCGAGGTCGATCACATACGCGATACCGCCGGACATCCCGGCCGCGAAGTTGCGCCCGGTGGGGCCGAGGACGACCGCGTGGCCGCCGGTCATGTACTCACAGCCGTGGTCGCCCACGCCCTCGGAGACGACCGTGGCACCGGAGTTGCGGACGCAGAACCGCTCGCCGACCCGGCCGCGCAGGAACATCTCGCCGCCGGTCGCGCCGTACGCGAGGGTGTTGCCCGCGATCGTCGAGTACTCGGCGAGGTGGTCCGCGCCCCGGTCCGGGCGGACGATCACGCGGCCGCCGGAGAGGCCCTTGCCGACGTAGTCGTTGGCGTCGCCCTCGAGCCGCAGCGTGACACCGCGGGGCAGGAACGCGCCGAAGGACTGACCGGCCGAACCGGTGAAGGTGATGTCGATGGTGTCCTCGGGCAGGCCCGCACCGCCGAACGTACGGGTCACCTCATGGCCGAGCATGGTGCCGACGGTCCGGTTGATGTTGCGGATCGCGACCTGGGCCCGGACCGGCTCTGCGGCCTCGGCGCTCTCGGCGTTCAGCGCGTCCGCCGCCAGCTTGATCAGCTGGTTGTCGAGCGCCTTGGCCAGGCCGTGGTCCTGCTCGACCGCCTGGTGGCGGACGGCGCCCCGGGGCAGCTCGGGCACGTACAGCAGCGGGGCGAGGTCCAGGCCCTGCGCCTTCCAGTGCTGGACGGCACGGGTGGTGTCCAGCAGCTCGGCATGGCCGATGGCCTCCTCCAGGGAGCGGAAGCCCAGCTCGGCGAGGAGCTCACGGACCTCCTCCGCGATGAACTGGAAGAAGTTCACCACGAACTCGGCCTTGCCGCTGTAGCGCTCGCGCAGCACCGGGTTCTGGGTGGCGATGCCGACCGGGCAGGTGTCCAGGTGGCAGACGCGCATCATGACGCAGCCGGAGACCACCAGCGGCGCGGTGGCGAAGCCGTACTCCTCGGCGCCGAGCAGTGCGGCGATCACCACGTCACGGCCGGTCTTCAGCTGGCCGTCGGTCTGCACCACGATGCGGTCGCGCAACCCGTTGAGCAGCAGCGTCTGCTGAGTCTCGGCGAGGCCGAGCTCCCAGGGGCCGCCCGCGTGCTTGAGCGAGGTGAGCGGCGAGGCGCCGGTCCCGCCGTCGTGGCCGGAGATCAGCACCACATCGGCGTGGGCCTTGGAGACGCCCGCGGCCACCGTGCCGACGCCGACCTCGGAGACCAGCTTGACGTGGATCCGGGCCCGCGGGTTGGCGTTCTTCAGGTCGTGGATCAGCTGGGCGAGATCCTCGATCGAGTAGATGTCGTGGTGCGGCGGCGGGGAGATCAGGCCGACGCCCGGGGTGGAGTGCCGGGTCTTGGCCACCCACGGATAGACCTTGTGGCCGGGCAGCTGGCCGCCCTCGCCGGGCTTGGCGCCCTGCGCCATCTTGATCTGGATGTCATCGGAGTTGACCAGGTATTCGCTGGTCACGCCGAAGCGTCCGGAGGCCACCTGCTTGATCGAGGAGCGCCGGGCCGGGTCGTGCAGCCGGTCGGAGTCCTCGCCGCCCTCACCGGTGTTGGACTTTCCGCCCAGCTGGTTCATGGCGATGGCGAGGGTCTCGTGCGCCTCCTGGGAGATGGAGCCGTACGACATCGCGCCGGTGGAGAACCGCTTGACGATCTCGCTGACCGGCTCGACCTCGTCGATCGGGATCGAGGGGCGCTCACCCTTGAAGGAGAACAGACCGCGCAGCGTCATCAGCCGCTCGGACTGCTCGTTCACCCGCTCGGTGTACTTCTTGAAGATGTCGTAGCGGCGCGAGCGGGTGGAGTGCTGGAGCCGGAAGACCGTCTCGGGGTCGAAGAGGTGCGGCTCGCCCTCGCGGCGCCACTGGTACTCGCCGCCGATCTCCAGCGCGCGGTGGGCGGAGGGGACGCCGGAGGCGGGGTACGCCTTGGCGTGGCGGGCGGCCACCTCCTTGGCGACGACGTCCAGGCCCGCGCCGCCGATCTTGGTGGCGGTGCCGTGGAAGTAGGTGTCCACGAAGGACTCGTCCAGGCCGACGGCCTCGAAGACCTGCGCGCCCCGGTAGGAGGCCACGGTCGAGATGCCCATCTTGGACATGACCTTCAGGACGCCCTTGCCGAGCGCCTTGATGAGGTTCTTGATCGCGGTCTCGGCCTCGACACCGGGCAGGAACGTCCCCGCCCGGACCAGGTCCTCGACCGACTCCATGGCCAGGTACGGGTTGACGGCCGCGGCGCCGTAGCCGATCAGCAGCGCGACATGGTGCACCTCGCGGACGTCGCCCGCCTCGACCAGCAGCCCCACCTGGCTGCGCTGCTTGGTGCCGATGAGGTGGTGGTGGACCGTGGAGGTGAGCAGCAGCGAGGGGATCGGGGCGTGCTCGGCGTCCGAATGCCGGTCGGAGAGCACGATCAGCCGGGCGCCGTCCTCGATGGCCCGGTCGGCCTCCGCGCAGATCTCGTCCAGCCGGGTGGCGAGCGCCTGACCGCCGCCACCGACCCGGTACAGACCCGAGAGGTTCGCCGCCTTGAGGCCGGGCATGTCCCCGTCGGCGTTGATGTGGATGAGCTTGGCCAGCTCATCGTTGTCGATCACCGGGAAGGGCAGGGTGACGCTGCGGCAGGAGGCCGAGGTCGGCTCCAGCAGATTGCCCTGCGGGCCCAGCGAGGAGATCAGCGAGGTGACCAGCTCCTCGCGGATCGCGTCCAGCGGCGGGTTGGTGACCTGCGCGAACAGCTGGGTGAAGTAGTCGAACAGCAGCCGCGGCCGCTCGGAGAGGGCGGCGATCGGCGAGTCGGTGCCCATCGAGCCGATCGGCTCGGCGCCGGCCTTGGCCATCGGCGCGAGCAGGACGCGCAGCTCCTCCTCGGTGTACCCGAAGGTCTGCTGACGGCGGGTGACCGAGGCGTGGGTGTGCACGATGTGCTCGCGCTCGGGAAGGTCGGCCAGGTCGATCAGACCGGCCTCCAGCCACTCGCCGTACGGCTCCTCGGCGGCCAGCTCGGCCTTGATCTCGTGGTCCTCGATGATGCGGTGCTCGGCGGTGTCCACCAGGAACATCCGGCCCGGCTGGAGCCGGCCCTTGCGGACCACCTTGGCCGGGTCGATGTCCAGGACGCCGACCTCGGAGGAGAGCACGACCAGACCGTCGTCGGTGACCCAGTAGCGCCCGGGCCGCAGACCGTTGCGGTCCAGCACGGCGCCGACCTGGGTGCCGTCGGTGAAGGTGACACAGGCCGGGCCGTCCCAGGGCTCCATCATCGTGGAGTGGTACTGGTAGAAGGCGCGCCGGGCCGGGTCCATGGAGGGGTGGTTCTCCCACGCCTCGGGGACCATCATCAGCACCGAGTGCGGCAGCGAGCGGCCGCCGAGGTGGAGCAGCTCCAGGACCTCGTCGAAGGTCGCCGAGTCGGAGGCGTCCGGGGTGCAGACGGGGAAGATCCGCTCCAGGCCCTGCTCCCCGAACAGGTCGCTGACCAGCTGGGACTCCCGGGCGCGCATCCAGTTGCGATTGCCCTGGACGGTGTTGATCTCACCGTTGTGGGCGACGAAGCGGTACGGGTGGGCCAGCGGCCAGCTCGGGAAGGTGTTGGTGGAGAACCGGGAGTGGACCAGCGCGACGGCCGTGGCGAAGCGGCGGTCGGAGAGGTCCGGGAAGAACGGCTCCAGCTGACCGGTGGTCAGCATGCCCTTGTAGACCAGGGTGCGCGCGGACAGCGAGGGGAAGTAGACCCCCGCCTCGCGCTCGGCGCGCTTGCGCAGCATGAACGCCTTGCGGTCCAGGGCCACGCCGGTGCTGGTGCCGTCGGCGACGAAGAGCTGGCGGAAGGCGGGCATGGTGGACCGGGCGCCGTTGCCCAGCAGCTCGGGGGCGACCGGCACCTCGCGCCAGCCGAGGACGGTCAGGCCCTCCTCGGCGGCGAGCCGCTCGATGTGCTCCGCGGCGGCCGCACCCTCGGTCTCGCCCTCCGGGAGGAACGCGATGCCCACCGCGTAGGCACCGGCCTCGGGCAGTTCGAAGCCGGTCACGTCGGCCCGCAGGAAGGCGTCCGGAACCTGGACGAGGATGCCCGCGCCATCGCCGGAGTCGGGCTCGGAACCGGTGGCGCCGCGGTGCTCGAGGTTCCTCAGCACGGTGAGAGCCTGCTCCACGAGCTCATGGCTGGCCTCGCCGGTGAGGGTCGCCACGAAGCCGACGCCACAGGCGTCGTGCTCATTGCGCGGGTCGTACATCCCTTGGCGGGCAGGGTGGGATGCGGAACGCATCGGCTCTCCCGTCGTCGTCATGGCATTTTGCGTGTGCCGAGGGACGACGTTGGCCCTCCGCGAGAATTTCGTGCAGGTTACATGATGGGGCGAATCTCGGGAAGCGGAAATTCCGTTCCATCATGCGGACACCCCAGGGGTGGGGTGAGGTGAGGCAGTACGGGCATTGGGGATGGGGCGACCGGCGTCGCCATGGCGCGGATCGGGCGACACTGCCCAAGCGCTTCGGGCTTATGCCCGCCCGTAAAAGGATCGAAACCGAGGAGTAACGGCGTGATGATCGCGGCTCGCCGTATGACTGTCATCCTACGGCCGTTCCGAAGAAAGCGCCCAGGGCATAGGTCACACCCGCCGCCGCGCCACCCAGCACCAGCTGCCGCAGCCCGCTGTACCACCAGCTCCGGGCGGTCACCCGCGCCACCACCGCACCGCAGCCGAACAGCCCGATCAGCGCCAGCACCAGGGCCGGCCACAGCGCCGCGGCGCCCAGCAGATACGGCAGCACCGGCAGCATCGCGCCCAGCGCGAAGGAGCCGAACGAGGACACCGCCGCGACCAGCGGCGACGGCAGATCGTCCGGGTCCACGCCCAGTTCCTCGCGGGCGTGTATCTCCAGCGCCTGCTCGGGGTCGCGGGAGAGCTGCTCGGCCACCTCACGGGCCAGGGCCGGCTCCACCCCGCGCGACTCGTAGAGCGCGGCCAGCTCCTCCAGCTCGTCCACCGGGTGCTTGCGCAGCTCGCGCCGCTCCACCTCCAGCTCGGCCTGGACCAGATCGCGCTGGGAGGCGACGGAGGTGTACTCACCGGCGGCCATCGAGAAGGCACCGGCCGCCAGGCCCGCAAGACCGGTGATCACGATGGTCTGCCGGTCCACCGCGCCACCGGCCACACCGGTCATCAGCGCGAGGTTGGAGACCAGTCCGTCCATGGCCCCGAAGACGGCGGGACGCAGCCAGCCGCCGTTCACATCACGGTGGGTGTGGTTGTCGCGGTGGGCGATGTGCGGTGACTCGGCGCTGTCGATGACGGACATATGAAGATGTGCTCCCTTCGAGAAGGGTGTGGCGATGCGGCCCTCACCCCAACGGTTCGAAGGTACGCACGAATTCCCCCGCTCCGCCAGCAAGGAAGGCCGAACTTACCTCGCTGACCTGCGCAAACGTAAGGAGGCCGCCGAACCCCGAGGGGTTCGGCGGCCCGATGGACGCACGCGGGCGCGCGTCAGGGATTCTTGGTGGGCTCCGCCTCGGCGGCCACCGCACCGGCCTCGTCCGCGCCGCCGCTCTTGGCCGGGGCGTCGCCGCTCGTCCCGGTGGCCGGGGCCGCGCCGTCCTCGACCGCGGCCGGTTCCACGACCTCCTCGCGGCCCGGGGCCCGCTTCGCGGAGATCACCAGATAGGCGATGGCGGCCAGGAAGACCGCGATGGACGTCCAGTTGTTGAGCCGCAGCCCCAGTACGTGGTGGGCGTCGTCCACCCGGAGATACTCGATCCAGAAGCGACCTACGGTGTACGCCGCGACGTAGAGGGCAAACGCCCGGCCATGCCCCAGCTTGAAGCGGCGGTCCGCCCAGATCACCAGCAGCGCCACACCGACGCACCACAGCGACTCGTACAGGAAGGTCGGGTGGTACGTGCCGGCCACCCGGCCCGCGTCGGCGTCGCCGTCGATCTTCAGCGCCCAGGGCAGTGTGGTGGCCTTGCCGTACAGCTCCTGGTTGAACCAGTTGCCCCAGCGCCCGATGGCCTGGGCGAAGGCGATCCCGGGGGCGATGGCGTCCGCGTACGCCGGGAGCGGGATCCCCCGGCGGCGGCAGCCGATCCAGGCGCCGAGCGCGCCCAGCGCGATGGCTCCCCAGATCCCCAGGCCGCCCTGCCATATCTTGAAGGCGTCCACCCAGTCACGGCCGTCGGTGAAGTACAGCTCGTAGTCGGTGATGACGTGGTAGAGGCGGCCGCCCACCAGGCCGAAGGGCACCGCCCAGACGGCGATGTCGGCGACGGTGCCGACCCGGCCGCCGCGGGCGACCCAGCGCCGCCCGCCGTACCAGACCGCGACGAAGACGCCGATGATGATGCAGAACGCATAGCCGCGCAGCGGGACCGGACCGAGGTAGATCACGCCGGACGACGGGCTGGGAATGTAAGCGAGGAGGTCCATGACAGGACCGACGCTACCTTGCCGGGCGGGAGATGCGGCAACCCACCCGGCAACGGCTGCGTAACAAGGATCAGTCGCGGACCGCCGCGAGGACCATGCGCTTGAGCTTGTTGGGACTCAGCGGCTTCTTGGGGTCACCGTAGATCGACTCCCCGTCCAGCAGCACGGTCGGGGTCGAGGCGTAGCCGGAGTGGGCGAAGACGTCGTTGGACTTGCGCACCCAGGCGTCGTGCCGGCCGTCCTCGACGCATGTCCGGAAGGCGGGCGTGACCAGCCCGGGGACCTGGTCCGCGAGCTTGATCAGCCTGCCGTTGTCGGCGTAGGTGTCCCGGGTCTCCTGGGACTGATGGCGGTAGAGCACATCGTGGTACGCCCGGAACTTCGCGGGGTCCTTGTCCTGGGCGCAGGCCGCCGCGTTGGCGGCGCGGAGCGAACCGGTGCCGCCGAGGTTTCCGTCGATGATCGTCACCAGGTGGTACTCGACCCTCATCCGGCCGGTGTCCTGCAGCTCGTGGACGGTCTTGCGGAAGACGTCCTCGAACTGCTTGCAACCCGGGCAGCGGAAGTCCTCGTAGACCGTCAGGGTCACCGGGCCCGCCTTGCCCGCCTTCCCCTCCTGCGCGGACTTCTCCGACTTCCCCGAGGGGATCACCAGACGGCCCTTGCCGACGGCTCCGCGCGGCGGCACCAGCGCGCTGCTCGACTTGCCCGAGTCGTCGCCGGTCCTGGACGCGAACATGCCCACGCCCACCGCCGCGCCGAGGACGGCCACCACCGCCCCCAGGACGCCCAGCGTCCGCTTACGCTTCGCACGCGCCCGGTCCCGCTCGCGTTGTTCCCGCAGGCGCTCTCGGGCGCCGCGCTTTCCCTCACGGTTTCTCTGGCTCACGCCCTCGCCTAACGAGGCGGAGGAGCACCGCTGAGCTCCTCCGCCCCGTTGTTCCCTCGAACGAGCGACCCTCTAACGGGCGGTGCGGACGCCCTCCGCCAGCTCACCCGCGAGTTCGCGCAGACCCGCCAGACCGGCCTCGGTGTCACCCTCGGCGTCCAGCAGCCGCTTGACGAAGGCCGAGCCCACGATGACCCCGTCGGCGAACACCGCGACCTCCGCCGCCTGGGTGGCGTTGGAGACGCCGAGGCCCACGCACACCGGGAGCGAGGTGGTGGCGCGGGTGCGCTCCACCAGCGCGCGTGCCTCCTGGCCCACCGATTCCCTCGTTCCGGTGACACCCATCAGGGACGCCGCGTAGACGAAACCGCTGCCCGCCGCCGTGATCTTCGCCAGCCGCTCATCACGGCTGCTGGGCGCGACCACGAACACGGTCGCCAGACCGTGCTGCTCGGCGGCCTTCCGCCAGATCTCCGACTCCTCGACCGGCAGATCGGGCAGGATGCAGCCCGCGCCGCCCGCCTCTGCGAGATCGGCGGCGAACCGCTCGACGCCGTACCGGTCCACGGGGTTCCAGTACGTCATGCACAGGATCGGGGCGCCGGTGCGGGCGTGCACCTCGCCCACCGTGCGGATCACATCGCGGATCCGGACCCCGTTGCGCAGCGCGATGTCGTCCGCGGTCTGGATCACCGGCCCGTCGAGCACCGGATCGCTGTGCGGCAGCCCGACCTCGACGATGTCGCAGCCGCCCTCGATCATGGCGGTCATCGCGTCAACCGCGCCGTCGATGGTGGGGAAACCGGCGGGCAGATAGCCGACGAGCGCGGCGCGCCCCTCGTCCTTGGCGGCCGCCAGGACGGACCCCAGCAACTCCAGGTTCCCGGTCATCACTTCGCCCCCTCGTCGCGTCGCTGGTCGTAGAGGCCGAAGTACTTGGCCGCCGTGTCCATGTCCTTGTCGCCGCGCCCGGAGAGATTGACCAGCACCAGGCCGTCGCTCCCCAGCTCCCGGCCGAGGTCCAGGGCGCCCGCGAGCGCGTGGGCGCTCTCGATCGCCGGGATGATGCCCTCGGTCTCCGACAGCAGCCGCAGCGCCCGCATCGCCTCGTCGTCGGTGACCGCCCGGTAATCGGCGCGGCCGATGTCCTTCAGATACGCGTGCTCGGGGCCGACGCCGGGGTAGTCGAGACCGGCCGAGATCGAGTACGGCTCGGTGATCTGGCCGTCCTCGTCCTGGAGGACATAGGACCGGGAGCCGTGCAGGATCCCGGGCTCGCCCTTGCTCAGCGTGGCCGCGTGCTCCCCGGAGGCCACGCCGTGCCCGGCGGGCTCGAAGCCGACGATCCGTACCTTCTCGTCCGGCAGGAAGGCGTGGAACAGCCCGATCGCGTTGGATCCGCCGCCCACGCAGGCCGCGACCGCGTCCGGCAGCCGCCCGGTCCGCTCCAGGATCTGCCGCCGCGCCTCCACACCGATCACCCGGTGGAAGTCGCGCACCATCGCCGGGAACGGGTGGGGTCCCGCCACGGTGCCGAAGATGTAGTGGGTGCGGTCGACATTGGCGACCCAGTCCCGGAACGTCTCGTTGATGGCGTCCTTGAGGGTGCGGCTGCCGGACTTCACGGCGATGACCTCGGCGCCCAGCATCCGCATCCGCGCCACGTTGAGCGCCTGCCGCTCGGTGTCGACCTCGCCCATGTAGATGGTGCACTCGAGCCCGAACAGCGCGCACGCGGTGGCCGTGGCCACCCCGTGCTGACCGGCGCCGGTCTCGGCGATCACACGGGACTTGCCCATCCGCCGGGTGAGCAGGGCCTGTCCCAGCACGTTGTTGATCTTGTGGGAACCGGTGTGGTTGAGGTCCTCCCGCTTGAGGAAGACCCGAGCGCCCCCGGCGTGCTCGGCGAACCGCGGCGCCTCGGTCAGCGCGCTGGGCCGACCGGTGTAGTTGACCAGCAGATCCTCGAGCTCGGCCGCGAAGGCGGGGTCCGCCTTGGCCTTCTCGTACTCGGCGGCGACCTCGTCCACCGCGGCGACGAGCGCCTCGGGGATGAACTTGCCGCCGAAGGCGCCGAAATACCCTTCGGCGCTGGGCACCTGGCCCTCCGGGTCAGGGATGAAGAAATCAGAGGACATGCGACGTACTCCTCGATCGGGGCAGCGCCCCGCGACAGGTGGGATGGTGGGGAAGCGTGCGGCGTGCGCTCAGCGCGCCGCCGCCCGGCGCCATCGCCGCCCGTTGATCTGCCCCGGCTCGCATCCGATGTGGTAGCGCACGCGCCGCCCCCGCACCCGCCTCGCGGGCGCGCGGCAGCCCCGGGGCCGACAGCCCCGTGCCAGGCGCGCGTACGTCTCCATGGTCCGCCGATCCCGCCCCGTCGTCAGTCCCGGCCGTGGCGCAGCGCCGGATGGGCGCCCGCCGCCACCAGATCGGCCACCGCGGCCTTGGGGTCGCGCCCGGTCACCAGGGACTCGCCGACCAGCACCGCGTCCGCGCCGTCGTTGGCGTAGGCGATCAGGTCGTGCGGGCCGCGCACCCCGGACTCCGCGATCTTGACGATATGGTCCGGGATCTCCGGGGCGATCCGGGCGAAGTTCGAGCGGTCCACCTGGAGGGTCTTGAGGTCGCGCGCGTTGACGCCGATGACCCGGGCCCCGGCGTCGACGGCCCGGCCGGTCTCCTCCTCGTCGTGCACCTCGACCAGGGGCGTCAGCCCGATCGACTCGGCCCGCTCGATGAGCGAGACCAGCGCCTGCTGCTCCAGCGCGGCGACGATCAGCAGGATGACGTCGGCGCCGTGCGCCCGCGCCTCCCACAGCTGGTACGAGGTGACGATGAAGTCCTTACGGAGCACCGGAATGTCGACCTTCGCCCTTACGGCTTCCAGGTCGGCCAGCGATCCGCCGAAGCGCCGCTGCTCGGTCAGCACGCTGATCACGGCCGCGCCGCCCGCCTCGTAGTCCGCGGCGAGCCCGGCGGGGTCGGCGATCGCGGCGAGCGCGCCCTTGGAGGGGCTGGACCGCTTGACCTCGCAGATCACCTTGACGCCGTCGCCCTTGAGCGCCGCGACACCGTCCTTCGCCGGCTGGGCCTTGGCCGCCCGCTCCTTGAGCTCGTCGAGGGCGACGCGCGCCTGCCGCTCCGCGAGGTCGGCACGGACTCCGTCGATGATCTCGTCGAGCACACTCACCGAGCGGCCCCCTTCCGTGACGGGGATGAAGCTTCTGATCTGTACCGGGTGAGGCGGTCCACCGCGTCACCTGGCACTGCGATGGTAGCCGCCGGTAGGCCGAGGTCTCGCATCCGGTTGACGCGGACGCTCGCCACATGCACATACACAACAGCGGTCAGGGCACCAGTAGTCCCCCGAACGGGAAATTCCGGACGATTGTGAAGACCAGGGCCAGCACACCGAGCGCCCCCGCGTGCCACAGCCGCGGCGCCGGGAAGCGTCCGCGTACGCACCACACCGCCCAGCAGACCGCGAAGACCGCGTAACAGCCGACGGCCAGGGCGTTGTCACGCAGCGCGGCCGCCAGATCGCCATGAGCCAGGGCATGGGCGCCGCGCAGCCCGCCGCAGCCGGGGCAGTACAGCCCGGTGAGCCGCAGCAGCGGGCAGACGGGGTAGTGGCCGGGCTCCCGGGGGTCGACGGCGGCGACGTAGCCGAAGGCGGCGAGGACGCCCGCGAGCACGCCGAACGGGGCGGCCAGACGCCGCACCAGGGGGGCCAGGACGGTCGGCGGTGGTTCGGTCACACCGCCGAGTCTGCCCGGGGATCCACGAAGGCGCAGCTCAGGGCCGGTGCGCCGACCTCCGTACGGCGCAGTGCCGCATGCGGTGGAGGCGGGCGCGGCCCCGGGCCGCGCCGGGGCTCACTGCTGGGTCTGCGCCTGCGACTGCGCCGCGGGCTGCGACTGCGCCGCGGGCTGCGGCTGCGGCGGGTGCTGCGCCTTGGGCATGCCCAGCCCGGCCGCGCGCATCGCCGCGCCGACGACACCGCCGAGGGCGATGATCACCATGCCCGCCCAGAAACCGAGCGGGTTGGCCGCCACGGTGAACGCGCCGGCGACGCAGAAGCCGATGAAGGCGATGGTGACACCGGTCCAGGCGGCCGGGGTGTGTCCGTGGTCGTGACCCGCCATGAATTCTCCTCGTAGCTGTACGCGCCTGCTCCGGGCGCTCGGGGGCGAACGCTCCCACGCCATTGTCCCCGATGCGCGAAACGCCCATGAGCGGGGGTGGGACCTTACGGTGCGGGGCCGTGCCGACGCGCGGCCCCGCCGCGTGGCAGGGGCTTCGCCCCTGGACCTCCGGGGGTGGACCTCCGAGGGTTTGGGGCGGAGCCCCGGTCCGGACGGAGTATCTGGGGCGCAGTCCCGCTCCGGGGTCAGGGACGTGGATCCCGCCCGGGAGCCTGGGGCGGAGCCCCGGTCCGGGGTCTGGGGCGGAGCCCCGGTTCGGGGGCTGGGGCGGAGCCCGGTCCGGGGTCAGGGGCACAGCCCGGTCCGGGGTCAGGGGGCGGAGCCCCGGTCCGGGGTCAGGGGCCACAGCCCGGTCCGGAGTCTGGGGCGGAGCCCCGGTTCGGGGGCTGGGCTCGGAGCCCCGGTCCGGGGTCAGGGGCGGAGCCCCGGTCCGGAGGCCGGGGCACAGCCTGCGGTCCGGGGTCAGGGGCGGAGCCCCAGTTCGGGGTCAGGGGCGGAGCCCCGGTCCGGAGGCCGGGGCACAGCCCCCGGTCCGGAGTCTGGGGCGGAGCCCCAGTTCGGGGTCAGGGGCACAGCCCGGTCCGGAGGCCGGGGCACAGCCCCCGGTCCGGAGTCTGGGGCGGAGCCCCGGTTCGGGGGCTGGGGCGGAGCCCCAGTTCGGGGTCAGGGGCACAGCCCGGTCCGGAGGCCGGGGCACAGCCCCCGGTCCGGAGTCTGGGGCGGAGCCCCAGTCCGGGGTCAGGGCCACAGCCCGGTCCGGGGTCAGGGGCGGAGCCCCGGTTCGGGGGCTGGGGCGGAGCCCCGGTTCGGGAAGGGGCGGGGAGGGGAGCAGCCCGCCGCAGGCGCCTAGGCGCCGCGCTCGGCCTCCCGCCGCGCCGGGGCCTCCGTCGGGTCCTCGCCGCGGTCCAGGGCCTTCCACAGCTCCTCGGGGCGGTCCGGGTCGGCTGCGGCACCGCCGCGCCGGGTGCGGCTCCGGGCCGCGGCGCCCGCGGTGCCCGCGCGCTCGTACCGGCCGGACATGGCGGGCCAGTGACGGCCGTAGCCCAGGGCGAGCAAGCCCGCGAGCAGCAGCAGCACCCCGCCCGCCGCGGCGATCCACGGCCAGGGGGTGTACGCCACGTCGTGGATCGGGCTGTGGGTCAGCCCGCTCACCTTGGACGCCTTCTCCTCCAGCGCCGCCTTGTCGGACGCGCCGAGGGCGGCGCTGACCACGATGCCCGCGCCGCTGAGGGCCAGCAGCCCCGCGACGACGAAACGGCCGAGGCGGCGCACGGCGAAGACGGCGACCAGCGCGGCGAGGCCGACGACCGCGAGGGCGCCGGGGAGTCCGGTGATGTCATCGCCGTTGGCGCTCTGCGAGAGGGACCCCTGGGCGACGGACGCGGTGCCCTCGGCCCATTTGCGGCTGGTGGCCAGCAGGACGAGGGCGGCGCCGAGCGCACCGGCGAGCAGGGCGATGGCAAGGCTGCTTCGGCGGCCGCGCGCGGCGGGGGCGGAGGGCTCGTGCTCGGCCCTGGGCTGGGGTACGGCTGCTGCAGTCACGCCTACCACTATCCCCCACCCGGGTACGGGACCGTTCCCGGGTGGGGGATATGGGACCTACCGGGAGCCACCGGCCACCGGAAACACCGCCCCGGCGAGCCACCCGCCACCGGGAACTACCGCCCCAGACGGCCCGCCGCGTGCACCGCCCGCAGCACCGCCGCCGCCTTGTTGCGGCACTCCGTGTCCTCGGCCACCGGGTCGGAGTCGGCGACGATCCCGGCGCCCGCCTGGACGTACGCCGTGCCCTCACGCAGCAGCGCGGTGCGGATGGCGATCGCGGTGTCGGAGTCGCCCGCGAAGTCGAGATAGCCGACACAGCCGCCGTACAGCCCGCGGCGGCTCGGCTCCAGCTCCTCGATGATCTGGAGCGCCCGCGGCTTGGGGGCGCCGGAGAGGGTGCCCGCGGGGAAGCAGGCGGTGAGCACGTCGAAGGCCGTACGGCCCTCGGCGAGGCTGCCGGTGACGGTCGAGACGATGTGCATGACATGGCTGTAGCGCTCGACCGACATGAAGTCGACGACCTCCACGCTGCCCGGCTCGCAGACCCGCCCGAGGTCATTGCGCCCGAGGTCGACGAGCATCAGATGCTCGGCCCGCTCCTTGGGGTCGGCGAGCAGCTCCTCGGCGAGCGCGGCGTCCTCCTGCGGGGTGGCCCCCCGGTGGCGGGTGCCGGCGATGGGGTGCAGCATCGCCCGGCCGTCCTCGACCTTGACCAGCGCCTCCGGGCTTGAGCCCACCACGTCGAAGCCCTCGAACCGGAAGAGGTACATATAGGGGCTCGGATTGGTGGCCCGCAGCACCCGGTAGACGTCGAGGGCACTCGCCGAGCACGGCGTCTCGAACCGCTGCGAGGGGACGACCTGGAACGCCTCGCCCGCGCGGATGCGCTCCTTGATGTCGTCCACCGCCGCCATGAAGTCCTCGCCGCCCCACAGCGCGGTGTACTCGGGCAGTTCGGAGTCGGGCAGCGCGGCGGGGTCGGTCGCGACGGGGCGGACCAGGTCGGCGGCCATCGCGTCGAGCCGGGCCACGGCGTCCGCGTACGCCTCGTCCACACCCGTGTCGAGGTCGTTGTGGTTGATCGCGTTGGCGATCAGCAGCACGGTGCCGTCCCAGTGGTCCAGCACCGCGAGGTCCGAGGTGAGCAGCATGGTCAGCTCGGGCAGGCGCAGATCGTCCCGCCCGTGCTCGCCGACCTTCTCCAGGCGGCGGACGATGTCGTAGCCGAGGTAGCCGACCATGCCGCCGGTGAACGGCGGCAGCTGGACCAGCCCCCCGAGGTCGCGCGGGGTGTGCAGGGTCTCGACGGTGGCGCGCAGCGCCTGGAGGGGGTCCCCGTCGATGGGGACGCCGACCGGTGGGGTGCCCAGCCAGTGGGTGCGGCCGTCGCGTTCGGTGAGGGTGGCGGCGCTGCGGACGCCGATGAAGGAGTAGCGGGACCAGGAGCGGCCGTTCTCGGCGGATTCGAGGAGGAAGGTGCCGGGGCGCTCGGCGGCCAGCTTGCGATAGAGGCCCACGGGGGTGTCGCCGTCCGCGAGCAGCTTGCGGCTCACGGGGATGACGCGGCGGTCGGCCGCCAGCTTGCGGAAGGTCTCGAGATCCATCGTGACAGCGTCCTGGGTCTGGGGCTGGGAAGCCCGGCGGGGCACGGGGCTGAGGCTTGGGCTTGGGCTTGGGCTTGGGTGGAGTGGGGTGGGGTGGGGTGGGGTGGTGGCCGGTCTACTGGTCGATCCGCGGGCCGAGCGGGAGCTCGTCGGCGTCGAAGCAGGTGCGGTCGCCGGTGTGGCAGGCGGCGCCGACCTGGTCGACCTTGACGAGGACGGTGTCGGCGTCGCAGTCGAGCGCGACGGACTTGACCAACTGGACATGGCCGGAGGTGTCGCCCTTGACCCAGTACTCCTGGCGGCTGCGGCTCCAGTAGGTGCAGCGGCCGGTGGTGAGGGTGCGGTGCAGGGCCTCGTCGTCCATCCAGCCGAGCATCAGCACCTCACCGGTGTCGTACTGCTGGGCGATGGCGGGCAGCAGGCCGTCGGCGCCGCGCTTGAGGCGGGCGGCGAGGGCCGGGTCGAGGACGGAGGGGCGGTCGGAGCCGGTCATGCGACCATTCTGCACGTCCGGAGGGGGGTCCCCACGAATGATCGCTGCCGGACCGGGGCCGGGCTGGAGAACCGGACCGGGGCCGGGCTGGAGAACCGGGCCGGAAATCCGGGCTGGAAAGCCGACCGGCGGGCCGGGCCGATGGACGGGTTGTCAGTGGAATGGGGCATGCTTCGGACATGACGTTTCCGCCGCCGTCGAACGACCCCAACCGGCCTGGAAACGGCGGGGGGTTCGGTCCACCGCCGCAGCCGCAGCAGCAACCACCACAGCCACAGCCCGCACAGCCGCAGCAGCCTGCGCAGCCGCAGCCGCCCGCCCAGGCGCAGCCGCCGCAGCAGGGCTTCGGGCCGCCGCCCCCGGCGGACCCGCCCGCACAGCCGGGCGGGACGGGGCCGCAGCCCCAGCCGGGGCCCCAGGCCCAGCCGAGCGGCGGTTTCGGGCCGCCCACCCCACCGGCCCTGCTGCCCGGCGGTCCGCCCCCGGGCGCGCTGCCGCCGGGGTCCATACCCCCGGGGGCGCTGCCGCCCCCTCCCCCGCCGCCCGGCACCGGCGGCTCCAGGACCACGGCGATCGTCATCGCGGCGGTGGTGGCCGTGGCGGTGGTCGTCGGCGCGATCGTCATCGGGACGAAGGACGACGGGGGCAAGGAGAAGTCGGCCGACGCCGGCCCGTCCGCCTCGGCCTCGGACCGCCCCTTCTCCTCGCCCTCGGCCGGCGAGTCGTCCGCCGCCCCGTCGGGCTCGGAGGATCCCGGCAAGGGCGCCCCGCTGGGCGGCGGCAGCGAGGCCCCCGACGGGGATCCGGGCGCCTCGGAGTCGGCGGCCCCGGACGCCTCGGAGTCCGGCGCGCCCGGTGACAAGGTGCCGTATGTGGTGCTCGACCCCGGCCAGTGCTTCGACCACCCGGCCATGGACAGCAGCGTCACCAAGGTCGAGAAGCGGTCCTGCCACGGCCCGCACGACGGCGAAGTGATCGCCAACGAGACGCTGAGCGGCGACTTCTCCACCGAGAAGGGGATTCAGACCAAGGCGCTCGCGCTGTGCGCGACGGATGCCAAGAAGCGGCTCCAGAGCGTCCCCAACGACGGCCGGATGTATTACTACTACGCGCTGTACCCCGCGCTGGGCACGTACTCCGTCCAGGGCGAGGACCAGGTCTCCTGCGCGCTCACGCTGAGCGCCGGGCGCGACGGCAAGAAGCTGAGCAAGCCCCTGCCGGGTTAGGGACTGTCCGGCGGATCCGGCGGATCCGGCGGATCGTGACGCCTGCGGCGGGCTGTTCCCCTCCCCGCCCCTTCCCACAACCGGGGCTCCGCCCCAGACCCCGGGATCCAGGTGGTCTGGGGCGGAGCCCCGACCACACGGCGGAGCCCCGACCACACGGCGGAGCCCCGACCACACGGCGGACGCCCCCGTAGCCGGGGCCGTTCCGCCCCGGCGGGGCGCGCGGCGGCGCTCCTCATGGCAGCGGGCGGGCCCCGGTCGTAGGGTGGACGCATGTCCACTCACGCGAAGCGCGAACGCCTGCTCCTCGCCGACCTCTTGGACGGCGCGGGCCCCGCGGCCCCGACGTTGTGCGAGGGCTGGAGCACCCGCGATCTGGCGGCCCATCTGGTGGTCCGCGAGCGCCGCCCCGACGCGGCCGCCGGGGTGCTGGTCAAGCCGCTGGCCGCGCGGCTGGCCCGAGTGCAGGAGGAGTTCGCGGCGCGGCCGTACGAGGAACTGCTCCAGCTGTTCCGCACCGGTCCGCCGCGGATGTCGCCGTTCGCGCTGAAGCAGGTGGACGAGGCGGCGAACAGCTTCGAGTTCTACGTCCACGCCGAGGATGTGCGCCGCGCCCGGCCGGACTGGACACCGCGCGAGCTGGACCCGGTCTTCGCCGACACCCTGTGGTCCCGCATCGAGCGCGGCGCCCGGATCTTCGGCCGCCGCTCCCCGGTCGGCCTGGTGCTGCGCCGCCCGGACGGCCGTACGGCGGTGGCCAACCGCGGCACCCCGGTCGTCACGGTCACCGGCGAACCGGGCGAGCTGGCGCTCTTCCTCACCGGCCGCCAGGAGTCCGCCCGGGTCGAGCTGGAGGGCGACAAGGGAGCCGTGGCCGCGGCGCACGAGGCCAAGCTGGGCATCTGAGCGGCCCGCCGAACGCGGCGCGTCCCCGCCCGCGCGACGCGTCCCCGCCCGCGCGGGGCGGACGGGGACGCGGACGGCACGAGGGAGTTCCCCAACACGAGGGAATTCCCCAACACGAGGGAATTCCCCAACACGAGGGAATTCCCCAACACGAGGGAATTCCCTAACAGGTCTCGCGAACGTAGCCATCCTCGCCCGCGGGAGAGACGTCCTCGTCCCGCCGGACGACGCTGAGCCGGTCGCCCCAGCCCTCGCACGCCTTGCTGAAGCCCTCGTCGCCGTACTCGACCACCACCACATGGTCGTCGTACGCCTTGGCGAACTCACCGCACTCGTCGTACTCGCCGCACTCCTCGACCACCGCGAAGTCCAGCCCGGCCGCCTTCCGGTCGGGGAGGAGTTCAGCGGTGTTCTTCTGCGCGATGGCCAGCCCCTGGGCGTGGGCGTGCTCCGACAGCAGGGCCATGAACGCCTTGGCGTGAGCAGTGGTCAGCAGCTTCTTGGAGCGTTCGTAGCTGTCGTAGTTGTCGGGCTCGACGGCGTCGAACCCCTTGTCGGCGCAGCCGTCGATCCAGCCGTCGACCTTGTCCGCCACCCGCTCGCGCTTCTTGGCGGTACGGAGGTCGAGCAGCGGTTCCTTCCACTTGGTGTCGATGACGAGATCGCCGTTGCGGTCGCGCAGCAGCAGGTCGTCCGGCCACTGGTCGCGCTCGCCCGGCTGGACCTGGAAGGCGTTGACGTAGCAGATGTTGTACAGCCCGTTCGCCGGGGAGTCCCCGCGGTCACGGCTGACGATGTCGACCCCCTTCGGCGGGGTGTACGCGCCGCCGATCTGGTAGTCGAAGCCACCGTGGACGGGCGGCAGCGCCACTTCGGACGCGCTGGCTCCCGAGGACATGGACACGGTCACGACGGCGGCCGCCGCGGCGGCGGCCGTCACCACCGACGCGAGGGCCCAGCGGCGACGAAGGCGTGCGGCATGGCTGGCTGGCATGAAAGCTCCAACACTCGCGGGTAGCGTCCCCGCCTCGGATGGCATCCGCCGTCCTGGCGACTGTGTCCGGGCTCGGGACCGGCACCGGGTCCCCTACCGGCTGGGCGCACCTCTTGCGCGGCACGGGGCAAGTACACCGTGCGCTGCTGTGATCAAAGCGGGCCCCGGCAACGGCGTCAAGTCGGCCGTCCCGCCGGACCAGAGACATCAAGGCGGCCGCCGCCTTCGACCACAGGCATCAAGGCGGTTGCCCATCCGGACCAGATGGCGTCAGATCGGCCGCTCCCCGGACCAGATCCGCTGGAGCGGCCGGTAGTCGATCACCACGATGCCCTCCTCCGCCAGCAGTTCGCGGGCCCGCGCCGAGGTCAGGAACGCGTGGTCGCCGTGGCGCACCCGCCATCCGCCGCCGGGCTCGGCGGCCCGCGACCGGCCGTCGTCAAGACCGGGGTGGACCGCCCACTCACTGAGCCCGGGTGGAAGGGCGCGCAGCAACTCGGCGTAGCGGGCGGCCTTGCCGTCGACGTCGACGTCGAGGGCGAAGCTGTCCAGGAAGTCATGGTCGGTGACCGGCAGCCCCCGCCCGCGCGCCGTACGGCGGCCGTCGTCGAGCCAGACCCGCACCGCCAGTCCGTACTCCCCCGCCAGCGCCACGGTCAGCTCGAAGACGTCCTCGTGGCCGCCGTCGGCCAGACAGTGCCAGTCCAGATGAGTCGGCGTCAGTCCCGTGTCGGCCACGGCCTCGATCTGGGCCCGGAACTCCCGCTCGACCTCCTCGGGGCGCGCCCGCGCGAACAGTTCTTCCCGCCGGTCGGCGGTGAAGAGCTCGCCCCGCTCGTCCAGCAGCGACGCCACCGTCCCCCTCGCGCTCAGCGGTCCCCATCGGAGGTGGTCCGCGTCGCGGACGAGCGTGAGGTGGATGCCGAACGGGATGTCCGGCCGCGCGCGTAGCATCCGCAGGGCCTGCGACGCCCCCGGGCACGGCACCATCAGACTGCAGGAGGCGGCGATCCCCTCCTCGATCGCGTCGATGACGGCGACGTTGACCGACTCGTGCATGCCGAGGTCGTCGCAGTTCACGATGAGCACCCGCGCGTCCGGCGGAAATCCCAGCAGCTGACTCGACGTGGCTCCATCCATGCCCTCAGTGTGAGCCGCCGCCGGCGACCGCCATACGGATTTTCCGCCCGCCCCTACTGGGCGCTCGCGGCCGGGCGCACCACGATCTCGTTGACGTCGACCTCGGGCGGCTGCCCGATGGCGTACGCGATGGCGTCGGCGATCGCGGAGGCGGGGATGGCCACCGAACGGTAGGTCTTCATGGCCTCGCGGGCGCTCGGATCGGAGATGGACTCGGCGAGCTCGGACTCGGTCACCCCCGGGGAGACCAGGCTGACCCGGATGTCACCGGCCGACTCCTGGCGCAGCCCCTCCGAGATGGCGCGCACGGCGAACTTGGTGGCGCAGTACACCGCGGCGGTGGGCGACACCTCGTACGCGCCCACCGAGGCGATGTTCACGACATGCCCGCCGCCCTGCTCCCTCATCACCGGCAGGGCCGCGGCGATGCCGTACAGCACACCGCGCACATTCACATCCAGCATCCGGTCCCACTCGTCGACCTTCAGCGCCTCGAACGGCGAGAGCGGCATCACCCCGGCGTTGTTGACCATCACGTCCACCCGCCCGAACCGCTCCCGGGCGGCCGCCACGAAGTCCCGCATGTCGTCGGCCGCGGTGACATCGAGCCTCTGGTAGGCCGCGCTGCCGCCCTCGGCGGTGATCTCCCCGGCCAGCTCCCCCAGCCGCTCGGTCCGCCGGGCCCCCAGATAGACCCGGTGCCCCTCGGCGGCGAGCCGACGCGCGGCCGCCGCCCCGATCCCGCTGCTGGCCCCGGTGATGAGTACGACCTTGCCGGTACTGGTCATGGCGTTCATGGTGGTTTCCCACTCCGTCCTGGTGTCGCTCTGTGCTGACCCCACCGAGTCTGCGCAGGTCAGAGCAGCCGTACCAGGACGTACTCCTCCTGGGTGCGACACTCCCAGTCAGCGCGCCGCACGATGTGCGGGGCCGCAGCACCGCTGGAATACGAGAGGGTGGGCACAGACGATGGGCCGACAGCACACCTACCGCACCACCGTCCGATGGACCGGTAACACCGGTTCGGGGACGACTGGTTACCGGGACTACGGGCGGTCGCACGACATCCTCGGCGAGGGGAAGCCGACCCTGCGGGGCAGCGCGGACCCCGCCTTCCTGGGAGATCCGGAGTGCTGGAACCCGGAGGAGTTCCTGCTGGCCGCGCTCTCGCAGTGCCACATGCTGAGCTACCTCTCGGTATGCGCCCGGAGCGGGGTGACGGTCACGGCGTACGAGGACGTCGCCACCGGGGTCATGGCGGAGACGGCCGGGCTCAGCGGGCACTTCACCGAGGTGGTGCTCAACCCGGTGGTCACCGTCGCGGACGAGTCGATGCTGGAGCGGGCGCGTTCGGCGCACGGGGACGCCCATCAGACGTGCTTCATCGCGAACTCGGTCAACTTCCCCGTCCGCCACCAGCCGGCCATCCGGGTCGGCTGAGCTCAGGCCGCCGTCAGGGTGGGGTAGTCCGTGTAGCCGGTCTCGCCGCCCACGTACATCAGGTAGGCGTCCCGGACGGGGTTGAGCGGGGCGCCGGTGCGCAGACGGGTCACCAGGTCGGGGTTGGCCAGGAAGGTGCGGCCGAGGGCGATCAGGTCGGCGCCCTCGGCCAGCAGCGCCCCGGCCTGGCGCATACCGCCGTCGGCGGGGACGCCGTCGCCGGGCAGCGACGGGTTGGCGATCAGCGTGGCCGGCCAGGATGCGCGCAGCTCCCGGAAGAGCGGCTGGTCCGGCCGGGCGCGGACGATGTGCAGATAGGCGAGACCGGTGTCCGCCAGCTCCTTGATGAGCGCGGGGTAGAGGGCCTCGGTGTCGCCCTCCTCGATGCCGTTGACGGTGGATCCTGGCGAGATGCGCAGGCCCACCCGCTCGGGGCCGATCGCGTCGGCGACGGCGTGGACCACCTCGGTCACGAACCGGATGCGCCCGGCCACCGAGCCGCCGTAGCCGTCGGCGCGGCGGTTGGTGCCCCGGGCCAGGAACTGGTGGAGGAGGTAGCCGTTGGCGGCGTGCACCTCCACTCCGGCGAAGCCCGCGTCGAGGGCGTAGCGCGCGGCGGCGGCGAAGTCGGCGATGGTGGAGCGGATCTCGTCGAGCGTCATCTCGCGCGGTACGACGGCCTGCCGATGGCCGTTCGGGGTGAAGATCGTCTCCGGGAGCGGCACCGGCGAGGGCGCCACCGGCATCAGCCCGCTGGTGTCCGGGTGGCCGACCCGGCCGCCGTGCTGAAGCTGGAGGAACATCCGGCCGCCCGCCGCGTGCACCGCGTCGGTCACCCGCCGCCATCCGGCCACCTGCGCCGCGTTGTGGATCGCGGCGATGTCGGGGTAGGTCTGCCCCACCGCGTTGGGTGTGGCGGCCTCGGCGACGATCAGCCCGGCCGTGGCGCGCTGGGCGTAGTAGGTGGCCATGATCGGCAGCGGTACGCCGTCGGCGGCGGCGCGGTTACGCGTCATCGGCGCCATGACCAGGCGGTTGGGGAGGTCGAGCGGGCCGAGTCGGGCGGGTTCGAAGAGGCTGGGTATCTCGGGTGTGTGCGTCATGCGGGTACGGTAGAACTTGCCATCGATGTCAGATTCAAGCCCGGACCGGCAGACGAGGTGAGGAATGCGGATCGGCGAACTGGCGCGGCGCACCGGCGTCAGCGAGCGCTCGCTGCGCTACTACGAGAAGCAGGGCCTGATGACGGCCGAGCGCACCCCGGGCGGCCATCGTGAGTACGGGGAGGGCGCGGTGGACCGCGTCATCCGCATCCAGGAGCTGTTCGCCGCGGGGCTGTGCAGCGAGAAGATCGCCCAGTTGCTCCCCTGCATGCGCGACTCGGACGGCGGTCCGTCGCGGACGGCCAACGGGCAGCTGGTCTCCGATCTGACCGTGGAGCGGGAGCGCATCGACCGTATGATCGCGGACCTGTTCCGCTCCCGTGAGGTCCTGGACGAGGTGATCGAGGCGGCGTCGGTCCCGGCCGAGTAGCCGGGCGCCCGCGGCTTCGCCGCGTGGTCCGCCGGACGCCCCCGTAAGCACCAGCGCCCCGCGTGTGGCGCAGGTCACGGGAACCACCTCCGCCGTGCGGAGAGGCACGGGTGTGAGGTGTGAACGAGATGAGTGATGGCCTGCGAGCGCGGATCCGGGCGGGTGACCGCGAGGCGTTCGCGGAGCTGTACGAGAGTTATGCGCGCACGGTCTACAACCATGCCTTCCGGCTGACCGGCGACTGGTCGGTGGCCGAGGAGGTGATGGGCGATACGTTCCTCGCCGCCTGGCGCACCCGGGAGCAACTCGAGCCGGGCGACGACACGTTGAAACCGTGGCTGCTGGGCGTGGCGACGAACAAGGCGCGCAACGCCAACCGCGGCATCGGCCGCCGGCTGGCCTTCCTGGCCCGCCGCCCGGCCCCCGCCCCGGTGGCGGACTTCGCCGACGAGGCGGCGGGCCGTATCGACGACGCCCGCCGGCTCGCCGCCGTGCGCACGGTGTTCGGCCGGCTGCGGCGCGGGGAGCAGGAGGTGCTGGCGCTGTGCGTCTGGTCCGGCCTGGACTACGCACAGGCGGCCGAGGCCATGGGCATCCCGGTGGGGACGGTGCGTTCACGGCTGTCCCGGGCCCGCGCCCGGCTGCGCAAGCTCGCCGAACAACGGCTCGCGGAAGAAAAGAAGGAACCGCCACACCGTCGCGGAGAGGTACAGCGTGAGGCCGCGTTCGCGGCCCTGCCCTTTCAGGAGTTTCAGGAGGACCCCCGATGAACGCCGTCGGCTCCGGGCCCGCCCGGCCCGAGCGCGAGCGCGAGGACGCCGCGTACGAGGACACCGCGCGCGAGGAGCTCGCCCGGCTGCTTCCTCCCGTCCCGGCCGAACGGGACGTGCCCTCCGCTCCGTACCTCCACCACAAGGACCGATTGATGCAGCACATCGATGACGACCAGAACCGCACCGCCGCGCCCGCCCGGAAGGTCCGGCGGCTGCCGCGCCCGGCGCTGCTGATACCCGCCGCGGCCCTGGCGCTGGCCGGGGCGCTGGCCGTCACCTTCACCGGGGGCGGGACGTCCGGCGACACCACCGCCCAGCCGCGCGAGACCGCCACCGTCCTGCTCGACCGGATCGCCGGGACCGCGGCGAAGTCGGACGTCAAGCCGGTGCGACAGGACCAGTTCGTCTACGTCAAGAGCCTGACGGCGGGGGCCGAGATGAAGGAGGACGGCTCCTCGAAACTGGAGCCGCGGCATGAGCGCGAGGTCTGGATGTCGCAGCGGGTGAAGCGGATCACCAAGACCGGCGAGATAAAGGAAAACGGGGAGTGGGGCCGGATGGCCGAGTTGGGCGGGTCCCCGGCGGGCCCCTACCGCCCCACGTACCAGTGGCTGGCGTCCCTGCCGACCGACCCGGACGCCCTGCTCGAGGAGCTGTACCGGATGGCCGAACCGGACGATGAGGGGGAGAAGGCACAGGCCGTCTTCAACCGGATCGGTTCCTTCCTGGGTGAGACGGTGATGCCGCCGGAGAACGCGGCCGCTCTCTACAAGGCCGCCGCGAAGATCCCCGGGGTGACGCGGAAGGAGGACGCGGTGGACGCGGCCGGCCGCCACGGGGTCGGCATCGCCCGCGTCGACAAGAGGTCGGGGGAGGCCACCGAGTGGGTCTTCGACCGGGACAGCCTGACCCTGCTCGGTGAGCGCAGCTACCTGACGAGGGACGTCGGGGCGGGCAAGAAGGGCGACGTCATGGAGAAGACCGCGTACCTGAAGCGCGGGATCGTCGACCACTACCGCGAGCGGCCGACCAGCTGAGACGCGACGCGGCGGGGGATCACCATCCGGTGGTCCCCCGCCGCCGTGACGTACCTCAGCGGACCGGGTGCCCCGCGTCCCGCAGCGCGTCCTTCACCTGGCCGATCCGCAGCTCGCCGAAGTGGAAGACGGAGGCCGCGAGCACCGCGTCGGCGCCCGCGGCGATGGCGGGCGGGAAGTCGGCCGCCTTGCCGGCGCCGCCGCTGGCGATCACCGGGACGGTGACGTGCTTGCGGACGGCCTCGATCATGGCCGTGTCATAGCCGTCCTTGGTGCCGTCCGCGTCCATGGAGTTCAGCAGGATCTCCCCAGCGCCCAGCTCCGCCGCGCGGTGGGCCCATTCGACCGCGTCGATGCCGGTGCCGCGGCGGCCGCCGTGGGTGGTGACCTCGTAGCCGGAGGGGGTCACCGTCCCCTCGGGGCAGCGGCGGGCGTCGACCGAGAGGACGAGCACCTGGCTGCCGAAGCGCTCGGCGATCTCGCGGATCAGCTCGGGGCGGGCGATGGCGGCGGTGTTCACGCCGACCTTGTCCGCCCCGGCGCGCAGCAGCTTGTCGACGTCCTCCGGGGTGCGGACGCCGCCGCCGACCGTCAGCGGGATGAAGACCTGCTCGGCGGTGCGGCGGACCACGTCATAGGTGGTCTCGCGGTCGCCGGAGGAGGCGGTGATGTCGAGGAAGGTGAGCTCGTCCGCGCCCTCCTCGCCGTAGATCTTGGCCATCTCGACCGGATCGCCCGCGTCGCGCAGATTCTGGAAGTTGACGCCCTTGACGACCCGGCCGTTGTCCACGTCCAGGCAGGGGATGACTCGGACCGCCAGGGTCATGACTGCCGTACTCCTCGGAATGCTTCCAGCTCGACTTCCACCAGGACCCGCGAGTCGACGAAGCCGGACACCACGACCAGCGTCGCGGCGGGGCGCACGGCGTCGAACAGCTCCTTGTGGGCCCGGCCCACCTCGTCCACGTCGCGGGCGTGGGTGATGTACATACGGGTGCGGACCACCGACTCGACGCCGAGGTCGAACTTCTTCAGCGCGTCGAACGCGTGGCGGAAGGCCGCGAGCGTCTGCTCGTACGGATCCCCCTCGCCCTCCAGCACGCCGCGCTCCGCGAGCGGCATCGTCCCGGCGACGAGCACCAGGTCACCGGCCTCGACGGCGCGGGCGAACCCGATGGTCTGCTCCCAGGGACTCTCGGTCTGAACCCGTCGCCCGAACTCGGGTGAGGTCATACGGCCACCGCCTCCAACGCCTCTTCCAAGGTGAACGCCTTGGCGTAGAGCGCCTTGCCCACGATGGCGCCCTCGACACCTTCCGGTACCAGGGTCGCAAGGGCACGCAGGTCGTCAAGCGAGGAAACGCCGCCGGAAGCGACGACGGGGCGGTCGGTCGCGGCGCAGACGTTGCGCAGCAGTTCCAGGTTGGGGCCCTGGAGGGTGCCGTCCTTGGCGATGTCGGTGACGACGTAGCGGGCGCAGCCCTCGGAGTCGAGGCGGGCCAGCGTCTCGTAGAGATCGCCGCCGTCGCGGGTCCAGCCGCGGCCGCGCAGCGTGGTGCCACGCACATCGAGGCCCACGGCGATCAGGTCGCCGTGCTCGGCGATGACCTTGGCGACCCACTCGGGGGACTCCAGCGCGGCCGTGCCGAGGTTCACCCGGGTGCAGCCGGTGGCCAGGGCGGCGGCCAGCGAGGCGTCGTCGCGGATCCCGCCGGACAGCTCGACCTTGAGGTCCATGGCGCGGGCCACCTCGGCGATCTGCGCGCGGTTGTCCCCGGTGCCGAAGGCGGCGTCCAGGTCCACCAGGTGCAGCCACTCGGCGCCCGCCCGCTGCCAGGCCAGGGCGGCCTCCATCGGGTCGCCGTACGACGTCTCGGAGCCGGACTCGCCGTGGACGAGGCGGACGGCCTGGCCGTCGCGGACATCGACGGCGGGGAGGAGTTCGAGGCGGTGCGTGCGCATGCGGAGAACCTTCGGTGAGAGCGTGCGGGCGGGGAGAGCTGACGCGGGGGCCGGTCAGAGCGTGTCGAGCCAGTTGCGGAGCAGCCGCGCCCCGGCGTCGCCCGACTTCTCGGGGTGGAACTGGGTGGCCCACAGCGGGCCGTTCTCGACGGCGGCGACGAACGGCTCGCCATGGGTGGACCAGGTGACCTTGGGGGCGGGGATATGCGGGTTGGTGACCTCGAGCTCCCAGGTGCGGACCGCGTAGGAGTGGACGAAGTAGTACCGCTCGCCCTCGTCCAGGCCCGCGAAGAGCCGCGAGTCCCCGGGCGCCTTGACCGTGTTCCAGCCCATGTGGGGGACGACGGGGGCGCGCAGCGGCTCGACCGTGCCGGGCCACTCGTCCAGGCCCTCGGCCTCGACGCCGTGCTCGATACCGCGCCCGAAGAGGATCTGCATGCCGACGCAGATGCCCATGACCGGGCGGCCACCGGACAGCCGACGCCCCACGATCCAGTCGCCGCGCGCCGCGCGCAGCCCCTTCATGCAGGCGGCGAAGGCGCCGACACCGGGGACGAGCAGGCCGTCGGCGGCCATGGCCGTGTCGTAGTCACGGGTGATCTCGACCTGCGCGCCGACATGGGCGAGGGCCCGCTCGGCGGACCGGACGTTGCCGAATCCGTAGTCGAGGACAACGACGCTCTTGGTGCTCAATTCCATACCTCAAGCCGCAGGACGCCGGCGAGCAGCGCCATCGTGGCGCCGATCCCGAGCAGCGTGATGATGCTCTTGGACATGCCCTGCTTGACGAAGGAGATGACCCCTCCGAGCAGAAAAAGTCCCAGGAGGATGAACGCGGTCGACAGGCCGCTCATGTCAGAGGGCGCCCTTCGTGGAGGGGAGGATCCCGGCGGCGCGGGGGTCGCGCTCGGCGGCGTAGCGCAGGGCCCGCGCCAGGGCCTTGAACTGGCACTCCACGATGTGGTGGGCGTTGCGTCCGTAGGGCACGTGGACATGCAGGGCGATCTGCGCCTGGGCCACGAAGGACTCCAGGATGTGCCGGGTCATCGTGGTGTCGTACGTGCCGATCATCGGCGCGATGTTCTCCGGCTCGGTGTGCACCAGGTACGGGCGGCCGGAGAGGTCGACCGTCACCTGGGCCAGCGACTCGTCCAGCGGCACCGTGCAGTTGCCGAAGCGGTAGATGCCCACCTTGTCGCCGAGCGCCTGCTTGAAGGCGGCGCCCAGCGCGAGGGCGGTGTCCTCGATGGTGTGGTGGGTGTCGATGTGCAGGTCGCCCTCGGTCTTGACGGTGAGGTCGAAGAGGCCGTGGCGGCCGAGCTGGTCGAGCATGTGGTCGTAGAAGCCGACCCCTGTCGACACATCGACCTGGCCGGTGCCGTCGAGGTCGATCTCGACGACGACCGAGGTCTCCTTGGTGGTGCGCTCCACGCGTCCCACGCGGGTCATGCGCTCGTCTCCTTCATCAGCTCGCGTACCGCGTCGAGGAACGCGTCGTTCTCGGCCGGGGTCCCCGCGGTCACCCGCAGCCATCCCGGTACGCCGTTGTCCCGGACCAGGACGCCCCGGTCCAGCAGGCCCTGCCACGCCGCGTGGGCGTCCTCGAAGCGGCCGAACTGGACGAAGTTGGCGTCGGAGTCGGTCACCTCACAGCCGATGGTGCGCAGCTCGCTCACCAGCCGGTCGCGCTCGGCCTTGAGCGCCTCGACGTACCCCAGCAGCGTATCGGTGTGCTCCAGGGCGGCCAGCGCGGTGGCCTGGGTGACGGCGGACAGGTGGTACGGCAGGCGGACCAGCTGGACGGCGTCGACGACCGCCGGGTCGGCGGCGAGGTAGCCGAGCCGCAGCCCGGCCGCGCCGAACGCCTTGGACATGGTCCGCGAGAGCACCAGCCGCGGCCGCCCCTCGATCAGCGGCAGCAGCGACGGACGGTGGCTGAACTCCCCGTACGCCTCGTCCACGACGACGAGCGCCCCGGCGGCGTCCGCCCTGGCGTCCTGCGCCGCGTCGTGCAGCGCCAGCACCGTCTCGGCGCCGACCGCCGTCCCCGTCGGATTGTTCGGCGAGGTGATGAAGACGACATCGGGGCGGTGCTCGGCGATGGCCTTACGGGCGGCATCGACATCGATGGTGAAATCGGCGTTCCGGGGACCGGAAATCCAGCCGGTGCCGGTCCCTCGGGAGATCAGCGCGTGCATCGAGTACGAGGGCTCGAAGCCGATCGCGGTGCGCCCCGGCCCGCCGAAGGTCTGCAGCAGTTGCTGGAGCACCTCGTTGGACCCGTTGGCCGCCCAGACCTGGGCCACGCCGACCTCGAGACCGGCCGTACGGCTGAGGTAGCGGGCCAGCTCGGTGCGGAGCTCGACCGCGTCCCGGTCCGGGTAGCGGTTGAGGTCGCGGGCCGCCTCGGCGACCCGCTCGGCGATCCGGGCGACCAGCGGCTCGGGCAGCGGATAGGGGTTCTCGTTGGTGTTCAGCCGTACGGGCACGTCCAGTTGCGGAGCGCCGTACGGGGATTTGCCACGGAGCTCGTCCCGGATCGGGAGATCGTCAATGCCGGTCACTTGCTCGGTGGCACCTTCCAGTCGAACCTTGCCTTCACCGCGGCGCCGTGGGCGGGCAGATCCTCCGCCTCGGCCAGCGTCACCACATGGCCGGCGATCTCGGCCAGCGCGTCCCGGGTGTAGTCCACCACATGGATGCCGCGCAGGAAGGACTGCACGGACAGCCCCGAGGAGTGGCAGGCGCAGCCGCCGGTGGGCAGCACATGGTTGGAGCCCGCCGCGTAGTCGCCGAGCGACACCGGCGCGTACGCCCCGACGAAGATCGCCCCGGCGTTGCGCACCCGGGCCGCGACGGCCGCCGCGTCCTCGGTCTGGATCTCCAGGTGCTCGGCCGCGTACGCGTCCACGACGGCCAGGCCCTGCTCCAGACCGTCGACCAGCACGATGCCGGACTGCCGCCCGGCCAGCGCCGGACCGATCCGGTCCGCGACATGCTTGGCGGCCCCGACCTGGACCTCGAGCTCCTTCTCGACCGCGGCGGCCAGCTCCTCGGAGTCGGTGACCAGCACGGACGCGGCCAGCGGATCGTGCTCGGCCTGGCTGATCAGGTCCGCGGCGACATGCACCGGGTCGGCGGTGGCGTCGGCGAGGATGGCGATCTCGGTCGGCCCGGCCTCGGCATCGATGCCGATCCGGCCCTTGAGCAGCCGCTTGGCCGCCGCGACCCAGATGTTGCCAGGACCGGTCACCAGCGAGACCGGACGGCAGTCCTCGGTGCCGTAGGCGAACATCGCCACGGCCTGGGCGCCGCCCGCCGCGTACACCTCGTCCACGCCCAGCAGCGCGCACGCCGCGAGGATCGTGGGGTGCGGCAGCCCGCCGAACTCCGCCTGCGGCGGGGAGGCGACGGCCATCGAGGCGACCCCGGCCTCCTGCGCGGGCACCACGTTCATCACCACGGACGAGGGGTAGACCGAGCGCCCGCCCGGTACGTAAAGACCGACGCGCTCGACCGGCACCCAGCGCTCGGTGACCGTGCCGCCCGGCACCACCTGGGTGGTGTGGTCGGTGCGCCGCTGGTCGCGGTGGACCAGCCGGGCCCGCCGGATGGACTCCTCCAGTGCGGCCCGCACGGCCGGGTCCAGCTCGGCGAGGGCGCTCGCCAGCGCCTCCGCGGGGACCCGCACCCGCTCTATGGTCACGCCGTCGAACCGATGGGCGTAGTCGATCAGCGCAGCGGTACCGCGATGGCGCACGTCGTCGCAGATGGGCCGCACCTTCTCCAGGGCGGCCTCGACGTCGAGCTCGGCACGGGGCAGCAGGTCGCGGTCGATCCCGCCCTCCGGGAAGGCGGCGCCGCGCAGATCGATACGGGAGATCACGCGATCAATTGTCTCAGACCCGCCATGCGGCCCCTCCCCCCGTATCAGCCAGTGATACGGACCCCCTAAGTTGACCCTGACCGTTGGCGTTCAACCGGTTACTCAGCGGGAATGTGCTCCGTACGGGGACACGGAGAATCAGGAGGGGACACGGCTGTGACCGAGCCGCACGATGGCGACCCACCCCCGGGCCTCGATCTGACCACCGCCGAATGGGGCATGTGGCAGGCGTTCCGCAATGGCAGCACCCATGATCTGCGCACGTCCCACCCGCAGCGGAACGACCCCTCCGGCCCGTACGCCTGGGGACCGGAGCGCAGTGTCCGCGCGCGTGTCGTGGCCCTCCTGCTGCTGGACGGGCCGCCCGCGCAGCCGGGCCGGGTCGCGGCGCTGAAGCTCAACGGGGTGCACATCACCGGCACGCTCGATCTGGCCGGCGGAAACATCGAGCCCTATGTGGAGCTCAAGAACTGCCGCTTCGAGCGGGAGGTGCTGGTCCCCGAGGCGCAGTTCACCACCCTGCGCCTGGTGGGCTGCTCCCTCCCCCGGCTGGAGGCGGCCCGGCTGCGCACCGAGGGCGATCTGCATCTGCCGCGCTGTGTCGTCGAGCACGGCATCCGGCTCACCGACGCCCATATCGGCACCGATTTACTCCTCAACCAGCTCATCGTGCGCCGTGACCGCCGGGGCATGTCGATCAGCGCCGACGGGCTGACCGTCGCCCAGGACTTCCAGGCCGACATGATCGAGTCGTACGGCGAGCTGAGCCTGCGGGGGGCGCAGATCGGCGTGTCGCTCAGCCTGCGCGGCAGCCGGCTGCGCAACCCTTACGGCCGCCGGGCGCTGAACGCGCCGCAGCTGACCGTGGAGCGCAGCCTCTACCTCACCGCGGGCGGGGTGAGCACCTACTCCAGCGGCTCCACCCCGCCGTACGGCACCGCCTCCACCCCCACCCGCGGCACCCGGATCCAGCGCTTCGAGTGCGAGGGCGGGATCCGGCTGGACGACGGGCGGATCGGCGACGCGATCGACTTCGACCAGGCCCGCTTCATCATGGAGAACGACCAGGAGCTGTCGCTGCGCCGGGTCCAGACGCCCGAGCTGCGCTTCCTCGGGGAGCGGCCGCAGCGCGGACGGGTGATCCTCTCCGGCGCCCGGGTGGTCAATCTTGTCGACAAGTCGGTGAGCTGGCCGGGGCCCGGCGGGCTGACCATGGCCGGGTTCAGCTATGAGTGCCTGATCCCGCGCGGCCACTTCCCGCTGGCCAGGCGGCTGGAGTGGGTGGCCGCCGCCACGCCCGAGTACGCGCCCGAGCCGTACGAGATGCTGGCCAACACGATGCGGGCCAGCGGCGAGGACGCCGACGCGCGCGAGGTGCAGCTCGCCAAGCAGCGTCGCCGCCGGGAGACGCTGCCGCTGGCCGGGAAGGTGTGGGGCTATCTCCAGGACTGGACGGTGGCCTACGGCTACCGTCCGGGCCGGGCTGCGGTGTGGATGGCGGTGCTGTGGGCGGTCGGCTCGGTGTTCTTCGCCCACAACCGGCCGGAGGCGCTGAAGCCGGATGAATCGCCGAACTGGAACGCCTCGCTGTACACGCTCGATCTGCTGATCCCGGTCATCGATCTGGGCATGGACGGCTACTGGAAACCCCAGGGCGCCGTCCAATGGGCGTCCATCATCATGATCCTTCTGGGCTGGGTGCTGGCCACCGCGGTCGCCGCCGGCGCGTCCCGGCTGCTGCGGCGCCAGTGACCGCTGCCCCGGCACCAGTGAAAGGGAACGCGCGGGGCCATTAGGCTTACGCCCCGTGACCTCCGCGCGCCTTCCGCTCTTCCCGCTGAACACGGTGCTGTTCCCGGGGCTCGTCATGCCCCTGAACGTCTTCGAGCAGCGGTATCGCTCCCTGATGCGCGATCTGTCGGCGCTTCCCGAGGACGCGCCCCGCCGGTTCGGGGTGATCGCGATCAGGGACGGCCATGAGGTCGCGCCGAGCGCGATCGGCCTCCCGGACACCCACACGATGCCCGACCCCGGCCCCGCGGCCGGGTTCGGCCCCGACCCCGCCAAGTCCTTCTACTCCGTGGGGTGCGTCGCGGACGCGGCCACCATCCGGGAGCAGGAGGACGGCACCTTCGAGGTGCTGGCCACCGGCACCACCCGCTTCGAGCTGGTCTCCGTGGACTCCTCGGGCCCGTATCTGACGGCCGAGGTCAAGGAGCTGGCGGAGGAGCAGGGCGAGGGCGCCGGGGCGCTGGCCTCGGGGGTCGTACGGGCCTTCCGCCTGTACCAGAAGCGGCTCGCGGGGGCCCGGGAGCGGACCCTGGCGGCCGAGCAGGACCTGCCGGGCGAGCCGTCCGTCCTCTCCTACCTGGTGGCGGCCGCGGCCGTGCTCGACACGCCCGCGAAGCAGCGGCTGCTGCAGGCACCGGACACCGCGAGCCGGCTGGCCGACGAGCTGAAACTCCTTCGCGCCGAGAGCGCGGTCATCGGTAAGCTCCCGTCGCTCCCCGCCGTCGATCTGACCCGCGGTCCCACCAGCCCCAACTGACGCGGACGAACATGCCGAAGAAGACCAGGAAGAACTCGGCGGGCACCCCCGCCACCACCGCCCTCACCGCCGCGGGCACGGACTTCACCGTGCACTCCTACGAGCACGACCCGGCGGCCCCGTCCTACGGCGAGGAGGCCGCCCAGGCGCTCGGCGTCGCACCGGAGCGGGTCTTCAAGACCCTCGTGGCGAGCGTCGACGACCGCCTTACGGTCGCCATCGTGCCCGTCTCTGCCACGCTCGACCTCAAGGCGCTCGCCTCGGCGGTCGGCGGCAAGCGCGCCACGATGGCGGACCCGGCGGTGGCCGAGCGCACCACGGGCTACGTACGGGGCGGGATCTCCCCACTCGGCCAGCGCAAGCGCCTCCCGACGGCCCTGGACGCCTCGGCCGACGACCACGAGACGATCTGCGTCTCGGCGGGCCGCCGCGGCCTGGAGGTCGAGCTGTCCCCCAAGGACCTGGCGTCGCTGACGGCCGCGGTGGTGGCCCCGATCGCCCGCGCGTAGCCGCGCCGGCGGCCTCGGCCGCCCACCGACAGCTCTCGCGCGACACCCCAGCGACGGGAGGCCCAGCGCCCCGCCCATGGCCCGCGTGGCGGGGCCGAGCGGCTGAGGCGGACCCTGCGGGGTGCCGGGCGGACGTCCGCGCGGCGGAGCCGCGTGACAAGGCTCCGCCTCTGGACCGCCGGGGCCGACGAGTCGGCCGCCGCCGCCGTGAACGCCCACACCGGCGAGCCGACCGCCATCGGCACGCCGACGCGGCGGATGACCGGGCGGACGTCCGCGCGGCGGATGGCCAGACGGACGTCCGCGCGGCGGATGACCGGGCGGACGTCCGCTCATCTCCGGGCCGTCCAGCCGGGGGCCGGAGCGGAGCCCCGGTTGGGGGAAGGGGCGGGGAGGGGCACAGCCCGCCCGCGGGCGGCGAGACCGCCGGACATCCCCTGGCCGCTGCTAGCGCGCCTGCGGGGCGGGCTCCGGGTCCCTCGGGCCGAAGAGCCCGGTCAGCGCCAAGTGGATCACCATCGCCGACACCGACCACGCCAGCAGCGCGCCCTTCGCGCCCAGCTTGAGCGGCCCGTCGAAGGTGACGCCCTTACCGGCAGCCTTGGCGTGCGCCACGACGTCCGACGTGGGCCCCAGCCATACGCCCAGCCGCCAGGCGATCACCGAGGCGAGCACCCCACCGACCGCCAGCCCGACGACCAGCGCGATACCGCCGTGGCGGAAGAGCAGAAAGACAACGATGGCCGAGACGGCGCCGAAGGCGAGGCCGAGCAGCGTGAACATGCCGTCCGCGCCGATCGCGTCCTCCCCTTCCGAGTTCTTCAGATAGACGGCCGAACCGTCCGAGACCAGGGGAACCTTCGGCGCCAACCACAGCCACAGCAGCCCGAGAAGCACCCCGGAGACCGCCACCGCGATGGCGACCAGGGACGCCTGCACCAGTTCGGCACGCAACTCGGGCCCGGGCTCGGAGTGCTCGGAGAACTCCGCGTGCTCATCGGAGTGCTCAGCGTGCTCGGCGTGCTCCGGATGCCCCGAAGCCTGCCCCGGGTGCGCGGGATACCCGGTGGGGTACGGCGCAGCGGAGTCCCCGGCAGACTGCTCGTGGGACGGCGGCCGGCCCTCTGCGGGCTCGTCGTGCGGCGAGTGCTGATCATGCGGCGTCAACGGTGCGGTCACCCCGTCATCGTGCCAGGCGGACGGCGTACTTCGGTCGGCGGGACGTTCGCTGCGGCGCGTCACCGCACCGCCGCCCGCCGATAGGCCCAGGTCGCGGCGGCGAGGGACACCACGGCCACCCCGGCGCACACCCCGAGGTCGGCGCAGACCACCCACCAGTCGGGCTGCCCGTCGAAGGACCGGGCCAAGGCCTCCACACCGTACGTCGAGGGCAGCAGATCGCGCGCGTACGACACCACCTGCGGCATCCGGGCCGCGGGCAGCACGCCGAGCAGCAGCGCGGCGGACATCCCCAACTGCCCGCACAGCGTGGCGAGTTCCTGGCGCGGGGCGAGCAGCCCCAGCGCGGCGCCGAGTCCGGCGAGGGCGGCGCCGGACAGGGGGATCACGGCGAGGAGGATCCACAGGTTCGTCATGGGCAGTTGGAAGAGCACACTGCCCATGACCGCGGTGACGGCGGTCCCGGGCACGGTGAAGGAGGCGTACGCGGCGGCCGCCCCGAGCACCACGGCCGAGGGCGGCACCGGCAGGGTCGCGTAGTGGTCGAGACCGCCGCTGGCCCGCAGCTGCCCGAAGTACTGCGCGAGCAGGTTGAGCGCCACGAAGGCGACGACCAGCACGCTCGACCCGGCCACCACCGCCCGCGCCTCGCTTCCGCCGTCCACCACCCCGCGCATCAGGATCATGATCCCGATGGACTGGAAGGTGGCCACGAAGAGCAGCGGGATCCGGGCCACCCGGGCCCGTGAGAGCTGGGCGCGGTAGACCGCGACGAGCGCGGGGAAGAGCCGCGCCCGGGCCGCCAGCGGCGCGGGCATGTCACCGGCGTCACCGGCGTCACCGGCGTCACCGGACGCCCCCGAGGTACCGGACGCACCGGAGACACCGGACGCCCCCGAGGTACCGGAGACACCGGACGCACCGGACGGCCCAGCAGACGCACCGGACACACCAGGCACACCAGCGGCCCCGGACACACCGGATACACCGGGCACGGCGGGCATGACACTCACGTTGTGCTGCTCCTCTTCGCCTCTTACGGCCTGAATACGGTCACGGTCACCGACGCGTTCACCGGCTCGCCCCGGCGGTCACGCCTTCACCAGCCCCTCCGCGCCCTCGGCACGGCCCCCCAGGGCGATGTACACATCCTCCAGGCTCGGCGTGGCAAGGGTGAAATCGTCCAGCGCGGCGAAGGCGGGGCCGCCGGTCACGGTGGCGATGGCGGCACGCGCGTGGTCCGGCGGCAGCCGGAGCGTCCAGCGCCGCCCGGAGGCGCCGTCGGCGGCCCGGGCCGCCTCGGCGGTCTGCCACAGGGCGGCGACCTCCGGCACCTCCAGCGGCGGCTCGGTGCGCCACACCAGCTCCAGCCGCACCTCGTCGGCCACCAGCGCCTTGAGCCCGGCGGGCGTGTCACAGGCGATGACCCGGCCGCGGTCCAGCACGGCGACCCGGTCCAGCACCGTCTCCGCCTCGATCACATTGTGGGTGACCAGCACCACCGTCACCCCGCGCTCGGCCCGCCGCCGGTCCACGGCCGCCCATACGGCGCGCCGGGCGACCGGGTCCATCCCGCTGGTGGGCTCGTCCAGCACCAGCAGCGGCCGCTCCCCCACCAGCGCGGCGGCGACGCAGGCCAGCCGCCGCTGGCCCCCGGAGAGCTTCTTCAGCGGGCGTCCGGCGACCTCCCCGAGCCCCAGCTCCTCGATCACCGCGTCCCGCTCGGCACGGGCCGCGCGGGTCTCCAGGCCGCGCAGCCGCGCGGTGGTCTCGGCGGCGAGGGAGACGGTCAGCTCGTCCAGCGCGGTCGAGTCCTGGCCGAGATAGCCCAGCAGCCGGGCGGCGCGCTCGGGGTGGCGTACGAGATCGTGGCCGAGCACCCGCACCTGGCCCTCGTCGGGCCGCAGCAGGCCGGTGAGCTGCCGTACGAGGGTGGACTTGCCGGCGCCGTTGGGCCCGAGCAGCCCGAAGACCTCGCCGCGCACCACATCGAGGTCGATGCCGTCGCTGGCCCGGACGGCGGGCGTGGCGGGCGCGCCGCGCCGGCCGCGCGCCGCGGGATAGGTCTTGACCAGGCCGCGCACGGTGCACACCACATCGCCGCTCGTCGCCTGTTTCGCGCCCGTCCTCACGAGCTATGAGGGTACGCGCCCAAACACCCGCTCCCGTCCCCGGGGCCCTCGGGGCGCGGTCCGCGAGACAGGGCCGACCCGCGGCCCACGGGGTGTCCGGCGGGTCTTTTCCCCTCCCCGCCCCTTCCCGATACCAGGGGCGTCGCCCCTGGACCCCGGGCCCTGGGGCGAGGCCCCGGAACCCCGGCCCGGGGCACAAAGCCCGGTCCAGGAGCCCTGGGACGAAGCCCAGCCACGCGGCGGAACCGCATATCGACACCGCGGGAAGGGGCGGAGCCCCGACCCGGGGCCTGGCACAAAGCCCCGGTCCAGGGGCCCTCGGGGAGAGCCCCACCACGCGGCGGAGCCGCATGTCGATGCTGTGGGAAGGGGCGGGGCGGGGAACAGCCCGCCGCAGGCGGCACGATCCGCCGGGCGGCCCCTACCCCCCGGTCTGGACGTGCTCCGCCGCCGAGCGGAGGTCGATCTCGCGCCAGAAGCCCGCCCGGATCGCATAGCGGTCGTGCTCGTCGATCTGGTCGTCCTTGTGGGCCAGCAGCCCGAAGCGGGCCGCGTAGCGCAGCAGTTCGCCGTCGATGCGGTGCGGGATGCGGGGGTACTCCGTGGAGAGCTGCTGGAGGTGGCCCGAATCGGCGAGCCGGTCGGTCCAGCGGCGGGCGAAGACCTGGCCGACCTCGAACGGGTCGCCGCTGACCGCGGTGATGTCCTCCTCGCGGTCGGCCCAGCGCTGCTCGGCGCTGGTGAGCTGGGCCAGCATGGGGAGGTTGGCGGTCTCCGGCGGCTCCCCCACCCCGGAGCCGGGACCCCGGTCGACCCAGCCCTTGTCGGAGGACCAGCGCAGCGTGGCGCCGGCCGACTGCCGGTCCGCCTGGCCGCCTGGCCCGGCCGGGCCGCGACCCAGGCCGGCGAGGTCCTTGGGGGTGGGCACCCCCTTGGCCGCGGCCCCTGCCGCGACGTCCGCGCCCGCCCCGGCGGCCGCGGCGGCGGGACGGCCGGGGGCGTCGGCCGGGCCGGCCACGTCGGTGCCGGGCCGGGCGGCGCCGTTACGGCCGGGGGCCGCCTCCGCCGCGCCGGGCGCCGCCGCCGCGGCGGCAGCAGCGGCGGCCGTGGCGGTCTCCGGCAGCGGGGCGGAGAGAATGGCCGCGATCTCCGGGCGCGGCTCGGAGACGGGCGCACAGGGCCCGGGAAGCTCCTTGGCGCGCACCGCCCGGGTGATCCAGGCGCGGTCCAGGACGCGGCGCTCATCGGCCTCGGCCACGAGGTCCTCGGACTGGTTGTAGTCGCCGTCGGCGGCCTGCACCGCCCAGAGGTGCACGGCGACGCCGTGCTCCTTGGCGGACATCAGCCCGGGCAGCAGATCCCCGTCGCCGGTGACGAGGACGATGTCGGAGCAGGCCCGGTTGCGGGCGAGCTCGGTCAGCTCGGCGTGCATCGCGGCGTCCACGCCCTTCTGGGCCCAGCGGCCGTCGCTGCGGGTGAGCGCGCCGAGCCGCACGGTCACCCGGGGCATCACGCGCAGCCGCCGGTGCTCGGGCTGCGGTACGCGATCGGGGGCGCCGTCGAACCAGTAGATCCGCAGCAGCGGGCGCTCGGTCTCGGCCTCGGCCCGCTCCCGCAGGCCCTGGATGAGGGTCGCGTGGTCGACGGAGATGCGCGATCGGGCGGGCTCCCCGGCCAGCAGGCTCGCGGCGGCGCCCAGCAGGTACCCGGCGTCCACCAGGACGACGCAGCGGTCCACGTTCCACCCTCTTCCCTGACGAATCCAGTCCTCGGTCGCCCCCCGCGCACAGCCGTCCCCGGATGTGGCCTTTCCGCTTTACTTCGAGTCTGCCCGACCGTGCGGGGGTTATCAGTCCGAACTGGATCACCGGCGTGGCGGATACGGCTTACCCGCCAAGACCCTCCTTCTCACTCACCGTAATTGCCCGAAATGCACGGGTCACCGTGGCATGTCACTGTTCTTCCCGAAGGGCTTCTCCCCGAGAGCTTCTCCCGGGGGCCCTTCACCGGGGGGCTGATCCCAACTGGAGGAACACCACCATGGGCAAGAACAAGAACCGCGATCGCAAGCAGCAGCAGGAGCGGCGTCAGGAGCACGGCATGGCCGACCGCCCCGCCGACCAGCAGTCCTCGGTGGACGGGCAGTCGCAGGCGATGCGGTCGGAGGGCAGCCCCTCGACGCCGCGCAAGGACCGGCAGAAGAGCTTCGGCCACAACTGACGCACCGCGCACCGGCGCTGGGCCACCGCGGTGGCGGGGCGCGCGACACGGCCCCAAGGGGCGCGCCCGACACGGGCGCGCCCCTTGGGCGTTTTGTGCGTTCTCGCCGGTCGCCGCTTTCGTCGGAGCCGGATGGCCTCTGCTTCCGCCAGGCCGGGCGGCCGCCGTTCGTCAGGGCCGGGCGGTCACCCGGCCAGGCAGGACGCCCCCAACAGCACCTTGAGATCACCGAAGAGCGCCGGGTCGGCGGTGACACGGTGCCGGTCGAGCCGCAGCACGGTGGTCTTCCGCGCCCCCTGGAGCTTGATCCGCACCTCGGTGGAGCCCCGGTGGTGGGTGAGCACCTCGCCCAGCTTCTCGACCAGCGGCGGGGTGACCTTGACCGTGGGAATGGTGATCGTCACGGGCGCGTTGGCGCCCGCCTCGGACAGATCGGGGACCATCAGCTCCATGGCGACCAGCCGGGGCACGTCCTCGCGCTTGTCCAGCCGCCCCTTGACGAAGACGACCACGTCCTCGATGAGCTGGGTGGAGACGAGCTGATAGGTGGCCGGGAAGAACATGCACTCGATGGAGCCGGCCAGGTCCTCCACGGTGGCGATGGCCCAGGCGTTGCCCTGTTTGGTCATCTTGCGCTGGAGGCCGGAGATGATGCCGCCGATGGTGACGATCGCGCCGTCCGCGTGTTCGCCGCCGGTGAGCGCGGAGATCGCGGCGTCCGCCTTCTCGTTCAGCACATGCTCGATGCCGAACAGCGGATGGTCGGAGACATACAGGCCCAGCATCTCCCGCTCCTGGGCCAGCAGATAGGTCTTGTCCCATTCGACGTCCGAGAACTCGACGTCGAGGCCGAAGCCCGGCCCGTCGCCGTCCCCGCCGTCGCCGCCCATGCCGCCGAAGAGGTCGAACTGCCCCTCGGCCTCCTTGCGCTTGACGGCGACAACATTGTCGATCAGCGCCTCGTAGTGCGCCGTGAGCCCCTTACGGGTGTGGCCCATCTCGTCGAAGGCGCCCGCCTTGATCAGCGATTCGGTGGTGCGCTTGTTGCAGACGACCGCCTCGACCTTGTCCAGGTAGTCCGGGAACGAGGCGTACTTCCCCTTGGCCTTACGGCCGCGGATGATCGCCTCCACCACGTTCTGACCGACGTTACGGACCGCCGTGAGACCGAAGAGGATCACATCGTCACCCTGGGCGGTGAAGTTGGCCTCGGACTCATTGACGTTCGGCGGCAGCACCTTGATGCCCATGCGGCGGCATTCGTTCAGATAGACCGCCGACTTGTCCTTGTCGTCGCGGACCGAGGTGAGCAGCGCCGCCATGTACTCGGCCGGGTAGTTGGCCTTGAGGTACGCGGTCCAGTAGGTGACCAGGCCGTACGCGGAGGAGTGCGCCTTGTTGAACGCGTATCCGGCGAACGGGACCAGCACGTCCCACACCGCCTGGATGGCCTCGTCGGAGTAGCCGCGCTCGCGGCAGCCCTTCTGGAAGGGCACGAACTCCTTGTCGAGGACCTCCTGCTTCTTCTTGCCCATCGCGCGGCGCAGCAGGTCGGCCTGTCCGAGCGAGTACCCCGCGAGCACCTGGGCGGCCTTCTGCACCTGCTCCTGGTACACGATGAGGCCGTAGGTGATGCCCAGGACCTCCTTGAGCGGCTCCTCCAGCTCGGGGTGGATCGGGGTGATCTCCTGCTGGCCGTTCTTCCGCAGCGCGTAGTTGATGTGCGAGTTCATGCCCATCGGGCCCGGCCGGTAGAGGGCCGAGACGGCGGAAATGTCCTCGAAGTGGTCGGGCTTCATCATGCGCAGCAGGGAGCGCATCGGGCCGCCGTCGAACTGGAAGACGCCCAGGGTGTCACCGCGGCAGAGGAGTTCGAAGGTCTTGGGGTCGTCCAGGGACAGATCGAGCATCTTCAGGTCGACGCCCTTGTTGGCGCGCACCATCTTGACGGCGTCGTCCATGATGGTGAGGTTGCGCAGCCCCAGGAAGTCCATCTTCAGCAGGCCGAGGGACTCACAGGTGGGGTAGTCCCACTGGGTCACGACCTGGCCGTCGTTCTTCGGCGAGAAGACGGGCACATGGTCGGTCACCGTCTCGCTGGACATGATCACACCGGCGGCGTGCACGCCCATCTGCCGGACCAGGCCCTCGATTCCGCGCGCGGTGTCGATGACCTTCTTCACATCCGGCTCGTTCTCATACATCCCGCGCACCTCGCCCGCCTCGCTGTAGCGGGGGTGCTTCTCGTCGGTGATGCCGGAGAGCGGGATGCCCTTGCCGAGGACGTCGGCGGGCATGGCCTTGGTGATGCGGTCGCCCATCGCGTACGGATAGCCGAGCACCCGGGCGGAGTCCTTGATGGCGTTCTTGGCCTTGATGGTGCCGTAGGTGCCGATCTGGGCGACCTTGTCGGCACCGTATTTCTCGGTCACGTACCGGATGACCTCGCCGCGCCTGCGCTCGTCGAAGTCGATGTCGACATCGGGCATGGACACGCGCTCGGGGTTGAGGAACCGCTCGAAGATCAGCCCGTGCTCGACCGGATCGAGGTCGGTGATGCCCAGGGCGTACGAGACGATCGAACCGGCCGCGGAGCCTCGGCCGGGGCCCACCGCGATGCCGTTGTTCTTGGCCCACATGATGAAGTCCGCGACCACGAGGAAGTAGCCCGGGAACCCCATCTGGATGATGACGTCCATCTCGTACTCGGCGAGCTTCTGCCGGTCCTCGGGGACGCCGCCGGGGAAGCGCTGGGCCATCCCCTTGCGGACCTCCTCCTGGAACCAGGTGACCTCGGTGTACCCCTCGGGCACGTCGAACCGGGGCATCAGGTCGCGCTTTTCGAACCAGCCGGTGTTGTCGATCTGCTCGGCCACCAGGAGGGTGTTGCGGCACCCCTCCTGCCAGGCGTCCGAGGAGTCGATGGCGTACATCTCGTCCGTGGACTTGAGGTAATAGCCGGTGCCGTCGAAGCGGAACCGGTCCGGGTCGGAGAGGTTCTTGCCGGTCTGGACGCATAGCAGCGCGTCGTGCGCCACGGACTCGCGGGAGTAGGTGTAGTGCGAGTCATTGGTGACCAGCGGCGGGATGTCCAGCTTCTTGCCGATCTCCAGCAGCCCGTCCCGGACCCGGCGCTCGATCTCGATGCCGTGGTCCATCAGCTCCAGGAAGTACCGGTCCTTGCCGAAGATGTCCTGGTACTCGGAGGCGGCCTTCAGCGCCTCGTCGAACTGGCCGAGCCGCAGCCGGGTCTGGAGCTCGCCCGAGGGGCAGCCGGTGGAGGCGATCAGGCCCTCGGACCACTGGGCGATGGTCTCCTTGTCCATCCGCGGCCACTTGACGAAGTAGCCCTCCATATAGGCGTCCGAGGAGAGCCGGAAGAGGTTGTGCAGACCGGTCTTGTTCGACGCCCAGATGGTCTTGTGGGTGTAACCACCGGAACCGGAGACGTCATCGCGCTTCTGGTGCGGCTGGCCCCACTGCACCCGGCGCTTGTAGCGCCGCGACTCGGGGGCCACATACGCCTCGATGCCGATGATCGGGGTGACCCCCGCGCCCGTCGCCTGCTGGTAGAAGTCATACGCGCCGTGGAGGTTGCCATGGTCGGTCATGGCGATGTGGGTCATGCCCATCTCATTGCACGCGTTGAACATGTCCTTGAGCCGCGCCGCACCGTCCAGCAGCGAGTACTGGGTATGGACATGCAGGTGCGTGAAGGGCGGCTTGGTCACGGTGGAAGACCTCCGGCGAACAATCGATGACGGCAGGGCGAGACAGCTCCGAAGGTTACCCCTCCGCACTGACAAGAGCCGGGCACTCGCGAGTAGCCTCGGGCGTTGATCCCGACGGGTCATCCGGTCTTCCCGCGCGCCCGGCGGGACGGAACATACCCTGTCGTATCTGCCCCACCGATCATCTCTCTCATGCCCCAGGAGGCGTTCCGCGATGTCGACCCAGCAGACCCAGGCGGAACAGCGCGGCGAGCACATCCTCGCCGTTTTCGACACCGCCTTCGGCGAGCTGCTCGCCGCCGACCCGGCCGCCTTCCGCGTCAAGTTCCGGAAGATGGCGGCCTCGGCGTTCGCGTTCTACCGCGGCACCGCCTGCCTGTTCTATTCCGATGTGGAGCGGGAGCGCTCCGGTGGGCCGTACCTGGACGACCGCACCAGCCGGGTGTGGATCCACGGCGACCTCCACGCCGAGAACTTCGGCACCTACATGGACGCCAACGGCCGGCTGATCTTCAATGTGAACGACTTCGACGAGGCGTACGTCGGCCCCTTCACCTGGGACCTCAAGCGCTTCGCCGCCTCCGTGGCGCTCATCGGCTACACCAAGGCGCTCAGCGACGAGAAGATCACCGAGCTGGTGCGGACGTACGCCGGCGCCTACCGCGAGCGCATCCACGCCCTGGCCACCGGCGCCAAGAACGACGAGGTGCCGCCCTTCACCCTGGAGACCGCGGAGGGCCCGCTGCTGGACGCGCTGCGTGACGCCCGCTCGCTGACCCGCTTCGGGCTGCTGGACTCGATGACCGAGATCCGCGACTTCGAGCGCCGCTTCGCGGCCGGCGGCGGGTCCATCGAGCTGGACGCGGCCACCCGCTACAAGGTCCTGGCCGCCTTCGACGGCTATCTGGAGACGCTCCCCGAGTCCAGTCTCTCGCGCCCGGACTCCTACCGCGTCAAGGACGTGGTGGGCCGCCGGGGCATCGGCATCGGCAGCGCCGGGCTCCCCTCGTACAACATCCTTCTGGAGGGCAACAGCGACGCCCTGGAGAACGATGTGGTGATCTACATGAAGCAGGGGCAGACCCCGGCGGTCTCCCGGCACATCACCGATGAGCGGGTGCGGGCGTACTTCCACCACGAGGGCCACCGCACGGTGATCTCCCAGCGTGCGCTCCAGGCCCACGCCGACCCGTGGCTGGGCTGGACCGAGCTGGACGGGGCGGGACAGCTGGTCGCCGAGGTGTCGCCGTACGCGGTGGACCTGGACTGGTCCGACATCGACGACCCGGCCGAGATCGCGGCGGTCGTGGCCGACCTGGGCCGGGCCACGGCCACCATGCACGCGGCCGCGGACGACCAGAGCGGCCACTCGCTGGTGCCGTTCTCCACCGAGCGCGCCATCGACGCGGTGATCGCCGCCGACGAGGACGGCTTCGCCGACCTCCTGGTGGACTTCGCGCACTCTTACGGCGCCCGCGCCCGCGCCGACCACCAGATCTTCGTGGACCTCTTCCGCAACGGCCGGATCCCCGGCCTCTGATCGCCTCCCCGGGGGCGCCCGTCCCCCGGGGTCGTTGATCGCCACCCCGGCCATGGCCGGGATGCGCTCGTCCCCCTATCGTTGACGGTCATGTGGCCTGGACAGCAGCCGCCGGGGGGCGAGCGAGACCCGCAGCAGAATCCGTACCAGCAGCCGGGTCATCCGCCGCCCCCGGATCAGCCTCCGGGCTTCCCGCCCGCTCCCCCGCCGCCCCAGGGCCCACCGCCCGGCCCGGGTGGCGGGCCCTGGGGCGGCGCCCCAGGGCCCTGGGGCGGCGTCCCCGACCCGGCGGACCGACAGCGCAAAGCCGGCCTTACGGCCGTCATCGCGGTGACGGTGGCCGCCGCGGTGGTCGCGGGCGTGCTCGTGTTCACGGATGACGACAAGGGTTCCCGGGGCGGCTCGCCGGACGATGTCGCCCAGGGCCCGCCGGGAGTGCCGGGGCCGGGCGGTTCCGGCGGCTCCGAGGGCCCGGACGGCTCAGGTGGTGGCTCACAGGGCCCGGGAAACCTGGTCACGCCCGCCCACAGCTCCGGTCCGAGCGGCACCACCGTGGTGATCGGCGAGGCCGACGCGGGACACACCCTCGATGTCTACGAGGACGTGCGCTGCCCGCCGTGCGCCTCCTTCGACCAGGCGGTCGGACCGACCATCGCCAAGGACATCGAGGCCGGCAAGTACAAGGTCTCGTTCCACTTCGCCGCCATCCTCGACAAGAACATGGGCGGCAGCGGCTCCGCGAACGCCCTGAGCGCCCTCGGGGCGGCGCTGGACGTGAGCCCCGACGCCTTCCTCGACTACAAGGCCGCCCTGATGTCGTCGAAGAACCACCCGGAGGAGAGCAAGGACTCCTACGCCGACGACGACCAGCTGCTGACCGTCTCCCAGGAGGTGTACGCGCTCAAGACGAACGCCTCCTTCCGGGAGGCTCTGCGCGCGGGCACCTACGACCCCTGGGCGAAGAAGATGATCGCCAGCTTCGACGCCTCCGGGGTGAACGGCACTCCCACCGTCAAGCTCGACGGCTCCCCGCTGACCGGCGGTGGCGGCTCCGCCCCCGCGACCGGGACGGAGTTCACGGAAGCGGTGGACAAGCAGCTCAAGGGGTGAACCGGCAGGTCAAACGGGTAGCCGGCCGGCGGGCCAATTCTTCACATGGTCCCTACAGCCGTTCATGGCAGAATTCGAAGTCATGGACGGCACCGGACCGCAGCTGAGGGCAGTGCGCGCGGCGCTCTTCACCGCGCTGTGCGTCACGCTGTCCTCGGCTTCGCATGTCCTGCTGTCGCGGGCCCCGCTGCCGCTGGGCACCGTCGCCGGGCTCGCGGTGGCCGTCTTCGCCGTCGCGTACGCCCTCGCGGGCCGGGAGCGGGGCTTCTGGTCCATAGCGGCCCTGATGATCCCGCTGGAGCTGGCCGCCGACACGATCTTCACCACCGGCCAGCAGGCGTGTTACGGACAGTCCGGCGGCCCGGTGGCGGGCTCCTTGCGCTCCATGGGCGTCACCGTGCTGTGTGGCGGCGACCTCGGCAGTCCGCTGCCCGGGATCTCCCAGAACGGCGTCACCACCCCGCTGGCGGCCGCCGTCAGCTCCGCCACCCCCTGGCTGCTGCTCGCCGCGCATATCGCGGTGGGTCTGATCGCCGCGGCCTGGCTGCGGCGCGGCGAGGCCGCCCTGAGCCGTCTGCTGGTCTCCCTGGCGGCCTTCGCCTTCCGGCCGCTGCTGCTGGCCGTCGCGGTCCACGCGGTGGCCCTGCTGCCCCACCGCCGGGCCCCGCGGCCCGTACGGCCGGTGCTCCCGGCGCCGGCCCTCCCTCTCCTCGTGCACTCCGTGGTGCGTCGTGGACCGCCCCGCTCGGCCGCTGCCTGAGCACAGCGCTCCACACCCCCCGTACGCATCACAGACGACGCACACCCACGGAGATCGAACCATCATGAGCAATCGCAACAGCAAGCAGAACAAGCAGGCCGCGCGCGAACGGCTGCGCGCCGAGCGCGAGCGCCAGGCCAAGAAGGACCGGACGCGGCGCCAGCTGTTCGTCGGCGGCGCGGTCGTCGCGGTCCTCGCGATAGCCGGCGGCATCGGCTACGCCGTCACCAACATGAACTCGGACGACGCCAATCAGAAGTGGCGGTCGGCGGCCGAGAAGAAGACGTTCGCCAAGCCCGCCAACGCCACCGGCCCCCAGGGCACGACGATCGTCATCGGCGACAAGAAGGCCAAGAACACCCTGCACGTCTACGAGGACATGCGCTGCCCGGTCTGTGCCCAGTTCGAGAAGCTCACCGGCCCGACCGTGCTCAAGGACATCAAGGACGGCACCTACAAGGCGCAGTTCACCATGGGCACCTTCCTCGACGACAACAAGCAGCAGCCCGGCGCCGGCTCGAAGAACGCGCTGAGCGCGCTCGGCGCGGCCCTCAACGTCAGCCCGCAGGCGTTCCTGGACTACAAGGAGGCGCTGTACGCGCCGAAGAACCACCCGCAGGAGACCGATGACGCCTTCGCGAACAACCAGAAGCTGATCGACATCGCCCAGCAGGTCAAGGAGCTGAAGGGCAACACGGCCTTCGAGAAGGCCGTGAAGAACGGCACCTACGACCGGTGGGCGCTGGCCATGTCCAAGTCGTTCAACGACACCAAGGACGTCACCGGCACCCCGTCCTTCAAGCTGAACGGGAAGAAGCTGGAGGTGGGCGGCAACCCGCCGATGACCCCGGACCAGTTCACCCCGCTCGTCAAGCAGAACCTCGAGAAGTAGCGTCCGGCCCTTCTCGGGCCGAGTCGGCGGGCGTGCCCTCGAGGGCGCGCCCGCCGACGGCGTTCCGCCCCGGTGGGCCACGGCCGTGGTGACCTGGCGGCGACGGGTGGGCGAACATCCCCCAAGCCCTCTGTCCCCAAGGGCTACTTGTCAGTAATCTCCTCGGCCGTGACCGACCTCCACATATCGCGCCGAAGCGCCGTCACGGCCGCGGCGGCCGCCGCGGCCGTGCTGCCCCTCGTCCCGGGCCCCACCGCCACCGCCGCCTCCGGACCCGCCTTCCTGCACGGCGTCGCCTCGGGCGACCCGCTGCCCGACGGGATCCTGCTGTGGACCCGTATCACGCCCGCCCCCGACGCCGTGCCCGGCTCGGGGCTCGGCCCCGCCACCGAGGTGACCTGGGAGGTCGCCGAGGACCGGGACTTCCGCTCGGTCGTCGCCCACGGCACCGTCAAGGCCGCCGCCGACACCGACCACACCGTCAAGGCCGATGTGCGCGGGCTGCGGCCCGCCACCGGCTACTTCTACCGCTTCGGCGTGGACGGCGGCGTCCGCTCCCCCGTGGGGCGCACCCGCACCGCCCCCGCGCACGACGCCGCGACCGACGGGGTGCGCTTCGGCGTGGTCTCCTGCGCCAACTGGGAGGCGGGCTGGTTCTCCCCGTACCGCCATCTGGCCGCCCGCACCGATCTGGACGCGGTGCTCCATCTGGGCGACTACATCTACGAGTACAAGAGCGGCGAGTACCCGGAGGCCAGGTACGCCGTCCGCCCGCACGCCCCCACCCACGAGATCGTCACGCTCGCCGACTACCGCGTCCGGCACGGGAACTACAAGACCGACCCCGACGCCCAGGCGCTGCACGCCGCGCTCCCCCTGATCGCGATCTGGGACGACCACGAGTTCGCGAACGACGCCTGGTCCGGCGGGGCGGAGAACCACACGCCCGGCACCGAGGGGGCGTGGGCCCAGCGGGTGGCCGCCGCCAAGCAGGCGTACTTCGAGTGGATGCCGGTGCGCCCCTCCACCCAGGGCACCACCTACCGGCGGCTGCGCTACGGCAACCTCGCCGATCTCCACCTGCTCGACCTGCGCTCGTTCCGCTCCCAGCAGGCGTCCACCGGCAGCGCGGACGTGGACGACCCGGAGCGCACCCTGACCGGGCGCGCCCAGCTCGACTGGCTGAAGTCGGGCCTGACCGCCTCGGACACCACCTGGCGGCTGGTGGGCAACTCGGTGATGATCTCACCGGTCGCCTTCGGGGCCCTCCCCGCCGAGCTGCTGGGCCCGCTGGCCGAGCTGCTGGGGCTGCCCAAGGGCGGGCTGGCCATCAACACCGACCAGTGGGACGGCTACACGGACGACCGGCGCGAGCTGCTCGCCCACCTCACCGACCACGGGATCGGCAACACGGTCTTCCTCACCGGTGACATCCATATGGCGTGGGCCAACGACGTACCGGTGAAGGCCGCCACCTATCCGCTCTCCCGGTCGGCCGCGACCGAGTTCGTGGTCACCTCGGTGACCTCGGACAACCTCGACGATCTGCTCCACGTGGCACCGCAGACCGTGTCCCTGGCCGCGGCCGCCGCGATCAGGGCCGCCAACCGCCATGTGAAGTGGGTGGACATGGACTCGCACGGCTACGGCGTGCTCGATGTCACCCCCCGGCGGGCCCAGATGGACTACTACACCGTCTCCGACCGGACCGATCCGCACGCCACGAGCGCCTGGACGCGGTCGTACCGCACCCAGGCGGGCAGCCAGAAGGTCGAGCGCGCCGACGCACCGGTGCGTTGACCCCGCGCGAAGGACTCACCCGTGCGCCGATAAAGGCTCACAGACTCGCCAGGAAGCCGAGCGCCACCCGCCAGGTGGCCTCGGCGGCCTCCTTGTCGTAGTCCGGCAGCTCGGGGTCGGTGAAGATGTGCCCGGCCCCGCCGTAGCGGAAGACCTCCACATCGGCACCGGCCCGCCGCATCCGCAGATACCAGGCGTTGAGCCAGTCGTGCGGCTCGAACGGGTCGGGGTCGGCCACATGCAGCTGCACCGGCAGATCGTCGGCCGTGGCGTCGTCGGCGATGTCCGAGGTGCCGTGCAGCAGGAGCAGTCCGCGCGCCTTGTCGTCGGCCAGCGCCAAATTCTGCGCGAGGGAGCCGCCGAGCGAGAACCCGGCGTAGACCAGCCCGCGGTCCGAGTACGGCGCGGCGGCGGTGATGGCCCGTTTCAGCAGCTCGTCGCGGCCGATCCGCTCCTTGATCACCATGCCGTCCTCGACGGTCTCGGCCGTCTCCCCCTCGTACAGGTCCGGCACGACCACCTCATGCCCGGCCGCGCGCAGCCGGCCGGCCGCCTCGTGCACGGCGGGCCGCAGCCCGTACGCGGAGTGGAACAGCACAATCGTCGAGGTATCGGCCACCGCCGTCACTTTCCTTCCCGTTTCACTTTCCGTGGGTCGCCCCCTCCTATCGTGCCAGTCACAGTCTGAGGGCACCTGATCCGGGGAAGGCGGGACAGGACACCCTGGAGTCTCCCCTGGGGAAGGATGAGGTAGGTGTCCATGGAGGACGTGCTGCGTCCGCTCGTCGTCATCGGCGGCTCACTGGCCATAACGCTGTTCATCGGCTGGGCCGTCGACTGGCTGCTGCGGAGGGTCGATGCCCGGCATCCCGAGACCCCCCTGTGGGGCCATCTGCGCCGCTGCCGGCTCCCGCTTCAGGTGACGGTGTGCACGGCGTTGCTGAGCGGTTCGTACGACAAGACCCGGGCGAGGGTCGTCCAGGAGCACGAGTCGGCGATCGGCCAGTTGCTCGCGCTGGTGCTCATCGCGGCCACGGCATGGCTCATGGTGCGGGTCTCCTCGGCCGTGGTGGAGTCCTCCTATTTCCGCTACGCCTCCTCCAGCGCCCACGACCCCGCCCGGGTGCGCCGGGTGCGCACCCAGGTGACGCTGATCCAGCGGGTGGTGGCCGCGATCGTCGGCGTGGTGGCGGCCTCCGCCATGCTGCTGACCTTCCCGACGATGCGCACGGTCGGCACCTCCATGCTGGCGTCCGCCGGAATCCTCGGTGTGGTCGCCGGTGTGGCCGCCCAGCCCACGCTGGGGAACCTCTTCGCGGGGCTGCAGATCGCCTTCGGCGACATGGTGCGGATCGGCGACACGGTGGTCGTGGACGGCGAGTGGGGCACGGTCGAGGAGATCACGCTGACCTTCCTGTCCGTACGGACCTGGGACGAGCGCCGGATCACCATGCCGGTGTCGTACTTCACCAACAAGCCGTTCGAGAACTGGTCGCGGGGCGGCACCCAGAAGGTGGCCACGGTCTACTTCCACCTGGACCACGCCGCGCCCATCGAGGAGATGCGGGAGCACCTGCGCGAGATCGTGCAGAAGTCTCCGGCCTGGGACGGCCGGGACTGGAACCTGGTGGTGACGGACACCACCCCGAGCACCATCATGGTGCGGGCGCTCATCACGGCGCGGGACCCGGACGACGCGTGGACCGTGCGTTGTGAGGTGCGCGAGAAGATGATCACGTGGCTGCGGGACGCCCATCCGTACGCGCTGCCGCGCATCGCCACCGCCTCGGCCGTCCAGGCCCCGCAGACGCTGCTGGAGAGCGAGCGCCGCCGGGAGCGCCACGACCATTTCGCCCGCTTCGAGGACGGGCTGCGCAAGGACGCCCGGCACTCAGGGTGAGCCCGGCGGCCCGCCACCGCGGCGACCGCCGTCGCCCGGTCGCTACAGCGACCGCCGCATGGCCCGGTGCGGGATGCCGCTGCCCTCGTCGAACTCGGGGCCGAACGCCTCGTAGCCCAGCCGCTCGTAGAAGCCGAGCGCATGGGTCTGGGCCTCCAGATAGACCTCGGCCAGACCGCGCCGGTGGGCCTCCGCCTCGACGGCCCGGACCAGGTCGGCCCCCAGCCCCGCGCCCCGCGCGGCCCCGGCCACCGCGAGGCGGCCGAGCACGGCGGTGGTGGCACCGTCGACACCGGCATGGCCGTACTTCTTGTCGGCGGCAGCGCCGTGCAGGAAGCGGACGGTGCCCACCGGGCGGCCCCCGCCGTCGGTGGCCAGGAGGTGGACGGCGTGCGCGTCGTACGCGTCCATCTCCTCCTCCTCGGGGATCCGCTGCTCCACCACGAAGACCTCGCGACGGACCGCGAAGCAGCCGGACAGGTCCCCGTCGGCCACGACCTCGATCACGCGCTCTCCGCCTTCACGATGTCCAGCGCCCCGCGCAGATCGTCCGGGTAGGCGCTCTCGAACTCGACCCATCCGCCGTGTGCGGGGTGCTCGAAGCCGAGCCGCACGGCGTGCAGCCACTGCCGGGTCAGCTTCAGCCGCTTGGCGAGCGTCGGGTCCGCGCCGTAGGTGAGGTCGCCGACGCAGGGATGGCGATGGGCCGCCATATGCACCCGGATCTGGTGGGTGCGGCCGGTCTCCAGCTTGATGTCCAGCAGGCTCGCGGCCCGGAACGCCTCGATGAGGTCGTAGTGGGTGACGCTCGGCTTGCCGTCCGCGGTCACCGCCCACTTGTAGTCGTGCTGGGGGTGGCGGCCGATCGGGGCGTCGATGGTGCCGCTCAGCGGGTCGGGGTGGCCCTGGACCAGCGCGTGGTAGCGCTTGTCCACGGTGCGCTCGCGGAACTGCTGCTTGAGCACGGAGTACGCGAGCTCGGACTTGGCGACGACCATCAGCCCGGAGGTGCCGACGTCCAGCCGGTGCACGATCCCCTGACGCTCGGCGGCGCCCGAGGTGGAGACGCGGAAACCGGCGGCCGCCAGTCCGCCGATCACGGTGGGGCCGCTCCAGCCGGGGCTGGGGTGGGCGGCGACGCCGACCGGCTTGGAGACGACCACGATGTCCTCGTCGTCGTGCACGATGTCCATGCCCTCGACGGGCTCGGCGACGATCCGCACCGGCGGCGCGGCCTGCGGCAGCTCGACCTCGAGCCAGGCACCTCCGGAGACCCGGTCGGACTTCCCGGCGACGCTGCCGTCGAGCTGCACCTTTCCGGCGGCGGCCAGCTCGGCCGCCTTGGTCCGGGAGAAGCCGAACATGCGGGCGATCGCGGCATCGACGCGCTCGCCCTCCAGACCGTCCGGTACGGGCAGGGTGCGGATCTCGGGAATCGTACTCACCCGACGAGTATGCCGGACCGGGAGCACCGGTTCGCACGCCCGTCGGATACCGGCCGTGACGCCGCTCCCCAGGGCGCGGCCGGTGTCAGTCCTTGTGGACCGTGCCGTCCGGGTCCAGGCCGCGGAAGGACAGGATCACGATCAGGAAGCCACCGCACACGATGGCGGAATCGGCGAGGTTGAAGACCGCGAAGTGGGAGGGCGCGATGAAGTCGACGACCGCCCCCTGGAAGTCCCCGGGCGCCCGGAAGATCCGGTCGGTGAGATTGCCGAAGGCGCCGCCGAGCAGCAGCCCGAGCGCGATGGCCCAGGGCAGGCTGTGGAGCTTGCGGGCCAGCCGCGCGATCACCACGATGACGCCGACCGCGATCACCGTGAAGACGATGGTCATGGCCTCGCCGAAGCCGAACGCCGCCCCTCGGTTGCGGATCACCTCGAACTGCAGCCAGGTGCCGATCACCTCGACCGGAGCGTGGTGCTCCAGCTTCGCGACCACGGCCAGCTTGCTGGTCAGATCGATCAGATAGGCCACCGCCGCGACCACGAGGAGCACTCCGACGCGCCGCTTCCCCCTGCCCGCCGCGGCCTCATCGGATCCGGTGGCGCTGGTCCCGGCGCCCCCCTCTGCCTTCCCCGCGTCCGGCGTACCGATGGCCTGCTCCGCCTCTGTCACGTGAGTCCCTCAACCTCGTGGGCCTGTCTCCCCCTGTGAGGGACGAGGGTACGGCACACACGTACGGGCGTCAGCGCCGCTCCTGGCGCTGCTTGCACTCGACGCACAGCGTGGCCCGGGGGAACGCCTGCATCCGGGCCTTGCCGATCGGGTCGCCACAGCTCTCGCACAGCCCGTACGTCCCGGTGTCCAGCCGGTCCAGGGCGCGCTCGGTCTGGAGCAGCATCTCGCGGGCGTTTCCGGCCAGGGCCATCTCATGCTCGCGGGTGATGTTCTTGGTTCCGGTGTCGGCCTGGTCGTCGCCCGCGCCATCACCGGAATCGCGCATCAGCCCGGTGATCGCCTCCTCGGAGGCGAGGATCTCGGTGCGCAGCCGGCCGGCCTCGGTCAGCAGCCCGGAACGCGCCTCGTCCACCTCCTCGGCCGACCAGGGGTCCTCGCCCGGGCGGACCGCGAGCTCGCCGGGGTCGACGGGGGCGCCCGCCGCACGGGCCTTGGGCAGGGGCGGCGCGGTCGTCGTGGCCTTCTTGCCGGTCGGCGCACCACCCGAGGTCTTCTTCGCAACCACTTTCCTGGCTCCCGTCTTCTTCGCGGGCACCGCCTTGTCGGCGGGCTCGGCCTTCTTGGCGGGCGGCTCCGACTTCTTCCTCGGTGCGCTCTTCTTCGCCGCCTTGGCGGCGCCTTGCGCGGCGGCCCTGCCGGGTGCCGCGGTCTCGTTGACGGCCTTCTTGCCCGAGGCGCTCTTCTTGCCGGGCGCGGCCTTCGTCGCCTTCGCCGTGCTCTTCTGCACGGTGGTCTTTCTCGCCACCATGGCCGCGGCCCCTTCACATATTGTGATCTTGCGCGCGAATCGTTCCGGAACGATAAATCGACTCCGAGCGGGCGGCAACGGGGCACGCCGCCCGATTCGCCCGGCTTGCCCGTACGACAACCCGGTCTCCACCGTTGTGCCCCACTCCGCGTCCGGTAATCCGTCCGGGATCCGGCATCCGGCGGTCACCCAGCGTGACGGCCCTGATCGCGGCCCCCTGCGTCCGGCCATTCGGGTCGGTCCCCGGAGCCAGCCGTCGCCCACTCGGCGCAGTGCCCCAGCGGTGACCGGGCAGTGCCATATTCGGTCGGCCCCGGTCTCCTCGGCCCCGTACACTGGGGCGCAGCGAAAGGCGTGGATGGGGACGAGTAGCGTCGTAGGCGGCCCAGAGCGACCCGGGGACGGTGTGAGCCCGGGGGCGAGCGCGATGTGAAGGATCACCCCGGAGCCGCCGGAGGAACGCCCGCCCTGGGTCAGTAGAACCGGCATCGCGATCCCAATGAGGGGGCCGGGAGCCGACCGCTGCCGGTCAAGGAGGGTGGTACCGCGGGAGCCCACGGCTCTCGTCCCTCCGACGGAAACGGAAGAGCACGTGTCCGCCGGAGGAAGAAGAGCCCCGATGACGCCGCAGTACCGCCAGGTGCCCGCCCAGGTCGACCTGCCCGCCCTCGAGCACGCCGTGCTCGACTTCTGGCGGGAGAACAAGATCTTCGCCCGTAGCCTCGAGCAGTCCGAGGGGCGGCCCGAGTGGGTCTTCTACGAGGGCCCCCCGACCGCGAACGGCATGCCGGGCGCCCACCACATCGAGGCCCGCGTCTTCAAGGACGTCTTCCCGCGCTTCCGCACCATGCGGGGCTACCACGTCGACCGTAAGGCGGGCTGGGACTGCCACGGCCTGCCGGTCGAGCTGGCGGTCGAGAAGGAGCTGGGCTTCAACGGTAAGAAGGACATCGAGGCGTACGGCATCGCCGAGTTCAACGCCAAGTGCCGGGAGTCCGTCACCCGGCACACCGACGCCTTCGCCGAGCTCACCACCCGGATGGGGTTCTGGACCGACCTCGACGGCGCGTACTGGACCATGAACCCCGGCTACGTCGAGTCGGTGTGGTGGTCCCTGAAGGAGATCTTCAACAAGGGGCTGCTGGTCCAGGACCACCGCGTCGCCCCCTGGTGCCCGCGCTGCGGCACCGGGCTGTCCGACCATGAGCTGGCCCAGGGCTACGAGACGGTCGTCGACCCCTCGGTCTTCGTCCGCTTCCCGCTGACCTCCGGCCCGCTGGCGGGCGAGGCGGCGCTGCTGGTGTGGACGACCACGCCGTGGACCCTGGTCTCCAACACCGCCGTGGCCGCGCACCCGGGGGTGCGCTATGTGGTCGCCACCGACGGCGAGGAGAAGCTGGTCGTCGCCGAGCCGCTGGTCGAGAAGGCGCTCGGCGAGGGCTGGACGGTCACCGGCGAGTCCTTCACCGGGGCCGAGATGGAGCGCTGGACCTATCGGCGCCCCTTCGAACTGGTGGAGATCCCCGACTCCCACTTCGTCGTCAACGCCGAGTATGTGACGACCGAGGACGGCACCGGTCTGGTCCACCAGTCCCCCGCGTTCGGTGAGGACGACCTGCTGACCTGCCGGGCCTACGGGCTGCCGGTGGTCAACCCGGTCCGCCCGGACGGCACCTTCGAGGAGGGCCTCGACCTGGTCGGCGGCCAGTTCTTCAAGAAGGCCGACGAGGCGCTGACGGCGGACCTCAAGGCGCGCGGGCTGCTGTTCCGGCATGTGCCGTACGAGCACAGCTACCCGCACTGCTGGCGCTGCCACACCGCGCTGCTCTACTACGCCCAGCCGTCCTGGTACATCCGCACCACCGCGATCAAGGACGCGCTGCTGCGGGAGAACGAGAAGACCAACTGGTATCCCGAGTCGGTCAAGACCGGTCGCTATGGCGACTGGCTCAATAACAACATCGACTGGGCGCTGTCGCGGAATCGCTACTGGGGCACCCCGCTGCCCATCTGGCGCTGCGCCGAGTCCCATCTCACCTGCGTCGGCTCCCTCGCCGAGCTCTCCGAGCTGACCGGCACCGACCAGAGCGGTCTCGACCCCCACCGGCCGTACATCGACGCGGTCACCTTCACCTGCACCGCCGACGGCTGCTCGCTGACGGCCGAGCGGGTGCCCGAGGTCATCGACGCCTGGTACGACTCGGGCTCGATGCCGTTCGCGCAGTACGGCTACCCGTACCGCAACAAGGAGCTCTTCGAGCGGCGCTACCCGGCGCAGTTCATCTCCGAGGCGATCGACCAGACCCGCGGCTGGTTCTACACGCTGATGGCGATCGGCACGCTCGTCTTCGATAAGTCCTCATACGAGAACGTGGTCTGTCTCGGTCACATCCTGGCCGAGGACGGTCGCAAGATGTCCAAGCACCTGGGCAACATCCTTCAGCCGATCCCGCTGATGGATCAGCACGGCGCGGACGCGGTGCGCTGGTTCATGGCCGCGGGCGGCTCGCCGTGGGCGGCCCGCCGGGTGGGCCACGGCACCATCCAGGAGGTCGTGCGCAAGACGCTGCTCACCTACTGGAACACGGTCGCCTTCCAGGCGCTGTACGCCCGCACCTCGGGCTGGGCACCGTCCGCGGCCGACCCGGCCCCGGCCGAGCGGCCGCTGCTGGACCGCTGGCTGCTGGGCGAGCTGGGCACGCTCACCGAGCAGGTCACCGAGTCCCTGGAGGCGTACGACACCCAGCGGGCCGGAAAGCTGCTGTCGGCCTTCGTGGACGATCTGTCCAACTGGTACGTGCGCCGCTCCCGCCGCCGCTTCTGGCAGGGCGACGCGGCCGCGATGCGCACCCTGCACGACGTCATCGAGACGGTCACCCGGCTGATGGCGCCCCTGGTGCCCTTCATCACCGAGCGGGTCTGGCAGGACCTGGTCGTCCCGGTGGCCCCGGAGGCCCCCGCCTCCGTGCACCTGACCACCTGGCCGGAGCCGGACCGGTCGATGATCGACCCGGCCCTCTCGGAGCGGATGGCGCTCGTACGGCGCCTGGTGGAGCTGGGGCGCGCGACCCGCGCGGAGTCCGGTGTGAAGACGCGCCAGCCGCTGTCGCGCGCACTGGTCGCCGCCTCCGGCTTCGAAGCCCTCGGCGCCGAACTGCGGGCCCAGATCGAGGAGGAGCTGAACGTCTCCTCGCTCGCATCCCTGAGCGAGGTCGGCGGCTCGCTGGTCGACACCACCGCGAAGGCCAACTTCCGTGCCCTGGGCAAGCGCTTCGGCAAGGGCACCCAGCCGGTCGCCAAGGCGATCGCGGAGGCCGACGCCGCCGCGCTGTCGGTCGCGCTGCGCGAGGGGAACGCGTCGGTCGTGGTGGACGGCGAGACGCTCGCCCTCTCCCCCGACGAGGTCATCATCACCGAAACCCCGCGCGAGGGCTGGTCCGTCGCCTCCGACGCGGGCGCCACGGTCGCCCTCGACCTGGAGATCACCCCCGAGCTGCGGCGCGCGGGTCTCGCCCGTGACGCGATCCGGCTGATCCAGGAGGCCCGTAAGAACAGCGGGCTGGATGTGGCCGACCGGATCGCGCTGCGGTGGCGGTCGGCCGACGAGGAGCTGCGTCAGGCCCTCGCCGACCACGCCGAGCTGATCGCGGACGAGGTCCTCGCGACGGACTTCGCCTCCGGAGACGGCGAGGAAGGCTACGGCGACGAGTTCACCGACGCCCCGCTGGGCCTCACCTTCCGCCTCCGCAAGGCGTAACGTCGGCCGGCTCCGCCCCGGACCCCGGTCCTCAATCGCCGGACGGCCTGATTTCAGCCCGTCCAGGGGGCACCTCCCAGCGGTAGCTGGGGGAGATTGAGGACACGCCCGAAGGGCGTCCGGGGGGCGGGGGCGGAGCCCCGCCACGCGGCGGAGCCGCATATCGGATGCTGCGGGTAGGGCAAAAGCCCCCGCCCCCACAGCCCGCGCACGCACGGCAAAGGGCCGGGTCCCAGGAGGAGGCTCCTGGAACCCGGCCCTTGCGATTGCCGAACGCTCCGCGTCGCTACGCGGCCCGCGTCAGTTGTCGTCCTCGTCGATGAGGAAGCCCCGCATCGGGCTCGGCGCCTGCTGCATCGGCTGCGGACTCTGCGGCCGCACCGGTGCCATCGGCTGGGTCATCGCGGGAGACATCTGCTGCTGGCCACCGTAGGACGGCGCTGCACCGTTCTGGTTGTGGCCGCCCATGGACTGGTTGCCACCCATCGTGTGGCCACCCATCGTGCCGGCACCGGCCGAGGCCATGGAACCGCTCATCGAGGGGGACGGCGGCAGCGAGGCGGTCGCCGGGGTGCGCGGCGGGGCGAGCGAGTCGTCGGCCTGGTTCTCCAGCTGGCGCAGCTGGCTCTCCAGGTACGACTTCAGCCGCGTGCGGTACTCGCGCTCGAAGCCGCGCAGGTCCTCGACCTTGCGCTCGAGCGTGGCGCGAGCGGACTCCAGGGAGCCCATCGCGACACGGTGCTTCTCCTGCGCGTCCCGCTCCAGCGCGTCGGCCTTGGCGCGGGCGTCCCGCTCCAGGCCCTCGGCGCGGCTGCGGGCCTCACCGACGATCTTGTTGGCCTCGGAACGGGCCTCCGCGATCGCCTGGTCGGCGGTCTGCTGCGCGAGCGAGAGCACGCGCGCGGCGCTGTCGCCGCCCGGGCCCTGCCCCGGCTGCGGCAGCTGCGGGCCGCCAGGACCGCCGGGGCCACCCGGGCCACCGGGACCGCCCATCGGTCCACCCATGGGACCGCCGGGACCCATGGGACCGTTCTGGCCCATGGGACCGGGTCCGCCCTGCTGCATCGGACCAGGGCCGCCCTGCTGCATCGGGCCGGGACCACCCTGCTGCATCGGCCCGGGGCCGTTCTGGCCCATCGGGCCGGCCGGCAGCTGCGGGGCTCCGCCCGGGAGTTGGGGCGGGCCACCCATCTGCTGCTGGCCGGGGGGCACCGGCTGCGGCGGTCCTGATATGGCGGCGGGCACGGGTGCGCCCGGCCGCTCCTGCTGTTCGGGAGGCTTGCGCATGCCTTGTTGCTGACTCTGGGCCGCGGCACGCGTCGCGGCGGCCAGCTTGGCACGCAGGTCCTCGTTCTCCCGCAACAGCCGGGTCAGTTCGGCTTCGACCTCGTCGAGGAAGGCATCGACCTCGTCCTCGTCATAGCCTTCTCGGAGGCGGACGGTCGTGAACTGCTTGTTCCGCACGTCCTCGGGGGTCAACGGCATCTCTACTTCACCTCAACGTAGTCGTCGGCAATCGGCAAGACCGTATCGTTCACACCCTGCTCGCAAAATTGCTCACGACGGTGATCAGGATCCAGACGATGATCATCAGCACGAAGAAGGACAGGTCGAGCGCCACACCCCCGAGACGCAACGGCGGAATGAACCGCCGCAGCAGCTTGAGTGGCGGATCGGTCACAGTGTAGGTGGCCTCGAGGATGACCACCATCGCCCTACCGGGTTGCCACGAGCGCGCGAACTGGAAGACGTAGTCCATCACGAGCCTGAAGATCAGCACGATCAGGTAGCAATAGAGCGCGATGTAGATCACCTGTAGTGCGATGCCCATCCCGCGCGTCCCTCTCCCCTGGTTCGTACTCGGCCTTTCGGCCTCGGATGACTCGGTGTTGCCGGTTTGCCGTTTTTGCGTCTCAGCTCTGGTTGAAGAACCCGCCCTCTGCGATACGGGCCTTGTCCTCCGCCGTGACATCGACGTTAGCAGGAGACAACAGGAACACCTTCTGCGTCACCCGCTCAATGCTCCCATGGAGGCCGAACACCAGACCGGCCGCAAAGTCGACAAGTCGCTTCGCATCCGTGTCGTCCATCTCCGTCAGATTCATGATCACGGGAGTGCCCTCACGGAAGTGTTCCCCGATAGTACGGGCCTCGTTGTAGGTCCGGGGGTGCAGCGTGGTGATGCGGTACGGCTCCCGCTCGGACACGACCTTGGGCATGATCACTGGCGCGTTCTTCTCCAAGTTCTGACGTTCAGGTGTGATGGACGCCACGGGGGCAATTCGCGCGGGTCGCCCGGTTTCCACCGCAAGTGGAGCCGGTTCGCGTTGTGCGGGAGGGTGGACGACTCGCACGGATTCGCCCCTTTCCGGCCGCGGTTCGGTCTCCACCACCTGATGCCGCCGACGGTCCCGCTCCCGGTCCGGCTCCGGCTCGGGCTCGAACTCGTCGTCGGGGTCGAACCCCCGGCCGTCGTACCCATCGTCCTCCACGAGGCCGAGGTAGACCGCCATCTTGCGCATCGCGCCGGCCATTTTCTGCGTCCTCCGCTCTGTGGTGGATCGGCTCCGCCACCGGATGCCATGGATCCACGTGGCCCGCCCGCCTTTTGACGGGAATGACCATATTTTCTGCTGTGGTCCGACTTCTTCGCGACGTTACCGGAGCCTGGGTCGGACTCCGAGTACCGCAGTGCCGACGCGCACATGTGTCGCCCCCGCCGCCACCGCTTCCTCGACATCCGAGCTCATCCCCGCCGAGACCATGTTCGCAGCCGGATGGGCCACGCGCAGGCGGGATGAGATTTCCATCAGCCGGTCGAACGCCGCCCGCGGCCGCCCCTCGTAGGGACCCGCCAGCGGGGCGACGGTCATCAGACCGTCGAGCCGGAGCCCTTCGGCCTCGGCCACCGATTCGGCGAGCCGTTCCACTCCGTCCGGTCCCACCCCTCCGCGCTCTCCCCGGTCACTGGAGTCCACGTCGAGCGCGACCTGAATCAGGACGCCCAACTCTCGCGCGGCCCCCACAGCCGCACGGGAGAGCGCGTCGACCAATCGCTTGCGATCGACAGATTGCACCACATCGGCATAACTCGATACGGAACGCACCTTATTGGTCTGCAGTTGCCCGACAAAGTGCCAAATCAGTGGCAGATCCGCGCATTCCGCGGCTTTGGGGGCGGCCTCCTGGTCGCGGTTCTCGGCGACATGCCGTACGCCGAGTTCCGCGAGCAAACGGACATCGCTCGCCGGATAGGTCTTGGTGACCACGATCAGGGTCACCTCTTCGCGCTTGCGACCGGCCCCGGCGCAGGCGGCAGAGATACGTTCCTCCACCCGGGCCAGATTCGCGGCCAGTTCCGCCTTGCGATCCGTCACAGCTCAGCCGCCCAACCAGACATAGCTCGCGAGCCGCCCCGTGGTGCGCTCGCGCCGGTACGAGAAGTGGTCCGCCGACTCCAGCGTGCAGATGTGAGATTGTCCATCCGTCCCTGCCATCCGCACACCCACGCGCGCCAATTGGGCCCGCACACCGGCCGCCACATCAACGGCGGGGGTACCCCAGCTGGTCTCGGCCCACGCCTCCGGCACCGTCTGGGCGACATCGGCGCGCATCTCCGCGGGGACCTCATAGCAGCGGCCGCAGACCGCGGGCCCGGTTCGGGCGACGATCCGGGCGGGCTCGGCGCCCTGTTCGGTCATCGCCTTCACCACCGCCGGAACCACTCCGGCGACCAGTCCCGGCCGACCGGCGTGGGCGGCGCCGACGACCCCGGCCACCGGATCGGCCAGCAGCACCGGGGTGCAATCGGCGGTGAGGACGGCCAGAGCGAGGTCCGGACGCCGCGTCACCACCGCGTCCACCGCCGGGATCTCGCCGTCCGACCACGGTCCGTCGACCACCGCGACGTCCCGGCCGTGCACCTGGTTCATCCAGACGACCGCCGCCGGGTCCAGGCCCATCGCCTTCGCGGCCAGCTCGCGGTTGGTCCGTACGGCCTGGGGGTCGTCACCGACCGCCCCGCCGAGGTTGAGCTCGTCATACGGAGCGGCGCTCACCCCGCCCCACCGGTCGGTGAAGGCGAAGTGCGCGCCGCTCGCGTCGTGCTGTTGCGCTATCACGTCTGGTTCACTTCAAAGTCGCCGCCGAGCCATGCCGGACGGCTCACTTCAGGAAGTCCGGGACGTCCAGCTCCTCGGCCTGGCTCTCCGGGTAGGGGCGGGCCGGGGGGACCTGGGGGTGCGGGGTGGGCGCCGGGGGCGGCGGCACCTCGGCGACCGGAGCCGGGTCCGCCGGAGCGGGCTCCTCCTCGCGCGGGGTGACGCTGCCGAGCCCGCCGAAGGACGGGCGGCTGCCGCTCTCCTGGCCGGCCGGGCGGTTCGAGGAGGCGCCGGGTCCCTCTTCGCGGTTGCCGCCGCTGTAGGAACCGAGCACCTTGTCGCGGTTCTTCGCGGGCGGCTGACCGCCGTCGAAGCCCGCCGCGATCACGGTGACCCGGACCTCGTCGCCGAGCGCGTCGTCGATCACCGCGCCGAAGATGATGTTGGCCTCGGGGTGGGCGGCCTCGCTCACCAGCTGGGCGGCCTCGTTGATCTCGAACAGGCCGAGGTCCGAGCCGCCGGAGATGGAGAGCAGCACGCCCCGGGCGCCGTCGATGGACGCCTCCAGCAGCGGTGAGGAGATCGCCATCTCGGCCGCGGCCACCGCGCGGTCGTCGCCGCGGGCCGAGCCGATGCCCATGAGCGCGGACCCGGCCTCGGACATCACGGACTTGACGTCCGCGAAGTCGAGGTTGATCAGACCCGGGGTGGTGATCAGGTCGGTGATGCCCTGGACACCCGACAGCAGCACCTGGTCGGCCGACTTGAACGCGTCGAGCACGCTCACCTGACGGTCCGAAATGGACAGCAGCCGGTCGTTCGGGATCACGATGAGGGTGTCGACCTCGTCCCGCAGACCCGCGATGCCGTCCTCCGCCTGATTGGCGCGGCGGCGGCCCTCGAAGGTGAACGGACGGGTGACCACACCGATCGTCAGTGCGCCCAGCGAGCGGGCGATGTTCGCGACCACCGGGGCACCGCCGGTGCCCGTGCCGCCGCCCTCACCCGCCGTCACGAAGACCATGTCGGCCCCCTTGAGGACCTCCTCGATCTCCTCGCGGTGGTCCTCGGCGGCCTTACGGCCGACATCGGGATTGGCGCCGGCTCCCAGGCCTCGGGTGAGCTCGCGGCCGACGTCCAGTTTGACGTCCGCGTCACTCATCAGCAGGGCCTGCGCATCGGTGTTGATCGCGATGAACTCGACGCCCTTGAGCCCGACCTCGATCATCCGGTTGATGGCATTCACGCCACCGCCGCCGATGCCGACGACCTTGATGACTGCGAGGTAGTTCTGCGGTGCTGCCACGTCGAAGGCCTCTCGCCTCGAGTTACGTGTCGCCACCCCGCCGTTGCCGCGGTGCGCCGACTGATGCCGAATGGGACGGTTCCGATTGCCGACCCCAACCCTAACGCTGAAGTTTAGGGTTACCAGTGCCTCTGTTTCCCGGACTCTTCGGAACAGGACACTAAGTCGACAAGTGGCGCGCGTTCAATGAACACGCCGAACCTCCCGCTTTTCTTTTCACCCTATGTGATCACCCAGTGGGCTAGCCAACCAGGGTGCTGGCCTGCCGCTATCCACGTCAACTGCGAGACACCGCGGGGGCACTCGGCGCCTGGACGTCGAAGTGGCCGGCGTCCGGTCGCGCTTTCATCAGGGCGGTGAGCGCCTTCGCCTTCGCCTCGCCGCGCTCTCCGCTCCCCCAGGTGATGGTACGGCCCCCGGTCAGCTCCAGGGTGATCGAATCGTACGAGCGGACCCGGAGGGAACGGGTGTCCTGGCGGACCTTCTCGGGGAGTTGGGTGACTACCCGGACCGCCTCGCGGCGCAGTCTGGTCGGGCCGAAATGGCGCGAACTCGGCGACCGATCAGGCTCCATTTCCAGCAGCGGAACCCCCTTCGGACGCTTGCTCAGGGTGGAGAACCGGACCCCGGTGGCGTCCACTTCGTGGAACTTCCCGTCCTCTTCGACAATGGCTTCGGGCCTGCGTTCCGTCACCACCAGACTGATGGTGTGCGGCCATGACCGGGATACGTCCACTTTCGCAATCCGCTTCAGCCGCTCGCGCACCCGATGTTCGATCGCTCCCGTGTCCACCGCCACCAACGGGGTGTTCAGGGAGACATCGGCGGCGTCGCGCACCTCCTCGGCGGTGAGGGCGGTGGTACCGGCCACCCGCACCCGCTCGGCCCGCAGCCAGCTCGAGCCGTAGAGCAGCCAGACGGCCCCGGCGCCGAACAGGGTCACCGCCACCGCCGTCACCAGCAGCGTGCGGCGGCCGGGCGGCCGGAGCCTGCGGCGGACCCGGAGCAGGCGTGGGGGCGGGCCGGACGGAGTCGTCCCTCGTGCACCGCGCTCGGCGGTCGACGGTCCGGCCACGCTCCCTGCCTCCTCACGCCTGGCGGCGTGCGCTGATCGCCTCGTACACCATGCCGACCAGCAGCTCGTCGGCGTCCCTGCGGCCGAACTCGGCGGCGCGCCGGGACATCTCGTACAGCCGGTGCGGGTCGCCGAGCACCGGCAGCACATTGCTCTGCACCCACTCGGGGCTCAGCTCGGCGTCGTCGACCAGCAGCCCGCCGCCCGCCTTGACCAACGGCTGGGCGTTGAGCCGCTGCTCACCGTTGCCGATCGGCAGCGGAACGTAGGCGGCGGGCAGCCCGACGGCGGACAGTTCGGCGACGGTCATCGCACCCGCGCGGCAGAGCATCATGTCGGCCGCGGCGTACGCGAGGTCCATCCGATCCACGTACGGTACCGGGATATAGGGCGGCATTCCGGGCATGTTGTCCACATGCGGCAGTTCGTTTTTCGGACCGACCGCGTGGAGCACCTGGATCCCGGCGCGCTGGAGGAACGGCGCCACCGTCTGGACCACCTCGTTCAGCCGCCGCGCGCCCTGCGAGCCGCCGGAGACCAGCAGCGTCGGCAGGTTCTGGTCGAGCCCGAAGGCCGCGCGGGCCTCGGGGCGGACCGCAGCCCGGTCGAGGGTGGCGATGGAGCGGCGCAGCGGGATGCCCACGTAGCGGGAGTTGCGGAGCTTGCTGTCCGGGGTGGAGACCGCCACGAAGTGGGCGTAGCGGGAGCCGATCTTGTTGGCGAGGCCGGGGCGGGCGTTGGCCTCGTGCACGACGATCGGCACGCCGCGCCGCTTGGCGGCCAGATAGCCGGGCAGGGCCACATAGCCGCCGAAGCCGACGACACAGTCGGCCTTGGTGCGCTCCAGGATCTGCTCGGCGGCCTTGATGGTGCCGCGCAGCCGCCCGGGGACGGTGATCAGTTCGGGGGTGGGCTTGCGCGGCAGCGGTACGGCCGGGATGAGCCCCAGCTCATAGCCGCGCTCCGGTACGAGCCGGGTCTCGAGCCCGCGCTCCGTACCGAGCGCCGTGATCCCCACGGTCGGGTCCTGCCTGCGCAGGGCGTCCGCGAGGGCGAGCGCGGGCTCGATGTGGCCGGCGGTCCCCCCACCGGCGAGTACGACATGCACCGAAATTCACCGCTCTCCGGACGGCCGCCTCTTGACGGGCCGTCTCATCGTCTTCCGTCTCACCCGAGCCAGCTTCTTCCGCAAAGCAGGCTGCCGCATGGCCAGCGCCGCCCGCGCACCGGGCTCCGCCCGTGCGAAGGCGATCAGCAGGCCCACGGCGAACATGGTCGGCAGCAGGGCGGACCCTCCGTAGGAGAACAGCGGGAGCGGAACACCCGCGATCGGCAGCAGACCGAGCACCGCGCCGATATTGACCACGGCCTGGGCCGTGATCCAGGTGGTCACACCTCCCGCGGCGTACCTCACGAAGGGGTCCTCCGTGCGTCCGGCCACGCGGATACCCGCATAGCCTAGAGCCGCGAAGAGAACGAGAACCGACAGCGTCCCCGCCAGGCCGAGTTCCTCCCCGGTAATGGCGAAGATGAAGTCAGTATGCGGTTCGGGTAGTTCGCCCCATTTCTCCATACTCGCCCCGAGTCCCGAGCCGAACCATCCGCCGTTGGCGAGCGCGTAGATCCCGTGCACCGCCTGCCAGCACTGATCGTGGGCGCCGGGCTCGGTGGCGCCGATGCAGGCGAGCCGGGACATCCGGTTGGCGCTGGTCCTGATGAGCAGCATGCCGATGACCCCGGCGAAGGCGAGGACGCCCACGAAGAGCCGGGTGGGGGCGCCGGCCAGCCACAGCAGGCCGAAAAGGATCGCAGTGAGAATGATCGCGGTGCCCATGTCCCCGCCCAGCATGATCAGGCCGAGCAGCATGCCGGTCGCGGGCACCAGCGGGACCAGCAGGTGCTTCCACTGGGCCAGCAGCCGCTTGTCCTGTTTGCGGGCGAGAAGATCGGCGCCCCACAGGACCAGCGCGAGCTTGCCGAACTCACTGGGCTGGAGCAGGAAGGGGCCGCCGAAGGAGATCCAGTTCTGATTGCCGTTGACCGCGATGCCCATGCCCGGGACCTGCACCAGACACATCAGGAAGACCGAGACCGCGAGCAGCGGATAGGCGAAGGCACGGTGCAGTTTGATGGGCATCCGCACGGCGAGCAGCATCAGCGCGCCGCCGAGCGCGGCGGCGAAGAGCTGTTTGCGGAAGAAGTACGACGGCGAGAGGCCGGACTGCAGCGCCTTGATCTGGGAGGCGGAGTAGACCATGACCAGCCCGAGCACCAGGATCAGCAGCGAGCCGCCGAGCAGCAGGTAGTACGCGGTCAGCGGGCGGTCCCAGGCCCGCCGGAGGCGCTGCTGGAGCCCGCGCAGGGCGTCCAGGGCGTTCACCCTCGACGGGCGGCGGGGAGGCCGGGAGGCGCCCGCCGTGCCGCGCGGACGGGCCGGTGACGCCGCCCGGCCCCGGCCCCGGCCCCGTACGGCCTCCCGCAGCCGCGGGGCGCCGCCCGGCCGCGGCACCGGGCGGCCGGTGCCGGGGCGGGCCGTCCGGGAGCGCGGGGCGGCGGGCTGGTCGGGCGTCATGTCGTATCCCCTCCGGTTTTCCCGCGCGGGCGGTCCTCGCGGGGGACCGGCGGGCTACTGATCGTCCGGGACCCGGCCGGAGGCCAGGCCATGAACCGCCGCGGCGAAGGCATCGCCCCGCTTGTTGTAGTTGGTGAACATGTCCATCGAGGCACAGGCCGGGGCCATCAGGACGGTATCGCCCGGCCGGGCGAGGCGCGCCGCTTCGCGCACAGCCGCAGCCATCGCCCCAGTGTCGGTCCGGTCGAGGTCCACGACCGGGACATCTGCTGCGTGTCGCGCGAGCGCTTCGCGGATCAGGGCGCGGTCGGCGCCGATCAGCACCACGCCGCGCAGCCGCTTGGCCGCCGTAAGGACCAGCTCGTCGAAGGTGGCCCCCTTGGCGAGGCCGCCCGCGATCCACACGATGTGCTCATAGGCGCCCAACGACGCCTCCGCGGCATGGGTGTTGGTCGCCTTGGAGTCGTCGACGTAGGCCACGCCGTCGACGTCCGCCACGTGCTCCACCCGGTGCGGATCGGGCCGGAAGGCGCGCAGGCCGTCCCGTACGGCCGTCGGCGGGACACCGTAGGCGCGGGCCAGGGCGGCCGCCGCGAGGGCGTTGGCGATGTTGTGCGGGGCCGGCGGGTTCACATCGGAGACCTCGGCGAGCTCCTGCGCCTGCTTCTGCCGGTCCGCCACGAAGGCCCGGTCGACGAGGAGGTCCTCCACGACGCCGAGCTGGGAGGGGCCGGGGGTGCCGAGGGTGAAGCCGATCGCCCGGCAGCCCTCCTCGACGTCGGCCGCGCGCACCAGGTCCTCGGTGGCGGGGTCGGCCACGTTGTAGACGCAGGCCACCTGGTTGCCCTCGTAGATCCGGCCCTTGTCGGCCGCGTAGGCCGCCATGGAGCCGTGCCAGTCGAGGTGGTCGGGGGCGAGGTTGAGCACCGCCCCGGAGTGGGCGCGCAGCGAGGGCGCCCAGTGCAGCTGGTAGCTGGAGAGCTCGACGGCCAGTACGTCGTACGGCTCGTCGCCCAGCACGATGTCCAGGAGCGAGACACCGATGTTGCCGACGGCGGCGGTGCGCAGCCCGGCCGCTTCCAGGATGGCCGCCAGCATCCTTACGGTGGTCGTCTTGCCGTTGGTGCCGGTGACCGCGAGCCAGGGCGGGGCGTCCGTCCCGCGCAGCCGCCACGCCAGCTCCACATCGCCCCAGATGGGCACGGACGCCTCGGCGGCGGCCAGGAAGAGCGGGCTGGTGGGCTTCCAGCCGGGGGTGGTCACGATCAGCTCGGTGCCGTCGGGAAGAGTCGCCCCGTCGCCGAGGCGGACCGTGATGCCCAGCGGCTCCAGCTCGGCCGCCTGGGCGCGCTGCGGTTCGCCGTCGCTGCCGTTGACCACGGTCACCGAGGCCCCGAGGCCCCGCAGCGCACGCGCTGCGGGGACCCCGGAGACGCCGAGTCCGGCGACGGTGACCTGCCGTCCGGCGAGGTCGGACACGTCGAGGGAGGCGGCGCCCGACGTCACGAGGCCCGCCACCCCGCGTAGAAGAGGCCGAGGCCGACGATCACGCACATGCCCTGGATGATCCAGAACCGGACCACCACAAGGACTTCGCTCCACCCCTTGAGTTCGAAGTGATGCTGGAGCGGTGCCATCCGGAAGACCCGTCGCCCGGTCGTGCGGAAGGAGCCGACCTGGATGACCACGGACATGGTGATCAGGACGAACAGACCGCCGAGGAGTGCCAGCAGCAGCTCCGTACGGGAGCAGATGGCGAGGCCGGCGAGCGCGCCGCCGAGCGCGAGCGAACCGGTGTCACCCATGAAGATCTTGGCGGGTGAGGTGTTCCACCACAGGAAGCCGAAGCACGCGCCCATCAGGGCGGAGGCGACGACGGCCAGATCGAGCGGGTCGCGGACCTCGAAACAGGACGCCGGGTTGGTGAGGGTCTGCGCGTTGGCGCAGGACTCCTGGTACTGCCAGACGCCGATGAAGGTGTAGGCGCCGAAGACCATCACGGAGGCGCCGGTGGCCAGACCGTCGAGACCGTCGGTGAGGTTCACGCCGTTCGACATCGCGAGGATCATGAACAGCGCCCAGATCGCGAAGATCACCGGGCCGAAGGACCAGCCGAAGTCCTGGACGAAGGAGAGCCGGTCGGAGGCGGGGGTCTGCTGGCGCGCGTCGGCGAAGTTCAGTGCGAGGATCGCGAAGGCGATACCGACGATCAGCTGACCGGCCATCTTGGCCTTGGCCCGCAGACCCAGGCTGCGCTGCTTGACGATCTTGATGTAGTCGTCGAGGAAGCCGACCAGGCCCATGCCCGCGAACAGGAAGAGCACCAGCACGCCCGAGAAGGTCGGCTGGCTGCCCGTGATCACCTTGGTCAGGGCGTAGGCGATCAGCGTGGCCAGGATGAAGGAGATACCGCCCATCGTGGGCGTGCCCTTCTTGCTGCCGTGCGTCCGCGGACCATCGTCCCGGATGTACTGGCCATAGCCCTTGCGGGCCAGCAGCTTGATCAGCAGCGGTGTGCCGATCAGGGTCAGAAAGAGCCCGATGGCTCCCGAGAAGAGGATCTGCCTCATGCCCATCGGCCGGCGACCTCACCCTCACCGTCGAGCAATGCCTGAGCAAGCCGCTCCAGGCCGACCGACCTGGATGCCTTCACCAACACGACGTCCCCCGGTCGCAGCTCGCTGCGCAGCAGATCGACCGCTGCCCGCACGTCGGACACGTGCACCGACTCCTCACCCCACGAACCCTCGTTCTTGGCGCCCATGTCCAGCCAGGCGGCCTCCTGGCCGCCGACCGCCACGAGCTTGCTGACGTTGAGCCGGACGGCCAGCCGCCCGACCGCGTCGTGCTCGGCCAGTGACTCCTCGCCCAGCTCGGCCATCGGGCCGAGCACCGCCCACGTGCGACGCCCCGGTGTGACAGCGCCCATGGCGACCAGCGCACGCAGCGCTGCTCGCATGGACTCGGGGTTCGCGTTGTAGGCGTCGTTGACGACCGTCACGCCGTCCGAGCGCTCGGTGACCTCCATCCGCCAGCGGGAGAGCTGCCCCGCCTCGGAGAGCGCCACGGCGATCTCGTCGACGGACATGCCCAACTCGTGGGCGACGGCGGCCGCGGCGAGCGCGTTCGACACGTGGTGCTCACCGTACAGGCGCATGGTCACTTCGCTGCACCCGGTAGGGGTGTGAAGCGTGAAGGCCGGACGGCCGCCATCGGCGAGCCGGACATTCCCGGCACGCACATCGGCGTCCTCGGCCTCGCCGAACAGGACGGTACGGGCCTTGGTGCGCGACGCCATGGCGCGCACGAAGGGATCGTCGGCGTTGAGCACCGCCACCCCGCCCTCCGCGGCGGACGGCAGCGACTCCACGAGCTCGCCCTTGGCCTCGGCGATCTGCTCCCGGCCGCCGAACTCCCCGATATGGGCGGTGCCGACGTTGAGCACGAGTCCGATACGGGGCGGGGTGAGTTCCGTCAGATACCGGATGTGGCCCTTACCGCGGGCACCCATCTCCAGCACCAGGTGCTGGGTGGCCTCGTCGGCGCTCATCGCGGTGAGCGGCAGGCCGATCTCGTTGTTGAGCGAACCCGGCGTCCATACGGTGGGGCCGCGGCGCTGGAGCAGCTGGGCGACGAGGTCCTTGGTGCTCGTCTTGCCCGCGGAGCCGGTGAGGGCGACCACGGTGGTGCCCAGGCGCTCCACGACGGCGCGTGCGAGCGCTCCCATGGCGGCGATGACGTCGGGGACGACGATCGCCGGTACGGGGGCGCCCGGGGTGCCGACGGGACGGGCGGCCAGGACCGCCACGGCGCCCGCCTCGACCGCGCCCCTGGCGAAGTCGTGGCCGTCCACGCGCTCCCCGGGGAGCGCGGCGAAGAGGCTGCCGGGCCGCACCTCACGGGAGTCGATCACGACGGGGCCCGTGACCTTCAGGTCCGGGTCCGGTATGTCGTGCGGCTGTCCACCGACTAGGCCGGCGATCTCGGTGAGGGACAGTGCGATCACTGATCACCTCCGGCCGTGCGGGAGAGCTGCCTGGAGGGGGCTGGTGCGCGCATGGCGGTCTGTCATCCCTGGTCGTCTAGGTGTTTGTCCCGGTGCTGTGGGCTCGCCTCGGGGCGCGTGGCATCGCGCCTGTGGGCTCGCTCACTGAGCTCGATGGCTTCGCGGAGTACCTGGCGGTCGTCGAAGGCCCGGACCACGCCCGCGATGTCCTGGCCCAGCTCGTGGCCCTTGCCCGCCACGATGACGGTGTCACCCGGCTCGGCGCGGGCGACGGCGGCCGCGATGGCGTTGGCCCGGTCCTCCTCGACCAGCACATCACCGCGCTCGTGGGCGGGCACCTCGGCGGCGCCCGCGAGCATGGCGGCGAGGATCGCGAGCGGGTCCTCGGAGCGGGGGTTGTCGGAGGTGAGGACGGCCGTGTCGGCGTACCGGGCCACCGCGGCACCCATGGGGCCGCGCTTGAGCCGGTCGCGGTCCCCGCCGCAGCCGAGGACGGCGTGCAGCTTGCCGTCGGTCACCTTACGGAGGGCACGCAGCACCGACTCCACGGCGTCGGTCTTGTGGGCGTAGTCGACAACCGCGAGATAGGGCTGGCCCACGTCGACCCGCTCCAGCCGGCCCGGTACGCCGGGGACGGCGGCGACACCGTCGGCGGCCGTCTGCGGGTCGATCCCGGCGACGGCGAGCGCGACGACGGCGGCGAGCGCGTTGGCCACGTTGAAGGGGCCCGGGAGGGGCGCGGCGGCCCGTACGGACTCACCGTTCGGGCCGACGGCGGTGAAGGTCGAGCCGAGCGGGCCCACCTCGACGTCCGCGGCGCGCCAGTGGGCGTCGGGGTGGCCCTCGGCGGAGAAGGTGGTGACGGGCACCTCGGACTGCTCGATCAGGCGGCGGCCGTACTCGTCGTCGTAGTTGATCACGCCGAGCCGGCTGCGGGCCTTGGTGAACAGCTGGGCCTTGGCCTGGAAGTAGTCCTCCATGCCGGAGTGGAACTCCATGTGCTCCGGGCTGAGGTTGTTGAAGACCGCCACGTCGAAGACGCAGCCGTCGACGCGGCCGAGGACCAGGGCGTGGCTGGAGACCTCCATGACGACCGAGCGGACGTCGCGCTCCCGCATCACCGCGAACAGGGCCTGAAGGTCGGTGGCCTCGGGGGTGGTGCGCTCGGACTTGATGCGCTCGTCGCCGATCCGCGTCTCCACGGTGCCGATGAGACCCGTAAGGCCGCCGTCGTGCTTCGCGGCGGCCTTGAGGCCGCCCTCGATGAGATACGCGGTCGTGGTCTTGCCGGAGGTACCGGTGATGCCGATCTGGAGCAGGTCGTGACCCGGCTCGCCGTAGATCGTGGCGGCCAGCGCGCCCATCCGGCCGCGCGGGTTGTCCACCGCGAGGACCGGCAGGCCGGTGGCGGCGGCGCGCTCGACGCCCGCCGGGTCGGTCAGCACCGCGACCGCGCCGAGGTCGGCGGCCTGGGCGGCGAAGTCCGCGCCGTGGAGGCGGGCACCGGCCAGCGCGGCGTACACATCGCCGGGGCGTACGGCCCGCGAGTCATGGGTGATCCCGGTGACCGCGGCCCCTTCCGAGGCTTCGGGGGCTTCGGCGCCCAGCTGATCCGCCAGCTCCGCCAGCGGGATCGGGCGGACCTGGAGAGGGCGGGGCGCTCCCGGGTATTCCACAGAAACGTCCTTCTGAGGGGTTTGGGACTGATCAGCGTGGGGCACGGCGGTGAGCGTACCCGGGACACCCGCTCCGCCGCGAAATGAGGCGGCGGTGCGAGGCCGTACCGGACCGTGGTTCCCGGGGTCCGGCGTGATCGTCATCACTGCTGGGTCCGCTCACTGGCCCGGGTTGTAGCTCACCGGGAGCCGTTTGGGCTGCTTCCCGGACGGCGGGACCTGCAGGGCCTTGAGGCCGAACTCCATGACCTTCTTGTAGACCGGTCCGCAGACCTGACCGCCGAAGTAGCTGCCCTTGGTCGGGTTCTGAACGGCACAGTAGACGGTCAGCCGAGGTTTGTCGGCCGGGGCGAAGCCGGCGAAGGACGCGGTGTAGCCGCGGTAGCGGCCGGTCTTGGGGTCCACCCGGTTGGAGGTGCCGGTCTTGCCCGCGACACGATAGCCCGGGATCTTCGCCTTGGCGCCGGTGCCCTCCTGATCGTCGACGACCGACTCCAGCATCTCGGCGAGCGTCTTCGCGGTCTCCTTACTGACGACACGGGTCTTCTTGGGGGTGGGCGCGGCGGTGAAGTCGCCGCCGGGCCCCCTGGCGCCGCGGACGAGGGTGGGCGCGATGCGCTCGCCTCCGTTGGCGATGGTGGAGTACACCGAGGCCGCCTGGATGGCGTTGAGCGACAGCCCCTGGCCGAAGGGGATGGTGTACTGCTGTGAGGCGCTCCAGTCCTGCGGCTTGGCCAGGATGCCCGAGGTCTCGCCGGGGAAGCCGAGCCCGGTGGGCTGGCCGATACCGAACTTGCGCAGGTAGGAGTAGAGGATCTGGTTCTTCTGCCGTTTGGTCCTGGCCAGCTGCTCGGTGGCGAGGATCGTGCCGATGTTGCTGGACTTGGCGAGCACGCCGTTGAGCGTGAGATACCAGGTCGGATGGTCGATGTCGTCGGCGAAGGCGCGGTCCGCGCGGGGCAGCCGGTTGGGGACCACCACATGGGTGTCCCAGCGCGCCACGCCCTCCTGGAGGACGGCCGCCATGGACATCAGCTTGCTGACGCTGCCGGGCTCGTAGGCGTCGGAGGCCGCGGCGTTGCCGAGGGCGTCGGCGTCCGTGGTGTTGATGTCGTTGGGGTCGAAGCCGGGGGCGTTGGCCATGGCCAGGAGCTGTCCGGTGCGGGTGTCCTGGACGATGACGTAGCCGCGGTCGGCCCCGGACTTGCGCACCTGGTCGGCGATGGCGCTCTGGGCGGCCCACTGGATGTCCCGGTCGATGGTCAGCTCGTAGTCGCTGCCCGGGACCGCGGGCTGCTCCCGGACGTCGCCGGTGGGCACCTGGTGACCGCCGGACTGGGCGTAGACGCGCTTGCCGTCCTTGCCCGCGAGCTTCCTGTTGAGCTGCTGCTCGAGCCCGGCGGAGCCGCGGCCGTCGGCGCCCACGAATCCCAGTACCCCGGCGGCGAGGTTCCCGTTCGGATAGACCCGCTTGCTGTGCGCCTCGCGGTTGACCCCGGCCAGGACATTGGTGCCCTTGCCCTTGGCCGCCGCGTCGTCCAGGGCGCTCTTCAGGTCCTTGATCTGGTTCCAGACCTGCGGGGACTGCTGCCGGGCGAGCACGACGTACTGCGACCTGGGGTTGTCGGTGAGCTTCTGCTCCAGGTCCGCCTGGTCCTTGCCGAGGATCGGCGCGAGCAGAGCCGCGGCCTGACGCGGCGCGTCACGGGTCTTGGCCGTCTTGGGCGCGAGGAGGTCGGGGGCGGCGGTGATGTCGTAGGCGTCCACCGTGGTCGCCAGGTCGACGCCGTTGCGATCGGTGATGGAGCCGCGCTCGGCGGACAGCTTCACCGGGATGTAGCGGTTCACGTTGGCCTTGGCCGCGTAGGCGCTGGCGTCGACGGCCTGCACCTGGAGCAGCCGTACGACGAAGACCAGCATGACGAGGGTGAGGCCGAGGCTGATCAGCCGCAGCCGGGGGCGCGGGCTGCCGAGCCGCAGTTGCTGGGGAGCGCCGGGGCGGGGGCGCGGGGCCGAACGGCCGGACGGCCCTCCCCGGCGCTGACGCTCGCCGGGGCGCCGGGGCGGGTCCTGGCGCGGGCGACGGTCGCGGCGGGGACCGGCCGGGCCTGGCACCCCACGGCGGCGGGGGTCCTGGGGGGCGCTCACGCGACGGCCGTCCTCGGGTCGACGGCCGCCTTCGGCTCAACGGCCGTCCTCGGGCCGGTGGCCGTCCGCCGCGCGCGGGCGGTCGTCCGCGCGGGCGGGGTGGGCTGGGCGCAGGCTGGGGGTCGCGTCACCGTGTCACCTACTGAGGGGCCGGGGTGGAGTTCGCGGAGGCGGAGGAGGAAGCGGGGGCGGAGTGGCCGGTGGGCAGCCCCCACGGGGCCACCGAGGCCGTGCTGGACGCCGTGCCCGCGCCCGCCCCGGACGGGGTGGCGGCCGACGGCTTCGGCGGCGCGAGGGCGGACGGAGTGGGCGACGCCCCGGACCGGACGGGCGACGCCCCGGACCGGACGGGTGACGCCTCGGACGGCGTGGTGCCGAGCGAGGGCGGCAGCACCCGGCCGCGGCTGCCGAGCACCGACGGCTGCCCCGTGGCGGGCGCGGGCACCCCGCTGACCGAGCCGTCCGGGTTGAGGAAGACGGGGGTGCCGCCGGGCACCATCCCCAGCTCCCGGGCGCGCCGTTCCAGCTTGCCTGGCGCGGAGAGCTTGTCCACGTCCTGCTGGAGGGCCTGGCGTTCGTCGGTGAGCTCGTCGGTCTGCTTCTCCAGCCTGCTGAGCTCGAACGACCCCTGGTTGAGGGAGGAGTTCAGTAACAGCAGCGCGATCAGGCCGGAGCCGAGCAGAACCACGACGAGCAGCACGAAGGGCGTGCGCCTGGCCGTGGTGGCGCCCGGCGCCGACCGTCCTTTCGGACCCGTCCCCCGCGCGCTCATGGAGCGACCTCTTCCCGGATGCGCTCCGCCCCCCGGAACCGCGCCGGGGCGGCCCGGCGGTTCTCGGCGATCTCCTCCTCGGTGGGCAGCTCCGCGCCACGGGTGAGCAGCTTCAGCCGGGGCTGGTACTGCTCGGGGATGACCGGCAGCCCCGGGGGCGCCGTATGGCTGGCACCGGCCGCGAGCACCTGCTTGACCAGGCGGTCCTCCAGCGAGTGATACGACAGCACGGCGATCCGCCCGCCGACCGCGAGCGCCCTTACGGCCGCCGGGATGGCCCGCTCCAGGACCGCGAGCTCGCCGTTGACCTCGATCCGCAGCGCCTGGAACGTGCGCTTGGCCGGATTGCCGCCGGTGCGCTTGGCGGCCTGTGGCAGCGCCTCGCGGATCAACTCGACGAGCCGGGCGCTGTTGGTGAACGGCTCCTTGACGCGCTCGCGCACCACCGCGTCCACGATCTTCTTGGCGAACTTCTCCTCGCCGTACGTCCGCAGGATGCGCACCAGATCGCCCGGCGGATAGGTGTTGAGCACCTCGGCCGCGCTGACTCCGGTGGTCTGGTCCATCCGCATGTCCAGCGGGGCGTCCTGGGCGTAGGCGAAGCCGCGCCCGGCCTCGTCCAGTTGCATGGACGACACGCCGAGGTCGAAGAGGATCCCCTGGACGCGCGGGACGCCGAGCCGGTCGAGGACCTCGGGCAGTTCGTCGTAGACCGCGTGGACCAGCGTCGCCCGATCGCCGTAAGGGGCGAGCCGCTCCCCGGCGAGCCGCAGTGCGGACGGGTCGCGGTCGAGCGCGATGAGCCGGGCCTCGGGGAAGTCGCGCAGCAGCGCCTCACTGTGGCCGCCGAGGCCCAGGGTGCAGTCGACCACGACCGCGCCGGGCTGGGCGAGAGCGGGGGCCAGCATGTCCAGGCAGCGCTGGAGCATGACGGGAACATGGAGAGCGTTGCTGCTCATTGCGCTGCTCGTGCGCCCTTCTGAGGATCGGGCGAGGATGATACGCACCGCCGGGTCCCCACCCGCTCTGAAGGGGAAGTGGCCTACTGGCGCCGGGGAAGTGACGTCAGGCGACCGGAGCGGGAGGAGGCCGAGGGGTACGTACGCACCGCGCTCACGCGAAATTCCGGGATCCGAGGGGAGCGTCACGCCTCCCACTTCGCGCCACTTTAGTCCACTCGTCCCTTCGGTCAACCAACCGGCCTGCGCGTCCCGCCCCAGGGGTGGTATCCCCTCTCCTGGGCGTCGGATCGCGGGGCGCGAGGGGTTGTGGATTGCCTCACATCACCCCTTCGGCCCACCCCGTTGCCCTCGTTTGCCCTACCTAAAGAGAAGACAAAATCCCCTGGTGAGAGGTAGCGTCGTCATCATGTCGATATCAGCGCCGCAGCCGAACCCGTCCACCGACCGCGACGCCCGCACGGGAGACACGGTCACCGACAGCCTCGTGGAGGCCAACCGCAGTTACGCCGAGAAGTTCACCGACCCGGGGATGGACGCGCGGCCGGTGCGGCGCGTCGCCATCGTCGCGTGCATGGACGCCCGCCTGGACCTGCACGAGGCACTCGGCCTGGAGCTGGGCGACTGCCACACCATCCGCAACGCGGGCGGTGTGGTCACCGACGACATCATCCGGTCCCTGACCATCAGCCAGCGGGCCCTCGGGACCCGCAGCGTCGTGCTCATCCACCACACCGGCTGCGGTCTGCTGAACCTCACCGAGGACTTCCGGCACGAACTGGAGGAGGAGGTGGGACAGCGCCCGTCGTGGGCGGTCGAGGCGTTCAAGGACCTCGACGCCGACGTCCGCCAGTCGATGGAGCGGGTGCGTACCTCGCCGTTCCTGGTGCACACCGACGACGTCCGCGGCTTCGTCTTCGATGTGACGACGGGTCTGCTGCGGGAGGTCGCGCCGCGGACGTGAGAGGTGCTGAAGATACGGAAGGGATTCAGCACTCGAACTCGTACAAGCGTGACAAATAACCCCGGGTTATCCACAGCCGAGTGACGCGAGGCCGCGGAGACCGCAAGAATGCATAGGTGACGTCGTCCCCCGCAACCACGCGGGGGACCGATGTCAGCGTTTGCGGTGGGCCGGTCCGTTCCGAGGGCAACGGCCCTGAGAACGGGCCGAGGAGGGCCGGGTGACGACCTATGACGAGCGAGCGAGCCTCAGCGATCTGACCACCACAGCGGAGCGGATCCGCAGGTCGGTGGAGGGTGTGATCGAGGGCAAGCCCGAGGTCGTACGGCTTTCGCTGACCGTGCTGCTCGCCGAGGGACATCTGCTGATCGAGGACGTCCCGGGCGTGGGCAAGACGATGCTGGCCAAGGCGCTCGCCCGGTCCATCGACTGCTCCGTGCGGCGGATCCAGTTCACCCCGGATCTGCTGCCGTCCGACATCACCGGCGTGAGCATCTTCGACCAGCAGCGCAAGGAGTTCGAGTTCAAGCCGGGCGCCATCTTCGCCCAGATCGTGATCGGCGACGAGATCAACCGCGCCTCGCCCAAGACCCAGTCCGCGCTGCTGGAGTCGATGGAGGAGCGCCAGGTCACCATCGACGGGGAGAGCTATGAGCTGCCCAACCCCTTCATGGTGGTGGCCACGCAGAACCCGGTCGAGATGGAGGGCACCTACCCGCTGCCCGAGGCGCAGCGCGACCGCTTCATGGCCCGCGTCTCCATCGGCTACCCCAGCCCGCAGGCCGAGCTCCAGATGCTGGACGTCCACGGCGGGGTCTCCCCGCTGGACGACCTGCAGCCCGTCGCGCACGCCCATGAGGTCGTCAAGCTGATCGAGGCGGTGCGCTCGGTGCACGTCGCCGAGGCCGTCCGGCGTTACGCGGTGGACCTGGTGGCCGCCACCCGCAACCACCCCGATCTGCGGCTGGGCGCCTCGCCCCGCGCCACGCTGCATCTGCTGCGGGCCGCCAAGGCGTCGGCCGCGCTGGCCGGGCGGGACTTCGCGCTGCCGGACGATGTGCAGGCCCTCACCGTCGCGGTGCTGGCCCACCGGCTGTTGCCCACCGCGCAGGCCCAGCTGAACCGCCGCACCTCCGAGCAGGTCGTCGCGGACATCGTGCAGCGCACTCCGGTGCCCACCTCCGCCCAGCGCGGCGCGGGCGGGATGCCCCCCATGCCACCCATGCCCCCGGCCGACTTCGGCCGGCAGCAGCCGGGCGCACGGAGGCTGTGATGGCCGCAGGGGGGACGGACATGGATCCCGAGGGGCCCGGCGCCGGCGAGCAGCCGGGCGGGCTGCGGTCCGCCCTCGCCGGGCTGACCACCCGCGGCCGTTCCTTCCTGGCCGCCGGGGTGGCCGCCGCGGTGTGCAGCTATGTCCTGGGCCAGGCGGATCTGCTGCGGGTCGGGCTGCTGCTTGCCGCGCTGCCGCTGGTCTGCGTGGCCGTGGTCTACCGCACCCGGTACCGGGTGGCGGGCAGCCGACGGCTCGCGCCCGCGCGGGTGCCGGCGGGCTCCGAGGCCCGGGTGCACCTGCGGATGGACAATGTCTCGCGGCTGCCCACCGGGCTGCTGATGCTCCAGGACCGGGTGCCCTATGTGCTGGGGCCGCGCCCGAGGTTCGTGCTGGACCGGGTGGAGCCGGGCGGCCGCCGCGAGGTGTCCTACCGGGTCCGCTCGGATCTGCGCGGCCGCTATCCGCTGGGCCCGCTGCAGCTGCGGCTGAGCGATCCGTTCGGGATGTGCGAGCTCACCCGGGCCTTCAGCGCCTACGACACGCTCACGGTGGTGCCCCGGGTCGAGCCGCTCCCCCCGGTGCGCCTGACCGGCGAGGCCGCGGGGTACGGGGACGGGCGGCACCGCTCGCTGGCGCTGGCCGGTGAGGACGATGTCATCCCGCGCGGCTACCGCATAGGCGACGATCTGCGCCGGGTGCACTGGCGCTCCACCGCGCGCTACGGGGAGCTCATGGTCCGCCGGGAGGAGCAGCCGCAGCGGGCCCACTGCACGGTGCTGCTGGACACGCGGCGCACCGCCCACTACGGCTCCGGGCCGGACTCGGCCTTCGAATGGGCGGTCTCCGGGGCGGCCTCGGCCGCGGTCCACCTGCTGGAGCGGGGCTATGCGGTCCGGCTGCTGACCGACACCGGAAGCTCGGTGCCGGGCCCGGACGGCGGAGGCGGCTTCACCGGTTCCACCCATGACTCGGCGGAGACGGCCGGGCTGATGCTGGACACCCTCGCCGTGGTGGACCACTCCGACGGCGGAGGGCTCTCGCCCGCCTTCGAGGTGCTGCGGGGCGGCGGTGAGGGCCTGCTGGTGGCCTTCCTGGGCGATCTGGACGAGGAGCAGGCGGCGACGGCCGCCCGGATGCGGCACCGCACCACGGCCGCGGTGGCCTTTGTGCTGGACGGCGCCGCCTGGTCGCGCGGGGGGGAGTACGGGAGCACACCGGAGCTGGAGGACCGGCTGCGGCGGCTGCGCGAGGCGGGGTGGACGGCGCTGCCGGTCGGCCCCGGCGCCTCGCTGGCCCAGCTGTGGCGGCAGGCCGACTCCCAGGGCGCCACCCGGGCGGACGCCGGAGGCCGCGTGGTCGGCGGCATGACAGGGAGCTGGACATGAGTGGAAGCGTTCGGCTCGCGATATGTGCGGCGCTGGCCACGGTGGCGGCGGCCTGTGCGCTGCTGCCGCTGGTGGATCCGGCGAGCTGGCTGTTGCAGGCCGTCCTGTTGCTGACGGTCCAGAGCGCCGCGGGCGCGGCCGCCCGCCGGGTGCCACTGGCCCGCCCGCTGACGGTGGCCGCGCAGGCCGTGGTGACGCTGCTGCTGCTCACCGTGGCCTTCGCGCACGACCAGGCGCTGGGCGGGCTGCTGCCCAGCCCGCAGGCGCTCCACGAGTTCGCGCTGCTGCTGCGCGACGGCGCCGACGACGTGGGGCAGTACGCGATCCCCGCGCCGCTCACCGACGGCATCCGGCTGATGCTGGTGGGCGGGGTGCTGGTGATCGGCCTGGTGGTCGACGCGCTCGCGGTGACGTACCGCAGCGCGGCCCCCGCCGGGCTTCCGCTGCTCGCGCTGTACTCGGTGGCGGCCGGTCTGTCCGACGACGGGAGCGACTGGCTGTGGTTCCTGCTGGCGGCGGCGGGCTATCTGCTGCTGCTCCTGGCCGAGGGCCGGGAGCGGCTGTCCCGGTGGGGCCGGGTGTTCAGCGGCGGCGCCCCGCATCCGGCGGGTATGCCGCCCTCGGGCCTGGCCGGGGCCGGGGGCAGCCCGGCGCTCGCCCCGGTGCGCACCGGCCGCAGGATCGGCGTGCTGGCGCTCGGCATCGCGCTCGCGGTGCCCGCGGTGCTGCCGTCCCTGGACGGCGGGCTGCTGGACCGGCAGGGCGGCAACGGCGGGTCGGGCAGCGGCGGCGGCACGATCTCGGCGGTCAATCCGCTGGTGTCGCTCCAGGACAGCCTGAACCAGCCGGAGAACAAGGAGGTGCTGCGCTACCGCACCTCCTCGCAGACCACCCAGGACCTCTATCTGCGGATCGTGGCGCTGGACCGGTTCGACGGCACCTCGTGGAAGTCGTCCGAGCGGCATGTCACCGATGTGCCCGGTCAGCTTCCCTCGCCTACCGGGCTCGGCCCCTCGGTCCGGGTCTCCTCGATCGACACCTCGATCTCGGCCGCCGACTGGTACGCGCAGAACTGGCTGCCCCTCCCCTACCCCGCGTCCAAGGTCGAGATCGACGGGCGCTGGCGCTATGAGCCGGAGGGCCGCACGCTGGTCGGCGACCGCGGCCAGACCACCCGGGGCGCACGCTACCGGGTCACCAGCCTGCTGGTGGAGCCGACGGCCGACCAGCTGGCGGCCGCCCCGGCACCGCCCTCCCGGCTGCGGAACGAGTACACCGAGGTGCCGGACTCGCTGCCGTCCGTGGTGGCCCGTACGGCGCGGGAGGTGACCGCCGGCGCGGGGAACGCGTACGAGAAGGCGGTCAAGCTCCAGGACTGGTTCGCGGTGAACGGAGGATTCCGTTACGACACCCAGGTGCAGTCCGGCAGCGGCTCGGCCGCCATCGTGCGGTTCCTGAAGCAGAAGGAGGGCTTCTGCGTCCACTTCTCCTTCTCGATGGCGGCGATGGCCCGGACGCTGGGCATTCCGGCGCGGGTCGCGGTCGGGTTCACCCCCGGCACCGCCCAGGCGGACGGCTCGGTGTCGGTGGGCCTGAAGGACGCGCACGCCTGGCCCGAGCTGTACTTCGAGGGCGTGGGCTGGACCCGTTTCGAGCCCACTCCGAGCCGGGGCACCCAGCCCGACTACACGATGGAGCAGTCGCCCTCGGACACCCCGACCGACGAGCCGACGACCGAGCCCACCGGGACCTCGGAGCCGACGGCCGCGCCGACCGCGTCCGACAGCTGCCCCCCGGACATGAAGAAGCTGGGCACCTGTGGCGGCGCCGCGGCCCAGCAGCCGGACAACGGCGCCTCGGGCGGGGGCTGGTCGGCGACCAAGGTCACCAGCTGGAGTTCGCTGGCGGTGCTACTGGCCGCGGTGCCCCTGCTGCCCATGCTGTGGCGGCGGCGGATACGGACCCGCAGACTGAACGGCTCGGGCGGGCGCACCGAGCAGGACGCCGCCGACCGGGTGCTCGCCGCATGGCGTGAACTCACCGACTCGGCCTGGGACTTCGGTGTGTTGCCGGACGACTCGCTGACCTCGCGCAGAGCGGTGGCCCGCATGGTGCGGACCGCCGGGCTCGACGACGAGCCGGCCCGGGCGGCGCAGCGGGTGGCCGAGGCGGTCGAGCAGACGCTGTACGCACCGCGTCCGCGCCCGGTCGCGGGCGTCGCGGACGACGTCCGGCTGGTGCTGGCCGGATTCCGGGCCAAGGCGGGGCGGGGCGAGCGGCTGCGGGCGCTGCTGGCCCCGCGGTCCGCGGCCCAGCTGATGTGGGCGGCCGGACAGCGCTGGTCCGCGCTGGTCGATCGGTGGGGGGCGCCCCGCTGGGCCCGCTGGGCCGCCCAGCTCCGCACCCCGCGCGGCCAGCAGGAGAACTGATCCCGGGGCGGCCCCGAGCGCCCATGGCTGAGCCCCGCCCCATGCGCGGGGCTCAGCCATGGGTGGAAGGGGGTACGGCGGGCCCGGCCGCGGCTCGGCCGAAGGCGGAAAGGGCCACGACGCGGCCGAAGAGCCGCACCGGGGCCGAAGGGGCTACGGCGGGGCCGAAGGGCTACGGCGGGGCCGAAGGGGCTACGGCGGGGAAACGCACCGCGGAAAAGGCACCGGAAACGCACCGCACGGTTGAGGGGCGGTCGCCAGTCGGCGACCGCCCCTCAACCGCTCATCCGTGAATTCTCAGTGACCCTGCTCATCGCGGCGCCGCTGCCACCGCTCCTCGATGCGTGTCATCATCGAGCGGCGCTGACGGCCCTGACGGCGGGGAGCCGCCCCGCCGCCACGCTGTGCCTCACCGGGTTTGGGAGCCTTGCGCCAACCGGTCACCGCGAGCACCGCGCATCCCAGCATGATCAGGAAGCCCACCACGCTGATCCAGATCTGGGGAACGATCACCCCGACCATGAGGAGTGCGATGCCCACCAGAAAACCCGCGACCGCCTGGTAGACCCGTCGCCGGGTGTACGTTCGCAGGCCGCTTCCCTCAAGCGCTGTCGCGAACTTGGGATCTTCGGCGTACAGCGCTCGCTCCATTTGCTCGAGCATGCGCTGCTCGTGCTCCGAGAGCGGCACGGAGTCCTCCTACTCGTCGGTCGCGGGGGGCGACCGGGTGCGACCCTTTCAGGATAGGCAGGGAATCGCCCCCGTGAAACCCGCCCCTCAACGCCAATTCGCCCACCCCTTGGGGCGTGGCGAAAGTTGACGCTGAGACGTCCATTCCCCTCCCGCCGATTGGCCATGCCGGACGGTGTACCCCGATCATACGGCGCCGGGCGGCCGAGCGGGCCTCCTGTGGCCGACTCCACCTGCGCCGCCCGTCGTCGGATGGGGCGGAAGGAGCGCTCTAGTCCCGCTCGGCGAGAACGTGCAGCTGAGTGGCGACGGAGCGGAAGGCGGGCAGCTCGGCGGCGGCCTCCTCCAGCTGCAACAGGGCATCCAGCGCCCCGGGCTCGGTGTCCACGAGCACCCCGGGGACAAGATCGGCGAAGACCCGCACCCCGTGCACCGCGGCGATCTCCAGACCGGCCGCGCGCACCAGCCCGGACAGCTGGTCCTCGGTGAAACGGCGCGGCATCGGGTCCCCGGAGCCCCAGCGGCCCTCGGGGTCGGTAAGCGCTTGCCGGGCCTCGGTGAAGTGACCGGCCAGGGCGCGGGCCAGTACGGCGCCGCCCAGGCCCGCGGCGAGCACGCTGAGGGTCCCGGCGGGGCGGAGGGCCGCCGCCGCGTTCCGCAGGCCCTCGGCGGGGTCGTCCACGTACTCCAGGACGCCGTGGCAGAGCACCACGTCGTAACCGCCGCGCTCGACCACGTCGAACAGCCCGTGGGCATCGCCCTGGACCCCGCGCACCCGGTCGGCGACATCGGCCTCGGCGGCCCGCCGCTCCAGCGCGAACAGCGCGTTCGGACTCGGGTCGACCACGGTGACGCGGTGGCCCAGGCGGGCCACGGGGACGGCGAAATTGCCGCTGCCGCCGCCGGTGTCCAGGACGTCCAGCGCGCCGTGCACGGCCTCGCCCCCGGCGGGCTCCCGGCCCGTGGCCTTGGCCCGCCGTTCCAGGGCGTCTTTCAGGACCTCCCAGACCACGGCGGTACGGAGGGACGCACGGGGGCGCTGCGGGTCTGACACGGCGGGTGGCTCCTCGGCGCGGTGCCGCCACCGCCCGGAGGCGGTGACGACGGCTTGCTGAACGTCGGCGCTCCCAGCCTATTGCCTCCATGGGGCGGGCCGCGCCGAGGCGGCCGGCGGACCGGAGCGACGCGATACCGGGCCGCCTCTCAGGCCCCCGGCGGGCCCGGCTCGTCGTCCGGTCGCTGGTGGGGCAGGGCCGGCTGCAGCATCAGCATGCGCTCCACCAGGCGCAGGAACATCGCTGTGGCGCGCAGCAGATCGTCCGCGTCCCGCGCGCTCGCGGCGCCCGGTATCCCCGCCTCGGCGCGGGCCCGGCGCTCCGCGCCGGAGGCGAACAGGGCGCTCCACTCGGCCAGTTCGGGAGCGACCTCGGGCAGCACCTCCCAGGCGCTGCGGATCCGGGCGCGGCGGCGCGCGGTGGGCTCGGGGCGGCCGTGCACGGCGAGCACGGCGGCGGCCGTGCGCAGTGCGGCCAGATGTGCGGTCGCAAAGCGCTCGTTGGGGGTCTCGAGCGCGTCGGCCTCCTCCAGGCCCTCATGGGCCTGGGTGAGCAGGGCCGCGGCGGCGGGCGGGGCGGACGCGCGGCGCAGCACGGGGTGGACATCGCTCGCGGGACCGGTCAACGAGGGGGCAGGGGCGGCGGCACGGTGCCGGCGCGCTGCGGCGGTACTGGCCATGACGAACCTCCTGTCGTCGCGTGGCGGCCGCTCGTGTGGTAAAGCGACCGCCGTATAGGGCCATCGTGGGGCACACCACTGACAATCGGCCCTGACCAGCGCGAACACCCCCGGCGCCGCACCCGGCTCGGCCATGCCCCATACTGGTTTTGCACTGACCAGTCAGTTCAAAAATCAAGGAAGTGATCTGTGTGGGGGGCACCCCAGAAGCGGGGACCGGAGCGGCGGTGACGGCCGAGGGGCTCGGCGTCAGGGGGTCGCACGGCTGGGCGTTCCGCGGTGCCGACATCGCCGCCGATCCGGGTGCGCTGATCGCCGTCGAGGGCCCGTCCGGCTCGGGCCGCACCTCCCTGCTGCTCACGCTCACCGGCCGGATGCGCCCCACCGAGGGACACGGCGGTGTCGGTGGCCTCCGAGTGCCCCAACAGATGGCGCGCATACGCCGGATCAGCGCGCTCGCGCATGTGCCGGGCGTCTCCGAGCTCGACCCGGTGCTCACGATCGCCGAGCATCTGCGCGAGCGGGCCCTGCTGCGGCGCCGGTTCGCCGACTCCCCGCGCGGGCTGCTGCGCCCGCGCCGGGAGCGTGCCGCCGCGTCCCGGGCCGCGATCGACACCGCCCTCACGGCCGCCGGGCTGGACCTCGGCACGCTGCCCAAGGGGCCGCGTACGGCCGTACGGGACCTGGAGCGGCTGGAGGCGCTGCGGCTGTCGATCGCGCTCGCGCTCATCGCCCGGCCGCGGCTGCTGGCCGTCGACGACGCCGATCTGAAGCTCTCGGACGCCGACCGCGAGCGGGCCTGGGCGCTGCTGCGGGAGATCGCGGAGGACGGCACCACGGTCCTCGCCGTGTGCAGCCAGGCCCCGCCCGGGGCGGTCGTGGTCCGCACCGCGCGCACCGGCGCCGCCGAGGGCGACGAGAACGGCGAGAACGGCCAGAACGCCGGGAGCGACGAGAAGGCCCGCCGGACCCGGAAGGCCGACGCGCCCGCCGCCGAAGGACACGAACACGACGAGAACGAGGAGGGGTCGGCGGATGCGCTCGCCGAAACTCGCCGCGCTTGAGCTGAAGCGGTTCGGGAGGGGCAAGCTGCCGCGCGCGGCGCTCGCCGCCCTGCTCCTGCTGCCGCTGCTCTACGGCGCGCTGTACCTGTGGTCGTTCTGGGATCCGTACGGCAAGCTGAACAAGATCCCGGTCGCCCTCGTCAACTCGGACACCGGCGCCACCGTGAAGGGCGAGCACCTCACCGCTGGCGACGACATCACCCACAAGCTGCTCGACAGCGACACCTTCGACTGGCACCCCACGAGCGCCGCCGAGGCCCGTAAGGGCGTCGCGAACGGCACGTACTACCTCTCGCTGACCGTCCCCGCGGACTTCAGCCGGCAGATCGGCTCCAGCTCGGGGAAGTCCCCGGAGACCGGCGCCCTCAAGGTGCGCACCAACGACGCCAACAACTACATCGTCGGCCAGATCTCCCGCTCGGTCTTCTCCGAGGTGCGCGCCGCGGCCTCCACCAAGGCGTCCCGCGGCTTCTACGACAACATCTTCATCTCCTTCGCCGACATCCACGGCGAGACGGAGAAGGCCGCCAAGAGCGCCGACAAGCTCGGTAAGGGCATCGGCAAGGCCAAGAAGGGCGCGGACGACCTCGCCGAGGGCCTGGCCAAGGCCAAGGAGGGCAGCCGCGATCTGAAGTCCGGGCTCGGCACGCTCTACAAGGGCTCCGGGACGCTCGAGACCGGCGCGGGCGGGGTCGCCGACGGCACCCAGTCCCTGTCCGACAAGGTCAACGACGTGGCGGCCAAGGTCCGCCCGTTCCTCAAGGAGCACGGCAAGGAGATCGGGGACATCTCCCAACTGGTCGCCGACGCCTCCCAGAAGGCGTCCGACAACCTCGACACCCTGCCCGAGACGACCTCCACGGCGGCCACCAAGGCCCGTAAGGCGTCCGACGACCTCGCCGCCGACTACCGGGCCCGCTGCGAGGGTGCGGTGCCCACCGACCCGGACTGCCCCGCGCTGAAGAAGTCGGTGGCGGCGGCCGGCACCGCCGCCGATGTGGCCGAGGACGTCAACAAGCTGGTCCAGGACCACACCGGTCAACTCGACACCCTCGGCGGCCATCTGGACGATCTGCACGACCAGGCGCTCTGGCTCGCGCACAACGCCCCGCACCTGGACACCGACCTCGACTCCGCCGTACGGAAGATCAACACCCTCAACTCCGGGGCGCGGAAGGTCGCCAAGGGCGCCGGAACCCTGCACACCGGGCTGAGCACCGCCAAGACCGGCGCGTCCGACCTCGACAGTGGCGTCGGTAAGGCGCGCGGCGGCGCGGACACCCTGGGCGGCGGGATGTACCGGCTCGTGGACGGCTCCGGGAAGCTCTCCGGCGGTCTGCACGACGGCGCGGCCAAGATCCCCGACTACGGCGAGCAGGACCGTGACGCCCGTACGGAGGTGATGTCGGATCCGGTGCGGCTGGTGAACCAGGCGCTGCACAAGGCGCCCAACTACGGCACGGGTTTCGCCCCGTACTTCATCCCGCTCTCCCTGTGGGTCGGCGCGATGGTGGCCTACATGCTGATCCAGCCGCTCAACGGGCGTGCGCTGGCGGCGGGCGCCTCGTCCTGGCGGATCGCGTTCGCGGGCTGGCTGCCGGTCGCCGCGATCGGGGTGCTCCAGACGCTGGCCCTGATGGCGGTGTTGCACTGGGCCATCGGCCTCGAAATGGTGCGGGCCGCGGGCACGCTCGGCTTCCTGATGCTGGTGACGGCCTGTTTCGCGGCGATCGTGCAGTGGCTGAACGCCCGCTTCGGACCGGCCGGCCGGATCCTGGTACTGGCCCTGCTGATGCTCCAGCTGACCTCGGCGGGCGGCACCTATCCGGTGCAGACCAGTCCGCGCTTCTTCAACGCCATCCATCCCTTCCTGCCGATGACCTACGTGGTGGACGGGCTGCGCCGGCTCATCACCGGCGGCGGGCTCGGCCCGGTGTGGCTGGCCTGCGGAGTGCTCCTCGGATTCACCGCGGCCGCCCTGGCGCTCACCGTGTGGTCGGCGCGGCGCCGGCAGGTGTGGACGGTGGACCGGCTGCACCCGGAGCTGAGCCTGTGAGCGGGACAACATCGACAACGGGCAGAATCGGCGCCATGGACAGCAGCAGCACGCGCCGCCAGGCCACCCGGCAGAAACTCTTCGAGGCAGCGGTCACCCTCATCGCCGAACAGGGCTTCTCCTCCACCACGGTGGACGAGATCGCCGAGCGGGCCGGGGTGGCCAAGGGCACGGTCTACTACAACTTCGCCAGCAAGACCGTGCTCTTCGAGGAGCTGCTGCGGCACGGCATCGAGCTGCTGACCGCCTCGCTCCAGACCGCCGCCGACGAGAACGCCGAGCGCGGTGGCAGCCATGTGGACGCGCTGGACGCCATGGTCCGGGCCGGACTGGACTTCATCTCCCGCTATCCGTCGCTGACCCAGCTGTACGTGGCCGAGCTGTGGCGCACCAACCGCGCCTGGCAGTCCACCTTGATGATGGTCCGTCAGCGGGCCATAGCGGTGATCGAGGCCGAGTTGCGGGCCGGGGTGGCCACGCACGAGTTCAGCGAGGACATCGACATCCCGCTGACGGCGTCCGCGCTGTTCGGAATGGTGTTGGTGGCCGCGTTGGACTGGCAGTCCTATCAGCCGGAGCGGTCGCTGGAGGATGTGCACGCGGCGCTGTCACGGCTGCTGCAGGGCCGCGTCGGCGGGACCGTCGCCTCGGGGTGAAAGCAGAAGGCGCTGTTCCGGCAGATCGACTTTCGTCGACCTGACCGGAACAGCGCCTCCCCCCGTAGCTCCCCCGTACATCCCCCGTTGGAGGCTCCTGGTCCGGAGACTCCCGGTGACTCCCACCTTTCGTCCGGGCCCGCGCCGTTCCGCCGCCCCGTGTCGGCGGTGCGACGCGCGCCCTTCCGTGTGCTCCACTCTCTCGTCCGCGCAGGTGGCGGCCCATCCGCGCGGCTACTCATCTCCCCGGCTGAGTACGCGTACTCAGCTCTGCGCGTTCGTCCCCAGGCACGGTGACCCGGCTGTCGGTGGGGGCGGATAAAGTCACGGTCATGGCACGGATTGTGGTGATCGGCTCCGGGATGGGCGCCATGGCGGCGGCCGCCCGGCTGGCCGTGGCGGGCCACCGGGTGGTGGTGTACGAGCGCGGGCGCACCCATGGCGGCGGGGTCGGCCGCTTCGAGCGGGACGGCTTCCGCTTCGACACGGGCCCGGGGCTGCTGCATCTGCCCGCAGTCCACCGGGATCTGTTCGTGAAGACCGGCAAGCAGACCCTGGAGCAGAGCGTCGAGCTCGTCCAGGTCGACCCGGCGAGCCGGCACCTCTTCACCGAAGGCACGGACGTCCGGCTGCCCAACGCCTCGCGGGCCGGGGTGCTCCAGGCGCTGGACGGCGCCTTCGGCGCGGGCGCGGGCGAGCGCTGGAGCGATCTGGTCAACCGGGCGCGCGAGGTGTGGGACGCCACCCGCAGACCGCTGCTGGAGGAGCCGCTGCGCGCCGACTGGCACGTCCTGGGCCGCGACCCCTATCCGGCCGCCCCCGTGCGGCGTGGCAGGCTCGGCGGCCTGTTCCGCCGGGGCGGCGCCGCCGGGCCGCCCACGCTCGCCGAGGTGGCCCGCCGTGAGCTGGGGGATCCGCGCGCCGTGGCCCTCCTGGAGAGCCATGCGCTGGCGCACGGCATGGACCCGCGTGCCGCCCCCGCCGCGGCCACCGTGCTGCCCTATGTCGAGCAGACGTTCGGCACCTGGTATGTGCGCGGAGGGATGCGGGCACTCGCCGATGCCCTCCGTGAGCGCTGCCGTCAGCGGAAGGTGGAGTTCCATTTCGAGGCCGAGGTCACCGGCATCGTCGAGAAGGACGGCCGTGCGGCGGGTGTGGAGCTGGCCGACGGCACGGTCGCGGAGGCCGACGCGGTGGTCTCGGGCATCGACCCCGCGCTGCTGCCCCCGCTGCTCGGCGGGCAGCGGCCCTGGCGGGAGGGGGACGTGCGGCCGGAGCCCGGCGCGGGCGGCGGCACACCGGGGCGGCTGACCGTCTTTCTGGCGCTGCGCGGCGCCCGCCCCGAGGACACCGCGCACCGCACCGTGGTCCACGCCCCGGACCGCGACGCGGAGTTGGCCGCCGTCTTCGGCGACGGCCAGGGGCTCCGCGAGCCCTGCCCCCGCCCCACGGTGACCGTGCTGCGCCCGGACGACCCCGAGGTGCGCCCGGACGCGGAGCACGAGGCCGTCACCCTTACCGCCGTCGTCGCCCCGCACGGCCCGGTGGACTGGACGGACGGCACGGACGCGGAGCGGTACGCCCAGCGGCTGATCACGGCAGCCGAGGCCGCGATACCGGATCTTCGGGGCCGGCTGCTGTGGCATGAGGTCCGCACGCCCGCCGACACCGCGGCGGAGACGGGCGCCCGGGGCGGTGGCGTTCCGGGCCCGGCGCTCGCCGGGGCGGACGGCGCGTTCCTGCGGCCCGCCAATGTCACCCGGATACCGGGTCTGTACCTGGCGGGCGGCTGGGCCCATCCGGGCGGCGGGCTCGCCCACGCCGGGATGTCGGGCGCGCTGGTGGCCGGGCTGATCGTCGAGGGCGGGGACTGGCGCGGCTCCCAGTAGCGCGGGCCCGAGCGGTGCGTCCCGGCGCGGGCCCCGGGAAACCGGCGGGCCCCGGAAGCGCGCGGGAGACCAGCGGGCCCCGGAAGCGCGCGGGTGGGTGCCGCTCCCGGGAGCGGCACCCACCTGGCGGCGGGGCTCAGTAGCGGTACTGCTCGTCGAAGCCCTGGGGGTAGCCCTGGTTCTGACCCTGGTTCTGGCCCTGGTGCTGGCCCTGGTACGGGTACTCCTGCTGGTCCGCCGGGGGCGCGGCGTCGCCCTCGCGCTGCTGCGGCACCCAGGGCCCGCCGGACTGCATCACGTCGTACGCCGGATCCGCCGAGGGGTAGCCGGCCTCGGCCGCCCAGTGGTCGCCGCCGCCGTAGGCCCCGCCGTACGGATCCTGCTGGCCGTAGGCCGCGTACTGGTCGGCGTACTGCTGCTGGCCGTACGCCTGCTGATCGTAAGTCTGCTGGTCATAGGGCTGGGCCTGTGCCTGGGGCTGGGGCTGGGCGCCGTACGGGTCCTGGCCGTAGGCCGCGTACGCCTCGTTCCCATAGCCGTACTGCCCGGCGGCCTGGCCCATCTGGTCCGCGTAGACGTCCTGGCCGTAGCCGTGGCCCTGCCCCTGGCTGTGGTCCTGCTGCGCGCCGTAGCCGCCGTACGTCTCGTACGCGCTGTAGCCGTCCGCCGCCGCGTCGCTGTACGCGCCCGAGGCCGGGGTGAAGGGCGACGGCTCGTCGTAGACGCCGTACTCGCCGGTGTCGTCGGGCATCGGCTGCGGCTGGTAGGTGGGCGGCTGCGGCTGGTAGGTGGGCGGCTCCGGCTGCGCCGCCGGGACCGCCTCCAGGTCGGAGACCTCGAGGATCGGCTCCTTATCCGCTCCGTCGGGCCGGATGCTCTTCCCCTCGCGCCCCAGCAGCCCCGGCAGCCCGCCGCGCAGCGCCCAGCCCGCGGCGAAACCGCGCCGGAAGGAGAGCGTCACATACGTCTGGCCGACGGCGAAGGCGATCGCGCCCACCCCGATCACCGGAACCGACGGGATCAGCACGCCGAGAACCACGCCCAGGAAGCCGACGAAGGCCAGCAGCCGCCAGCGGAGCCGCGCCTTGTACTGCAGGAGGACCTCTCCCAGCAGCCACAGCGCGACGACGCCGAAAGCGATGTAGAGGACCGTCCAGCCCATGCCCGCCCCTCTCAATGCGGCCGCCCGTCGGCTGCCGTCATCAGGACCGCTGATGCAGTCCCAGATTCTCGTAGATTTCCAGCGTCGCCGTGGAGTGGTTCAGGGTAATGAAGTGCAGCCCGGGGATCTCCTCGGCCATCAACCGCGCGCACAGGTCCGTGGCGTAGTCGATTCCGATCGAGCGTACAGCCGCCGGGTCGTCCTGCACCGCCAGGATCCGCTCAGCCAACTCGGGCGGGAACGCGGCGTTGCTGAGCTGCGCGAACCGCTCGATCTGCTTGACGTTCGTGACCGGCATGATCTCAGGGATGATCGGTGTCGTACAGCCCGCTGCGGCGACCCGGTCGCGCAGTCGCAGATAGTCCTCGGGATAGAAGAACATCTGCGTGATGGCGAAGTCGGCGCCCGCGCGGCACTTGTCGATGAAGTGACGGATATCGGTGTCCCAGTCCGTCGAGCGGGGGTGCATCTCGGGGAACGCGGCCACGCCGACACAGAAGTCGCCGGACTCCTTGATCAGCCGGACCAGATCGGCGGCGTAGGTGAGACCGTCGGGGTGCTGGACCCACTCCCCCATGGGGTCGCCCGGCGGGTCGCCGCGCAGGGCCAGCATGTTCCGGATCCCGGCGCCGGCGTACTGCCCGATGATGTTGCGCAGCTCGGCCCGGGAGTGGTTGACGGCGGTCAGATGGGCGACGGGGGTGAGCGTGGTGTCCGTCGCGATGCGCTCGGTGGCACGCACGGTGCCCTCGCGGGAGGAACCGCCTGCTCCGTAGGTCACGGAGACGAAGGTGGGCGAGACGGCTTCCAGCCTGCGGATGGAGTTCCACAGCGTCTGCTCGCCCTTCGCCGTTTTGGGGGCGAAGAATTCGAAGGAATACGACTGCTCGCCCGACGCGAGCAGATCGCGCACGGTCAGGGCGCGATCGGTCCTGGTGGAAGCGGTGCCTAGGGCCATATGTGAAGGCTATCCACCCGGCCCGGTTACGCCCACCCGGCCTCGGAGATATGGGGGTTTTGCCAGCTTCCTGTCCGCAGTGCGGACAGTTCCGTACACCTTCGACCGGCGGGCGGGCGGGGCCGGATGAAAGGTGGGTGAAACCCAGGTGAAAAGCCGGGCCGGGTGGTGGGGCGGGCTCCACCTCGGGTCGTCCCGGTCTGGCGGCGGGCCCGGCCTGCCCGAGCCCGGCGTCGGGCCCCACCCCGGGTCGTCCCGGTCGGGCCCCACTCCGGGTCGCCCCGGTCGGGCGGGATCCCGGTTGCCCCAGTCGGGCCGGACCCGGGTCGCCCTGGTCGGGCCGCACTCCGGTCACCCCGGTCGGGCCGCACCCCGGTCAGGCTGCCGCGCGGACCCGCTTCGCCAGCTCCGCCGTCGCCGCCGCCGGGTCGTCGGCGGCCGTGATGGCCCGGACCACGACGATGCGGCGGGCGCCCGCCGCCAGGACCTGGTCCAGGTTGGAGACGTCGATTCCGCCGATGGCGAACCACGGCCGCTCCGTGCCCAGTGCGGCGGCGTAGCGCACCAGGGACAGCCCCGGGGCGGGGCGGCCCGGCTTGGTGGGGGTGGGCCAGCAGGGGCCGGTGCAGAAATAGTCCACACCGGGCTGGACGGCCGCCGCGTCCACCTCCGCCTCCGCATGCGTGGAGCGCCCGATCAGCACGTCCTCGCCGAGGATCCCGCGCGCCGCGGGCACCGGCAGATCGCCCTGGCCCAGATGGAGCACATCCGGGCCGATGGCATGCGCGACATCGGCCCGGTCGTTGACGGCCAGCAGCTTGCCGTGCCGGCGGCAGGCGTCCGCGAAGACCTGGAGGTGCTCCAGTTCCTCGGCCGCCTCCATCTCCTTCTCCCGCAGCTGGACGATGTCCACCCCCGCCCCCAGCACGGCGTCCAGGAACTCCGGCAGATCACCCTGGCGCTTCCGGGCGTCGGTGCACAGATAGAGACGGGCGTCGGCCAGCCGCTCGCGAGCGGTGGCGGTGGCGGTGGCGTTGGCGGTAGCGGTGGTCACGGTGGTGGACATGGGTACCCCCCGGAGGGTCGGGCGGCGTACGGGCCATGAGCGGAACCAGGCCCGTACGCCAGATGCGATCGGCGGGCGAGGGCGTCAGACGGCGAGGGCCTGAGCGCGCCGCTTCACTTCCGTGCCGCGATTCTCGCTCAGCGCCCGTGCCGGGGTGCCGGGCAGGCTCGGGTCGGGGGTGAAGAGCCACTCCAGCATCTCTTCGTCACTGAAGCCGTCGTCCTTCAGAAGCGTCAAGGTCCCCACGAGGCCCTTGACGACCTTTCCATCACCGACGAACTCCTCGGGCACCTGAAGGACCCTGTTCTCGCCACGGCGCACGGCGATCAGCTGGCCCTCCTTGACCAACTGCCGGACGCGCGTCACCTCGACCCCCAGTCGTTCGGCGACATCGGGGAGGGTGAGCCAGGCGGGGACGAGAGCATCGATCTTTGCGTCAATCTCGGTCACGGGACAAGCCTGCCATCTGGGACTGACAGTGGGTAGCCGGGCGCCCGCCGCGCGGGCCGCCCGCCCCGCCTCCGGGCACGTCGGCCGACGCCCGACCGGCGGTCGGCCCGCCGGTCAGAGGACCGCCGACTTCAGCGGCACCGAGGGGTCCTCGGCCCGCGTCCGGTCCAGCCGGGCGCCGCGCTCGATCAGCTTGCGCCCCTGGGCCAGATCGCGCGGACGGCCGACGGCCAGCAGGGCGACCAGTGCGCCCTCGCGCAGCCAGCACACCGACCAGGCGGCACCGGCCGGATCGCCGCGCCAGACCAGTTCGTCGGCCTCCGAGTGGTGCCCTGCGTACTGCACGAAGCGGCCGAACTGCTCGGACCAGAAGTACGGCACCGGGTCGTAGACCACCCCGGGGAACTGGGCGGCCGTCCGGCTCCCCACCACATTGGCGGCGACGGTGCGCGGCCCCTGGAGCGCGTTGTCCCAGTGGTGCACCAGCAGTCGCGTTCCGTAACGGGCGGACGGGAAGGAGGCGCAGTCGCCGACCGCGTAGACGTCCGGCGCGGAGGCGCGCAGCCGGTCGTCGGCGGCGACGGACCGGTCCTCGGCCAGCTCCACGCCCGAGCCGGCGAGCCAGTCCGTGGCGGGCCGGGCCCCGATTCCGACGACCACCGCGCCCGCGCGCAGCCGGGTGCCGTCGCCGAGCAGCAGCCCGCTCTCGTCGACGGAGGCCACTCGGGCGCCCGTGACCAGCCGGGCGCCGTAGTCCTCGTACCAGGCCGCCATGGGGGCCGCGACCTCGGCCGGGAGCGCGCCCGCCAGCGGCCGGTCCGCGGCCTCGACGACGGTCACGGCGCAGCCCGCCTCGCGTGCCGCGGTGGCGAACTCCGCGCCGATCCAGCCCGCCCCCACGACCGCGACCTCGCGCTGCCGGGCGAGCACCGGGCGCAGCCGCTCGGCGTCGTCCAGCGTGCGCAGCAGATGGACGCCGGGCTCCCCTTCGCCGCCCGGCAACGGGATCGGCTCGGCGCCGGTGGCGATCACCAGGACGTCGTACGGGAGCTGGCCGGTCGCGGTCTCGACGAGCCGCTTGTCCGGGCGCAGGCTGGTGACCTGGACGCCGAGGCGCAGGCCGATGCCCAGCCCGGCGAAGTCCACGTCGAGCGTCGAGCCCTCGGCCTTTCCGAGCAGTACGGCCTTGGACAGCGGGGGCCGGTCGTAGGGCTGGTGGGGCTCCGCGCCCAGCAGGACGATTTCCCCGGTCCAGCCCTGTTCGCGCAGCGCGACGGCGGTTTGCACCCCCGCCATGCCCGCTCCGACGATCACCACGCGCTGTCCGGCGCCGTTCGAGGACGGCTTCGTCGTCGTCTCATCGCTCACACGATCACTGTATTGCGGCTGGTGGGGCGGACTGGAGAGCGGCTTACGAGAGGTCGGACACAGAGCGGGGGCCGGACGGGGGTGGGAGGGGGCGGGCGGGGGCCGGGCGGGGGCGGCGGGCGCGGGCCGGGTTGTGGGCGCCTCCGGCGGTGAGCCCCCACCCCGCCCCTTCCCGAAACGATGGGGCTCCGCCCCCTCGCACCCCGCCGGGGCTCCGCCCCGGACCCCGCTCCTCAAACTCCCCCAGCTACCGCTGGGAGGTGCCCCCTGGAGGGGCTGGGGTGGCACGCGAGGGAGGAGCTGGCGTCGGAGACGTCGTGGGGCTGGGGTAGTACGTGCCGGAGGGGCTGGGGCCGGAAACGCCGGAGGGCTGTGGCGGGACGCGCCAGGGCCGGGAGGCAACGCACCGGAGGGCCACAGAGGCGCAACGCACCGGGGGACCGGGACACAACGCACCGGAAGGCCAAGGCGCAACGCGCCAGAGGGCCGCCGATGCGCAACGCGCCGGGGGACCGAGGCGCAACGCGCCCCGGGGCTGGGCTTCCCGGTGTACGGCCGGTCTTTCGGGTGATTCGGGGCACGTACTAGGGTGGCGGGGCAGAGCACTCGCGGGAGCCCGGGCGGACCGGGCTGAGAGGGAGGCTGGAACGGCCTCCGACCGTACGAACCTGATCCGGGTCATGCCGGCGAAGGGAGGGGCAGCGTGTCCACGCACGCACCAGGTCATGAGGACGGACCTCACACTTCAGACGGGCCGCCACCCGGCGGGCGCTACGACGCCCTCGTCATCGGGGGCGGCGTCATCGGGCTGGTCACGGCCTGGCGGGCGGCCCAGCGCGGGCTGCGTACCGCGCTCGTCGACCCGGCGCCCGGCGGCGGAGCCGCCTGGGTCGCGGCCGGGATGCTGGCGGCCGTCACCGAGTTGCACTACGGCGAGCAGACCCTGCTCGGCCTCAACATGGCCTCCGCGCGCCGCTATCCGGACTTCGTGGCGGAGCTGGAGGAGGCCGGCGGCCAGGACGTGGGCCATCGCGTGTGCGGCACGCTCGCCGTCGCGTTCGACGCCGACGACCGCGCCCATCTGCGCGAACTCCACACCTTCCAGCAGGGGCTCGGGCTGGAGTCCGAGTGGCTGACGGGGCGTGAGTGCCGCCGTCTGGAACCGATGCTCTCGCCGGGCGTACACGGCGGGCTGCGCGTCGCCGGTGACCACCAGGTGGATCCGCGGCGGCTGACGGCGGCGCTGCTCATCGCCTGCGAGCGGGCCGGGGTCGCCTTCCACCGCGACCGCGCGGAGCGGCTGCTGCTGGACGGCGACCGCGCCGCCGGGGTCGAGCTGACCGGGGGTACGCGCCTGGCCGCCGAGCGGACCGTACTGGCCGCCGGAAGCCTCAGCGGACGGCTCGCGGGCGTCCCCGAAGACGTCCTGCCGCCCGTACGGCCCGTCAAGGGGCAGGTGGTGCGGCTGTCGGTGCCCGAGCGGTACGCGCCGTTCCTCTCCCGGACCGTACGGGCCGTGGTGCGCGGCGGGCCGGTCTATCTGGTGCCGCGCGAGAACAGCGAGCTGGTCATCGGCGCGACCAGCGAGGAGCTGGGCTGGGACACCACGGTCACCGCGGGCGGGGTGTACGAACTGCTGCGGGACGCCCATGAGGTGGTGCCCGGCATCACCGAACTGCCCCTGGTGGAGACGAGCGCCGGGCTGCGCCCCGGCTCCCCCGACAACGCCCCGATGCTCGGACCGACCGCACTGCCGGGGCTGCTGCTGGCCACCGGCCACTTCCGCAACGGCGTGCTCCTCACCCCGATCACCGGCGACGTCATGGCCGAGGCGCTCACCAGCGGTGAACTCCCCCCGGAGGCCCGGCCGTTCACCCCCCAGCGCTTCGCGGCCCCCTCGGCGGCCCCCTCGGCGGCGCCTTCTCCCGGCGCTCCCGGCGCCGCGCACTCCCCAGCACAGGAGCAGCACACATGACCGTCTCCGTCAATGGCGAGCCCCGCGAGGTGCCCGAGGGCACCACGCTCGACCGGCTCGTCGCGACCCTCACCCAGGCGCCCTCGGGTGTCGCCGCCGCCGTCAACGAGACGGTTGTTCCGCGCACCCAGTGGTCCGCGACCTCGCTCGGCGACGGTGATCGCGTCGAGGTCCTCACCGCGGTCCAAGGAGGCTGATCCCACCCATGGCTCCCACCACCACGACCACCACGGCCGCCACCACGGCCGCCACCACGGCCGCCACCGACGCCACCACCGGCCCCGACGCCACGACGGCCCACGGCGCCGCCGACCGCGCGTCGCTCACCGCGCCCGATCCGCTGACCATCGCCGGGACCGACTTCGGCTCCCGGCTGATCATGGGCACGGGCGGCGCGCCCAGTCTGGAGGTGCTGGAGCGTTCGCTGCTGGCCTCCGGCACCGAGCTGACGACCGTCGCGATGCGGAGGCTCGACCCCACGGTGCAGGGGTCGGTGCTCTCCGTGCTCAACCGGCACGGCATCCGCCCGCTGCCCAACACCGCCGGGTGTTTCACCGCCGGTGAGGCCGTGCTCACCGCCCGACTCGCCCGGGAGGCCCTGGGCACGGACTGGGTCAAGCTGGAGGTGGTCGCCGACGAGCGCACCCTGCTCCCGGATCCGATCGAGCTGCTGGACGCCGCCGAGACCCTGGTGGACGACGGGTTCACGGTTCTGCCGTACACCAACGACGATCCGATCCTGGCCCGGAAGCTGGAGGACGTCGGCTGCGCCGCGATCATGCCGCTCGGCTCCCCGATCGGCTCCGGGCTCGGCATCCGCAATCCGCACAACTTCCAGCTGATCACCGAGCGCGCCACCGTGCCGGTGATCCTGGACGCGGGCGCGGGCACGGCGTCGGACGCCGCGCTGGCCATGGAGCTGGGGTGCGCCGCGGTGATGCTCGCCTCGGCAGTCACCCGGGCCCAGGAGCCGGAGCTGATGGCGGGGGCGATGCGGTACGCGGTCGAGGCGGGCCGGCTGGCCCACCGGGCGGGCCGGATCCCGCGCCGCCACTTCGCCGAGGCATCGAGCCCGGCGGAGGGCCTGGCCGCCCTGGACCCCGAGCGCCCGGCCTTCGGTTAGCTCCCCTCCGGCGGTTAGCTCCCCTCCGGCGGTTAGCTCCCCTCCGTCGGTTGGCTCCCCTCCGGCGGTTGGCTCCTCTCCGGCCGCCGGTGTGCGGGCCCCGTGGGGCCCTACCGTGGAGGGAGGGAGCAGCCCACAGCCCGGAGGTGGTCGCCGTGACCGTGACCGTGGACGACCGGATCGAGCGCGAGGTGTACGTACCGGCGCCGATCGACCGGGTGTGGCGGGTGCTGACGACGCCCGAGCACATCCGCGCCTGGTACGCCCCCGGCGGCTGCGAGATCGATCCGCACCCGGGCGGGCGGCTCCGGTTCCGCTGGGACGAGCACGGAGAGTTCCACGGCATGGTCGAGCGGGCGGTTCCGGACGCCCTCTTCCGCTTCCGGCTGGCCCTGGAGCCCGATCACGCCCCCTCGGACCCCGGGGAGGCCACCCTCGTGGAGTTCGCGCTCTCGCCCGAGGGGCGGGGCACCCGGCTGCGGTTCGCGGAGAGCGGTATCCGCGCCCTGGCCGTCCCCGACGACGCCAAGGCCAAGCACGCCGAGTACGCCACGCTGTCCTGGACCTCCGCGCTGGAGGAGCTGGCCGCGATCGCCGCCGCGTCGCACAACTGACCCACCGGTGTCACCGTGATTACCGCCCCGCCGTTGCCACCGTTGCCGACCCGCCGGTGCCCCCGTTACCGCCCCGCCGGTGCCACCGTTACGCCCCGCCCTTGGCACCGATACTGACCCGCTGCTGTCACCGTTCCGCTGCAGTACCCGCCCCACCTGGGGCGGGCGGTCCTGGCCGATATCGGTGCCTCGTAGACTTCCCCCGTGGATACGACCCTCCAGGACCCCCTCGTCGGGCAGGAGCTCGACGGCCGCTACCGCATCGAGGCGCGCATCGCCGTGGGCGGGATGGCGACGGTCTACCGGGCCGTCGACACCCGGCTGGACCGTGTGCTCGCGCTGAAGGTGATGCATCAGAGCCTCGCCTCCGACGCCGCCTTCGTCGAGCGCTTCATCCGGGAGGCGAAGTCCGTCGCGAGACTCGCGCACGCCAATGTGGTCGCCGTCTACGACCAGGGCACGGACGGCAGCCATGTCTATCTGGCCATGGAGTACGTCTCCGGCTGCACCCTGCGCGATGTGCTCCGCGGGCGCGGGGCCCTGCATCCGCGCGCCGCGCTGGACATCCTGGAGCCGGTGCTGGCCGCGCTCGGGGCGGCCCACCGCGCCGGTTTCGTCCACCGCGACATGAAGCCCGAGAACGTGCTGATCGGGGACGACGGCCGGGTCAAGGTCGCCGACTTCGGCCTGGTCCGGGCGGTGGACACCAACACCAGCGCCTCCACCGGCAGCGTCCTCGGCACCGTCTCGTATCTCGCGCCCGAGCAGATCGAGCACGGCACGGCCGACACCCGCGCCGATGTCTACGCCTGCGGTGTGGTGCTGTACGAGATGCTGACCGGCGCCAAGCCGCACGGCGGCAGCACCCCGGCGCAGGTCCTCTATCAGCATCTGAACGAGGACGTCCCGCCGCCGTCCGCCGTCGCGCCCGGGGTCGCCCCGGAGCTGGACGCGCTGGTGGCCTCGGCCACCGCGCGGGCCGTCGATGCGCGCCCCGCCGACGCCGTCACGCTGCTGAGCGCGGCCCGCGCGGTGCGGGCCGCGCTGACCGACGAGCAGCTGGACGCGGTGCCGCCGCAGGCCAAGGAGGACCTCTCGGGCGGGTCCGAGAACCGTACGTCGGTGATTCCGCGCCCGGCGGCGGTCGTCGACGACCAGGACCGGCTCAACCACACCAGCCGTCTGGAGCTGCCCCCGGAGCCGCCCCGGCCGGAGGGGCACCGCCGGGGCGACCGCGGCGGCCGGGGCCGGTTGCCGCGCCGTGGGATCGTGACGATCGTCGCCGCGGTGCTGCTGGCGATCGCCCTCGGCGTCGGCGTCTGGTACATCAGCGTCGGCCAGTTCACCGAGGTTCCGCCGGTGCTGCGGAAGACCCAGGCGGAGGCCGAGAAGAAGCTGCACGCCGCCGGTCTCGATGTGAAGGTCGTCAACGAGTTCAGCGATGTCATCCCCAAGGGCAAGGTCATCGGCACCAAGCCCGGTCCGGGCGAGCGCGTCCGCGACACCGGCGCGGTGACCATCCGGGTCTCCCAGGGTCGGCCGCGGGCCGAGGTGCCCAATGTGGTGGGCATGCCGCTCGCCGAGGCCAAGCGGAAGATCGCGGACCAGGGGCTCACGGTCGGCAAGGTCACCGGCCGCTTCAGCAGTGAGACGGCCCAGGGCTCGGTCCTCTCCACCAGCCCGGGGCCCGACTCCGTGCGCCGCCCCGAGACGCCGGTGTCGATCGTGGTCAGCAAGGGCCAGCCGGTCTACGTCCCGGACGTGGTGGGCGGTTCGGTCGACGAGGCCCGGTCCACGCTGGAGGGCGAGGGCTTCAAGGTGAAGATCGCCGAGCGGCAGGTGTTCTCGGAGGAGGACAAGGGCTCGGTCGCCGAGCAGTCCCCGTCGGCGGACGACCGGGGCGCCAAGGGCGACACGGTGACGCTGACGGTCTCCAAGGGCGTGCAGATGGTCGAGGTGCCGGACGTCACGGGGAAGAACGTGGACGACGCCAAGGCGGAGCTGGAGGGCGCCGGGTTCAAGGTGAACGTCAAGAAGGCGCTGCTGTTCCCCGGGGACAAGGTGCAGGACCAGTCGGTGAAGGGCGGCGACGAAGCGCCCAAGGGCAGCACGATCACCATCAGGACCGAGGGCGGCGTGTTCTGACGGCTCGGGGACGGATGGCGGCCGCCGGACCCGGACGGCGAACGCCAACCGCCCGGCCGCGCATCCGGCGAACGCCGTCCGCCCGGCGAACGCCACCGGTCCGCCGCTCATCCGAAGCTGACCCGCTCCAGCCAGAAGTCCAGCAGCTTCTCATCGCCCAGGATCTCCACGCCCGCGCCGCGGGCCGGGCACCGCTTGTAGATGATCAGCAGCAGGTCGGTCAGCGGCCCGCGCACCGCGACCGCGGCCTTCTCATGCGCCCGCCGCCAGATGATCGCGTCGCCGGTCAGGTCGACCACCCACTCCGCCGCCACCTCCGGCGCGGTGTCGGTCGCGTGGAAGTGCAGGGTGCGGCCGTGGCCGAGCAGCTCGCGCATCCAGGGGTGGATCTCGAAGTGCATCGGCAGCGAGCCGAGCGCCAGCCACTCGTCGAACCCGTCCAGGGCCACCTCCTGGTCGAGGGTGTACTCACCGCCGAGGGCCAGGACCGCGTCGGCCCGGTGAACCGCCGTCTCATGGGTGAAGCGGCGGGCGTAGAAGTCCGCGCGCCCTCCGGCGACCTGCCCCAAGTCCGGCACCGGGGTCCACAACCGCGCCTCGGGCCCCGCCTCGCGCAGCGTGTCGGCCAGCATCTGGGCGCCCTCGACCAGCCAGGGGGCGAGCTCGGCGGCGTCCTCCTGCGCGTACGGCGACAGATCGCGGAAGTGCTCATCGGGCAGCGCTTCGGTGGCCCGGGTGCGCACCAGCTCCTCGGCCCACCGGTGGGCTCCGCCGAGATGACGCAGCAACTGCCCGACGTTCCAGCCGGGGCAGGTGGGCACGGGGCGGGTCAGATCCGCACCCTCGATCGCGCCCCGCAACAGCTGGGTCTGCGCGACGATCTCGGAGCAGCGGCGGTCAAAGCTCAGCAGAGTCATATACGTCACAGTAGGGGCGCCCACCGACAGCCGGCCCCGGACCGGGGGCCATAACCTCGCCCCGGCCCGGGGCCATGACCTCCCCCAGGGGCGACCACGCGGGCCCTCGCACCTGGGACCCTTGATGGCGTGAGTACGCATCGCATCCGCAACCCCATCGGTGGCCATATCCGTGTGGCCGGTGGCCTCGCCACCGTCGGTCTGGCGCACGCCGCCGACATCGGCGCCGAGACCGTCCAGGTCTTCGTCGCCAATCCGCGCGGCTGGGCCACCCCGGCCGGTACGCCCGCCCAGGACGAGGCGTTCCGCGCCGGCTGTGCCGAGCGGTCGATACCCGTGTACGTCCACGCCCCCTACTTGATCAACTTCGGTTCGCACACCGAGGCCACGGCCGAACGCTCCGTGGACTCCCTGCGCCATTCGCTCCGGCGCGGCCGGGAGATCGGTGCGCTCGGCGTGGTCGTCCACACCGGCTCGGCGACCGGGGGACGCCCCCGTGCCACCGCGATCGCGCAGGTGCGGGAGCGGGTGCTGCCGCTGCTGGACGAGCTGAGCCGGGACGACGACCCCTGGCTGCTGCTGGAGCCGACCGCCGGGCAGGGCACCTCGCTGTGCGCGCTGGTGGAGGATCTGGGCCCGTACTTCGAGGCGCTGGACCGGCATCCCCGGCTCGGGGTCTGCCTGGACACCTGCCATGTGTTCGCGGCGGGTCATGACCTCGCCGCCCCGGGCGGTGTGAAGCAGACGCTGGACGAGCTGGTGGCCGTCACCGGCGAGGGGCGGCTCAGGCTGATCCACGCCAATGACTCCAAGGACGTGGTCGGCGCCCACAAGGACCGGCACGCGAACATCGGCGCCGGGCACATCGGGGCGGAGCCGTTCCGCGAGCTGTTCGCCCACCCCGCGACCGACGGGGTGCCGCTGGTGATCGAGACACCGGGCGGTACGGAGGGGCATGCGGCGGACGTGGCCCGGCTGAAGGAGCTGCGCGCCGGGGTGGCTTGAGAACGCTCCCGGCGCGTTGAGGAACACCCCTGGACGGGAATACCCCTAGGGGGTATAGCGTTGGCAGTGGTCGACGAATCCGCGATCACCGCTGGGGGTACGGACATGCGACAGCATGAGCACGCGCAGAGCGAACCTCATGGGCACCACGAGCACCACGAGCACCACGGGCACCACGAGCACCGGGGGGCCACGACGAGCTGGTCGATGGCCGCGCAGGCCACCCTGCACTGCCTCACCGGCTGCGCCATCGGCGAGGTCGTGGGCATGGCCATCGGTACGGCCCTGGCCTGGCACAACGTCCCGACCATGATCCTGGCGATCGTGCTCGCCTTCGTCTTCGGCTACTCCCTGACCATGCGGGGCGTGCTGCGGGCGGGGCTCGATGTGCGCAGCGCGCTGCGGGTGGCGCTGGCGGCCGACACCGTATCGATCACGATCATGGAGCTGGCCGACAACGCGACGATCGTCGTCTTCCCGGGCGCGATGGACGCGACGCTGTCGGACGCTCTCTTCTGGCTCAGCCTGGCCCTGTCGTTCGTGGTGGCGTTCCTGGTCACCACGCCGGTCAACAGGTGGATGATCGGGCGGGGCAAGGGGCATGCGGTGGTCCACCAGTACCACTGAACGCGACGGGCGGCCCGGCGGCCCGGCCTACGGCCTACGCGGCGCCCGACGGGCCTTGCCGCCTGCGGCGGGCCGGCCCCTCCCCGCCCCTTCCCACAACCGGGGCTCCGCCCCAGACCCCCGGGGTCCAGGGGCGAAGCCCCTGCCACGCGGCCCGCCCCGGACGCCCCCTAGGGCCTGCCTGGCCCTAGAGCTCCGGGCCGTCGCCCGGCTCCTCCTGGTAGGAGTAGCGCTTCTCCGTCCAGGGGTCGCCGATGTTGTGGTAGCCGCGCTCCTCCCAGAAGCCGCGGCGGTCGGCGGTCATGTACTCCACCCCGCGCACCCATTTCGGGCCCTTCCAGGCGTACAGATGGGGCACCACCAGCCGCACCGGAAAGCCGTGCTCGGCGGTGAGCAGCTCACCGTCCTTGTGGGTGGCGAAAATCGTGGTCTCCGCCGTGAAGTCGGACAGCCGCAGATTCGAGCTGAACCCGTATTCGGCCCACACCATCACATGGGTGACATCGGGCGCCGGCGGTGCGAGCTTCACGATCTCCAGCGAGGAAACCCCGCCCCATTCGGCGTCGAGCATGCTGAATTTGGTGACGCAGTGCAGATCGGCCACGACCGTCGAGTACGGCAGGGCCGAGAACTCCTCATGCGTCCAGCAGTGCTTTTCGCCGTCCGCCGTGGCGCCGAAGACCCGGAACTCCCATCGGTCCGGCTTGAACTTGGGGACCGGCCCGTAGTGCGTAACCGGCCAACCGCGCTGCAGTCGCTGCCCAGGGGGCAGCTTCGCGAGCTCCCCCTCGCGGCTTTCCGACTGACCCATGGGCTCCATGGTCTCAGACCGCCGGGGGTGGTCGTGACCAGGGCATCGGGGACGGGCACAACTCGTACTAAGCGTGCACTTACTGGACGCCCCAACAGGCGCGGTGCGACGATGCGCGGAACCTGCCGTTCCCGATCGGATTGGAAGGAGCCCCTCCGATGCAGGGTGACCCCGAGGTCCTCGAGTTCCTCAACGAGCAGTTGACCGGCGAGCTGACCGCGATCAATCAGTACTTTCTGCACTCAAAGATGCAGGACAACTTTGGCTGGACTCGGCTTGCCAAATACACCCGGTCGGAGTCTTTCGACGAGATGAAGCATGCGGAGATCCTCACCGACCGCATCCTTCTTCTGGATGGGCTGCCCAATTACCAGCGGCTCTTCCATGTCCGGGTGGGCCAGACGCTGACCGAGATGTTCCAGGCCGACCGGCAGGTGGAGATCGAGGCGATCGACCGCCTCAAGCGGGGCATCGAGCTGATGCGGTCCAAGGCGGACATCACCTCGGCGAATCTCTTCGAGTACATCCTCGCCGACGAGGAACTCCACATCGACTATCTCGACACCCAGCTGGAACTGATCGAGAAGCTCGGTGAGCCCCTCTACATCGCCCAGCAGATCGAGCAGCCCAGCGACAACGGCGACAACTACTCCGGGAGCGGCAAGGGCCACTGAGCCCGCGGCGGCAGAACTCGCGGCGACCGAGCCGGTCCGCCGGTCAGGCCGCTTCGGCCGCCGTCGGCTCCGGAACGGAAGCGGCAGCGGCAGGGGCAGGGGCAGGGGCGGCGACAGCAGCGGGCGCCGTCGTCGCGGGCGCCGTCGTCGCCGCCGTCGTCAGGACGACCGGGTCCAGCGCCTCGCGCCGGGGGCAGGCACCGCGACCCAGCAACGCCTGGATCTTCCGCACGCACGATCCGCAGTCCGTGCCCGCCTTGCAGGCACCGGCGATCTGGCGCGGGGTGCACGCGCCCGTTTCCGCGTGCTGACGCACCTGCTGCTCGGTGATGCCGAAGCATGAGCAGACGTACACGGGCTCTCCAGCGGTGGCGACGGCGATGGCCTTGATCAGTGAGGTAACCCTTACCTTACCTGCCGCATCCGGCCCCCACAACGCACAGCGGGCGCGGATCGTTGTGATCCGCGCCCCACCTGCGTCTTTATGATCTCTACGGGCCGAGCCCTACTGGTCCCGGTACATCTCCGCCACCAGGAACGCCAGGTCCAGCGACTGGCTGCGGTTGAGCCGCGGGTCGCATGCCGTCTCGTAGCGCTGGTGCAGATCGTCGACGAAGATCTCGTCGCCGCCGCCCACGCACTCCGTGACATCGTCGCCGGTCAGCTCCACATGGATACCGCCCGGATGGGTGCCGAGCTCCTTGTGGACCTCGAAGAAGCCCTTGACCTCGTCCAGCACATCGTCGAAGCGGCGGGTCTTGTGCCCGGACGCCGCCTCGAAGGTGTTGCCGTGCATCGGGTCGCAGACCCAGACGACCTGCGCACCGGAGGCGGTCACCTTCTCCACCAGGTTGGGCAGCTTGTCGCGGATCTTGTCCGCGCCCATCCGGGTGATGAAGGTCAGCCGGCCCGGCTCGCGGTCCGGGTCGATCCGCTCGATCAGCGACAGCGCCTCTTCCGGCGTGGTCGACGGGCCGAGCTTCACGCCCACCGGGTTGCGGACCTTGGAGGCGAACTCGATATGCGCCCCGTCCAGCTGCCGGGTGCGCTCGCCGATCCAGACCATGTGCCCGGAGACGTCGTACAGCTCACCGGTGCGCGAGTCGGTGCGGGTCAGCGCCGTCTCGTAGTCCAGGATCAGCGCCTCGTGCGAGGAGAAGAACTCGACGGTCTTGAACTCCTCCGGGTCCACCCCGCAGGCGTTCATGAAGGCCAGCGCCCGGTCGATCTCGCGCGCCAGCGCCTCGTAGCGCTGGCCCGAGGGCGAGGACTTCACGAAGTCCTGATTCCAGGCGTGCACCTGCCGCAGATCCGCGTAGCCACCGGTGGTGAAGGCGCGCACCAGGTTCAGCGTCGAGGCCGACGCCTGGTACATCCGCTTCAGCCGCTGCGGGTCCGGGATCCGCGCCTCGGGGGTGAACTCGAACCCGTTGACGGAGTCGCCACGGTAGGTGGGGAGGGTCACCCCGTCCCGGGTCTCGGTCGGCTTGGAGCGCGGCTTGCTGTACTGCCCGGCGATCCGGCCCACCTTCACCACCGGGACGGACCCGGCGTAGGTCAGCACGGCGCCCATCTGGAGGAGCGTCTTGAGCTTGCTGCGGATCTGGTCGGCGCCCACGCCGTCGAATGCCTCGGCGCAGTCACCGCCCTGCAGCAGAAACGCCTCGCCCCGCGCCACGGCCCCCAGGCGGTGCCGCAGCGCGTCGCACTCGCCCGCGAAGACGAGCGGCGGATAGGACTCGAGCTCAGCGATCACATCGCGCAGAGCCGCTCGGTCCGGCCAATCGGGCTGCTGCGCCGCGGGAAGAGACTGCCAGGTGTGGCCACCGGCGTGGGTTTCAGCGTTCACGGTCACCCGCACAAGGTTACGGGGTCTCCACGGCCGTCCAGCCCGCTGCCCAAAGGATGAGACACGGTCCGTCACGCCGTGGACCACCCCGCCCATCCGAAAACGTCGGCCCGGCCACCGGGACCGGCCAACTCCGGCCCCGGGCCACCCCTCCCCCGCGTAGTCTTGCCCCATGAGTGCCGAGCCGCTGCCCGACTGGGTGATCCCGCCGCCTGGCGGCTTCACCGCCGAGGATCTCCTGCGGCTGCCCGGCCTCCCTCCCCATACCGAGCTCATCGACGGGAGCCTCGTCTTTGTGAGCCCGCAGCAAAAATGGCACAGCCGGGTGATCAATCTGCTGGTCAGGGAGCTGGACCAGCAGGCCCCGGACGCTTTGCGGGCCGATCGTGAGATGACCGTGCGCCTCGCCAAGCGCCAGGCTCCCGAGCCGGACGTCATCGTGGTGACCCGTGAGGCGTACGAACGCGACGAGCCGTCCACGTTCTACCTGCCGGAAGACGTCGTGCTGGCGGTCGCGGCCGTGTCGCCGGACTCCGAGGAACGGGACCGCGACACCAAGCCGCGGAAGTACGCCAAGGCCGGCATCCGCCACTACTGGCGGGTGGAGAACGACGAGGGCCGCACCGTCGTCTACACCTACGAGCGCGACCCGGCCACGGAGTGCTTCTCGCTGACCGGGATCCACCATGACAAGCTCGCGATCACGGTGCCCTTCACGGTGGACATCGACCTCACCACCATCGGCAAGCGCTCCGGCTGATTCCTTGAGGTAGAGTCCACCGCATGTTCGCGCGACTGACCATGACCTGGTGGTGGACCGCTCATCCGGCGGCCCACTGAATCGCGCACTCCCAAGATCTCGCGAAGGCCGCCCGAGGGGCGGCCTTCGGCGTTTCCGCGGGTCGTTCCTCCCTTCTCCATCCGGAAGGAATCACCCGCCATGCGGAACCCCCACGCCCGAGCCGTCGTCGCCCGGCTGCTCTCCGACGACGCGCCGCCCTTCGCCCTGCTGCACCGCCGCACCCCCGGCCGGGCGCCCGACACCGTCGAGGTGCTGCTCGGCCCAGTCGACGAGGTGGAGCGGCTGACCGACATCCCGCTGCCGACCGGGGCTCCCCGGGACGGCGCCCCGGTGGCGGACGCGCTCGCGCTGGTGCCGTTCCGGCAGATCCGCGAGCGCGGGTTCGAGGTGCGCGACGACGGGACGCCGCTGGCCGTGCTGCGCCCGGAGGAGAGCTACGAGCTGCCGCTCGCCGAGGCGCTGGAGGCACTGCCCGAGCATCCGGTGCGGGTCGAGAACGGGGCGTTCGACGTGGACGACGACGCGTACGCGGACATCGTGAGCCGGGTCATCGAGGACGAGATCGGCACCGGCGAGGGCGCCAACTTCGTCATCCGAAGGGCCTTCCGGGGCGAGATCCCGGGGTTCGGGAGTACCGACGCGCTCGCGCTCTTCCGGCGGCTGCTGGCCGGGGAGCGGGGCGCCTACTGGACGTATGTGGTGCGGCCGGCGGACGGGCGGACGCTGGTGGGGGCCAGCCCCGAGGTCCATGTGCGGATGTCCGGGGGAACGGTCGTGATGAACCCGATCAGCGGGACGTACCGCTATCCCGAGGGCGGGCCGAGCGCCGAGGGGCTGCTGGAGTTCCTGCACGACCGCAAGGAGGTGGAGGAGCTGTCCATGGTCGTGGACGAGGAGCTGAAGATGATGTGCACGGTCGGCGACATGGGCGGGACGGTGATCGGGCCCCGGCTCAAGGAGATGGCGCACCTCGCGCACACCGAGTACGAGCTGCGCGGCCGCTCCTCGCTCGACGTCCGGGAGGTGCTCCGCGAGACGATGTTCGCGGCGACCGTCACCGGCTCCCCGGTGCAGAACGCGTGCCGGGTGATCGAGCGGTACGAGCCCGGTGGCCGCGGCTACTACGCGGGGGCGCTCGCGCTGATCGGACGGGACGGCGGCGGCGCCCAGACCCTGGACTCGCCGATCCTGATCCGGACCGCCGACATCGACCCCGGGGGATCGCTGAAGGTGGCCGTCGGCGCCACGCTGGTCCGCCACTCCGACCCGCGCGGCGAAGTGGCCGAGACCCATGCGAAGGCGGCCGGGGTGCTGACCGCGCTGGGCGTGCGGCCCGCGCCCGTACGGCCCGAGGAGGAGGGCCCGCGGCCGCGGCTCGCGGACGATCCGCGGGTACGGGCGGCGCTGGACGCGCGGCGCGCGGACCTGGCGCCGTTCTGGCTGCGGATGCAAGCCCCCGAGCAGCCTGAGATCGGGGGGTTGTCCGGGCATGCCCTGGTGATCGACGCCGAGGACACCTTCACCGCGATGCTCGCGCATCTGCTGCGCACCTCGGGGCTGACCGTGACCGTGCGGCGCTACGACGAGCCGGGGGTGCGGGAGGCGGCGCTGGCGCATCAGGGGCCCGTGGTGCTCGGCCCGGGGCCCGGTGACCCGGGCGACACGGCCGACCCGAAGATGCGGTTCCTGCGGGCGCTGGCCGCCGAGCTGGTGGCCGGGCACCGGCACGGGCTGCTGGGGGTGTGCCTGGGGAACGAGCTGATCGCGGCCGAGCTGGGGCTGGAGATCGTGCGCAAGGACGTGCCGTTCCAGGGCGCCCAGGAGCGGATCGACTTCTTCGGACGCGAGGAGACCGTCGGCTTCTACAACACCTTCACGGCGCGCTGCGACGAGGCGGCGGAGGCGGAGCTGGCGATGCACCGCGTGGAGCTGAGCCGGGACCCGGCGACCGGCGATGTCCACGCGCTGCGCGGACCGGGCTTCGCCGGGGTGCAGTTCCACCCGGAGTCGGTGCTGTCGCGGAACGGGGCGGCGCTGGTGGCGGAGTTGCTGGCGGCCGTGCTGGTCTGAAGGGTCCGCCCGCCAAAGGGACGGCTGGTCCGACGGGCCCACCGGCCCGGAGGAGGGCGGCGTGACGATGGGCCGGGCGCGACTTCCGCGCCCGGCCCATCGCCGTACTGCACCCAGACGGCCTCAGCCGAAGAAGACCTCGGCCTCGGCGTAGAGCGAGGGATCGACCGTCTTGAGCCGTGCGGTCGCCTCGGCAAGCGGTACCCGGATGATGTCGGTGCCGCGCAGCGCGACCATCTTTCCGAAGTCCTCGTCCCGGATCGCGTCGATGGCGTGCAGCCCGAAGCGGGTGGCGAGCCAGCGGTCGAAGGCGCTGGGCGTGCCCCCGCGCTGGACATGGCCGAGGACGGTGGTGCGGGCCTCCTTACCGGTGCGCTTCTCGATCTCCTTGGCCAGCCACTCGCCGACCCCGGAGAGCCGGACATGGCCGAAGGAGTCGAGCGTGTCGTCCTTGAGGACGGCGTCGCCGTCCCTGGGCATCGCGCCCTCGGCGATCACCACGATCGGGGCGTAGCGGATCTTGAAGCGGGATTCGACCCAGGCGCAGACCTGGTCGACATCGAAGCGCTGTTCGGGGAGGAGGATGACGTTGGCGCCGCCGGCGAGCCCCGAGTGCAGGGCGATCCACCCGGCGTGACGGCCCATCACCTCGACGACGAGCACCCGCATATGGGATTCGGCGGTGGTGTGGAGCCGGTCGATGGCCTCGGTGGCGATGTTGACGGCGGTGTCAAAGCCGAAGGTGTAGTCGGTGGCGGACAGATCGTTGTCGATGGTCTTGGGGACGCCGACACAGCGGAGGCCGTAGTCGCCGGAGAGCCGCGCGGCGACGCCGAGGGTGTCCTCGCCGCCGATCGCGATCAGCGCGTCGACCTCCTGCTTGACCAGGTTCTCCTTGACCCGGCGGATGCCGTCCTCGCTCTTGAGCGGGTTGGTGCGGGAGGAGCCGAGGATGGTGCCGCCGCGTGGCAGGATGCCGCGCACCGCGCGGATGTCGAGGGGAACGGTGTCGTTCTCGAGAGGGCCGCGCCAGCCGTCCCGGAAGCCGATGAAGTCATAGCCGTATTCCTGTACGCCCTTGCGCACGACGGCGCGGATGACCGCGTTGAGCCCGGGGCAGTCACCGCCGCCGGTCAGCACTCCGACCCGCATCGTTTCTTCCCTTCTCCCGTGGAATCCCGTGATTGGGCCCGGTACGGAGAGCCACGCTAACGGTGATCCAGGTCACACGGGATGGGGCGTCGGACGATTCCCGTGCGGATCAAGGGAGTTGGTTTTGAACTTCACCCGTACGAGGGGGTGACGCGGTGTCACCGGCCGCGACCGGCCGGCGTCAGGCGTCGTCCAGGCCGCGCTCGATGGCGTAGCGGACCAGCTCCACGCGATTGTGCAGCTGGAGCTTGCCGAGGGTGTTCTGGACGTGGTTCTGCACCGTGCGGTGCGAGATGACCAGCCGCTCGGCGATCTGCTTGTACGAAAGCCCCTTGGCCACCAGCCGCAGCACCTCCGTCTCACGCTCGGTGAGCTGCGGGGCGGCGGGCTGGTCGGCGGCGGTGGGGGCGGGCTCGCCCGCGAGCCGCCGGTACTCGCCGAGCACCAGGCCCGCGAGGCCGGGGGTGAACACCGGGTCGCCGGCCGCCGTGCGGCGCACCGCGTCCAGCAGTTCCTCGGTGCTGGCCGACTTCAGCAGATAGCCGGTGGCCCCGGACTTGACCGCCTCCAGGACGTCCGCGTGCTCACCGCTCGCGGAGAGCACCAGCACCCGCAGCTCGGGGCGGTCGGCGACGACCTCCTTGCACACCTCGACCCCCGGCAGTCCGGGCAGGTTGAGGTCGAGCACCAGGACGTCCGGCCCGGCGGCCTTGGCCCGGCGGACCGCCTGCGGGCCGTCCCCGGCCGTGGCCACCACGTCGAACCCGGCCTCGGACAGGTCCCGGGCCACCGCGTCGCGCCACATCGGATGGTCGTCGACCACCATCACCGTCACCGGGCGGCCGTCGTGCTGAGCGGTCATCGTGCCGCTTCCCCCTTCTGCTGCGCCTTCTTCGCCGACGCCTTCGGAACCGTCAACTCCACCTCGGTGCCCTGCCCCGACGCCGAGATCCACTCGGCGGTGCCGCCGAGGTCGCGCAGCCGTCCCCGGATCGACAGGGCCACCCCGAGCCGCCCCTCCGCCTCGGCGTCCGCCAGCCGCCCCTCCGGGATGCCGGGGCCGTCGTCCCGTACGGTCACCATCACCGCGTCCGGCTCGTCCTCCAGCAGGATCCAGGCGTGGGCGTCCTCCCCGGCGTGGACCCGTACATTGTCCAGGGCGGCGCCGACGGCGGCGGCCAACTCCCCGGCCACGCCCGCCGGGAGGAGCACCGGGGCGCCCGGTTCGGAGAAGGTGACCCGGGAGCCCGCGTGCGGGGCCAGCAGGGCCCGCAGATCGCAGGGGCCGCCGTCGGAGCGCTCGGGGCCGGGGAGGCAGGGCGGAACCGGCGGGCCCCCCGCGTCCGGCAGGCCGCCCCGGTCGGGCACGGCCTCCGTCCCGTCCCCCGTGCGCTGCCGGGCCACCAGTCCGGTGGAGACCAGGGTGCGCAGCGCGATCTCCTGCTCCCCGGCCATCCGGCCGAGTTCGGCCGCCTCGCCGCCGATCGCGGCGCCGCGCCGCTGCACCATGGCGAGCACCTGGAGCACGCTGTCGTGGATGTCGCGGGCCAGCCGCTCCCGCTCCCGGGTGGCCGCCTCGATGCGCAGGGCGCGGGCGAGGGTGCGCTCACTGGCGCGGGCCACCTCGACCACATAGCCGATGCCCACGCTCGCCACCCACACCAGCGACAGCATGTGGATGGTGTCCTGGGCGAATCCGCCGCGCTCGATCACATTGGCGGCGCAGACCACGGTGGACGCCGAGGCGCCCCAGCGCCAGCCGCCCTTGATGGCGAAGCCGAGGACCGCGCCCATCGTCCATATGGAAGGCAGCGTGGGCGTGCCCTCGGCGATCCGGTCGTGGCTGTCCACGAGCGGGGTGAGCAGAATGCCGATCACCGCGATGCTGAGGTCGCCGACGAGGAACCGCCGGGTGCAGCGCTCGGCCGAGGCGACCATCCGGAAGGTGAGCGCCGTCCACAGCGTCAGCACCGCCATGTAGACGACGGCGCCGACCGGATGGTCGTAGTCGTCGAAGGAGTAGACGCACAGGCCGAGCGCGTAGAGCAGGGTGAGCACCCGGTAGGCGGTCAGCGCCTGCCACAGCGGCTGCTCGACGGACATCCGCACCACGCGCTCGCCCCCGGCGCGCTCCCGTCTGGACCGTTCTCTCGACCGCTCCGTCAACGTCCCCCACCCCCGGTGCCGACGCGCCTAGGGCCTGTCCGGGGTTGTGATCTGGATCACAACCCCGGACAGGCCCTAGGCGCCGGACTTGTGTTTGTCCTTCTCCTTCTCGGCCTGCTTCCGGGCCGCCTCCGCCTCCGCGAGCTGCCGCTTGGCGGCGGTGGCGTAGACGTCCACGTACTCCTGGCCGGAGAGCTTCATGATCTCGTACATGACCTCGTCGGTCACCGAGCGCAGGATGAAGCGGTCGCCGTCCATGCCGTGGTAGCGGCTGAAGTCCAGCGGCTTGCCGATCCGGATGCCGGGCCGCATCACCTTCGGCATGACCTTGCCGGGGGGCTGGATCTTCTCGGTGTCGATCATCGCCACGGGGATCACCGGGGCGCCGGTCGCGAGCGCGACCCTTGCCAGACCGCCCGGCTTGCCCCGGTAGAGCCGCCCGTCGGGCGAGCGGGTGCCCTCGGGGTAGATGCCGAAGAGCTCACCGCGCTTGATCACCTCGATGCCCGCCTTGATGGCGGCCTCGCCGGCGCCGCGCGAGCCCGAGCGGTCCACCGGCAACTGCCCGACGCCCTTGAAGAAGGCCGCCGTGAGCCGCCCCTTGACCCCGGGGGTGGTGAAGTACTCCTGCTTGGCGATGAAGGTGACCTTGCGATCGAGCACCGCGGGCAGGAAGAAGGAGTCGGAGAAGGAGAGGTGGTTGCTCGCGAGGATGGCCGGACCCTCGGCGGGGATATGCTCCAACCCCTCCACCCAGGGCCGGAAGGTGAGCTTCAACGCGCCACCCACCGACAGCTTCATTGCGCTGTAGAACAACCGGGACCTCCTGTATCCGACGAGGAGACCTTAACCTGCCTACCCCGCATGCGGCGCGCCGCGTACGCTGAGGACCTCGAGCCCGCTTCCCCAGCGAACGGAGATCCGTGGTGCCGCTCCTGCCCGGAGCCGAGCCGTTCCGCCACGACGGCGGAGAGATCGGCGTACTCGTCTGTCACGGATTCACCGGCTCCCCGCAGTCCGTGCGGCCCTGGGCCGACCATCTCGCGGCCCGCGGTCTGACCGTCTCACTGCCGCTGCTTCCCGGCCATGGCACGCGCTGGCAGGACCTCGCCGTCACCGGCTGGCAGGACTGGTACGCGGAGGTGGACCGCGAGCTGACCAGGCTCTCCCGCACCTGCGAGCGGGTGTTCGTCTGCGGTCTGTCGATGGGCGGGGCGCTCGCGCTGCGGCTGGCCGCCCAGCACGGCGCGGCGATCAGCGGCGTGGCCGTGGTGAATCCGGCCAACCGCATCCACGATCCGCTGGCCGTGGCCCTTCCGGTGCTGCGTCATCTGGTGCCGTCGGTGAAGGGCATCGTGAGCGACATCGCCAAGCCGGGGGCGCAGGAGTCCGGCTACGAGCGGATGCCGCTGCACGCCGTGCACTCGATGCGCCGCTTCTACCGGGTGGTCGACGCCGAACTGCCGCAGGTGACCCAGCCGCTGCTGGTGATGCACAGCCCCCAGGACCATGTGGTGCCGCCGGCCGACTCCGAGCGCATCCTGAGTCAGGTGTCCTCGCGGGACGTCACCGAGCGGCTGCTGGAGCGCAGCTACCACGTGGCGACGCTGGACCACGACGCCGAGTTCATCTTCGAGGAGACGGACACGTTCATCACCCGGCTGACGACGGGTATGGGTGAAGACACCACCCGGACCGGCCTCGGGAAGGGCAGTGGAAAGGAGGGGGCGGCGGCCAGTGGCTGAGCGCGACTCGAATGAGAACGAGGCGGACGCGCGGCGGGACGACGACGCCGCCTTCGCCGCGATCGTCGCCGCGTACGGGGAGGAGCCGGAGGACCCGCCAGGCGCCGAGCGATGGCCCGCCGCCGAGAACGTCGACGAGGAGCGGGACCGGGACCACCGGTCCGCGGCGGACGGCGACGCCGACGGGTCCGGTGGCGGCGACCGGTCCGGTGACGGCGACGGGTCCGGTGGCGGCGAGGCGGCCACGGGCGGGCTGACCAAGCCCGACAAGACCGAGAGGCCGGGCGCAGGGAAACCGGGCGCCGGGAAGCCGGGCGGCTTCATCGTCTACGCCCCGGGCGTGGGCCCCCGCGACTGGGAGCCCGAGGAGCCGTCCGAGGACGACTTCGACGAGACCGACGAGGGCCATTTCGTCCCGCCCGAGCCGCCCCCGCTCCCCGAGTCCGACACCACCTCCCGCTTCGCCTGGCTCGGAGTGCTGGGCGGGCCGCTGCTGCTGCTCGGAGTGGTGCTGTTCCAGGTGGAGATGGTCTGGTGGATCGCCACGCTGGGCGTCGGCGGTTTCCTGGGCGGCTTCGTCACGCTGGTGCTGCGGATGAAGGACGACGACGAGGAAGAGGACGACGACCCGGGCCGCGGCGCCGTCGTCTGACCCCGCCGCTCCGGAGCCGGGCGCGCCCCGGCTCCGGCTCCGGCCCGGCCGCTCAGACCGATGACACCCGGGGCAGCCTGAGCGCGGCCAGCACCGGAAGGTGGTCCGTGGCCGCGCGAAGGTCCGCGTCGGTGACGCCCGGCAGTCCGGCCGGGACCCCACAGCCGATGATCTCGATGCCCTCCGAGGCGAAGACCCCGTCGATGCGCTGATGCGGGTCCTTGGGGGAGAAGGTGGCCTCGCTCCCCCAGGGCTCGGTGGCCCAGCCGTCCCGCAGCTTCCCCGCGATCCGGCGGAAGGCGCGGCCGTCCGGCCGGTCGTTGATGTCACCGGCCGCGATGGCGTACGGGACGTCCAGCGCGGCCAGGTGGTCCAGCAGCATCCCGGCCTGTTCGTAGCGCTCGGCCGCGGCGAGGCTCAGATGGCAGCTGACCACGCCGAGCCGGACGCCGTTGCCTTCGCCGTTCTCCCGGTGGCCGTTCTCCGGATGGCCGGTGTCGCGGTGGCCGGTTTCGCGGTGGCCCGTGTCGCGGTGGCCGCCGCCGAAGCGCAGTACGGCGGTGGCGAAACCGCGCCGGTGCAGCCCGGGGACGCGCGGCAGCAGAGTGTCCTCGGCCCGCTCCACATGGGCGCGCAGCGAGGTGAGGATCATCGGGCCGGCGGCGGTGGCCCCGCCTGTGGTGTAGACGAGGCCGGTCTCCCGGGCCAGCCAGGCGGCGGCCTTGCGCCAGCGGAAGAAGCGCGGCGCCTCCTGGACGCAGACGACATCGGGGGCACAGGCCCGGATCACCCGGGCCAGCGCCTCGCGGTCGTCCCGCATCGAGCGGATGTTGTAGCTGAGCACCCGCACCACCGCCGCGTCCGGGCCGGTGGTGGATCCGGGCAGGTCCGCGAGCGGCACGTTCCCCCCTCGCGTCTCAGCCCTGGCGGGCCAGGTCGGCGGCGCCGACGAGCCCGGCCTTGCCGCCGAGCTGGGCGGCGAGCACCTGGGCGTGCGGACGCCACTGATTGCCCACCAGCCAGCGCCGGAAGGACTTGCGGATCGGCTCCAGGACGAGATCGCCCTCGTCGGAGACCCCGCCGCCGACGATGAACGCCGAGGGGTCGAAGAGCGAGGCGAGGTCGGCGAGCCCGGCCCCGGCCCAGCGGGCCAGCTCACGGAAGGAGTCGATGGCGACGGGGTCGCCCTGCCGGGCGGCGTCGCTGATGTGCTTGCCCTCGATGCCCTCGGAGGTGCCGTCGCCGAGGCCGAGCAGGACCGTGGCGTTCTCCGGGGTGGCGGCGGCGCGCTGCTTGGCGTAGCGGACCAGGGCGCGGCCGGAGGCGTACTGCTCCCAGCAGCCCTGGCTGCCGCAGCCGCACAGCAGTCCGTCCGGGACGACCCTTATGTGGCCGAACTCGGCCGCGACGCCGAACCGGCCGCGGTGCAGCTTGCCGCCGATGATGATGCCGCCGCCGAGGCCGGTGCCGAGGGTGATGCACACGACGTCGTCATGGCCGGCCCCGGCGCCGAAGCGGTACTCGCCCCAGGCCGCGGCGTTCGCGTCGTTCTCCACCACGACGGGCAGGCCGACGCGCTGCTCGACCTTGTCCTTGAGCGCCTCGTGCCGCCAGTTGATATTGGGCGCGAAGAGCACCGTGGCGCGCTTGTCGTCCACATATCCGGCCGCGCCGATGCCGACGGCCTCGATCTCATGCCCCTCGCTGACGATGCGCACCGCGTCCGCGATGGCGTCGACGACTCCCTCGGGAGTCTGCGGGGTCGAAACCTGGCTCGTCTCGAGAATCGAGCCCTCTTCGTCGACCACGCCGGCCGCGATCTTCGTGCCGCCGATGTCGACGCCGATGGTGAGTCCCATGAGTCCCTCAGTTATTTGGTCGAACCCCGCCGAGGCTAACGGTACCGGAGGTGGCGCTCAGTCGAGGTCGATGTGTTCACTACTCGAACTCTCCGATTTCTCACCGCTGCCCTTGGAGTCGCCCTCGGCACCCTGGGTCCAGCGTCGCTCCTGGCCGGTCACGGCGGCACGATAGGCGGCGAGGAGCTCGGATCCGGCGCTGGCGAGGTGTTCGAAAACCTCTGGATTGCGCTCTATGACCGGTTCTACGCCGGCTTTCGCCTGTGCGATCAATTGTTGTACGGCCCCCTGAACGGCCGTCCCGGCGATCGGCGTCTGGGCGACCTTCTCGGCGAACGCGTCGGCCAGCTTGAGGAACTCCTCGGCCACGCTCCCCGGCTCCTCGGTGGTCTGCCGGGCCCGCTGCCTGGCCCGCTCGGCGGCGAGGTCCTCCTCACAGGCCCGCTCCCAGGCGTCGGGGTCGATCTCGGTGACCGGCACATCGGTGACCGGGGGCTCGGGGCGCTCGGTGGCATCGCTCATGGCGAACTCCTGCGGCGGGGATGCTGGCTGCCCGGTCTGTTCATCCGGGCTTGTGACCGACGTTACCCGAAGGAGGGGGGCGGGGTCAGAGCCCGAGACCGGCCGTCGTGGACACGGGTGCCGGAGCCCCGGACCGGCCGTCGTGGACACGGGTGCCGGAGCCCCGGACCGGCCGTCGTGGACACGGGTGTCAGAGCCTCTTCGGCCACAGGTCCGGGTCGGGCGTGAAGCGCACCTGGAGCCATCCGTCGCGCAACCCGGCGCCGGAGACCGTGCAGCGGCGCAGCGCGGACGGCAGCGGCAGCACCCGGTGGAACGGCGCGACGGTGACGATCAGTTCGTCGCCCCGGCGCACCAGGGAGAGCCCGTCGCGGTCGGCTCCGGGCAGCGGCAGCCGCCACAGCAGCACCCCGTCCTCGGCCAGCCGGTCCTCGACGGTCCAGGGGTCGGGGGCGGGCCGGTCGGGCCGCGCCCCGGGGGCCCCGACGACCCCGGCGAGATCGGCGAGTCCGGCCGGGGCGCGCCCGGGGCCGTCGCCGGGGTGCGGCTCGGCGGGCCGCGAGTCGCCGGGGTGCGGCTCCCCGGGCCGCGAGTCGCCGGGGTGCGGCTCCCCGGGCCGCGGGTCGCCGAGGCCGTGCGGATCGCGGCCCAGATGCGGCAGCTCACGGACCGGGACGGCGGGGGCCCACTGCTCGTACAGCTCCTTGAGCGCGTCCTGCTGCTGGCCCGACAGCGCGGCGAGCCACGGGTCGGAGGTGCCGGTGGGCAACAGCCGGTTGGCGATCACCGCCTCCACCCGGCAGCCGTGCAGCGCCAGACCGGCGCGGGCGGTGCGCAGCGCCCGGTCGGCGAGCGGTCCGGGCTCCACGACCAGCCGTACGGTGGTCGCCTCGGACTCGATCACGCCCTGGACGGCGGTCAGCTCCCGCTCCCAGCGCTCGGCCGTCTCGTACAGCTTCTGCGCGGGCATCGGCACCCCCGCGAGCTGGGCGAGCATCGGCCGCAGCGCGCGGGCCGCCTGCCGCTCGGCGGGCAGCAGCCGGCGCAGATAGCGCCGGAGCTGCTCGGGCAGCGCGAGCAGCGCGACGGTGTCCGGCGCGGGCGGCATGTCGACGACGAGGACGTCCCAGCCGGTGCCGGGCGGGGCGGTCTGGGCGGCGCGCAGGGCGCGCAGCAGCGCGATGGCCTCCACCCCGGGCAGGGCGGTCAGCTCCTCGCCGTCCAGCGGGGTCGCGCCGAGCAGGTCCAGCAGGCCGTGGCCGCGGTCCTGGAGGGCGATCAGCTCACCGCGGAACCACTGGTCCGTGACGACCCGCGCGGCCCACAGCCCCGGCGCGAGCTCGGCGGGTACGGACCACGGCAGCCGGTCCGCCGAGCGCCCGGGTACGGACCACGGCGCCCCGATGCCGAGCAGCGCCTCGGGGGTGCCGTCCGCATCGGCGGTGAGCAGCAGCGTCCGCTGCCCCTCACGGGCGGCGGCGAGGGCGGTCGCGGCGGCCACGGTGGTGCGGCCCGCGCCGCCGGTACCGGTGACGAGGACCGTACGCATGAAGAGAGCCTCCGGCAGGGGGTTACGTCGGTGTGCGCGGCGCGGGTCCGGTGATCCGCACCCGCCGGAGCGTACCCCGCGCCGTGGATTACCCCGGGCACCGTCGGGGCCCGGGGTGGTCCGGGTGATCCGGGGTGGTCCGGGCGGGTCAGGCGCCCTCGACGCGCTTCTTCAGGCCCGCGAGCGCGCGGTCGATGATGACCTTCTCGGCCTTGCGCTTGATCATGCCCAGCATGGGGATCTTGACGTCGACCGTGAGCTGGTACGTCACCTCGGTGCTCTTGCCTCCGTCGAGCGCCGAGAGCCGGTAGGAGCCGTCAAGGGTGCGCAGCATCTGGGACTTGACCAGGGACCAGTTGACCTGGTCGTCCCCGGTCCAGCTGTACTGGAGGGTGTAGTCGTCCTTGATCGCGCCGGCGTCGAGCAGCATCCGCACCTGCTCGGCGCGGCCCTGGGCGTCCTTGGTGAGGATGTCGGCCTCCTTCACCTCACCGGACCACTCCGGGTAACGGTCGAAGTCGGCGATCACCTCCATCACGTCGGCCGGGGCCGCCTCGATCGTGATGCTCGAGCTGGTGTGTTCCGCCATCGCCGTGGCTCCTCCGTACCGGTCCGCCGCATGGGTCCTCTGCGGCTGAAGGCTACCGCGCGCGGGTCACCACTCCAGGGTCCAGGGGGTGCCGGAGGAGGCGAAGTGTCCGACATTGACGCACTCGGTGGCCCCGATCCGCATACGGCGGGCCAGCGGCTGATGGACATGGCCGAAGAGGGAGTACTTGGGGCGGACGGTGTGGATCGCCTCCAGCAGGGCGGCGCTGCCGCGTTCGAAGCGGCGGGCGACGGTGTCGTAGCAGAGGTCGGGCACCTCCGGCGGGATGTGGGTGCAGAGCACGTCCACCTCGCCGAGGGCGGCGATCTTCGCCGCGTAGGTCTCGTCGTCGATCTCGTAGGGGGTGCGCATCGGCGTGCGCAGCCCGCCGCCCACGAAACCGAAGACCAGCCCGCCGATCTCGACGCGCTCGCCGTCCAGGACGGTGGTACCGGACTGGGCGTACTCCGGCCACAGTGACGGCATGTCGACATTTCCGTAGGTGGCGTACGTCGGGGTGGGGAACGCGGCGAAGAGCTCGGCGTACTGGCGGCGGATCCCGGCCTCTATCGCCGCGTTGCGGTCGAGTCCCTCCCACAGCCGGTTACCGAGCGCCCGAGCCTCCTCGAAGCGGCGGGCGGTGCGCAGTTCGACCAGCCGGTCGGCGTTCTCGACACCGAAGAGATCGGGGAAGATGCCGCGCGAGTGATCGGCGTAGTCGAGGAAGAGGACGAGGTCACCGAGACAGATCAGGGCGTCCGCCCCGTCACCGGCCTTCTCGAGGTCCTCACTGTTGCCATGCACGTCACTCACCACGTGGACTCGCATGCGTGTCACCCTAAGACGTAAGGGCCCGCGCCCGTAAGGTGTTCCGCCGGTACCGCCCCGCGTCTACCTGCGGTTCCTTAGCGGACACGGCGCCCGTCGACTAGTCTGCGGGCAGCACGAGGGCGGTGTGTGACGCATCAAACATCTGGGCAGGAACCCCTATCCCGGAAGCGTACCGATGGGTAACGTCCGGGCCGTCCACCACCCCCCATGCCCTGTAGCGGCGCCGGCGCCCCACGAGGAGCAGCAGTCTTGCGCGAGTTCAGCCTTCCGGCCCTGTACGAAGTTCCGGCCGACGGCAATCTGACGGATCTCATCCGCCGCAATGCCGCACAGCATCCCGATGTCGCCGTGGTCGGCCGCAAGATCGACGACCGTTGGGAGGACGTGACCGCGACCGCGTTCCTGGCGGAGGTGCGCGCCGCCGCCAAGGGCCTGATCGCGGCCGGTGTGGAGCCGGGCGACCGGGTCGGCCTGATGTCGAGAACCCGCTACGAGTGGACGCTGCTCGACTTCGCCATCTGGAGCGCGGGCGGGGTCACCGTGCCGGTGTACGAGACGAGTTCGCCGGAGCAGGTCCAGTGGATCCTCAGCGATTCGGGCGCGGTGGCCGCGCTGGTCGAGACCGGCGTCCATGAGGCCGCCGTCGAGGCCGTCCGGGACACCCTGCCCGGCCTGAAGCACGTCTGGCGGATCGAGGGCGACGCCATCGGGACGCTGCGGAAGCTCGGCGAGGACGTGTCCGAGGAGAAGGTGGACGAGCGCTCCTCGATCGCCCACGCCGACTCCCCCGCCACCATCGTCTACACCTCGGGCACCACCGGCCGCCCCAAGGGCTGTGTGCTCTCCCACCGCAGCTTCTTCGCCGAGTGCGGCAACGCGGTGGCCCGGCTCAAGCCGATCTTCCACACCGGTGAGTCGTCGGTGCTGCTGTTCCTCCCCGAGGCCCATGTCTTCGGGCGGCTGGTGGAGATCGCGGCGGTGCTGGCGCCGATCAAGCTCGGCCATGTGCCGGATGTGAAGTCCCTGACCGACGAACTCGCCGCGTTCCGGCCCACATTGGTGCTGGGCGTGCCGCGCGTCTTCGAGAAGGTCTACAACTCGGCGCGGGCGAAGGCCCAGTCCGAGGGCAAGGGCAAGATCTTCGACAAGGCGGCCGACACCGCCATCGAGTACAGCAAGGCGCTGGACACCCCGGGCGGGCCGTCCTTCGGGCTCCGCTTCAAGCACAAGGTCTTCGACCGGCTGGTCTACAGCAAGCTGCGGGCGGTGCTGGGCGGCCGGGCCACCCACGCCATCTCCGGCGGGGCGCCGCTGGGCGAGCGGCTGGGCCACTTCTACCGGGGCATCGGCTTCACGGTCCTGGAGGGGTACGGCCTGACCGAGTCCTGCGCGGCGACCACCTTCAACCCCTGGGACCGGCAGAAGATCGGCTCGGTCGGGCAGCCCATGCCGGGCACGGTGGTGCGCATCGCCGACGACGGCGAGGTGCTGCTGCACGGTGAGCACCTCTTCACCGAGTACTGGAACAACGAGCCGGCCACGGCGGAGGCGCTGTCGGACGGCTGGTTCCACACCGGGGACGTGGGCACGCTCGACGAGGACGGCTACCTCACCATCACCGGCCGGAAGAAGGAGATCATCATCACCGCGGGCGGCAAGAACGTCGCCCCGGCGGTGATAGAGGACCGGATCCGGGCCCATGCCCTGGTGGCCGAGTGCATGGTCGTCGGCGACGGCCGCCCCTTCGTGGGCGCGCTGGTCACGGTGGACGAGGAGTTCCTGCCGCGCTGGGCGGCCGAGCACGGCAAGCCCGAGGGCGTGACGGTGGCCGAGCTGCGGGAGGACCCGGACCTGCTGGCCGAGATCCAGCAGGCGGTGGACGACGGCAACGCGGCGGTGTCCAAGGCGGAGTCGATCCGGAAGTTCCGCGTCCTGGCGACGCAGTTCACCGAGGACTCCGGGCATGTGACGCCCTCGTTGAAGCTGAAGCGGAACATCGTGGCGAAGGACTTCGCCTCGGAGATCGAGGCCATCTACCGCGGCTGACGGCAGCGGGCCGTCGAGCGAGGCTGACGGCGGCAGGCCATCGGGCCCCGGGGGCGCGCCCCGGGGCCCGAGTCGTCACAGCAGCGACTTCAGGCGGTCGGCCAGCAGGTCCCAGCGCCAGCGCTCCTCCACCCAGGCGCGGCCCCGCTCGCCCATGCGGCGGCGCAGCTCGGCGTCCTCCAGCAGGGTCACGACGCGCTCGGCGCTCTGCTCGGTGGAGTCGCCCCGTACGACCCATCCGGTCTCGCCGTCCAGCACCGCGTCCGGCGCCCCGCCCGAGTCCCCGGCGACGACCGGCAGACCGGTCGCGGACGCCTCCAGGTAGACGATGCCGAGGCCCTCGACGTCCAGCCCGCCGCGGCGGGTGCGGCAGGGCATGGCGAAGACGTCGCCCGCACCGTAGTGGGCGGGCAGCTCCTCCCAGGGGACCGGGCCGGTGAAGCGCACCGAATCGGCCACGCCCGTGGTCTCCGCGAGGCGGCGCAGATCCCTCGCGTACGGCCCGCCGCCGACGATCAGCAGCACCGCGTCCGGCACCCGCCGCAGGATCAGCGGCATGGCCCGGATCAGCGTGTCCTGCCCCTTGCGCGGCACCAGCCGGGAGACACAGACCACGACGGGCCGCTCGGCCAGGCCAAGACGGGCCCGGATCTCGTCGCCGCCCGAGCCGGGGTGGAAGGTCTTCTCGTCCACGCCGGGCGGGAGTTGGACCATCCGGGCGGCATCCCGGGGGTCGAGCGCGGCGGCGATACGGGAGCGGGTGTACTCACCGAGATAGGTGACGGTGTCCGTGGCCCCGCCGATCCGCCGCAGCAGCCGCCGTGAGGCCGGCAGCTGCGCCCAGGCCGCCTCGTGGCCGTGGGTCGTGGCCACCAGCCGCCGCGCCCCGGCCGCGCGCAGCGCGGGGGCCATCAGCCCGAGCGGGGCGGCGGCGCCGAACCACACCGCGGTGCAGCCGTGCTCGCGCAGCAGCGCGGCCGCGCGGCGGGTGACGCGCGGGGTGGGCAGCAGCATGGTCGTCCGGTCCCGGACGACCGGGTACGGCTGCTCGGCGTCGAAGCGGGCGGTGGCCTCGGCGCCCTCCCGGCCGCGCTTCCAGGTGGAGGCGTAGACGACGATCCGGTCCGGGTCCAGGCGCAGCGCGATGTTGTGCAGAAACGCCTGGATGCCGCCGGGGCGGGGCGGAAAGTCGTTGGTCACGAGCAGGGTCTTGTCCATCCTGGCCGACAGTACCGGCTCCGGCACCGAGCCCGCTCCGCCACGTCGGGGCCGGGGGCTGGGCGGGGCCGGGGCGGGGCCGGGGCGGCCGGGGCGGGCCGGGACCGGGACGGGGACGGGACCGAGGACGGAGACGGGGCGGCCGGGCCGGGGCCGGGGCTGGGGCGACGCAGGGGCCCGGGGCGGCGCTCAGCTCAGCACGGTCGGCACGTACGGAGGCGGCGCTCAGCCCAGCACGGTCGGCACGTACGGAGGCGGCGCTCAGCCCAGCACCGTCGCCACACACGGAGGCGGCACTCAGCCCAGTTCGTCCGCCACGTACTTCCGCCACCGCGCCGTGAACTCCCGCAGGCTCACCCCGAGCACCTTCCGCAGCGCCGACTCCACCGCGCCGTCGCGCTCGTGCGCCCGGCCCACCGCGCCGTAGAACTCGACCAGCTTCCTCTCGCCCCACCCGTCGGCGATCAGGCGGCAGGCGAGCCAGCCCTGTTCATAGGCGCGGGAGAGGCGGTCGGGGTCGCTGCCGAAGCGGAAGTCGTCGTCGCGCGGGAGCGCGGTGGGCAGGTGCCCCGCGGTGACGGCGTCGGTGAGCTCGGGGGCGATCTGGCGGGGGGTGCGGCCGGGGGTGCGGTAGCCCACCCAGTCGGCGAAGCCCTCGGAGAGCCAGAGCGGGGTGGCGGCGCTGGTGGCGGTGCGGGTGGCCACATGCGCCGTCTCATGGGTGATCACGACGCGCCGGCCGAAGTCGCCGAGGACCTGGTACGCCTCGGGGTTGACGATCACGCGGTCGGCGGGCGTCTCGTCACCGGCCCCGCCGACCTCGCCCGTGGTGACGGCGGCGATCCCCCGGTAGCCGTCCGCCGAGGCGCCGAGCAGGGCGGCCATCCGGCCCAGGGAGGCGGGGACCTCGACCACGACGCGCCCGGCCCACTGTTGGGGCCAGACCTTGCCCAGGAGGGGCACCGCCCGGTCCGCGGTGTCGGCGACCGCGCGCAGCACCCGCCGGTCCTGGCCGACGCCGAGGACGAGGCTGTGGGCGCCGCGCACGACGTCGACCGTGCCCTGGTCCCACAGCTGCTCCATACCGCGCTTGCCGTCCACCTCACCGTCGTCGGAGGCCACGTACCACTGCCCGCCGCGCCGGGCGAGGGTGAGGTACTGGGCGGAGACGACCGGCGCGGTGTCGTAGCCCTTCAGCCGGTACCGGAGTTCGACCTGTGCGGCGAGGCTGCGGCCGCCGACCCGCGCGGGCTGGAAGCCGCCGGTGCGCACCAGGCGGTAGGTCCAGGAGCGCAGCGGTACGGCGGACATCTGCCGGAACACCCGCCGCTGCTCGCTCAGGTAGCCGACCGAGCCGCGGTCGACGGTGGCGAGGAAGGCGTCCGCGTCCCGCTCCCGGACCGCCGCCGCCCGCTGGTCCAGCATGCGCTGCACGGCCCGGCCGTCGCGCCCCTCGGGGTCGTCGGGCGCGGGGACGGGTCCGCAGCCGCTCAGCGCGGACAGGGAGAACGCGCCCACCAGGGGCAGGCACAGCAGCGCCCGCCATCCGCCCGATCTCCACCGACCCACCACGTCTTAGATCGTACGAGCCCGCGCGCCGGCTTCAGACGCGTGTGATGGAAGAGATCGGCAACATGCCCACGGGGTCGTAGCGGACCCGCGCCCCGGGGTAAGGGGCGTGGATCACCTGTCCGTTGCCCGCGTACATGGCCACATGGCTGGCATCGGAGCGGTAGACCACCAGATCGCCGGGGCGGGCCTGGGACAGCGGCACCGGCTGCCCGGCGTGCGCCTGGGCCTGGGAGGTGCGCGGAATGGCCACCCCGGCGTGGGCGTAGGCCCATTGCATCAGCCCGGAGCAGTCGAAGGCGGCGGGACCGGCCTGGCCCCACGCGTACGGCAGCCCCAGGGCCGCCCGTGCCGCGCCGAACGCGGTGGCGGCCCGGCCCGAGGACGGTACGCCCGTAACGCCGCCAGGAAGCTCCTCGTAGCCGTAACCGGAATCAGAACCGGAACCGGAACCGGAAGGGGAGCGGTCGCCGGGCAGTGCGCCCGGCACCGGCCCGGTGAGGGCGCCTGGCTCCCGTCCGCCCGTCCGCGAGGCGCGGCGCGCGTAGCTCTCCCACTCCCCCGGCGGCAGCGCGTTCACCAGCCGCCGGGCCGTGGCCAGCCGGCGCTGGACCGCCCGCTTGTGGCGGGCGACCTCCTTACGGCTGTGCTCCAGCTTCACCAGCTTGGCCGCGGCCTCCGCGCGCTCCTGCCGCAGCGTCCGCTGGGCGCTCTGGAGCACCCGCAGCTGGGCGGCCTGACGGCTGGTGATCCGCTCCAGGGTGGCGGCCCGGTCGAGGTACTGGGCCGGGTCCCCGGACAGCAGCAGGGCGATGCCCGGGTCGATCCCGCCGGTGCGGTACTGCCCGCCCGCGAGGGCGCCGAGCGCGGTCCGCATCCGGTTGACCCGCCCCTGGCCGCGGGCGACCCGGTCCTGGATCCGGCCGACCTCACGGCGCAGGGCCCGGGCGCGCGTCTCGGCCGCGTTGTAGCGCTCGGTGGCCCGCTCGGCCTGGGCGTAGAGCGTGGCGACCCGGTCGCCGGCGGACCGGGCGGACGGACGGCCCGCCGGGTCGTGCGGCTCGGCACCGGCCGGCACGGCTGACAGCGCGGCGGCGGAGGCCACCGCGGCCGCCGAGGCGGCGGTCCAGACGGCGGCCCGGCCGGACCGGGGTTTCGCGACGCGGCGACAGGACGCCATGGGAAGCCGCACTCCCTTCCGCAGTGTCGGGCTGAGAACTGCGGGCAGACAGTAGCCGCGGCGCCGGCCACGTTCCAACGGCCGGGAGGTGCGGACACACTGACGCCCCGCCGACTGACGCAGGTCACCGGCGGGGCGGAGGATCAGCGAGGGCGCTGGAGATTCGCCCGAAAGGATGGCAGTTGAGACGGTTTGAAACCTGGTTCGCAGGACTTCCGGATCAGACCCGGACGCCGAACTGGAACGGCATGTTGTCCATCGACTCGTAGCGCACACCGGCACCGGGCTTCGGCGCGTGCAGCACCTGGCCGCCGCCCGCGTAGAGACCTATGTGGTGCAGGTCGCCGTAGAAGAGCACCAGGTCGCCCGGCTTGAGCTCACCACGGCTGATGCGGGTGCCGGCGTTCGCCTGGTCCTGGGAGATGCGCGGCAGCTGCACCCCGGCCTGCTGGTAGGCCCAGCCGGTGAGTCCGGAGCAGTCGAAGGAGGACGGACCGGTCGCGCCCCACACGTACGGGAGGCCGATCTTCGTCTTGGCGGCGGCGAGCGCGGCGGCGGCACGCCCCGACTCGGGCACCTCGTTGCCGAGGTCGACGCGCTCGCTGGAGCGGTTGGCGCGCTCGGCGTCCTGGGCCGCCAGCTTGGCGCGCTCCTTGGCCGTCAGGGTGTTGAGGAGGTTCCGGGCCTTGGACAGCTTGCCCTGGATCTCGTCCTTCTTCTTGCCGAGCGCCTTACGGGTGTCGGCAAGGTCCTGGAGCTTGGTGGACGCCTCCTCGCGCTGCTGCTTGAGGGTGCGCTGCTTGTCGGCGATCTTCCGCAGGGACTCGGCCTGCTTGCCGCTCAGCTGGTTGAGGGTGGACGCCTTCTCGAGGTAGGTGTCCGGGTCCGAGGAGAGGAGCAGCTGCACGGAGGGGTCGATCCCACCGGAGCGGTACTGGGCGGTGGCCATCGAACCCAGGCCGTCGCGGAGCTTGTTCAGGTCCTCCTGGCCGCGCGCCACCTTGTCCTGGAGATCACCGACCTGCTTCTCCAGCTTCTGCTGCTTCTCCTTGGCGCCGTTGTACTTCTCGGTCGCCTGCTCCGCCTCTTCGTAGAGCTTGTCGACCTGCTCCTTGACGTCCTTCTTGTCCTGCTTCGGAGCGGCCTGGGCGGCCTGGGAAGTGAGAGCGACGGCGGCGGCCGCGGTCGCGGTGAGGACGGTTACCCGAGTGCGGCTCGGCTGCTTGGGTCGACGGTGGGACGCCACGAAGGCGAGCTCCTTCTTCCTCCAGCCGCCTACCGGGAGTTGGGGGGTTGTGAAGCCCCGGCTCCGCGACAGGGCGCGGACTCGGCGGTACCTCCGCTGTCACCCCGGATGGGTGATCAACCGCGCGAAGGTTCGAGCTGACCATAGTGACCCCGCCGTGATCCGTTCAAATCCCGACGGCAAAAAAGTCGATCCGCGAGGGCATATTTTACAAATATCGCACGGGCAGTGATGGTCGATGACACTCCGCTGACATCACAAGTGCCCCGGGTCAGACTTGTGAAGCCATTCGAAGTGATTGGGGCACTTCGGCCGTGGAACGGAGAAACGGGGCAACCGGGGCACCGGGATGGGAGATGCGCGCTACGACGGCTCAGGTGCGGGCAAGTCGCTTCAGCAGCAGCGCCGATGCCACGGGGCGCGCTCCGGCGCATGCCACCCCGTCGGCCACCTCGCGGTCGGTGGAGACCACCACCACCGGACGGCCCGGCGGCTCGGCCCGCACCAGCTGCCGGATCAACTCGTCGGCCGTCACACCCGGCTTGCTGAACAGCACCCGCACCCCGCGCGGCGGCGCGAGCAGCACCGGGGCGGCCAGCTCCGCCCCGTCGAAGACACAGGTCATCTCCGCGCCCGTCTGGGCCGCGAGCACCGCGAGACCGCCCAGCAGCCGCAGCCGCTGCTTGTCCAACGGCATCGTGGGATAGCCGGTCTTGGTGACGTTGTAGCCGTCCACCACCAGATGCGCCTGCGGCAGCGCGAGCAGCTGGTCGAGCAGCGCCGGGTCCATCTCCGAAAGCGCCCTGGTCGCTATGTCCTTCGGCGTCATCTTCCCCGGCTCCACGGCGTCCACCGTGTCCGCCGGGCGCATCGACGCGGGCGGCAGGGCCAGTTCGCGCCGCAGCCCCTGGGCCGCGTCCAGCACCGTGTCCAGCAGCAGCCGCAGCCGCATGTCCTCCACGCTGCGACCCTCGCGCACCGCCCGCCGGCTGGCCTCCAGCGCCGACTCCGCCTCCGCGAGCCGGGCCCGCAGCCGCCGTGCCTCGCTGTCCGCGGTGGCCTGACGGGCCACCGCCTCCGACCGTACGGACTCCAGCTCCGCCTCAATCTTGCGCAGCGCGGCCGCGCCCCGCTTCACATCGCTCTGCGCGCTGCGCAGCTTGCGCTGGAGCACGTCGTTGTCCTTACGGGCCGACTCCAGCTCGGTGCGCGTCCGTTCCGTCTCGTGCCGGGTGGCCGCCTTGGCCTCGGCGAGCTCGTCGCGCAGCCGCTGGAGCTCCCGCGCCGCCTCCTCACCGGCCCGCTCGGCCGAGGCCCGCTGGGCCTCCTCACCGGCCGCCTCGACCAGCTTGACCCAGCCCACCGGGCGCAGCACGTACGCCACCGCCGCGACATCCACCGGATCGGCCGCCGCGGGCGGCGAACCGCCCTCGATCGCCTCGGCCAGGTCCCGCTGGGTCTCCCGCAGCCGTCCCGCGATCCGCTGCCGGAAGACGGGATCGCTCTCCACCGCGGCGGCCATCGCGTTGCCCGCGAACTTGGCGCGGCGGGTCGGGGTGAAACGGGCGTACTGCCGCAGCTGGGCGGGCAGCTCGGTGACCGTCAGACCGCCGAAGGCATCCGCGACCAGCGCCACCACGCGCCGTCGCACCCCTTCCGGCAGGGGGCGGTCCAGCGCCTCGGGGACGCCCTCGGCGTCACCGGCCGCCCCGGGGTCACCGGTCCGCTCCACCACCTGTCACCGCTCCGTTCTCAGGCGCTCTGGCCGGTGCTCGGACGATCCACGAGTTCGACCTGGTCGACCGCGTTGCACCAGCGACAACGCACTGACTCAATGGTCTCACTGAGCACCTCGCGTTCCTCGACTCTGGGTTCCCCCGCCAAGTCGAGATGCACATATTCCACGGCTCTGGTCGAGCGGGTCACATCGAACCGGGTGAGATTGCCGCACAGTGTGCAACGCCAGCGGGTCTGGGCGGTCGGCAGGGGCACGGCCATGGTTGCGGGTCCTCGCTTCTCGGCTCGTCGGCGGCGTCCTGTAACCCTACGGCCTGAGCCCTGGCCCGTGCCGGGCCCCATCCGCCCCCACCACCCGGCGGAACGCGGCGAGGCACTCTGTGGAGGTTGTGCCCGGTACGGAATGATCTGCCCATGATCGAGACGTCGTCGGGGCGCCACCGCCCCTGGATGGCGGGGCCCGGCCGCCCCTGGATGACGTACGGCCTGATCGTCAGCTGCTGCCTGATCTTCGTCCTCGGACCGGCCTCGGGGCTCAACCCCGGCTATGGTTCGGGCGGGCGGCTGGTGGAGGCCCAGTCCACGTACTTCGAGCGCTGGGGGGTGGTGCCCAGCGCCCTGTGGAGCGGCGACCCCGATCAGCCGCTCGCCCCGCTGACCGCGCTCTTCGTGCACGGCAACTGGCTGCATCTGCTCGGCAACATGCTGTTCCTCTATGTCTTCGGGGCGATGACCGAGGAGCGGATGGGCCGTTTCCAGTTCGCCGTCTTCTACCTCGCTACCGGCTATCTGGCGCTGCTCGGCTACGCCGCCGCGCACGCCGACTCGGCCCAGTCCCTGGTGGGCGCCTCCGGGGCCATCTCCGGGGTGCTCGGCGCCTTTCTGTGGCTGTTTCCCCGGGCCCGGGTGACCAGCCTCTTCCCGTTCCTGCTCTTCCTCCCGCTGCGGTTTCCGGCCTGGGCGGTGCTGATCTTCTGGGTGGCCCTCCAGTGGCTGGCCGCCCGGCAGGCCGACGACCGCCCCGGAGTCGCCTATCTCGCCCATCTCGTGGGCTTCACGCTCGGCTTTCTCTACGCGTGGGCCCGGTTCGGGCGGACGGCTAAGCGGTCTTGGGCAAGTCCGGGTGGATGAAGGAGCGGGTACCGCCCAGGCCCGCCAGGGCCGAGGGGGAGGGGTGAGGGGCAAGCATGGGCGTGCCCCGTGAGGAGAGCGCGGGGGGCACCGCCCAGCGATAGCTGGGGGAGGTGCTGCGCGCGACGAGCGGGGTGCGGCCAGGCGCCGCCCATCGCCCCGCGACGCCGCCCGGACTTGCCCAAGACCGCTTAGAGTGGGCGGCGCAGCCAGGCCCAGTGAGGGAGAAAGCCAGCCGTGATCACTTCGATCGTGCTCATCAAGACCAACGTGGACCAGATCCCGGAGACCGCCGAGAAGATCGCCGCGCTGGAGGGTGTGAGCGAGGTCTACTCGGTCACCGGCGCGCACGATCTGATCGCGATGGTGCGGGTGGCCCGGCACGACGACCTCGCGGACATCATCACGGGCCAGATCAGCAAGCTGCCCGGGGTGGCCTCGACCGAGACCCACATCGCCTTCCGGACGTACTCGCAGCACGACCTGGAGGCGGCGTTCGCGATCGGGCTGGACGGCTAGGGACGGCCGGGGGTGTCCGGCGGCTCGTGACGCCCGCGGCGGGCTGCTCCCCTTGCCACAACTGGGGCTCCGCCCCAGACCCCGACCGGACGCCCCGGACGCACGCGGGCGACCACCCGGCCACCCGCCCGGCCACCCGCCCGGCCACCCGCCCACCAGCATGCCGACCGGTGCAGGGGTTCGCTGGAGCGATCGTCGGCCCGCCGCTCCCGGGGTCCAGGGGGCTGGTTGTGGGAAGGGGCGGGGAGGGGAAAGACCCCCCACAGGCCCCGGCGCCCCCGAACTCCTGGGCCGACGGCCTCAGTCGCGGGCCGGAACGCAGCGGCCGTCCTCGGTGCGGTAGGTCCACCGGGCGCCGTCGCGGACCAGCTCCTTCACGGCGCCCACGAATCGCTCCACATGCTCATCCGGGGTGCCCGCCCCGAAGCTGACCCGGATCGCGTTCAGCGACCGCTCCCCCGGCGCGGCCTCGGGCGCGCCGCACTCGCCCGGCTCGTCGGGCTCGCTGTCCAGCAGGGTGCGGACCAGCGGGTGGGCGCAGAACAGCCCGTCGCGTACGCCGATGCCGTACTCCGCGGAGAGCGCCGCCGCGAAGTGGGAGCTGTTCCAGCCCTCCACCACGAACGACAGCACCCCGACCCGGGGCGCGTCGTCGCCGAACAGCGAGAGCACCCGCACCTCGGGCACCTCGGCCAGCCCGGCCCGCACCTTCTCGATCAGCTGCCGCTCACGGGCGACCAGGCCCTCGAAACCGGCCTCGGTCAGCGCCTTGCAGGCCGACGCGATCGCGTAGACGCCGATGACGTTCGGCGAACCCGCCTCGTGCCGGGCGGCGGTGGTGTGCCACTCGACGTCGACGCCGCCGTCCTCCCTGCGTGTCACCTTACGGCTGGCGCCGCCGCCCGCCAGATACGGCCGGGCCTCCCGCAGCCAGTCCGCCCGCCCGGCCAGCACCCCGGCCCCGAAGGGCGCGTACAGCTTGTGCCCGGAGAAGGCCACCCAGTCGACGTCCGCCGCCGCGATGTCCACGGGGTGATGCGGGGCCAGCTGTGCGGCGTCCAGGACGATACGGGCGCCGTGGGCGTGCGCGGCCGCGGCCAGTTCCCGCACCGGCCACAGCTCGCCGGTCACGTTGGACGCGCCGGTCACGCACACCAGCGCCGGGCCCTCGGCGCGCCCCGCGAGCGCCTTCTCCAGCGTCTCCACCGCCTGCCTCGGGGAGCGCGGGGCGCTGAGGTAGCGGACGGTGACGTCCTCCCGCTGCTCCCACGGCAGCAGCGAGGCGTGGTGCTCGGTCTCGAAGACGAAGACCTCGGTGCCCAGGGGCGCCACGGCGGCCAGGAGGTTGAGCGAATCGGTGGTGGAGCGGGTGAAGACCACCTGGTCGTCCTCGCGGCAGCCCAGGAAGGCCGCGACGTCCTTACGGCTGTTCTCGAAGAGGTCGGTGGACAGCTGCGAGAGGTAGCCCGCCCCGCGGTGCACGCTGCCGTAGTAGGGCGCGTACGCGGCGATGTCGTCCCAGACCCGCCGCAGCGCGGGGGCGCTGGCGGCGTAGTCGAGCGCCGCGTAGGTCACCTCTCCGCCGGTGACCAGGGGGACCAGGACATCGCCGCCCAGCACGGGCAGCGGCTCACAGGCGGCGACGGAGGAATCGGCGGAGGCGGAAGCGGTGGCGAGGGCAGAAGGGCGCACGGACATGGCGAAGTCTCCCGTAAGGGTCGGAGGAATGCGTGCCGCGCACGGAGACGGCGGCGCCGAGCCGGCCGTAAGGGCGCGGAAAGTCGCTCGACGCACGGCCACACCGCGCGGAGCACATTGAGGAGAGACGGGGCCGCTCGGCCCAGGGCCTGTCTGGGGTTGTGATCTGGATCAGGGAGCGGGGCGTGGTGCGTGCGATCGCAAGGCGCCGGAAGGCCCTCGTAGCGGAGCTACCAGGGCGTTTCGGCAACGCCGCGAGAGGGGGCACCTCCCAGCGGTAGCTGGGGGAGCGTGCCACGCCCCGCGAGCCCAGATCACAACCCCAGACAGGCCCTAGCGCATTCGCTGCATCACGGAAGAACTCCCTCGACCACCAGGACCCCTAGTGCGAGGGGTCCGCGCTTGCCGCCGGCCTCGCTGCCTGGCGGCCTGGTCATCACCCGGGGCACCCCGCCACGGACGGAGGGTTGCCGGACAGCGGGCCGGGGCCGTAGTCGCTGTCGCTCGTGACCTGGCCAGGAGTATGCCATGTCAGGCGTCGGCGCCCATACCCTGTCCGCATCCCGGACAGACCATGGGCGCCATAAGGAGTTCGCCGGCACTTCCGGCGGAGCGCTCAGGCGTGAGTGGCCCGCACCCACCGCTCCAGGACGTCCCGCGCCGCGCCCGAGTCGATCGACTCGGCGGCCCGCGCCACACCCGCCCCGATCCGGTCCGTCAGGGGCTTGTCCCCCGGCTCCCGCTCGAGCGCCACCAGCGCCGCCGCCGAGTTCAGCAGCACCGCGTCCCGGACCGGGCCCCGCTCGCCCGCCAGCAGCCGGCGGGCCACATCCGCGTTGTACGAGGCATCCGCGCCCCGCAGGGCCTCCACAGGGGCCCGCTCGACGCCCACGTCCCGGGGGTCGAAGGTCTCCTGGCGCACGGCGCCGTCCCGGACCTCCCACACCTGGGAGGTCGTGGTCACGGTGAGCTCGTCCAGCCCGTCGTCGCCCCGGACGACCAGCGCGGAGGAGCCACGCTCGGCCAGTACCCCGGCGATGATGGGCGCCATACGGGCGTCGGCCACCCCGGTCGCCTGGCAGGTGACCTTCGCCGGGTTGGTCAGCGGGCCGAGCAGGTTGAACGGGGTGGCGACGCCCAGCTCGCGGCGGGCCGAGGCGACATGCCGCAGCGACGGGTGGAACTTCACCGCGAAACAGAAGGTGATCCCCGCCTCCTCGGCGACCTCGACCACCCGCTCGGGGGTGATGTCCAGATTGACGCCGAGCTTCTCCAGCACGTCGGATGCGCCGCTGGCGGAGGACGCGGCGCGGTTGCCGTGCTTGACCACCCGTGCGCCGGTACCGGCGACGACCAGCGCCGACATGGTGGAGATGTTCACCGTCCTGGCGCGGTCGCCGCCGGTGCCCACGATGTCCACGGTCGCCCCGGGCACCTCGATCACCCGGGCGTGCTCGTACATGGCCCGCACCAGACCGGCCACCTCGGAGACCGTCTCGCCCTTGGCGCGCAGCGCGATCGCGAAACCGGCGATCTGGGCGTCGGTGGCCTCGCCCCGCATGATCCGGTCCATGGCCCAGGCGGTGTCGTCGGCATCGAGGTCCCGGCCGGCGATCAGCGAGCTCAGTACGTCCGGCCAGGTGCGGGCCGTCGCGGTGCTGTCGCCTCCGGTGGGGGTCACAACGTCCATGGTCCGCTCCTGGATCCGTGGGGGTGGACAGGGAAGGGGTCCGCGCACTTCAGCGGCCCGTCGCAAGCCTATCGGGCACACGGCCGGGGCCCCGGCCGGACCGTGTGGTCCGGGCCGGGGCCCTGGTCTGTGGCGTCGCTGTATGTCGCTTTATGCGGAAACCGGTCGCTGAAGGGGTACCGGGAGATCAGTGGTGGCCGTGGCCACTGGTGATCTCGTGGTGCTCCTCCCGGGTCGGCTTCGGAATGACGTTGTCCCCGCCGTAGTAGCCCTTGGAGAGCTTCGAACGGAGCCTCTGCGAAGGCTTTATCTTCCGCTTGACCCCGTTCTCGTCGACCTCCGGGCCGATCTCGTAGGGCTCGGGCTGGTCGTGCTGGGTGAGCGTGTGCAGCTGCTCCTGCGAGAGCGGCTCGTGGACCTCGATGAACTCACCGTGCGGCAGCCGCTTGATGATGCCGGTCTCCCGGCCGTGCAGCACCTTGTCCTTGTCCCGCCGCTGGAGGCCGAGGCAGATCCGCTTGGTGGCGATGAACGCCAGGACCGGGCCGACGAAGAAGCCGATCCGCACGAACCACGTGATCGAGTTGATCGACAGGTGGAAGTGGGTGGCCCACAGGTCGTTACCGCCACCGACCAGCATCACGAAGTACGCGGTCAGCCAGGCGACACCGAAGGCCGTACGGGTCGGGGCGTTGCGCGGGCGGTCCAGGATGTGGTGCTCACGCTTGTCGCCGGTGATCCAGGACTCGATGAACGGGTAGAGCCCGATCGCGAACAGGACCAGCGGGAAGAGCACGATCGGGATGAACACGCCCAGGACGAGCGTGTGGCCCCAGGCGGTGATCTCCCAGCCGGGCATCACACGGACCAGACCCTCGGCGAAGCCCATGTACCAGTCGGGCTGGGCGCCGGTGGACACCTGGTCGGGCCGGTAGGGGCCGATGGTCCAGATCGGGTTGATGGTCGCGATCGCGGAGAGGACCGCGATCACACCGAAGACCAGGAAGAAGAAGCCGCCCGCCTTGGCCATGTAGACCGGCAGCAGAGGCATGCCGACGACGTTCTTCTCGGTCTTTCCGGCCCCGGGGTACTGCGTGTGCTTGTGGTAGAAGACCAGGATCAGGTGCGCCACCAGCAGGCCGAGCATGATGCCCGGCAGCAGCAGGACGTGGACCGGGTAGAGCCTCGCGATGAGGTCCGTACCGGGGAACTCGCCGCCGAAGACGAACATCGAGATGTAGGTGCCGACCACCGGGATCGACAGGAACACACCCTCGATGAACCGCAGACCGGTGCCGGAGAGCAGGTCGTCGGGGAGCGAGTAGCCGGTGAAGCCGGTCAGCATGCCGAGGAAGAACAGCAGGAAGCCGAACAGCCAGTTGATCTCACGCGGCTTGCGGAACGCACCGGTGAAGAACACGCGCATCATGTGCGTGAACATGCCGGCGAGGAAGACCAGCGCGGCCCAGTGGTGGATCTGCCGGATCAGCAGACCGCCGCGCACCTCGAAGCTGATGTCGAGGGTCGACTTGAACGCGTCGGACATCCGCACGCCCTGCATGGGGACGTACGGGCCCTCGTAGACGACCTCCGACATGCTGGGGTGGAAGAACAGCGTCAGATACACACCCGTGAGGATGATGATGATGAAGCTGTAGAGGCAGACCTCGCCCAGCATGAAGGACCAGTGGTCCGGGAAGATCTTGCGCATATTGGACTTGGCCAGGCTGTAGATCCCCAGCCGGCCATCGGCCCAGTCGGCGACGCGCTCACCCGCGGGCGCTTTGCCCCGGCGCTGCGCGGCGCTGTCGCTTGTAGTACTCATCCGCGCTCCCAGTAAGCAGGACCGACGGGCTCCGAGAAGTCGCCCATGGCTTCGAGGTACCCCTGGTCGTTGGCCCTGATCCGCAGCTGCGGCAGCGCGTGACCGGCCGGACCGAAGATCACTCGGCCACCGTCGGAGAGGTCGAAGGTCGACTGGTGGCAGGGGCACAGGACGTGGTGGGTCTGCTGCTCATAGAGGTTGATCGGGCAGCCGACGTGGGTGCAGATCTTGGAGAACGCGACGATGCCCTCGTGCGACCAGTCCAGTTCGCGCTTGTCCTTGATGTTCTCCGGCTGCAGCCGGACCAGCATCAAGGCGGCCTTGGCGATCTCCGTCTGGAAGTCGTGCTGCTCCTCGCTCATGCCCTCGGGCATGGCGAAGGTGAGCGAACCGACGGCGATGTCCTCGGGGCGCAGCGGCTGCATGGTGTTGTAGTTCATCAGCCGCTTGCCCTTGGCCCACTTGGTGTGCCGGAGCTTGGTGCCGGGCATCGGACCGAGGTCCCGCAGCAGCACGACGCCGGAGAGCGGCACCAGCGCGAGCGCGCCGAAGAGGGTGTTGCGGGCCAGCTTGCGCCGGCCGAAGCCGGACTCCTTGGCGCCGGCGGCGAAGTCCTCGAGGACCTTCGACTTGACCTCGGGGCCGGCCTCGATGGGGTGGCGCTCGTCGGCGATCTCCACATCGGACATCAGGGTGCGGGCCCAGTGGACCGCGCCCGCGCCGATGGTGAACAACGCGATGCCGAGCGTCAGCCCCAGCGCGAAGTTCAGCGCGCTGATGTGCCCGATCGGGAAGACGTAGATGTACTTGTCGACCGGGAGCGCCGCATACGCGGCGATGAAGGCGATCGTGGCCAGCATCGAGACCGTGAAGAGCAGGGCGACGGTGCGCTCGGAGCGCTTCGCGGCCCGCTCGTCGATGTCCTGCTTACGGTGCTCGTGCGGGGGCAGCCCCGGGTCGGCGAACGGGTCCCCGGTCGGCCTTACGGCGCTCTCGGCCCCCCGCCCTTCCGGCAGCTTGTCTTCTGCTTCTGAAATCTCGTGGCTACTCATGACTTCTTGGCCTTTGCGGTCCGGGCGGCGACCCAGATGGTGAGGACGATCATCGCGCCCATGCCGAAGACCCAGCCGAACAGACCCTCGCTCACCGGGCCGAGCCCACCGAGCTCAAGACCACCCGGGGTCTTGCTCTTGTCGCTGTTGACCGTGTCGAGGTAGGCGATGATGTCCTGCTTGTTCTTCTCCGGCATCACGGTGTCGGGGAAGGAGGGCATGTTCTGCGGGCCGGTCTGCATGGCCTCGTAGAGATGCTTGGGGCTGACCCCGTCGAGAGCCGGCGCGAACTTGCCGTTGGTGAGGGCACCACCCTTACCGGCGAAGTTGTGGCACTGCGCGCAGTTCGTACGGAAGAGCTCCCCGCCCTTCGCGACGTCCGCGCCGTCCGGGCTGTACTGGCTCTTGGTGGGCGTCACCGGACCCGCACCGAGCGACGCGATGTAGGCCGCGAGCTGCTCGATTTCGGCGTCCGAGTAGATCTTCTTCTTCTTCGGCACCTGGGCGCCCGGCTGCTGGGCGGGCATGCGGCCGGTGCCGACCTGGAAGTCCACGGCGGCGGAGCCGACGCCGACCAGGCTCGGGCCGTCAGAGGTCCCCTGACCGCCCGTGCCATGGCAGCTGGCGCAGCCGACGGCATAGAGCTTCTTGCCCTCCTCGATGGCGAGGGACTGGGCGGAGCTGTCGTCGGCCTTCGCCTCGCTCGGCGAAAACGCGGCGTACAGCCCCCCAGTGACCGCCAGCGCGAAGAGTAGGACGACGAGCGCAGCCAGCGGATGGCGCCGTCGTGCGGAGAGCTTTTTCACGGATTACCCCGGTGTCAGGATCTTCTGCGTCGATGCTGTTAAGGACGTGATTCCGGTGTGGTGACCGGCTTACTTGATCATGTAGATCGTGGCGAAGAGGCCGATCCAGACGACATCGACGAAGTGCCAGTAATAGGACACGACGATGGCCGCCGTCGCCTGCTGGTGGGTGAACCTCTTGGCCGCGTACGTCCTGCCCAGGACAAGCAGGAAGGCGATCAGACCGCCCGTCACATGCATGCCGTGGAAGCCGGTGGTCAGGTAGAACACCGAGCCGTAGGGGTCGGAGGAGAGCGAAAGCCCGTCCTTCTTGACCAGCTCGGTGTATTCGAAGATCTGACCGCCGATGAAGATCGCGCCCATGATGAAGGTGATCACGAACCAGGAGCGCAGCTTCTTCACGTCGCCGCGCTCGGCGGCGAAGACGCCGAGCTGGCAGGTGAGGGAGGAGAGCACCAGGATCGTGGTGTTCGTCGCCGAGAACGGGAAGTTCAGCGAGGACGCCATTTCCTTCCAGTGCTCGGCTCCGGTCACCGATCGCAGGGTGAAGTACATCGCGAAGAGGGCCGCGAAGAACATCAGCTCGGAACTCAGCCAGATGATGGTTCCGACGCTGGTGAGGTTCGGCCGGTTGACCGACGGGTGCGCGTGCCCGGTATCTACTGCTGTTGCTGTCGCCACGACCGACATTATGTCGGTCGCTTATCCAGCGCTCACTCCCGGGGGTCCCGTTCGGAGTGTCAAGGGCCGCGTCAAGGACATCGACCCTGCTCGTCGGGGCTGCGCCGGACAGTCCCTCGAAGGAGGGAGAGATCCGTACGCCCCCTCCTCCGGACGGCTGTACGGGAGTAGCATCCGCCACAGGAGCCCGGCAGATCACTTACTTCGTCCGGAGGTCAGGATGCGGCCCACCGCAACGGTGCTGGTCTACAGCGATGACGTGAGCACCCGCGAGCAGGTGCGCCTGGCGGCCGGGCGCCGGCCCGCCGCAGATGTGCCCCCGGTGGAGTTCCTGGAGTGCGCGACCCTCCCGGCCGTTCTCTCGGCGCTGGAGGAGGGCGGCATCGACGCCTGTGTGCTGGACGGCGAGTCGGCGCCCGCGGGCGGGATGGGCGTCTGCCGGCAGATCAAGGACGAGATCTTCCAGTGCCCGCCGGTACTGCTGCTCATCGGCCGCCCGCAGGACGCCTGGCTGGCCACCTGGAGCCGTGCGGAGGCCGCGGTCACGCATCCGGTGGACCCGGTGGCCCTGGCGGACGCGCTGGCCGGGCTGCTCCGCAAGCGGCTCGCCGTGGGCGCCTGACCGCACCGTCCGCACCGTCCGCTCAGACCTGGGGCCGGAGCCGGGCGGAGTCGGCGGGGGTGGCGTCGGACTGGCCGGAGGCGACGGCGCTGCCCTTGCGCCAGTCCGCCCACGCCATGTTCCAGTCGCCGTAGCCGTTGTCGAACGTCGCCATGTCCTCTCCATTGCTGTGCACGACCTGGACGATGTCCCCCAGGCGTACGGTGTTGAAGAACCACTGGGCGTTCGCCGTGCTCATGCCCGTGCAGCCGTGGCTGACGTTGGCGTAGCCCTGCGAACCGGTGGACCAGGGCGCGGCATGGACATATTCACCGCTCTTGGTGACCCGGGCGGCCCAGTAGACCATCAGGTCGTAGGAGCCCGCGCCGAGCCCGATGCTGGCGCCCGTCATCCGTACGGCGGATTCCTTGGCCAGGACGACCTTGATGCCGTTCCGGGTGTCGAATCCGGGCATACCGGTGGTGATCGGGATGGTCCGGATCGGCACTCCGTTGCGCTTCACCGTCATCTGGTGGGTGCCGGAGTCGGTGAGGGCCTCGAGGCGGTCGCCGGTGGTCAGCCGCAGCGACTTGGCCTCGCCGCCGTAGAGCCCGCCGCCGATCCGGATGCCCTTGAGGTTGGAATGCACCGAGATGGTGGCGTGGGCGGGCCAGTACTCCTGCGGGCGGTAGTGCAGGTTCCGGCTGTCCACCCAGTGCCAGACGCCCTCCACGGCGGGCCGTGAGTCCACCTTCAGGGCGCGCTCGATCACGGCGCGGGCCGAGGGGTCCTTGACGGGCCGGCTCAGCTTGGCCGTGATGGGCTGCCCCACCCCGTACTCCCCCGCCTTGGGGCCGAAGGTGACCTTCAGCAGCCGGTGGGCGGAGCTGGTGGTGAAGGCGACCGTACGGCGGCCCGGAGCGCCGTTGGAGTCCTCTGTGGACACCTTCAGCGTGTAGTGGGCGCCCGCCGCCAGCGGCACCGTGCTGCGCCAGTGCCTGCCGTCGTCGGTCAGCTCACCCCGGACGTAGCGGCCCGCGGCGTCGGTGGCCGTGACATCCGTGATCCGGCTGTCGTCGTCCTTGGCCGTCACTTCGAGCGGCTTGTCCGGATTGGCCTTACGGCCGTCGCCGTCACCGCTGAACGAGATCTGATCGGCGGCGTCGTACGGCTTGGCGGACAGGGGGTCGGGGGATCCCCCGCATCCGCTCAGACCCGCTATCAGCGGCGCCACCAGCAGGGCGCAGGTCAGCACCGCCCGGCTTCTGAGTGATCGAGGTGTGTGGCTCATGGAGCCAACGTAAGAACGGTGTCCGGGAACGGCGCGCGGAGTGGGGCACCGGAGTGAACCGGCGGCCCCGGCGGGGCCGTCCGGGCCCTGGGGTCCTGCTGGCGGAGATCCGTCAGAGGGACCCCAACGCCGAGCGGGGCCCGGACACCTGGGGAGGTGTCCGGACCCCGCTCGTATCAGCCGGTCAGGACTACTGGTTGGCGTTCTCGCCGCGGTAGTACTCGAAGACCCAGCCGAAGAGGCCGATCATGATGACCGGGGCCGAGAAGAAGAGCAGCCACCAGCCGAAGATCACGCCCAGGAAGGCCATGGCGCCACCGAGGCCGAGGGAGAGCGGCTGCCAGCTGTGCGGGGAGAAGAATCCCAGCTCGCCGGCGTCGTCCGCGACATCCGCGTCCTTGTTGTCCTGCGCACCGACATCCACCCGGCGGGCCGTGAAGGCCAGGTAGTAGCCGATCATGATGCTCAGCCCGAAGGCCAGGAAGAGCGCCGTGGTGCCGGCCGGCTCCTTCGACCACACGCCATAGACGATCGCCATGACGAGGATGAAGACGGCCAGCCAGATGAACATCCGGCCTTGGACCTTCACTTGCCGGCCTCCTTACCACCCGCGAGGGCCTTGTCATCGTCAGGCGCACCGTGGTTCTCGAGCTGGTCGAGCGCCGCGATCTCCGGGTGGTGCAGGTCGAACGCCGGGGATTCGGAGCGGATCCGCGGCAGGGTGAGGAAGTTGTGCCGCGGGGGCGGGCAGGAGGTCGCCCACTCCAGCGAACGGCCGTAGCCCCAGGGGTCGTCGACCTCGACCTTCTTGCCGTACTTGGCGGTCTTCCAGACGTTGTAGAGGAACGGCAGGATCGACAGGCCCAGCAGGAAGGAGCTGATGGTCGAGATGGTGTTCAGCGTGGTGATGCCGTCGGCCGCCAGGTAGTCGGCGTACCGGCGGGGCATGCCCTCGGCGCCCAGCCAGTGCTGCACCAGGAACGTGCCGTGGAAGCCCACGAACAGCGTCCAGAAGGTGATCTTTCCCAGCCGCTCGTCCAGCATCTTGCCGGTCATCTTCGGCCACCAGAAGTGGAATCCGGCGAACATCGCGAAGACCACGGTGCCGAAGACCACGTAGTGGAAGTGGGCCACCACGAAGTACGAGTCGGAGACGTGGAAGTCCATCGGCGGCGACGCCAGGATGACACCGGTCAGACCACCGAAGGTGAAGGTGATCAGGAAGCCGACCGCCCAGAGCATCGGGGTCTCGAAGCTCAGCGACCCCTTCCACATCGTGCCGATCCAGTTGAAGAACTTGATACCGGTCGGCACCGCGATGAGGAACGTCATGAACGAGAAGAACGGCAGTAGCACTCCGCCGGTGACATACATGTGGTGGGCCCACACCGTCACCGAGAGACCGGCGATCGAAATGGTCGCGGCGATCAGGGAGATGTAACCGAACATCGGCTTCCGGGAGAAGACCGGAATGACCTCGGAAATGATGCCGAAGAACGGCAGCGCGATGATGTACACCTCTGGATGGCCGAAGAACCAGAAGAGGTGTTGCCAGAGCAACGCTCCGCCATTGGCCGCGTCGAAGACATGCGCCCCGAATTTACGGTCCGCCTCCAGGGCGAACAGCGCGGCGGCCAGCACCGGGAAGGCGAGCAGGACCAGCACCGCGGTCAGCAGCACGTTCCAGGTGAAGATCGGCATGCGGAACATCGTCATGCCCGGAGCGCGCATGCAGATGATCGTGGTGATGAAGTTGACCGCACCGAGGATCGTGCCGAAGCCGGAGAGGGCCAGACCCATGATCCACATGTCCGCGCCGATACCCGGCGACCGGACCGCGTCCGACAGCGGGGAGTAGGCGAACCAGCCGAAGTCGGCCGCGCCCTGCGGGGTCAGGAACCCGCCCACCGCGATCAGCGAGCCGAAGAGATACAGCCAGTACGCGAACATGTTCAGCCGCGGGAACGCCACATCGGGCGCGCCGATCTGCAGCGGCATGATCCAGTTCGTGAAGCCCGCGAACAGCGGGGTGGCGAACATCAGCAGCATGATCGTGCCATGCATGGTGAACGCCTGGTTGAACTGCTCGTTCGACATGATCTGCGTACCCGGGCGGGCCAGTTCGGCGCGCATGAAGAGCGCCATCAGGCCGCCGATGCAGAAGAACGCGAACGACGTGACGAGGTAGAGCGTGCCGATCGTCTTGTGGTCCGTGGTGGTCAGCCACTTGACGACGACATTGCCCGGCTGCTTCCGACGTACCGGCGTTTGCCGCTCTTGCGAGGCGGTGGTGCCGGCACCCTGGGGTTCGTTGAGGATGCTCACGATGTCCTGGTCTCCGCGTTCTTGGCGGCGTCCGTCTGCTCAATGCCCGCCGGGATGTAGCCGGTCTGGCCCTTCTTCGCCAGCTCCTTGAGGTGCTGCTGGTAACGCTCCGGCGACACGACCTTGACGTTGAAGAGCATCCGGGAGTGGTCGACGCCGCACAGCTCGGCGCACTTGCCCTTGAAGGTGCCCTCGCGGTTCGGAGTGACCTCGAAGCGGTTGGTGTGACCCGGGATGACGTCCATCTTCATCAGGAAGGGGACCACCCAGAACGAGTGGATGACATCGCGGGACGTCAGGATGAACTGGACCGACTCGCCCTTCGGCAGCCACAGGGTCGGGCCCGGGTTGCCGGTCTGCGGGTTCCGCTCACCGGGGGTACCCGCCTCGTAGACGCCCTCGGCGCCCTTGGGGACCGCGTTCAGCATGCGCTTGGGGATCGCGGAGATCTCCTTGGCTTCCTGCTTGGGCGTGGCGGTGGAACCGTCCACGTTCTCCATGTAGTTGAAGCCCCAGCTCCACTGGTAGCCCACCACGTTGACCACGTGGTCGGGCTTCTTGGAGGTCTTGAGGAGCGCGTTCTCATCGCGTGCGGTGAAGTAGAACAACACCGAGACGATGATGATCGGGACCACGGTGTACAGCGCCTCGATGGGCATGTTGTACCGGGTCTGCGCGGGAACCTCGATCTTGGTCCTGCTGCGACGGTGAAAGATGACCGCCCAGATGATCAGGCCCCAGACCAGGACGCCCGTGGCGAGCGCCGCCGCCCACGAGCCCTGCCACAGGGAGAGGATCCGCGGCGCCTCCTCCGTGACGGGGGTAGGCATTCCGAGGCGGGGGAAGTCCTTGGATGTGCAACCGGTGGCGGTCGCCAGGACCAAGCCCGCGGCCAGCGCCTGCAGCAGCTTCCGCCGCACCGGGCGCCGCGACGAGCGGTCGGAGCCGTTGGGACTCACGTAGCGCCTTCCCGAGAGTCTCGCCCGCGCGGTCAGCCGCGGCCGTCTGTCTGGTCGGTCGCCGGCCCGGTGCGGGCAGGGGTTTGGATGTTTATGCGGACCAAACCCTACTGGACGCCATTTGGGGTCGCGCGGGGAGGGTGCCCAACGCGCCGGGGCGCTCCACGAAGGGATGGAATCCCGGGCTCCGGCGGCCTTTTCCGGCCGGGCGCGGCCCGGGTTCCGGCCCCGGTCCGAGCCCGGCTCCGGGCGGGTGCGACCCTGGTTCCGGGCGGGTGCGACCCTGGTTCCGGAGGCGGTGCGATTCGAGTGCGCCCCGAAGGGGCGCGGGGGGCTGTGTCGATGTGCGGCTCCGCCGCGTGGGCGCGACCAGCCACGACGCGGCCGCAGACGCACGACGGCACTTCGCGGCACTTCCTCGGAGCGTTTAGCGTTCCTTACGTGCCCTACTTCGACGCGGCCTCATCCGCTCCGCTGCACCCCGTCGCCCGGCAGGCGCTCCTCGCCGCGCTCGACGAGGGGTGGGCCGACCCCTCACGTCTCTACCGGGAGGGGCGGCGGGCCCGGCTGCTGCTGGACGCCGCGCGGGAGGCGGCCGCCGAGGCCGTGGGGTGCCGCCCGGACGAGCTCGTCTTCACTCCTTCCGGGACCCGCGCGGTGCACGACGGCATCGCGGGGGCGCTCGCGGGGCGGCGGCGCGCCGGTCGCCATCTGATCGTCTCCGCCGTGGAGCACTCCTCGGTGCTGCACGCGGCCGCCACGCACGAGGCGGACGGCGGCACGGTCGCCGAGGTCCCGGTGGACCGTACGGGACGGGTCGCGCCGGGTGCGTACGCGGCGGCCCTGCGGGAGGCCCCGGGCGGGGTGGCGCTGGCCTGTCTGCAGTCGGCCAACCATGAGGTCGGCACGCTGCAGCCGGTGGCCGAGGCCGCCGAGGAGTGCGCGGCGGCGGACGTACCGCTGCTGGTGGACGCGGCGCAGTCGCTCGGCTGGGGCCCCACGGAGGGCAATTGGTCGCTTCTGATCGCAAGTGCCCATAAATGGGGCGGCCCTGCGGGAGTGGGACTGCTCGCGGTGCGCAAGGGGGTGCGTTTCCGTACGGTTCAGCCCGCCGATGAACGGGAGTCGGGCCGCTCCCCCGGGTTCGAGAACCTCCCCGCCATCGTCGCCGCGGCCGCCTCGCTGCGGGCTGTGCGGGCGGAGGCCGCCGCCGAGGCGGAGCGGCTGCGGGGGCTGGTGGAGCGGATCCGGGCGCGGGTGCCGGAACTGGTGCCGGACGTCGAGGTGGTCGGCGATCCGGAGCGGCGGCTGCCGCATCTGGTGACCTTCTCCTGTCTCTATGTCGACGGAGAGGCGCTCCTCCATGAGCTGGACCGCGCGGAGTTCTCGGTCTCGTCCGGCTCCTCCTGCACCTCCTCCACGCTGACCCCGAGCCATGTGCTGCGGGCCATGGGGGTGCTGTCCGAGGGCAATGTCAGGGTCTCGCTCCCGCGCGGTACGGCGGATGCGGACGTGGACCGGTTCCTGGCGGCGCTGCCGGGGGTGGTGGCGGGCGTACGGGAGCGCCTGGGCGCGCCGAAACCGGCCGAAGCCGCGCCCGGACCGGGTCCGGGTCCGGACCCCGAACCCGAGCCCGACCTGGTGGTCGACTCGCTCGGCAAGCGGTGCCCGATCCCGGTGATCGAACTGGCCAAGGTGATCGGCGAGGTGCCGGTGGGCGGCGTGGTGACGGTCCTCGCCGACGACGAGGCGGCCCGGCTGGACATCCCGGCCTGGTGCGAGATGCGCGGCCAGACCTACGAGGGCGAGCGGCCGGCCGAGCGGGGCGTGGCCTACCGGGTGCGCCGCCGCGCCTAGGGCCTGTCTGGGGTTGTGATCTGGATCAGGGAGCGGGGCGTGGTGCGTGCGATCGCAAGGCGCCGGAAGGCCCTCGTAGCGGAGCTACTAGGGCGTTTCGGCAACGCGGCGAGCGTGCGTGCCACGCCCCGCGAGCCCAGATCACAACCCCAGACAGGCCCTTGTCCGGCGGTACGCGTACGCCTGCGGCGGGCCACGCGGCGGAGCCGCATCTCGGTGCTTCCCCCTCCCCGCCCCTTCCCGCAACTGGGGCTCCGCCCCAGACCCCGCTCCTCAAACTCCCCCAGCTACCGCTGGGAGGTGCCCCCTGGAGGGGCTGGAAGGCGAGGCCCAGGGGGCGACGGCCCCCTGGGCGCCCTACGGACTCAGGGGAGGTGGGCCGCGATCTCGTTCGCCGCGTCATGGCCGTACGCCTTGGCCAGGCGCTCCATGAAGTGGCCGCGGCGCAGCTCGTACTCCTGCGTGCCGACCGTCTCGATGACCAGCGTCGCCAGCATGCAGCCCACCTGGGCGGCCCGCTCCAGCGAGAGGTTCCAGGACAGACCGGAGAGGAAGCCCGCGCGGAAGGCGTCGCCGACGCCGGTCGGGTCGGCCTTCTGGTCCTCCTCCGGGCAGCCGACGACCACGGGCTCCTCGCCCTCGCGGTCGATCCGCACGCCCTGCGCGCCCAGCGTGGTGACCCGGGTGCCGACCTTGGCGAGGATCTGCTCCGCGGTCCAGCCGGTCTTGGTCTCGATCAGCGCGGCCTCGTACTCATTGGTGAAGAGGTACTCCGCGCCGCCGATCAGCACCCGGATGTCCTCGCCCTCCATGCGGGCGAGCTGCTGGGAGGGGTCGGCGGCGAAGGGGATGCCGCGCGAGCGGCACTCCTCGGTGTGCCGGACCATGGCCTCCGGGTCGTCCGCGCTGATCAGCACCAGGTCGAGGCCGCCGACGCGCTCCGCGACCGGCTGCAGCTCGATCTGGCGGGCCTCGCTCATGGCGCCGGTGTAGAACGACGCGATCTGGTTGTGGTCGGCGTCGGTGGTGCAGACGAAACGCGCGGTGTGCTGGACGTCGGAGATATGGACGGACGCGGTGTCCACACCGTGCCGGTCCAGCCAGGCGCGGTAGTCGGCGAAGTCCTCGCCGGCCGCGCCGACCAGGATCGGGCGCAGACCGAGCACGCCCATGCCGAAACAGATGTTGGGGCCGACACCGCCGCGGCGGACGTCGAGGGTGTCGACCAGGAAGGAGAGGGAGACCGTATGCAGCTGATCGGCGACCAGCTGATCGGCGAAACGGCCGGGGAAGGACATCAGATGGTCGGTGGCGATGGAGCCGGTTACGGCGATACGCACTGAGTCGCTCCTGCGGGGCGGAGAGATCGGACGCTTCACGCTATCGGCTCGGCCCGGTCCATACGAACGGAAGAAACTACCCAATAGTAGGTCTTTTTTCACCGGCACTCGCTGAATACGGTGCGTGGACACGGGGGACGTGTCGGCTACGCCCAAGGACCGGGAGGCATCATGCCCCAGCACCTCACCCGCGCGATTCCGGCCACCGGGGCCATCGAGCCCGAATATCTGGAGGAGTTGCGCGGCGACGGTGCGCGGATGGCGCCGCACTGGACGGTCACCGTATCGGCCGCTCCCACCAGGCCCGTTTCCCAGGTCGTCGCCTCCCGCATCCAGGGGATCACGGTGCCCGCCACAGCGGCCGATCTGCTGGCCGGCATGTCCGATTACGGCGATTGAAGGAACCGGCCACGCCCCGGCTCCGTCTCATCGGCATCTCCTCGCGAGGGATGGGACCGTAGAACGTGAGCGGAGCCGAAGGAGCGAAACGGTGAGCACCGAGGACACCGACACCCCGCAGACCCCCGACGACGACACCCCCCGTCCGCGCCGGCGCTCGCCGCTGGCCGTCGTTTCGGTGGCGGCCGCGGTGCTGGTCGCCGGCGGTGGCGGCGCCTACTGGGCCTCCACCGCGGCGGACGGCGGCACCCGGGGTCCGGGCGCGTCGGGCGAGGACGGAGCGCCGAAACCCCTCGCGCTGGACGCCTACGCCTCCCCGGGCGGAGAGCGGGGCGGGCACGAGGGCATCGCGCCCGGCGAGCCCGACCCGCACGGCGGCCGCTATGTGGTGACGGGCAAGCTGCCGGACGGGCCCGATGAGGCCCCCGTGTATCTGACCGACCCGAAGGTCACCAAGGCCGATGTGGCGCGGCTGGCGAAGGCCCTGGACGTCTCCGGCAGCCCCCGCGCCGACCACGGGTACTGGAAGGTGGGCGGCGCCCCGGACGCGAGCGGCCCGACGCTGCGGGTGAGCCAGACCGGGCCGGGCAGCTGGTCGTACTCCCGCTACGGGGCGCCGGGCGACACCTCCTGCGTCCACCCGGACGGGAAGAAGGCGCCCCAGAGCACGCGGACCGACAAGGGCGACGGGGCGGACAAGGCCGACCAGAGCTGCCCCACCTACCGCGACGGCGACAAGCGCGGTGACAACGGCGCCGCCGAGGGCCGCGACAAGGCCGTCTCCGAGGAGAAGGCCCAGAGCGCCGCCGAGCCAGTGCTGAAGGCGCTCGGGCTGTCGGACGCCAAGCTGGACGCGAGCGGCCTCTACGGCGCCGTACGGATGGTGAACGCGGACCCCAAGGTGGGCGATCTGCCCACCTACGGCTGGGGCACCAATCTGCAGGTCGGCGCCGACGGCCAGCTGGTCGGCGGCAGCGGAACGCTGGCGAGGCCCAAGGAGGACGACACCTATCCGGTGCTCAGCGCGGAGCAGGCGCTCCAGCGGCTGAACTCGACGTCGGGGAAGGGCGGCGGCCCCTCGGGCAAGGTGAGCGTGCGCGAGGTGACATTCGGCCTCGCCTCGCACATGGTGGACGGCCGGCGGGCACTGGTGCCGTCGTGGATCTTCGAGACCAAGCCGACCGGGACCAACCGGGTGGCGGTCACCCTCCCCTACCCGGCGGTGAAGCCCGAGTTCATCAAGAAGGCGAAGGAGCCGGGCCACTCCCCCTCACCGGGCAAGGGGGACAGCACCGCCAAGCCGGATCACCTCACCTCGTACAGCGTGGACGGCAAGACCCTGACGCTGCGCTTCTGGGGCGGAGTCTGCAACACCTACTCGGTCTCCGCGAAGGAGACCTCCGACAAGGTGACGCTGGACCTCGAGAGCAAGCCGAAGCATCCGGGGCGGGCCTGCATCCTCATCGCCAAGCAGCTGGAGCGGAAGGTGACGCTGAAGGAGCCGCTGGACGGCCGGAAGGTCGTGGACGGGTCCACCGGTGAGACGGTGCCGCTGCGGAAGTGAGCGAACGGCTCAGGACAGCCGGGACTCAGAACAGCCGAAGACAGCCGGGACTGCAGGACAGCCGGAAGGGGGCGGACCCGATGGGCCCGCCCCCTTCCGGCGTGCTGCTCACTCCGCCGCGGCCGAGGGGCTCAGCTGAAGGAGTCGCCACAGGCGCAGGAACCCGTGGCGTTCGGGTTGTCGATGGTGAAGCCCTGCTTCTCGATGGTGTCGACGAAGTCGATCGAGGCACCGCCCAGGTACGGGGCGCTCATGCGGTCGGTCACGACCTTCACGCCGCCGAAGTCCTTGACGACGTCGCCGTCGAGCGAGCGCTCGTCGAAGAAGAGCTGGTAGCGCAGGCCGGAGCAGCCGCCGGGCTGGACGGCGACGCGCAGCGCGAGGTCGTCGCGGCCCTCCTGCTCCAGCAGGCTCTTGACCTTCGACGCGGCGGCGTCGGACAGGATGATGCCCTCGCTCGCGGTGGTCTCGTCCTGAACGGTCATCTGCTTCTCTCCCGGGTCGTACGGACTGCTTGCCGTTGGCACAAACCAACGGCGTCCCGGATTCATTCCGGGCCCAAGCGCCTATCTCCTACTGCCCTTCATGCTCGCATACGGGCGGACACACCGGAATGCGTCACATCGACACAATGCCTCTCGTCAACGTGACGTGAAGCGGCTATGATAGATAGCGTCATTCTGACGATTAGGGTTCCCAGCGAAGAAAGAAGGGTGCGTGACGTGACCACCGCCCAGCCCCTCGACGTGCAGCCGACCCCGCTCGCTCTGCTGCTTCTCGGCCGGGAGGCCGACCCCCGGAGCGAGCGCGGCGTGGAGTGCCCGGGAGACCTCCCGGCGCCCTCCGACCCGGATCTGGTGGCACGCGCCCGCGCGGCCAAGGAGAAGCTCGGGGACAAGGTCTTCGTGCTCGGCCACCACTACCAGCGCGACGAGGTCATCGAGTTCGCTGATGTCACCGGAGACTCCTTCAAGCTCGCCCGGGACGCGGCCGCGCGGCCGGACGCCGAGTACATCGTCTTCTGCGGTGTGCACTTCATGGCCGAGTCCGCCGACATCCTCACCACCGACGCCCAGCAGGTCGTCCTGCCCGATCTGGCGGCCGGCTGCTCGATGGCCGACATGGCCACGGCCGAGCAGGTCGCCGAGTGCTGGGAGGTGCTCGCCGAGGCCGGTGTGGCGGATGTGACGGTACCCGTCTCCTACATGAACTCCTCCGCCGACATCAAGGCGTTCACCGGTCGCCACGGCGGCACGATCTGCACCTCCTCCAATGCCCAGCGGGCGCTGGAGTGGGCGTTCCAGCAGGGCCAGAAGGTGCTGTTCCTGCCCGATCAGCACCTGGGGCGCAATACGGCGGTCCGCGACATGGGCATGTCGCTGGAGGACTGCGTCGTCTACAACCCGCACAAGCCGAACGGCGGGCTCACCCCCGAGGAGCTGCGCGCCGCCACGATGATCCTGTGGCGCGGCCACTGCTCGGTGCACGGCCGCTTCTCGCTGGACTCGGTCAACGATGTGCGCGAGCGCATACCGGGTGTGAACGTGCTGGTGCACCCCGAGTGCAAGCACGAGGTCGTGGCCGCGGCGGACTACGTGGGCTCGACCGAGTACATCATCAAGGCCCTGGAGGCCGCCCCCGCCGGTTCGAAGTGGGCGATCGGCACCGAGCTGAACCTCGTACGGCGCCTGGCCAATCGTTTCGCCGACCAGGGCAAGGAGATCGTCTTCCTCGACAAGACGGTCTGCTTCTGCTCGACCATGAACCGGATCGATCTGCCGCATCTGGTGTGGGCGCTGGAGTCGCTGGTGGCCGGCAAGGTGGTCAACCGCATCCAGGTCGACAAGGAGACCGAGCACTTCGCCAAGCTTGCGCTGGAGCGGATGCTGGCGCTGCCGTAGGCAGCGTCCGGCGAGGGGAGGCGGAGCGCGGTTCGCCTGCGGCGGGCTGCTCCCCGCCCCGCCCCTTCCCACAACTGGGGCTCCGCCCCAGACCCCGGCCGCACGCCCCGGATGCGCGCGGGCGTCCGCCCGGTCAGCCGCTGCGCCGGCGTGCCGACCGCGATCAGTCACAATCCAGCCCCTCCGGCGTTTGAGGAGCGGGGTCCAGGGGCGGAGCCCCAGTTTCGGGAAGGGGCGGGGAGGGGAAAGGTCCGGCGGACAGCCCTACGCGCCCGCGCGGACCAGCCCCGTCTCGTAGGCGATCACCACCAGCTGGGCGCGGTCGCGGGCGCTCAGCTTGGCCATCGCGCGGTTGACATGCGTCTTCACCGTGAGCGGGCTGACCGCGAGCCGGGCCGCGATCTCGTCGTTGGACAGCCCGCCGCCCACCTGGACCAGGACCTCGCGCTCGCGGACGGTCAGGGCGTCCAGCCGTGAGGAGTCATACGCGTCCTCGCCGCCGCTCCCGTCGCCCTGGGCCAGGAAGCGGGCGATCAGCCCCTTGGTCGCGGCCGGGGACAGCAGCGCCTCGCCCGCCGCCGCGATGCGGATCGCGGCGAGCAATTCATCGGGTTCGGCGCCCTTGCCGAGGAAGCCGCTGGCCCCCGCCCGCAGCGAGTCCACCACGTACTCGTCCACCTCGAAGGTCGTCAGCATGACCACCCGCACGTCCTTGAGCTGCGGGTCCTGGGTGATCATGCGGGTGGCGGCCAGCCCGTCCGTACCGGGCATCCGGATGTCCATCAGGACGACATCGGCGCCCCGGACCCGGGCGATCTCCACCGCCTGCGCGCCGTCGGACGCCTCGCCCACCACCTCCATGTCCGGCTCGGAGTCCACCAGGACTCGGAACGCGCTGCGCAGCAACGCCTGATCGTCCGCCAGCAGCACCTTGATCGTCATGACTCCCCTCCCCTACGCGGCTGCAACGGAAGTCTCACCCGCACCCGGAAACCGCCCTCGGGCAGGGGTCCCGCCTCACAGCTGCCGCGCAGCGCGGTCACCCGCTCGCGCATCCCCAGCAGGCCGTGCCCGCCGCCGGGCTCCGTCCCGTCCGCCCGGGGCTCCCCGGACCCGTCCGCGCCGTCCGGCGCCTTCTCGGGACCCTCGGTCCGCGTCCCCGCCCCGTCGTCCTCGACCGTGACCTCCAGGGCGTCCGCGACCCGGGCGATGCGGATCTCGGCCGTGGCCCCGGGCCCGGCGTGCTTGTGCACATTGGTCAGCGCCTCCTGGACCACACGGTAGGCCGTGAGGTCCACCGAGCCCGGCAGCGGGCCCAGCCTCTCCGGTGGCTCCGCCCGGACCCGGACCCGCATCCCGGCCCGTACGAAACCGTCCACGAGCTGGTCCAGGACGGCGATGCCGGGGGCCGGTTCGGTGGGGGCGGCGGGGTCGCCGTACTGCCGCAGCAGGCCGACCGTGGCCCGCAGCTCCTCCAGCGCCGAGCGGCTCGCCTGCCGTACGTGCGCGAGCGCCTCCTTGGCCTGGTCCGGGCGGTTGTCCATGACATGGGAGGCGACCCCGGCCTGGACGTTGACCAGCGCGATGTGATGCGCCACGACATCGTGCAGCTCACGGGCGATCCGCAGCCGCTCCTCGGCGACCCGGCGGCGCGCCTCCTCCTCGCGGGTGCGTTCGGCGCGCACCGCCCGCTCCTCGATGGCGGCGATATAGGCGCGCCGGCTGCGCACCGCGTCACCGGCGGCCGCGGCCAGCCCGGTCCAGGCGAACAGGCCCCAGTTCTCCTGTGAGTACCAGGGGTTGAGCGCGAAGAGCATCCCGGCGCCGGTGAGCAGCACGGCCGTGACGGCGCCGACCCGCCAGGTGGTGGGGCGGTCGGTGCGGGCCGCCACGGTGTAGAGCGCCACCACCACCCCGAACACGATCGAGGTGCGCGGCGGGCCCACGTCATTGGTGACGAGCTCGGTGAGGGTGAGGGCCACGGTGAAGGCGAGCACCCCGCGGGGCAGATCGCGGCGGAGCACCAGCGAGGCGGCGGCGAGCACGGCCAGCAGTACGAAGAAGGGGCCCAGCGGCTGGTGGCGCATGCGCGGGCCGGCCACCGCGCCGATCAGGATCAGCGCGAGGACCCCCAGCGCCACCAGGGTGTCCAGGGCACGGGGGTGGGCGCACAGCCAGCGGTGCGGACGGGCCAGACCCGGCCCGACGGCGAGGGGAGTCACGGAATCCAACGGTAAGGGCCGCGGGGGCCGCCCGGCTTCCCGGGCGGCCCGTACCCGGCCGGTGCGGGGAGGTACGACCTGCTGCTGGAGTGTGGATACGGGAGTGCGCCGCACTAGCCCGGAATGAGGCCGTCGTCCTTGAGCATCGCCTTGACTTCCTCGAGGGTCGCGTCGGCGGCGGGGAGGATCAGCTCGGACGGCTGGAGCGCGTCGGCGGGCAGGGGCTCACCGGCCGAGCGCACCGCGTCCAGCAGCGCGCCCAGGGTTCTCCGGAAGCCCTCGTGATCGCCGTCCTCGATCACCGCGAGCAGCTCGTCGTCCAGCCTGTTCAGTCCGGGCAGATGGCTCTCGGCCACGAGCACCTGGCCCTCCCCCATGATCCGTACGATCATGACGACCTCCTTGGAGACCTCGCCCAGGCGGGGGCGCGGGCTACTGCTTGTCGAACTTGTGCTGGGTCCGGGACTGCTGGGACTCGTCCGTCTTGCCGCCCTCGATCGCCTGCTGCGGGCTGCCGCCGGCCAGCTCGGCCTTCATCCGCTGAAGCTCCAGCTCCACGTCCGTACCGCCGGAGATCCGGTCCAGCTCGGCCGCGATGTCGTCCTTGGTGGCCATACCGGACTGGTCGTCCAGGGCACCGGAGGCCAGCAGCTCGTCGATCGCGCCCGCACGCGCCTGGAGCTGCGCCGTCTTGTCCTCGGCGCGCTGGATCGCCATGCCGACATCGCCCATCTCCTCGGAGATGCCGGAGAACGCCTCGCCGATGCGGGTCTGCGCCTGGGCCGCGGTGTAGGTGGCCTTGATGGTCTCCTTGCGGGTACGGAAGGCGTCGACCTTGGCCTGCAGCCGCTGGGCGGCCAGGGTCAGCTTCTCCTCCTCGCCCTGGAGCGTCTGGTGCTGGGTCTCCAGGTCGGTGACCTGCTGCTGCAGCGCGGCGCGGCGGGACAGCGCCTCGCGGGCCAGGTCCTCCCGGCCGAGCGCGAGCGCCTTGCGGCCCTGGTCCTCCAGCTTGGTGGACTGGCCCTGCAACTGGTTGAGCTGCAGCTCCAGGCGCTTGCGCGAGGTCGCCACGTCGGCGACGCCGCGGCGCACCTTCTGGAGCAGCTCGAGCTGCTTCTGGTACGAGTAGTCAAGGGTTTCGCGCGGGTCCTCGGCCCGGTCCAGGGCCTTGTTGGCCTTCGCGCGGAAGATCATCCCCATACGCTTCATGACACCGCTCATGGGCCTCGCGCGCCCCCTTCTGACGGACGTGTGACTCCGGCACTCCAACAGACCCAGCCTACGGGGCCTGCTTCCATTACCGCACTGTTCGAGCCCGCTCGCGCTCCTCCTGCAGGACGATCAGACGGTGGGAGCCTCCGGCGCAAGGAGGAGTGCGCCCCCTGTGTCCCGATGAGAGGCGGGATTCCGTTGCCTGATCGTTCCCCCTGACGCTGGGGCGCACACCCCGCAACCCGTACCCTTGGGCCTTGTGTTCCGAAGCCGTTCCAAGGATGAGCAGGCCGCTACCACCAAGGTGACCGCGGACCAGCCGCAGCAGCCCCGTGACCCGCAGGCGCCCAAGGGCCGCCCCACTCCCAAGCGGAGCGAGGCCCAGACGCAGCGCCGCAGCCTGGCGAAGACGCCGGCCAACCGTAAGGACGCCACGAAGCGTGCGCGGCAGGCCCGCCGCGCCGATCTGGCCCGTCAGCGCGAGGCGCTGGCCGGGGGCGACGAGCGGTATCTGCCGGCCCGCGACAAGGGTCCGGTGCGGCGTTTCGCCCGCGACTTCGTGGACTCGCGGTTCTCCGTCGCCGAGTACTTCCTGCCGCTCGCGGTGGTGATCCTGGTCCTGAGCATGATCCGGGCCGGGGCCATGCAGAGCTATGTGCTGCTGGTGTGGATGGTGGTCATCGTCCTCATCGTGGTCAACTCCCTCGTCCTGGGCGTCCAGCTCAAGCGGCGGCTGCGCAAGCGCTTCCCCGACGAGAATCTGCGCGGCGCGGTGGCGTACGCCCTGATGCGCACCCTCCAGATGCGCCGGCTGCGGCTGCCCAAGCCGCAGGTCAAGCGCGGAGAGCGGCCCTGAGCGGCCAACCCTCCGGCTTCACCGGCGGGGCGGCCGGCTGGCTGGGCCACCTAGGGGGCCTGCGGAACGCCGTCCGGCAGGCGCTGGTCGCCCACCAGCTCGACGAGCAGATCACCGCACGCTTCCCGGTGGGACAGCGGCTGCGGGTGCTCGACGTGGGCGTCGGCCAGGGCACCCAGGCGCTGCGGCTGGCCCGCGCGGGCCACGAGGTGACCGGGCTGGAGTCCGACGCCACCATGCTGGAGGCGGCCCGCGCCGCGCTCGCCGACGAGCCCGAGGGCATCCGAAGACGGGTGCGGCTGATCGAGGGCGACGGCCGGGAGACCGGGGCACACTTCCTGCCGGGCACCTTCGATGTGGTGCTGTGCCACGGCGTGCTGATGTACGTGCCCGAACCGGATCCGCTGCTCGCCGGGCTGGCCCGGGTGCTGGCCCCCGGCGGTCTGCTGTCGCTGCTGGTGCGCAACGGTGACGCGCTGGCCATGCGGCCGGGTCTGGCCGGGGACTTCGCCACCGCGCTGGCCGCCTTCGACTCCCCCTCGTACACCAACCGGATCGGGCTGCCGGTGCGCGCCGACCGGCGCGAGGAGCTGGCCGAGACCCTCACCGCGATCGGCGCGCCCCTGCGCGCCTGGTACGGCGTGCGGGTCTTCACCGACCTCGCCCCGGACGACGCGGAGCCGCCGGGCTCCGCGGAGTGGGATCGGCTGCTGACGGCCGAGGAGCGGGCCGGCCGCACGGATCCCTACCGGGCGGTGGCGGCCCTGCTGCATCTGTGCGGGGTGCGCGGCTGATCCGGGGCCGGGACGGGGTGAGGCTGGGCGAGAACACGGGGTGGCGGTGCGGACCGCCACCCCGTGTTCTCGCCCAGCCACCCCGAGTTCCGGCCTATTCGCCGTGCAGGCTCATCGGGCCGTAGATCTTCTTCCCGTCCTCGAAGAGGGTCACCTGTTCCGCGCCTCCCTCGAGGAGTTCCCGCCACTCCTCACCGATCCACGACTCCGCGTCCCCCTGGGTCGGGAACTCCTCCGGCTGCACCGCGGGCTTCGTCTCCGTCCCGTCGGACTTCTCGAATCGCCATGTCCACGCCATTCCAGCCTCCTCCATCCCGCCGACCCACGGCTGATACCCGCCGGTCCACAGCTGATGTCTGCCCCGCAGCCTAGGTGACTGATCACTCCGTACGGGGTGGCCCCGCGCGACCCGTGGGAACGGACGCGAGACGATCGGGGCGTGGAACTCACTCTTCTGGGCACCGGGGCCCCCGACGGGCTGCCGCGCCACGGCTGCCCCTGCGCCGCCTGTGCCGCCGCCGTCGGCGAGGAGGCGCGGGCCGCCACCTCGCTGCTGATCGACGGCGCGCTGCTGATCGACCTCACCCCGGGGGCCGCCTTCGCCGCCGCGCGGGCCGGGCACTCACTGGTGGGCGTCCGCCAGGTGCTGCTCTCCCATCCGCACACGGGCCCGGCCGTCGAGTTCCCGGCCGGGCTGCCGGCCCCGGGGCGGGTGCCGGACGGCCGCACACTGTCCCTGATCAGCGGCCACCGGGTGCGGGCGGTCGCGCTGGACTCCCCCGGCACCGGCTACGAGGTCACCGGGCCCGACGGCACCCGGCTGCTGTACCTCCCGCCGGGCGCGGCCGCCGCCGGGCTCCCGGACCCGGCCGAGCCGTACGACATGGTGCTGCTCGACGTGCTGGACCGCCCCGACGCGCTGGCCGCCCTCCGTGCCTCGGGCGCCTTGGGCGCCACCACCGACGTCCTGGCCGTCCATCTCGACCACACCGTCCCGCCCGGCCGGGAGTTGCACCGCCGCCTCGCCACGGCGGGCGCGCGGGCGGTGCCGGACGGGCGGACGCTGATCGTCGGCGAGTACCACGCGGTGCCCGACCTGCCGCGCCGCACGCTGGTGCTGGGCGGCGCCCGGTCCGGCAAGTCCCTCGAGGCGGAACGGCGGCTGGCCGCGTTCCCCGACGTGCTGTACGTCGCGACCGGCGGCACCCGCGCGGGCGACCCCGAGTGGGCCGCCCGCGTCGCCGCCCACCGCGACCGCCGCCCCGGCTCCTGGCGCACCACCGAGACCTGCGACCTGTCCCCGCTGCTCGCCGAGGACGGCCCACCGCTGCTCATCGACTGCCTGGCGCTGTGGCTCACCGACGCGATGGACTCCGTGGGCGCCTGGGACGACGAGAAGTGGGCACACGGCGGCGAACGCGCCCTCCACGAACGCGTCTCCGCCCTCGTCGCGGCGGTCCGCGCCACGGCCCGTACGGTCGTCGCGGTGAGCAACGAGGTTGGCGCGGGCGTCGTCCCCGCGACCGCCTCCGGCCGCCGGTTCCGCGACGAACTGGGCCGGCTGAACGCGGCGTTCGCCGGGGAGTGCGAGCAGGTGCTGCTGGTGGTGGCGGGTCAGCCCTTGCCGCTGCGCGGCTGACCTTGGGTTGGGGTTGGGGTTGAGGTTGAGGTTGAGGCTGGGCCTGGGTACGCGGGGCTGCTCGGTTCGGTTGGGCGCGGCTTTCGTCTCGCGCCTTCGGCGCAATTGAGCAGCGGGGCAGGGGGTGGGGGCGCGGGCCGCGTCGCCGGGCGCCGGGCCGGTGGGGCGCGGGGAGCGTGGCGGCTCGAACCTGCGGGGGCCTGGTCCCGTCGCCGGACTGCCGGGGTGCCCCCTCCGAAAACGTTTGACAAATTAGTTGCGCCAGATCAAGTGTTTTCGAGAGGGGTACCCGGAGGGACCGCCCCGGGCCCACCGGCCCGCAGTCCGGAGGGACCTCGGCCCCCGGGCCACGGAGGCCGCCACCGGCGCCCACTCCCACCGGCCCGGCGCCCGGCGGCGGCGCCGCGCCCCCACCCCCTGCCCCGTTGCTCAATTGCGCCGAAGGCGCGAGACGGCGGCGCGGGCAACCGAGCCGAGTAGTCCGCCACGGGCGCCAGTCCGTGCCCGTCGCGGCTCCCGCGCGGCTCCCGCGCGGGAGCCGCGCGAGGGCCGCGCGGGGGCCACTCAGGGCTCAACGGGCGGACGCCGTACCGGTTCCCGGGGCGCCCGGTAGGGTTCGCCAGGTGAGTGCTCTCAATCTCGATGACTTCGTCGACCTGATCGAGCGCCCCGACGGGGGCATCCGGCGTGACGCCGAGGAGCGCCGCGAGCGGCTCGCGTTGCCGCCGGGCGCACTCGGGCGGCTGGACGAACTGGGTGAGTGGCTGGCCGCCGCTCAGCAGCGGGTGCCGGTCAAGCCCGTCGAGCAGCCCCGTGTCGTCCTCTTCGCGGGCGACCACGGCGTCTCCGACCTCGGCGTCTCCGCCCGCCCGGCCAGGAGCACCCACCGTCTGGTCCGCGCCGTGCTCGACGGCGAGAGCCCGGCCACCATCCTCGCCAACCGTCTCGGCGCGGCCGTCCGCGTCATCGACATGGCCCTGGACTGCGACCCCGAGGACCTCCCCGAAGAGGTCACCCGGCACCGCGTACGCCGCGCGTCGGGCCGGATCGACGTCGAGGACGCGCTCACTCTGGACGAGGCCGAGCGGGCGTTCCGCGCCGGGATGGCCATCGCCGACGAGGAGGCGGACTCCGGCACGGACCTCCTCGTCCTCGGTGACCTCAGCGTCGGCGGCACGACTGCCGCGGCCACGCTGATCGCCGCGCTGTGCGGTACGGACGCGTCCGTGGTCACCGGCCGCGGCGGGGCCGCCATCGACGACCTCGCCTGGATGCGCAAGTGCGCCGCCATCCGCGACGGTCTGCGCCGCGCCCGCCCCGTGCTCGGCGATCAGCTCCAGTTGCTGGCCACCGTGGGCGGTGCCGACCTCGCCGCGATCACCGGTTTCCTGCTCCAGAGCGCCGTACGCCGTACCCCGGTGATCCTCGACGGCGTCGTCTCGGCGGCCTGCGCGCTGGTCGCCCAGCGGGTGGCGTTCCGCGCCCCGGACTGGTGGCTGGCCGGTCAGGCCAGCGGCGAACCGGGCCAGGAGAAGGCCCTCGACCGCATCGCCCTCACCCCGCTGCTCGACCACGGCGTCACGGTCGGCGAGGGCACGGGCGCGCTCCTCGCCCTGCCGCTCGTACAGGCGGCCGCGGCCCTGCACGCGGAACTCCCGGAGCGGGACGGCTAGGGGGCTTCTGACGGATCTCCGTGGAAGAAGGCCCCTAGCCGAAGGTCAGGACCACCAGGGCGGTCGTGGCGGCCGTTTCCGCCAGCGCGCCGAAGACGTCGCCGGTCACCCCGCCGAGACGGCGGTGGCAGTGGTGCAGGAGGAGTTCGGCGGCCGCCAGCGCGGCCAGTGCGGCGAAGGCGTTACGGACGACGTCGTACGGGCCGAACGGAACGGCCACCACCGCGCAGCCGACCACCGTCACCGCCGCCACGACACCGGCGGAACGCCACGGCACACTGCCCGCGACCGCCGCGCCCAGCCCCTCCGGGCGCGCCGCCGGGACCCCCACGCGGGCCGCGAGCGTCAGGGCGCAGCGCGCGGCGACACCGGCCACGGCCGCGCCGACCGCGCCGTGCGCCCAGCCCTGCCCGTAGAGCTCGGCCAGGGCCGCGACTTGTCCGAGCAGGACGAACAGCAGCGTGATCACGCCGAACGGCCCGATGTCCGACCGCTTCATGATGCGCAGCGCGTCCTCGGCGGGCTTGCCGCTGCCGAGCCCGTCCGCGGTGTCGGCGAGCCCGTCGAGATGGAGGCCGCGGGTCAGTACGGCGGGTATCGCGGCGGTGGCCACGGCCGCGAGCAGCGCCCCACCGCCCAGGAACAGCAACACCCCACCCACCGCGGCCGCGCACAGCCCCACGGCCAGCCCGGCGAGCGGAGCGCACAGCATCCCCGCGTGCGCCGCCTCCCGGTCCCACCGCGTGCCCCGTACGGGCAGCACCGTGAGCGTGCCGAACGCGAAGCGGACCCCGTCGCCCCAGGGGGCACGCGGAGCATGCGCGGGTGGCGGGTCGTAGCCGGGCCGCGGCGGATGCTCCGGCCGGTCAGCCCGCTGCTGCTCCGCGCCCTCGGCGGGCCCGGAGGGCTCAGAGGGCTCGGCGCTCTCCGGCCGTTCGGGCTCGGGCTCGGCCTCCGGCGGGCGTGCGGACGGCTGCGGTTGCGACTGCGGCGGCTCCGGCGTGGTGTCCATCGCGCGGAAGGCTATCCCGGCCACCCGTAGCGGGTAAGCCCCAGGGCACGCGCCCGTTGAGCCCTGAGTGCCAAGGCGCGCCCGCTGCTTGGTTCTTCCGGCCGGGGGGGGGGAGGCGTAGGCACCCGGGTGGGGCCCCTCCCAGCGGTAGCCGGGGGAGAACAAAGCCCTGAATCGGGCCTGGGCATACGATGCGGAGGGGCGCGGCCTACCAATCCATGACGGCCGACGAACTACCGGAAGAGGGACCCGACCACTGTGACTGCTCTGACTCTCAGCACCTCGTCCGCCGCAGCACTGCGCGCGGACGCCGTCGTCGTCGGTGTGGCGAAGGGGGCCAAAAGCCCCGTCGTCGCTGCCGGTGCCGAGGCCGTGGACAAGGCGTTCGGCGGAAAGCTGGCCGCCGTTCTGGAGACGCTCGGCGCGACCGGCGCCGAGGGCGAGGTGACCAAACTGCCCGCCGCGTCCGGCCTCAAGGCCCCGGTCGTGCTGGCGGTCGGGCTGGGCGAGGTCCCGGCCAAGGGCGACGGCTATGACGCCGAGACGCTGCGCCGGGCCGCGGGCGCGGCCGCCCGCGCGCTGTCCGGTTCGAAGAAGGGCGCGTTCGCGCTGCCGATCGAGGACCCGGCCGGCGCCACCGCCGTGGCCGAGGGCGCGCTGCTCGGGGCGTACACGTACGACAAGAGCAACGGCAACGGTGGCAACGCCAAGGACAAGGACAAGAAGAACAACGGGCCGCTCGCCGAGGTCGCCCTCGTCGGTGGCAAGCCGCGCGACAAGGCGTACAAGGCGGCCGTCGAGCGCGCCACCGCCCTCGTCGCGGAGATCAACCGCGCCCGCGACCTGATCAACACCCCGTCCAACCTGCTCAACCCGGCCGCCTTCGCGGCCGAGGCGGTCGCGGCCGCGAAGGAGCACGGCCTCAAGACCGAGGTGTTGGACGAGAAGGCGCTCAAGAAGGGCGGGTACGGCGGCATCCTCGGCGTCGGCCAGGGCTCGGAGGCCCCGCCGCGGCTGGTGCGGATCGCGTACACCCACCCCAAGGCCGAGAAGACGCTCGCCCTGGTGGGCAAGGGCATCACCTATGACTCGGGCGGCATCTCCCTCAAGCCGGCCGGTCACAACGAGACGATGAAGTGCGACATGAGCGGCGCCGCCGCCGTGTTCGCCGCGGTCGTCACCGCCGCGAAGCTGGGCCTGCGGGTCAATCTGACGGGCTGGCTGGCGCTCGCCGAGAACATGCCGTCGGGTTCGGCCACCCGCCCCGGCGATGTGCTGTCGATGTACGGCGGCAAGACCGTCGAGGTGCTGAACACCGACGCCGAGGGCCGGCTGGTGCTCGCCGACGCGATCACCCGCGCCGGTGAGGAGAAGCCGGACGCGATCGTGGACGTGGCGACCCTGACCGGTGCGATGGTCCTCGCGCTGGGCAACCGCACGTTCGGGATCATGACGAACGACGAGGCGTTCCGCACCACGCTCCACGAGATCGCGGGGGAGGTCGGTGAGCAGTCCTGGCCGATGCCGCTGCCCGACCACCTCCGTAAGGGCATCGACTCGCCGGTCGCCGATCTGGCGAACATGGGCGAGCGCATGGGTGGCGGTCTGGTGGCCGGCATCTTCCTGAAGGAGTTCGTGGCGGACGGGATCACCTGGGGCCACCTGGACATCGCGGGTCCGGCCTTCAACGAGTCCGGTCCGTTCGGCTACACCCCCAAGGGCGGCACGGGCGCCGCGGTCCGCACCCTGGTGCGGCTCGCCGAGCGCACCGCGGAGGGCGACCTCGGCTGAACCGAGGCCCGAAAACCGCGCGGAGACGCCCGCCGCCATAGGCCGAAAGTCCCGTCGATTTCGCCCTCAACGAAATCGACGGGGCTTCGCGTTCCGGATACGCAGGAGTAACCCCTGAACTGGGGTGTGGAGATTTCTCACACAGCGGCCCCGCGTCCCGCCCCCTGCCAACAAGTGCGAAGATGTTGTCCCGGCAGGACAGGGCCACCGACACCAGGGCCGACGTAAGAAGCGGCCGAACACACGACGCCGCCCGGCCGACCAAGGCCGACCCCGGCGCACCATGCATGGAGGACGTGACGTGGCGAACGACGCCAGCACCGTTTTCGACCTAGTGATCCTCGGAGGCGGTAGCGGCGGTTACGCCGCTGCCCTGCGCGCGGCGCAGCTGGGTCTGGACGTCGCCCTGATCGAGAAGGACAAGCTGGGCGGCACCTGTCTGCACCGTGGCTGCATCCCCACCAAGGCGCTGCTGCACGCCGGTGAGCTCGCCGACCAGGCCCGCGAGGGCTCGGAATTCGGTGTGAAGACCACCTTCGAGGGCATCGACATCGAGGGTGTGCACAAGTACAAGGACGGCGTGGTCTCGGGCCTGTACAAGGGTCTGCAGGGCCTCATCGCCTCCCGCAAGGTCACCTATGTGACGGGTGAGGGCCGGCTGTCCTCCCCGACCTCCGTCGATGTGAACGGCCAGCGCTACACCGGCCGCCACATCCTGCTGGCCACCGGTTCGGTGCCGAAGTCCCTGCCCGGCCTGGAGATCGACGGCAACCGCGTCATCTCCTCCGACCACGCGCTGGTGCTCGACCGGGTGCCGAAGTCCGCGATCGTGCTGGGCGGCGGCGTCATCGGCGTCGAGTTCGCCTCCGCGTGGAAGTCCTTCGGGGCCGACATCACCATCGTCGAGGCGCTTCCCCACCTCGTCCCGGTCGAGGACGAGAACAGCTCCAAGCTGCTGGAGCGCGCCTTCCGCAAGCGCGGCATCAACTTCTCCCTCGGCTCCCGCTTCTCGGGCGTGGAGTACACCGCCGACGGCGTCAAGGTCTCGCTGGAGAACGGCAAGACCTTCGAGGCCGAGCTGCTGCTGGTGGCCGTCGGCCGCGGCCCGGTCTCGCAGGGGCTCGGCTACGAGGAGGCCGGGGTCGCCATGGACCGCGGCTATGTCCTCGTCGACGAGTACATGCGGACCAACGTGCCGACCGTCTCCGCCGTCGGCGACCTGGTCCCCACCCTCCAGCTGGCCCACGTCGGCTTCGCCGAGGGCATGCTGGTGGCGGAGCGGCTGGCCGGTCTGAACCCGGTGCCGGTCGACTACGACGGCGTGCCGCGGGTGACCTACTGCCACCCCGAGGTCGCCTCCGTCGGCATCACCGAGGCCAAGGCCAAGGAGCTGTACGGTGCGGACAAGGTCGTCGCCCTGAAGTACAACCTCGCGGGCAACGGCAAGAGCAAGATCCTCAAGACCGCGGGCGAGATCAAGCTCGTGCAGGTACGGGACGGTGCCGTCGTCGGCGTCCACATGGTCGGTGACCGGATGGGCGAGCAGGTCGGCGAGGCTCAGCTGATCTACAACTGGGAGGCGCTGCCGGCCGAGGTCGCGCAGCTCGTCCACGCCCACCCCACTCAGAACGAGGCGCTCGGCGAGGCCCACCTGGCCCTGGCCGGCAAGCCGCTGCACTCCCACGACTGATCATCCCGAGCGCGACCCATCCGCAAAGATCGTTAAGGAGCAACCGAACACCATGGCGGTTTCCGTAACCCTGCCGGCGCTCGGCGAGAGCGTGACCGAGGGCACCGTCACCCGCTGGCTCAAGGCCGAAGGTGAGCGCGTCGAGGCCGACGAGCCCCTGCTCGAGGTGTCGACCGACAAGGTCGACACCGAGATCCCGGCCCCCTCGGCCGGTGTGCTGACGTCCATCAAGGTGGCCGAGGACGAGACGGTCGAGGTCGGCGCCGAGCTGGCCGTCATCGACGACGGCGGCGCGGCCCCGGCCGAGGCCCCCGCACCCGCGGCCGAGCCCGCTCCGGCGGCTCAGCCCGAGCCCGCCCCGGCGCCCGCCGCCGAGGCCCCCGCACCCGCCCCCGCCCCCGCCCCTGCCGCCGCCGCTCCGGCCGGTGGCGCCGAGGGCACCGATGTGGTCCTGCCCGCGCTCGGCGAGAGCGTGACCGAGGGCACCGTGACCCGCTGGCTCAAGGAGGTCGGCGAGTCCGTCGAGGCCGATGAGCCGCTGCTCGAGGTCTCCACCGACAAGGTCGACACCGAGATCCCGGCCCCGACCGCGGGCACCCTGCTGGAGATCCTGGTCGGCGAGGACGAGACCGCCGAGGTCGGCGCCAAGCTGGCCGTGATCGGTGCCGCCGGTGCCGCTCCGGCGGCCGCGCCCGCCGCGGCCCCGGCCGCCCCGGCCCCGGCTCCCGAGCCGGTCCAGGAGGCCCCGGCGCCCGCCCCGGCCCCGCAGGCCCCGAGCGCCCCGGCGCCGCAGGCCGTCACCCCGGAGCCGGTCGCCCCCGAGCCGGTCCCGGCCGCTCCGGCGCCCGCCCCGGCGCCGGCCGCCACCATCCCGGCTCCCGCGGCCCCCGAGGCCGAGGGCGCCTACGTCACCCCGCTGGTGCGCAAGCTCGCCGCCGAGAACAACGTGGACCTGTCCGCGGTCAAGGGCACCGGCGTCGGCGGCCGCATCCGCAAGCAGGACGTCATCGCCGCCGCGGAGGCCGCCAAGGCCGCCCAGGCCCAGGCGCCGGCCGCCGCCGCGCCGAAGGCCGCCGCGCAGGAGGTGTCGCCGCTGCGCGGCCAGACCATCAAGATGCCGCGGATGCGCAAGGTCATCGGCGACAACATGATGAAGGCCCTGCACAGCCAGGCCCAGCTGACCAGCGTGGTCGAGGTGGACGTCACCAAGGTCATGCGGCTGCGCGCCCGGGCCAAGGAGGCGTTCGCCCAGCGCGAGGGCGTCAAGCTCTCGCCGATGCCGTTCTTCGTGAAGGCCGCCGTCCAGGCGCTGAAGGCCCACCCGGCCATCAACGCCCGGATCAACGAGGGCGACAACACCATCACGTACTTCGACGTGGAGAACGTCGGTATCGCGGTGGACGCCGAGAAGGGCCTGATGACCCCGGTCATCAAGAACGCCGGCGACCTCAACATCGCCGGTCTGTCCAAGAAGACGGCGGAGCTGGCGGGCAAGGTCCGCTCCAACAAGATCACCCCGGACGAGGTGTCCGGCGCCACCTTCACGATCAGCAACACCGGCTCGCGCGGTGCGCTGTTCGACACGATCATCGTGCCGCCGAACCAGGTCGCCATCCTGGGCATCGGCGCGACCGTCAAGCGCCCGGTGGTCATCAACCACCCGGAGCTGGGCGAGACCATCGCGGTCCGCGACATGACCTACGTGGCGCTCTCCTACGACCACCGCCTGGTGGACGGTGCCGACGCGGCCCGCTACCTGACGGCCGTCAAGGAGATCCTGGAGGCCGGCGAGTTCGAGGTGGACCTCGGGCTGTAATCCCCCCGGTCCCCGCATACGGCGGCGCCCCCGCCCGGATCTCTTCCGGGCGGGGGCGCCGGTGGTTCACCGGGCCGTCGGCAAGCGGACCGTCAGCGGAAGCCGAGCCCGGTGGCGGCGGACAGGTTCCGCAGGTCGACGTACTTGTAGTTGGAGCCCTCGCGCGGCTCACCGTCATCGCCGTCGACGGTGGGGGTGTCCGGGGCGTCCTGGATCACGGCGAGTCCCTGGGGGTACTTCCCGCCGAAGGACTCGTTGACGATGTCCAGGCTGTCGGTGCCGTCGGCACCGTCGATCGCGCCCTCGCCGCGTCCCGCGACGACCCGGAAGCTCCGGACGAACGCGTTGCCCTTGGCCGGGTCGCGGTCGTACATCGCGAAGGTGCTGTCGCCCTGGCTGGAGACGACGACGTAGCCTCCGCCGCCCGGCCTTTCGAGCAGGGTGATGCCCTCGACGTCCGCGACGAGGTGGTCACCGCCGAAACCGGGGTCCTCACCGGGGACGCACTCACCGGTGCCGGGGTCCTGGGTGTAGGGCACGCCGTAGTCCTTGACCTTGTCGATCAGGGTGGGCTCGCCGGTGAGGTCGGCGCGCATCCGCCAGACCCCCACGTCCTCCTGGCCCGCGTACAGCATGCCGTTCGCGGGGTCGACCCGCATGCCCTCGAGGTAGGGCTGCTCGCCGGGGTCCTCACAGGGGGCCCAGCGCTTGCCGTTGGGCAGCGTGAAGGCGGTGGGGATGCCGATGGTGCGGATCGTGCGGTAGCCGTAGGTGCCGCCCGCCTCCTTCGTCAGCTCCAGCAGGGCGACCTTGTTGGTGGTCTCCTGGGTGACCACGGCGTGGATCCGGCCGGTCTTCCGGTCCTTCCAACTGGCCAGGCCGTAGGCGGTGGCCTGCTTGTTCACCTCGTCCTGGTCGGCCGAGAAGATGTACGGGGCGGAGTCCTGGGCCGTGACGTCCTTGACCGGGCCCGTGCCGCGGCCCGGATCGACGCTGTACACCACGAGCTTGTCGCGGCCGCGGTCGGTGGCGACGGCGAGGTCGGTGCCCTCGATGACGTCCACGTTGTTGATGCGGCCCGGCTTGTCGCCCGCGCCGGGCGCCTTGGGCGCGGGAAGCGACTGCACCTCACGCGCGGCGAGGTCGTACACCCGCAGCCCGCCGACCTTGGCGGTGCCGAGCACCAGGCTCCGGGTGGGGTCGTCCGGGTCGCGCCAGATCGCCGGGTCGTCGGCGCTGGCGTCGCCGCCGGCCGCGTCGTCGAAGAGAGTGGGGGTCTCCGCGGTGGCGGTGACCTCGGCGACCGGGGTGCCGGCCTCGGCGGGCGCGGCCGCGGCCGCGGTCACCACGGCGACGGCGGCGATCGTCAGCCAGCGCTTGTGACGTGACGTGGGAGGGTGAGACATGAGTGCCTTTCCGGGGGTGGCCGACGGGAATGCTGGCGTGGTTCGGTGACGCGTGCATGCAAACGCAGATGGCCGCCCGGGGGGCGGATCGTGAACAGGCCGGGGCGGATGACGGGTCCTCATCGCGTCCGGGACCTCTTCGCTTTCGCTGCCTGGATAATGAATTCCGTTCACCGCTGGTTCTAAGGAGTCCCCCATGGCCGCGCCCGTCGTCCACTCGCTGCGCGAGCAGATCCGCGAGCACATCGTGGAGGGCATCGTCAGCGGCCGCTGGAAGCCGGGCGAGCGGATCGTGGAGCGCCGGATCGCCACCGAGCTGGAGGTCAGCCAGACGCCCGTACGGGAGGCGCTGCGGGAGCTGGAGTCGCTGCGGCTGATCGAGTCGGCGCCGAACAAGGGCGTCCGGGTGCGGAATCTGACCGCCGCCGATCTGGAGGAGATCTATCCGGTGCGGGCCGGGCTCGAGCAGATGGCGGCGGAGCTGGCCGCGCCCGCGCTGGCCGAGGACACCTCAGCGCTGGAGCCCGAGGTGCGGGCGCTGTACGAGGCGGACCGCACGGCCGACGGGGAGGCGCAGGTCCGGCACACCGTGGCGTTCCACCGGGAGCTGGTGCGGGCGTCGGGCAACAGCGTGCTGCTGCACACCTGGGAGTCGCTGGGCATCGAGATCTGGACGACGCTGTCGATCCGCTGGCTGGGCACCGTCCAGCAGTCCTACGCCGAGGAGCACCAGGCGGTGGTGGACGCCTTCAGGCGGCGGGATCCGCGGGTCGGCGAACTGGTCAAGGAGCACGTCCTCGGCTGTGCACCGCGTGCCTAGTTTCGCGGCACGGAATGCCAATTTCGGCTTGCGGAGCACTTTTTCCTTGGCAGAGCTTTGATCGATCATCGATCAGTCTTACGGTTATTTCATGACCGATCTCGCACGCACGCAGCCGAGGGCGCTCGACCAGCTCCCCGACCGTGACCCGGAGGAGACCGCCGAATGGGGCGCCTCCCTGGACGCCGTCACCCGGGCGGCCGGGTCGCACCGCGCCTCGTACCTCATGCGCCGCACCCTGGAGCGCGCCGAGAGCGCCGGGCTCGCGCTGCCGCCCCTGCTGGAGTCGGACTACCTCAACACCATTCCGACCGCCGCCGAGCCCGCGTTCCCGGGCGACGAGGCCATGGAGCGCCGCATCACCGCCTGGAACCGGTGGAACGCGGCGGCGATGGTCACCCGCGGCAGCCGGGACGGCCTCGGCGGTCACATCGCCACCTTCGCCTCCGCCGCCTGGCTCTACGAGACGGGCTTCCAGCACTTCTTCCGCGGCAAGGAGGCGGACGGCAGCGGCGACCAGCTCTACATCCAGGGCCACGCCTCCCCCGGCATCTACGCCCGCGCCTTCCTCGACGGGCGGCTGACCGAGCACCACCTGGACCACTTCCGCCGCGAGGCGGGCGGCGACGGCCTGCCGTCCTATCCGCATCCGCGCCGGCTGCCCTGGCTGTGGGAGTTCCCCACCGTCTCGATGGGGCTCGGCCCGATCTCCGCGATCTACCAGGCCCGCTTCAACCGCTATCTGGCGGCGCGCGGCATCAAGGACACCGCGAACTCCCACGTATGGGCCTTCCTCGGCGACGGCGAGATGGACGAGCCGGAGTCGACGGCCGCGCTCGCCCTGGCCGGGCGCGAGGGCCTGGACAACCTCACCTTCGTCATCAACTGCAACCTCCAGCGCCTCGACGGCCCGGTGCGGGCCAACTTCAAGATCGTGCAGGAGCTGGAGGCCCAGTTCCGCGCGGCGGGCTGGAACGTGATCAAGTCGCTGTGGGGCTCCGCCTGGGACGAGCTGTTCGCGCAGGACACCACGGGCGCGCTGGTGCGCCGGCTGCGCGAGGTCCCGGACGGCCAGTTCCAGACCTACGCGACCCGCGACGCGGCCTATATCCGCGAGCACTTCTTCGGCGCCGAGCCGGAGCTGGCCCGGCTCGCCCAGGGGTTCACCGACGCCAAGCTGGCCGAGTGCTTCCACACCTCGCGCGCGGGCCATGAGCCGCGCAAGGTGTACGCGGCGTACCGCGCGGCCGTCGAGCACAAGGGCGCCCCGACCGTGGTGCTCGCCCAGACCGTCAAGGGCTGGACGCTGGGCCCCGGCTTCGAGTCGCGCAACGCCAACCACCAGATGAAGAAGCTGACGGGCAAGGAGTTCCGCGCCATGCGGGACCTCCTCGAACTCCCCATCCCGGACAGCGAGCTGGACGACGCCATCGTGCCGTACGTCCACCCCGGCCCCGACTCCCCCGAGGTCCGCTACCTCCAGGAGCGCCGCGCGGCCCTCGGTGGCCCGGCCCCGGCCCGCCGGGTGCACCCGGTGGCCCTGCCCGAGCCGTCCGCGAAGCCGTTCGAGACGCTCGCCAAGGGCTCCGGCAGCCAGGAGATCGCCACCACCATGGCCTTCGTCCGGCTGGTCAAGGACCTGATGCGGGAGAAGGAGACCGGGCGGCGCTGGGTGCCGATCGTGCCGGACGAGGCACGGACCTTCGGCATGGAGTCGCTCTTCCCCACCGCCGGGATCTACTCTCCGCTCGGCCAGACCTACGACCCGGTCGACCGCGATCAGCTCCTGTACTACAAGGAGGCCGCGAACGGTCAGATCCTCAACGAGGGGATCACCGAGGCCGGTTCGATGGCCGACTTCACCGCCGCCGCGACGTCGTACGCGACCCACGGCGAGCCGATGATCCCCTTCTACATCTTCTACTCGATGTTCGGCTGGCAGCGCACCGCCGACCAGATGTGGGCGCTGGCCGACCAGCTCGGCCGCGGCTTCCTCATCGGCGCCACGGCCGGCCGTACGACGATGACCGGCGAGGGCCTGCAGCACGCCGACGGCCACTCCCCGCTGATCGCCTCCACCAACCCGGCGGCGCTCGCCTACGACCCGGCGTTCGCCTACGAGGTGGGCGCGATCGTGCGGGATGGTCTGCGGCGGATGTACGGCCCCGAGGCCGAGGACGTCTTCTACTACCTGACGGTCTACAACGAGCCCAAGGTGCAGCCGGCGATGCCGTCGGGTGACGGCGTCGAGGAGGGCATCCTCAAGGGCCTGTACCGCTACCAGGAGGCCACGGCCCCGGCCGGGGACTCCCCCCGTATCCAGCTCCTCGCCTCCGGCACCGCCGTCCACTGGGCGCTGGAGGCCCAGAAACTCCTCGCCGACGACTGGGGCGTGGCCGCCGACGTGTGGTCCGCCACCTCCTGGAGCGAGCTGCGCCGCGACGCCCTGTCCTGTGACGCGGCGCAGCTCAAGGGCGAAGACCGGGTCCCGTACGTCACCCGTGCCCTGGCAGGCGCACCGGGCCCGGTCCTCGCCGTCAGCGACTGGATGCGGGCCGTCCCCGACCAGATCAGCCAGTGGGTCGAGCAGGACTGGTACTCGCTGGGCACGGACGGCTTCGGCCTCTCCGACACCCGCGAGGCCGCCCGCCGCCACTTCGGCGTGGACGCCCCCGCCATCGTGGTGACCGCCCTGTCCCGCCTCGCCCGCCAGGGCGCGGTCCGCACCACGGCCCCCAAGGAGGCCGCGGAGCGCTACGGCATCTGACGGCGCCGGGGGGACGCCCGCGGCGGGCCACGCGGCGGAGCCGCATATAGGTGCTTCCCCCTCCCGCCCCTTCCCTCAACTGGGGCTCCGCCCCAGACCCCGCTCCTCAAACTCCCCCAGCTACCGCTGGGAGGTGCCCCCTGGAGGGGCTGATTTCAGCCCGTCCGGCGTTTGAGGACACGCCCGAAGGGCGTCCGGGGGCCAGGGGCGGGGCCACCCGCCATGGTCCGGCGCTCGCCCGGAGGGCACGGCATCATGGGGCCGTGCGTGCTGCCCGGCTCATCAAGATGGTGCTTCTGCTCCAGGCTCGGCCCTCGATCACGGGGGCCGAGCTGGCGCGGGAGCTGGAGGTTTCGGAGCGAACCGTGACGCGGGACGCCGCCGCGCTGTCCGAGGCGGGGATCCCGGTCTACGCGGACCGGGGCCGGGCCGGGGGCTACCGGCTCATCGGCGGCTACCGCACCCGGCTGACCGGCCTCGGGCGGACCGAGGCCGAGGCGTTGTTCCTGTCCGGTGTGCCCTCCGCGCTGCGCGAGATGGGGCTCGCGGACGCCGCCTCCGCCGCCCGGCTGAAGGTGTCCGCCGCGCTGGTCCCGGAGCTGCGGGACGCCTCCCACACGGTGGCCCAGCGGTTCCACCTCGACGCCCCGGGCTGGTGGCGCGAGCCGGAGGCGCCGGAGCTGCTGCCGGGCATCGCCGACGCGGTCTGGGACGATCTGCGGATCGCCGTCCGCTACCGGCGCCGGGACGCGGAGGTCCGGCGGGAGCTGGAACCGTACGGGCTCGTGCTCAAGGCGGGCGTCTGGTATCTCGCGGCCCGCGCGGAGGGCGGCTTCCGGGTCTACCGGGTGGATCGTTTCGCCGCCGTGGAACCGACCGGCGCCCGCTTCACCCGGGACGAGGAGTTCGACCTGCCCGCCTTCTGGGAGGAGCGGGCCGAGCAGTTCGCCCGCTCGATCCTGCGGGAGCGGGCCGTCGTACGGCTGACCCCGGCCGGGGCCCGGCGGCTGCCGCATGTCACGGACCGGGTGGCGGCCGAGGAGGCGGTACGCGAGGCCGGGGAGCCCGACGGGCAGGGGCGGCTCACCGTCACCCTGCCCGTCGAGTCCTACGAGGTCGCCCTCGCCCAGCTGCTCGGGCTCGGCCCGGAGGCGGAGGTGCTGGGGCCGCCGGAGCTGCGGGCGCTCTTCGCGGAGGCGGCGCGCCGTACGGCGGAGCTGTACCCGTGAGCCGTACGGATACAAGGCGCGGCCTTACCGGTAGTCGGCCGCCGTGCCCGCCTTGCCGCCGAAGACGACGTCCCGGAAGTAGCCGAAGGCGTCCGGCCGCGAGCCGTCCAGATCGGTGAAGCCGTAGACCTTGGCCAGCTCCCCGCTGAACACGGACTTGCCGCTCCACCGCGCCCGGTCCGGGTCGGCGGCGAGCGCGGCGACCGCGCGCCCGACGTAGTGCGGCGACTCGGCGATGGCGAAGTGCGGCTCCTTCTCCACCGCGTCCCGCCAGTTCTCCTCCGTCACCCCGAAGTGGTCCAGCATCTGCTCGGAGCGCAGAAAGCCCGGCGAGACGCTGACCGCCGTGCCGTCGAACTCCTTCAGCTCCTCCGCGAGCCCGAAGGCGGTGCGGATCGGGGCGTTCTTGGCGAGGTCGTAGAAGAGGTTCTCACGGTAGGTCCGGTTGAACTCCGCGTTGCCGTCGGTCACCTCGACCACCAGCCCGCCCGGGTGCCGAATCAGCAGCGGCAGCGCGTAGTAGCTGGTGATCAGGTGGGTCTCGACGCCGAGCCGGAGCATCCGCAGCCCGCCCGCCAGACTCGTCTCCCAGCTCTTCTTGCCGAACTCGATCAGCGCCTCACCGCCCCATACGTCATTGACCAGGACGTCCAGCCGGCCCTGCTCCCGGTCGATCCGCTCCACCAGCGCGCGGACCTGCTCGGGCTCGAGATGGTCCGCCGGGACCGCGACGCCCGTGCCGCCCGCGGCCGTGATCAGCTCCGCGGTCTCCTCGATGGTCTCGGTGGCCCGCCCCACCTCGCTGACCCGCTCACGCGTGGTGCGCCCCGTCGCGTAGACGGTGGCCCCGGCCGCCCCCAGCTCGACGGCCATCGCCCGGCCCGCGCCGCGCGTCGCCCCCGCGACAAGCGCGACCCGGCCCGCCAGTGCGCCCTGTGTGCTCACGTCCCATACGTCCTCTCGATGTGGATGCCGTGTCGGGTGATGTGGCCGACCCGGGTCGGCCACGGGTCGACCTTCGCAGGGAAATCCGACATCTGCTGTCCGGTATCGCGAGGCGGCCGCATCCGGCGCGTTCCGCGTGCGGGGGTGCGCGGGAGGGCCGATCCTGGTCCCGTGATGATGGACGAGACGGAGTTCTGGGGGCTGGTCGACGGCGCTCGGGAGGCCGCGGACGGCGACCCCGAGGACCAGTCCGACCTGCTCGTCGAGCAGCTTTCACGGCTCGACCCCGACGCGGTGCTGGACTTCGCCCGGCACTTCGAGGCCCGCTCCGACCGGGCGTACCGCTGGGATGTGTGGGGCGCCGCCTGGGTGCTGCTCGGCGGGGTCAGCGACGACGCCTTCGAGGCGTTCCGCTACTGGCTGATCGGCCAGGGCCGGGAGGTCTTCGAGGGTGCGCTGCACGATCCGGACGCGCTCGCCGAACTGCTCGAGGACTTCGACGAGCAGGTGGACGGCGACTGCGAGGACCTGGGGTACGCGGCGGACGAGGCGTACGAGCGGCTGACCGGTGCGCCCCTGCCGGAGCTGGGGCTCTCGCCCACGCCGCGGGAGCCGATCGGGGAGCCCCTCGACTTCGAGAGCGAGGCGGTGCTGGCGGAGCGGTATCCGCGGCTGTGGGAGCGGTTCAGGGCCTGACCGCCCGGTTGCCCGGGGGTGGCCCGGGGCTCGCGCCTCAGCCGTCCAGCGGGCGCCCCATCAGCACATCGTCCACGTACTCCCCCTCCAGCAGGAACTCCCCCGGCAGCACGCCCTCCACCGCGAACCCCTCCGACGCGTACAGCCGCCGTGCCGGGGTGTTGTGGCCCAGCACCCGCAGGGTCATCCGGGTCGCGCCCTGCCGCCGCGCCTCCCGGTACGCGGCGCCGAGCAGCGCCCGCGCCACGCCCTTCCCCCGCATCCGCTCGTCCACCGCGAGCCCCTGGATCTGGCGGACATGGGCGTTGCAGGCCAGCGGGGTCGGCGGCACCAGCCGCAGGTAGCCGACGGGGGACCCGGCTAGCTCGGCCACGAGGATCTGCTCGACGCGGTTGTGGAGGGTGAAGAAGGGGTCGTACGGCGGCTGCGGCCTCGGCTGTACGGCGTGCAGGGGCGACCAGGTGCGGCGGTCGAGTTCGGCCAGCGCCGTGTCGTCGTCGAGCACGGCGGGTCGGATGATCAGCTCGGACCGCTGGGACGGCCGGGGCGGCCGGGGCGGGTCGTAGGGCTGGGCCATGCGGATCACTGTGCCACGCCCGCCCGTTGTCCGACATCCCTCCCGTGATCGGGGGCAGGATGGGGCCATGCGTATCGCGGTCACCGGTTCCTCCGGGCTCATCGGCACGGCACTCGTCCGCTCGCTGCGCGAGGACGGCCACCAGGTGGTGCGTCTGGTGCGGCGTCCGCCGCGTGCGGAGGACGAGGTGGAGTGGGACCCGCGGCGGCAGTGGGTGGACACCTCCGGGCTGATGGGCTGTGCGGCCGTGGTCCATCTCGCGGGCGCGGGCGTCGGCGACCGGCGCTGGACCGACGCGTACAAGAAGGAGATCCGGGACAGCCGGGTGCTGGGCACCGCCGCCATCGCCGAGGCGGTCGCCTCGCTGGACACCCCGCCGCGGGTGCTGGTGAGCGGGAGCGCGGTGGGGTTCTACGGTGACACCGGGGAGCGCGCGGTAGACGAGAGTGCGCCCCCCGGCCACGGTTTCCTTCCGGATCTCTGCCAGGACTGGGAGGAGGCGGCGACCGCGGCGCAGGAGGCGGGCGTCCGTACGGTCTTCGCCCGGACCGGTCTGGTGGTCTCCGCCGAGGGCGGGGCGTGGGGGAAGCTCTTCCCCTTGTTCAAGCTGGGGCTCGGCGGGCGGATGGGCAGCGGCCGGCAGTACTGGAGCTTTATCGCGCTGCGGGACCATGTCGCCGCGCTGCGCCACATCCTCGACACGCCCGAGCTCACCGGGCCGGTCAACCTCACCGCGCCGACGCCGGTGACCAACCGCGAGATCACGGCCGCCATGGGCCGGGTGCTGGGCCGTCCCACGCTCTTCTCGGTGCCCGCGCCCGCGCTGCGGGTCGCCCTGGGCGAGATGTCCGGGGACGTCCTCGGCAGCGTCCGGGCCGTCCCCCGCCGCCTTCTGGACTCCGGCTTCACCTTCGCCTGCCCGCATGTGGAAGAGGCGATCAAGGCGGCGCTCAAGTAGGCGAGTTGGGCGCCCCGCGCCCCTGCCGCTCTCCTCCCGCTCCCCTCCCGCTCTCTCTCCCACGCCCCTCCCGCTCTCCCTCCCGCTCCGGTTCTTCCCCGGTCGCGGACCATTCGATGGCGGCATGCGACTGGCGTGCGACCGGTGTGCGCCCGTGCCCGGTCGATGCGCGTCTGGCATCGACCGTTTATGTCCGTACTGTCAAGACCGTCTCGCCGAGCCGACTCGCGGGACCCACGCATCCGGACCGCCGGTCGGGGCAGCAGCCCCCGTGACGGACGCACCGACCTCGGGGAGGACACGTGCTCAAGCACGCGCACCGCACGGACGTCGTCATCGTCGGCGCCGGGCTCGCGGGGCTGGCCGCGGCCCATCGGCTGACCGGCGCGGGAGTCGCGGTCACGGTGCTCGAGGCCGCGCCCCATGTCGGCGGACGGATGACCACCGAGACCGTGGACGGCTTCCGGCTGGACCGCACCGGCCATCTGATGAACACCTCGTTCCCGGAGTTGCGGCGCACTCCGGGGCTCGGCGCCCTCGCCCTGCGCCCCTTCGCCCAGGGGGTGCTGGTCCACAGCGAGGGCCGTACGCACCGGGTGGACACGCCCCGGAGCATGAGGGGCGCATTCACCACGGCACGCGCCCTCGCGAACGCCGCCCGCGCGCCGCTCGGCAGCGGGCTCGATCAGGCCCGACTCGGTGCCGCGCTCGGCAGGCTCGCCGCCCTGCCCGCGGACCGCCTGCTCGCCCGCCCCGACCGGCCGGTCTCCGAGACCCTGGGGGGGCGGGGCCTACCTGCTCGTACGGTCGAGGGGGTGCTGCGTCCGCTGCTCGTCTCGCTGCTGAGCGACCCGGACCTCACCACCTCCAGCCGCTGCGCCGACCTGGCGCTGCGCGGCTACGCACGCGGCCGCCTCTGCCTCCCGGCGGGCGGCGCGTCCACCGTCCCCGAACTGCTCGCGGCCGCGCTGCCGCCGGGGACGGTCCGTACGGGCGTCCGGGCCGTATCGGCCTCCACCACCGCCGTGGCCACCGCCGAACACGGCGAGTTCGGCTGCCGCGCGGTGCTGGTGGCCACCGGGGCACATGACGCGGCCGGACTGCTGCCCGGACTGCGGGTGCCGGCCTTCCACCCGGTCACGGTGGTGCACCACACCGCCGACCGGCCGCCGCTGCGCGAGCCCGCGCTGATACTCGCCGCGGGCGGCGGGGGCCCGGTGGCCCACACGATGGTGGCCAGCGAGGTGGACCCCTCGCGCACCCCGCCCGGCCGGGTGCTGATCACCTCCACGGTGCTGGGCGCCTCCACCGCGCTGCCGACCGCCGAGCTCGACCGGGCCGTCCGGGCTCAACTGGCGGCGGTGTACGGGACGTCGACGGCGGCCTGGGACCTGCTGGCCGCCCACCACGACCCCTACGCCGTCCCGGCCATGCCCGCACCCCACGACCCACGCCGCCCGGTGCGGCTGCTGTCGGGGCTGTATGTCTGCGGCGACCACCGCGACTCCAGCACGGTCCAGGGCGCCCTGGCCTCCGGCCGCCGAGCCGCCCGCGCGGTCCTCAGCGACTTCGGCGCCCCACCCGGCTCGGGCTCCGACGCGAATCCGGGCACGTTGCCCGCGGCTGCGGCCTGACGCGGGGCCCTGGCGGGGCTCACCGCTGAGGGCATGCTCCCGTAACGGCTCACGGCCGGGGAAGACCGGCACCCGCGACGCGGCGGCGTGCCCCGCCGCACCGGCGAGAGCTGAGACTCCCGTACGGCTCGCGCCTTACGGCAGGCCCGACTTCGGCACCCCACCAGGGGCACGGTCCGCGCGGGCTCCGGCGGCCTGACCGGCGGCGGCCTGACCGGCGGCCCCAGCGGCTCGCGGCCCGCGGCTCGCGGCCGGGGAGGACCGGCACCCGCGGCGCGACACCCCCACGGAGCTGGGACATCCGTACAGCTCGCACCCACACGGCACGCCCCACTTCGACACCCCGCCAGGGGCCGGGCCCGCGCGGGCTCCGGCGCCCTGCGCCCAGCAGCGCCGCCTCGCCGAGGTCGTCGGGGACGCTGTCAAGCCGGGCGACGAACAGGACCCGGCGGCCCCAGCGGCCCGCGGCTCGCGGCCGGGGAGGACCGGCACCCGCGGCGCGACACCCCCACGGAGCTGGGACATCCGTACAGCTCGCACCCACACGGCACGCCCCACTTCGACACCCCGCCAGGGGCCGGGCCCGCGCAGGCTCCGGCGCCCTGACCCACGGCGGCCCGACCGGCGCCACCCGCGCGGGGCTGGGCGACTCGCCGCGCGTGCCGGACTTGGTCCCGGGGGCCGGGTCCGGCGCGGGCTTCGGCACCGGCCGCGGCCCGTGCCGCCCTGGCGCGGAATACGGCACGCTCACGGGGGGCTCAGCACATGGGCACCGCGGCTGCCGTACGACTACGCGTCAAGCACCGTCCACAGCCGAGGCGTTGGGCGCGGTGCGGGCCGCGGGACCCGACAGCGCCGCCAGGATCGCGCCGCATACGAAGCATCCGGCCGCGATCACGGCGGACAGCCGCATCCCCGCGTAGAAGGCGGAGCTCGCGGACGCCGCCGCGAGGGTTCCGAACAGGGCCACGCCGATGGCGCTGCCCAGTTGCCGCGCCGCGTTGAACGCGCCCGACGCCGCGCCGCGCACCTCGTGCGGCGCGGCCTCCATCGCCGCGATCGTCGCCGACGGCATGGTGAACGAGGTGCCGAACCCGGTCAGCAGCAGCGGCACGACCAGCAGCGCGTACGGCGTGTTCGGCCCCACGGCCGCCCAGCCGAGCAGCCCCACGGCTCCGGTCAGCAGCCCGGCCACGGCCGGGACGTGGGTGCCGACGCGCGCCGCGACCCGCCCGGACAGCGGCGAGGCGAACGCCACCAGCGCGCCCATCGGCAGCAGCGCCAGACCGGTGGCGAGCGGGTCCCAGCCCCGGTGGCGCTGGAAGTAGAGGGTGGTGAGGAAGAGCAGCCCGTAGAAGCCGAGGTTGAGCAGGACCCCCACGGCCAGGGCGGCCGGGAACCGGAAACCGGTCAGCAGGCGCGGGGGCAGCGCGGGGGCCGCCGCGCGCCGCTCCAGCCACAGGAACAGCGCCCCGGCGAGCGGCGCGGCCGCCAGCGCGCCGAGCACCAGCGGATCGGTCCAGCCGCGCCCGCCCGCCTCGTTCAGCCCGGCCGTCAGGGCGGCCACCGCGACGACGCCGGTGAGCTGGGCGGCGAGGTCCAGCGGCGGACGGTCCGCGCGTGGGCGCGTGCCCGGCACACGGCGGACGGTGAGCCAGATGGCGAGCGCGCCCAGCGGGATGTTGACGAGGAACACGGTCCGCCAGCCCACGCCCCACACCAGCACCCCGCCGAGCACCGGACCGGCCGCGGCGGCGACCCCCGCGATCCCGCCCCACACCCCGAACGCCCGTGCCCGCGCGCCGGGTTCGGGATGCAGCCCCCCGAGCAGCGCGAGCGAGGCGGGCACCATGGTCGCCGCCCCGGCCCCCTGCGCCAGCCGCGCGCCGACCAGGAAACCGGCGGTCGGCGCGAGCGCGCATCCGGCGGAGGCCACCGTGAACAGCCCGAGCCCGGCGAGGAACACCCGCCGATGGCCCAACCGGTCCCCCAGCCCACCGCAGAGCAGCAACAGCCCGGCGAAGACGAGCGTGTACCCGTCCACGATCCTCCCCCAGCCTTCGGCCGGGAGGTGCCCCCTGCAGCGCCCCCTGCCCGGCGCCCAGCCCGGCCCCGATCCGGGGCACGGCCACGTTGACGACGGTGACGTCGAGGATGACCAGGAAGTAGCCCAGGCAGATGGCGAGCAGCGGCCCCTTCCGCACGGCACCCGCCACGGGCGGGTCCGAGGATCGCGGAGGCCGGTGTGTGGAGTACGTCCTCATGCCTCCAGCCTCATGCCTGATCGCTTCGGTGGGGACCGAACCATGGCACGCCCAGGACACGCCTCCTGCCCCGGCCCGGTCCGGTCCGGCACACTTCGGCCCTCGCCGAAGCGACCCCGTCCTACGCTGGAACCATGGCCACCACCACGGATGCCCGTGACGCCGACATCGCTCGCGCGGCCGCGGCGATCGCCGATCCGTCCCGTGCGCGCGTTCTGCGGGCGCTGCTGGAGGGGCGGGCGCTACCCGCCAGTGTGCTGGCGGGCGAGGCCGGGGTCAGCGCGTCCACGGTGAGTGGGCATCTGGCCAAGTTGCTGGAGGCCGGGGTGGTGCGGGTCGAGCGGCATGGGCGGCATCGGTACTACCGGCTGAGCGGTCCCGCCGTCGGCGAGGCGCTCGAGGCGCTGGCCAGGATCGCCCCGCCGCTGCCCGTCACCTCGCTGCGGCAGAGCACCCACGCACACGCCCTGCGCCGGGCGCGCACCTGCTACGACCATGTCGCGGGCGCCCTCGGGGTGGCCCTGATGGCGGCGCTGCTGGAGCGCGGGGTCCTGGAGGGCGGCGACGGGCGCTTCCACCCCGAGACGGCGGAGAACGACCGGCTCTCGGCCCCGGGCAAGGACACCGCGTACCGGCTGACGGCCCCGGGGCGCACGGAGCTGGCGGCCTTCGGCGTGGACGCGGACCAGCTCGCCGGGCGCCGCCAGCTGATCCGCTACTGCGTCGACTGGACCGAGCAGCGCCACCACCTCGCCGGGGCGCTGGGAGCCGCCCTGACGGACCGGCTCTTCGCGCTGGACTGGATCCGCCGTGACAGCCGCCGCCGCGTGATCAACCTGACCGATGCCGGCCGCACCGGTCTGGAGCGCACCTTCGGCGTCGTGCTGGACGCCTGAGCGGCGGCGGGCCGCTACCCCAGCGCCGCCACCCGCTCCCGGTAGCCCCGTACCGGTGCCGCGTCCCGGTACGGCTCCAGACGGCGCTCGAAGTCCCGTACGTACTCCGCCGCCCGCACCGACCGCATCTCCGACGCCTGCTGCGCCGCCTCCGCGCCCAGCCGGCACGCCTGCTCCAGCTCGCCGAGGCCCAGCCGCGCCGTCGCCAGCACCACCCGGCAGAACAGCCGGCTGCGGGCGAAACCGGCGCCGTGGAGCTGGAGGGAGCGCTCCGCGTGCTGGGCGGCGGCGCGGTACTGCTGCAGATCGCGGTGGCAGTGGCCGAATTCGTCGGCCAGCTGCGCCTCGTCGAACAGCCGCGCCCAGTACGGCACCTCGTCCCCCGGCCGGGCCGCCTCCAGCGACCGCTCGGCGCGGGCGAGCGAGGCGGTGCACGCGCGCACCTCGCCCAGCACACCGTGGCCGCGCGCCTCGATCGCGTGCAGCAGCGACTGGAGCACCGGCGGGGCGCCGCCGCCGACCCCCTGCTGGGCCACCCGGGCCAGCTGTACGGCCTCCCGCCCATGGCCGAGATAGACGGCCTGGCGGCTCATCGTGACCAGCACATAGCTGCCGTACGTGCGGTCCCCGGCCGCCTGCGCCAGCCGCAGCGCCTGCACGAAGTAGCGCTGCGCCAGACCGTGGGCGGCGATGTCGAACGAGGTCCATCCGGCCAGCCGGGTCAGATCGGCGATCGCCCCGAACAGCCGCCGCCCGGTCGCCTCGTTGTACGAGCCGCGCAGCATCGGCTCGCCCTCGTGCTCGAGATAGCGCACCAGTGCCTGCCGGGCGTGGCCGCCGCCGTACGTCTGGTCCAGCGCCGCGAACAGCTCGCCGACCGAGCGCAGGGCCGCGATGTCGCCGGTGGTCACCCGGTAGCCAGGGCCGCGCCGGTCGCGGTCGTGGCGCCGCTGGCGGGGCAGCGGCGTCCGGCCGTGCGGACCATGGGCGCTCTGAGGGCCATGGGTGCCATGAGCCCCGTGAGGTCCCTGGGCGCCATGGGCGCCATGGGCGCCATGCGCGCCCTGGCCGACCGCGCGCCCCGCGGCCGCCCCGGCGGGGCCGCCCACCGGGCCGCCCGCCCGGCCGCCCTGCGCGGGCAGCCGCCCGACCCCGGCCCCGGCCGCCCCGGCCCCCGGCCCGGCCCCGGCTCCCGCCGCCGCCCCCGCCGGAGGGGCCCCCGCCGGTGGCTCACCGCGCGCCACCCGGTCGTCGGGCCGCCCGATCAGCCAGTCGCGGCTCGGGACGACGAGACCCGCCGGGGTGAACGCGATCTTGCGCAGCTCCGCATGGCTCCCGGAGTCCTTGCGCCACAGCCCGCTGACGATGTCCACCGCCTCCTGCGGGGTGGCGGCGAACTCCAGCCCCGCGTAGACGGGCGCGCACGCGTCCAGGCCCAGGTCCTGGGCGGTCAGCCGGCGTCCCAGCCGCCGGGTGAACACCTCGGCGATCAGCGCCGGGGTGGTGCCGCGCGGCTGCTGGCCGCGCAGCCACCGGGTCACCGATGTCTTGTCGTACCGCAGGTCCAGGCCGTGCTCCAGTCCGAGCTGGTCCACCCGCCGGGCGAGCCCTGCGTTGGAGAAGCCCGCCTCGGCGATGAGCGCGGCGAGCTGACGATTGGGAATGCGCTGCGGGGGTCGTTCCGTCATCAGCCTGCCGGTCTCCCTGATCGCTCTGTGGAACGGCGCGAATGTAACCGCCGCTCGAGGGCTGATCGTGGCCGTCCGGCTCCATTCATCCGATCGTGTGAGAACGAGCCGGGTGCGGACGTAAGGGGACGCGGTCGTACAGTGGCGGGGGCGCCGCCGCGAGGCTCCGCCACCCATCCGACGCGGGTCGAGAAGGAGCTTGCCGTGACCGCCGTGACCACGTCTTCCCCGGGGTCGGCCCCCGGTTCATCGGCGCTGGCTTACGTCCACCTGGGATTCGGCGCGGACGCCGTGGACTACGAGGAGGCGTGGCAGGAGCAGCGCCGGGTGCACGCCGCCCGCTTCGCGGACGAGATCCCCGACACCTGCCTGCTGCTGGAGCACCCGCCGGTCTACACGGCCGGGCGGCGCACGGCCGACAGCGAGCGCCCGCTGGACGGCACCCCGGTGGTGGACGTCGACCGCGGCGGCAAGATCACCTGGCATGGTCCGGGCCAGCTGGTCGGCTATCCGATCCTCAAGCTGCCGCGCCCGGTGGACGTCATCGCGCACGTCCGCCGCCTGGAGGAGGCGCTGCTGCGCACCTGTGCGGAGTTCGGTCTGGAGACCACCCGGGTCGAGGGCCGCAGCGGGGTGTGGGTGCTGGGCGACCCGGTGGACCAGCGCCCCGCGCTCGGCGGGCTGAAACTGGACTTCGATCCGCGGCTGGCGGACGAGGAGTTCGACGCACGGCTGAACGGTCCTGAGTACGCCCCGTCCAACGCCGGGCAGCGCCGCGAGGACCGCAAGCTGGCCGCCATCGGGGTGCGGATCGCCAAGGGCGTGACGATGCACGGCTTCTCGCTCAACTGCAATCCGGACAACACCTGGTTCGACCGGATCGTGCCGTGCGGCATCCGGGACGCGGGTGTGACCTCGCTCTCGGAGGAGCTGGGCCGGGATGTGCCGATCGCCGAGGTGCTGCCGGTGGTCGAGCGGCATCTGCGGGACGTCCTGGAGTCCGCCGTCCCGCTGCCGCGCGCGGTCTGACCCTCCCGGGCCCACCCGGGCCGTTCCGGGACGGCACGGGCGGGAATGCGTCCTCGCCGCCTTCGGTTGCCCTGGACGTAAATCCGTACGAACCACGGGCGTACCCTGGTGACCGCCGACGATTCGAAAGCCCGCCGGCGAACTCGCCACGCCGAGCCGCCAAGCAGAGTCAAGCAAAGAGGAGTGCCGGACGTGTCCGCAGTCGCACCCGACGGACGCAAGATGCTGCGCCTGGAGGTCCGGAACAGCCAGACCCCCATCGAGCGCAAGCCCGAGTGGATCAAGACCCGGGCGAAGATGGGCCCCGAGTACACCGAGCTGCACGGCCTGGTGAAGCGGGAGGGCCTGCACACCGTGTGCCAGGAGGCGGGCTGTCCGAACATCTATGAGTGCTGGGAGGACCGCGAGGCGACCTTCCTCATCGGCGGCGACCAGTGCACCCGGCGCTGCGACTTCTGCCAGATCGACACCGGCAAGCCGCAGGCGCTGGACCGCGACGAGCCGCGCCGGGTGGCCGAATCCGTACGCACCATGGAGCTGAAGTACGCGACCATCACCGGCGTCGCCCGTGACGACCTGGAGGACGGCGGCGCCTGGCTCTACGCGGAGACCGTGCGCCAGATCCACTCCCTGATGCCGGACACCGGTGTGGAGCTGCTGATCCCGGACTTCAACGCGGTCCCCGAGCAGCTCGCCGAGGTCTTCTCGGCCCGTCCCGAAGTGCTCGCGCACAACGTCGAGACGGTGCCGCGGATCTTCAAGCGCATCCGCCCCGGCTTCCGTTACGAGCGCTCGCTCGAGGTGATCACCAAGGCGCGCGAGGCGGGTCTGGTCACCAAGTCCAACCTGATCCTGGGCATGGGCGAGGAGCGCGAGGAGATCAGCCAGGCGCTCCAGGACCTCCATGACGCGGGCTGCGAGCTGATCACCATCACCCAGTACCTGCGGCCCTCGCCGCGGCACCACCCTGTGGAGCGCTGGGCCAAGCCCCAGGAGTTCGTGGAGCTCAAGGAGGAGGCGGAGGAGATCGGTTACGCGGGCGTCATGTCCGGCCCGCTGGTCCGCTCCTCGTACCGCGCCGGCCGTCTGTACCAGCAGGCCATCGAGCGGCGCAATGTCGCGGTGGCTTCTCCGGCCGTCTGACTCTCCGTCGCCGGTCCGCCGTCACGTTCCGTCGGCGGCCGGCCGTGTGAGCAACACGCTGTGTGATTGCGAGCACACGGAGGTTCGAGGGCTTTGAGAACGCCGCAGGTCAAGGGCGGAATACGGGCCACAGCAGGGCTTCATCGGTGTTTGACCGGCCAGTCACGCACTGGTAACACCATTGGGTAACGATTGAGCCACGCACTGCTTATACGTTGTGCGTAGCGATCATCCGCCGCTTCCGAGGGGTATCCATGCCGGCTGCGCCCGTACGCCCGTCCGTCACCGACGCGCTCCTCGTCCTGGAAGGTCTGCTGCTGCGCGGCGGGCAGCGCACCGCCCGCCGCAACGCCTGGACGGCCGTGCTCGAGGACCGGCGCCGGGCCAAGGACCGGGACGAGGCGGAACACGTGCTGGAGGCCGTGTCCACCGGGGCTTCCCAGGCCACGTAAACTTCGCTGTATGGCGAGGAAGGAAACATCCGAGAACCCCGGGCGGCTGAAGCAGATCGCCCTGACCTACAAGATGACCAAACGGGTCGACCCGAAGGTCACACTTGTCGTCGCCGGCGTGGGGATTGTCACCTTCGGTGTCCTTCTCGCGATCGGCTTCTGGATCGGCCACCCGATCTTCCTGGGCATCCTGGGCTTCGTCCTGGCCTTCCTCGCGATGGCGATCATTTTCGGCCGCCGTGCCGAGCGGGCCGCCTTCGGACAGATGGAGGGCCAGCCGGGCGCGGCCGCCGCGGTGCTGGAGAACGTGGGGCGCGGCTGGTCGGTGACCCCCGCGGTGGCGATGAACCGCAGCCAGGACGTCATCCACCGCGCGGTGGGCAAGGCGGGCGTGGTGCTGGTCGCCGAGGGCAACCCGAACCGGCTCAAGGGCATGCTGGCCGCCGAGAAGAAGAAGATGGCGCGCATCGTCGCGGACGTCCCGGTCCACGATGTGATCGTCGGCTCCGGCGAGGGTCAGGTCGAGATCAAGAAGCTCCGCACCACGCTGCTGAAGCTCCCCCGGGTGCTGCCGGGCGCGCAGGTCACGGTGGTGAACGACCGGCTGCGCGCACTGGGCGACCTGATGAGCAACATGCCGATTCCAAAGGGCCCGATGCCCAAGGGAATGCGGATGCCGAAGGGTCGCTGAGCGCTTCCCGCACCGAAACGGATACCGGACGGCGGCCCGGACTCTCTGTCCGGGCCGCCGTTTCGTAGGTAACGCGGTCGTACACAATCCCTGGCCGATGGCAGGGGCTCAGACCCGGATCTGCACCGCGCGGGAGAGCCGGTCGTGCAGTCCGCGGGTGTCGCGGTCCCAGACCACCGCCGGAATGACCAGCACCAGCAGCACACTGCGCAGCACGGCCCGCGGCAGGCTCAGCCGCACCCCGCCCTCACCGATGACCCGCAGCTTCAGCAGCAGCTTGCCGGGGGTGGCGCCGACGGTGCCCACGGTGACCAGGCTCAGCGCCAGGAAGACCAGCAGCGCCCAGTTCCCGGCGACCTGGGCGTCACGGCCGGAGAGCAGCGCGTAGGAGACCAGCAGGCACAGGCCCCAGTCGATGAAGAGCGCCCCGAAACGGCGGCCCAGCGGCGCGATGGAGCCCGGTCCGCTCTCGGGAAGACCGAGGCCCTGACCCCGGTAGCCGAAGTCGACGCCCATCTCCTCGGCGGCCGCGCGGGGCCCGGAAAGCCACGATCCGATTGCTTGCCTCTTGTCCACCCGTCTACGTTACTGCGACCGCATACGTTCCCCCGGCCGGACCCCTTCCCAGCGGTCCCCGCGACCCCGTACGGCGCCTTTTCCGAGGTCACGAGGGCCCGCGAGCACCCTCGAGCCGGTTAACCTGGGTGAAACAAATGGGTCATGCCCGGGAAATCCCGTCTGCCTATGGTCGGCGGGAGCGCGCCACCGCACATGGAATCGCGCCACCGGACATATCCCCGTCCCACCGCGGCCGGGCTAGGAGGAGTTGGATGTTCCAGAACGCCGACGACGCTCGGAAGTTCATCTCGGACGAGGACGTGAAGTTCGTCGACGTCCGCTTCTGTGACCTTCCCGGCGTCATGCAGCACTTCACCGTACCGGCGGAGGCGTTCGACCCGCACGAGGAGCTGGCCTTCGACGGCTCGTCGATCCGCGGCTTCCAGGCGATCCACGAGTCGGACATGGCCCTGCGTGCCGACCTCTCCACGGCGCGTGTCGACCCGTTCCGCCGGGACAAGACCCTCAACATCAACTTCTTCATCCACGACCCGATCACGGGCGAGCAGTACAGCCGCGACCCGCGCAACATCGCCAAGAAGGCCGAGGCCTACCTCGCCTCCACCGGCATCGCGGACACCGCGTACTTCGGCCCGGAGGCGGAGTTCTACGTCTTCGACAGCGTGCGCTTCGACACCAAGGCGAACGAGTCCTTCTACCACATCGACTCCGAGGCGGGCGCCTGGAACACCGGTGCGCTTCAGGACAACCGTGGTTACAAGGTCCGCTACAAGGGCGGCTACTTCCCGACCCCGCCGGTCGACCACTTCGCCGACCTGCGCGCCGAGATCAGCCTCGAGCTGGACCGGGCCGGCCTCCAGGTCGAGCGCCAGCACCACGAGGTGGGCACCGCCGGCCAGGCCGAGATCAACTACAAGTTCAACACGCTGCTGGCCGCGGCCGACGACCTGATGCTGTTCAAGTACATCGTCAAGAACGTGGCGTGGAAGAACGGCAAGACCGCGACCTTCATGCCGAAGCCGATCTTCGGTGACAACGGCTCGGGCATGCACGTCCACCAGTCGCTGTGGCAGGGCGGCTCCCCGCTCTTCTACGACGAGCAGGGCTACGCGGGTCTGTCGGACACCGCCCGCTACTACATCGGCGGCATCCTCAAGCACGCCCCGTCGCTGCTGGCCTTCACCAACCCGACGGTGAACTCGTACCACCGCCTGGTCCCGGGCTTCGAGGCCCCGGTCAACCTGGTGTACTCGCAGCGTAACCGCTCCGCCGCGATGCGTATCCCGATCACCGGCTCCAACCCGAAGGCCAAGCGCGTGGAGTTCCGCGCCCCGGACTCCTCCGGCAACCCGTACCTGGCCTTCTCCGCCCTGCTCCTCGCGGGTCTGGACGGCATCAAGAACAAGATCGAGCCGGCCGAGCCGATCGACAAGGACCTCTACGAGCTGGCCCCCGAGGAGCACGCGGGCGTCCCGCAGGTCCCGACCTCCCTCCCGGCCGTCCTCGACTCCCTCGAGGCCGACCACGAGTTCCTCCTCCAGGGCGGGGTCTTCACCTCCGACCTGATCGAGACCTGGATCGACTACAAGCGCACCAACGAGATCGCCCCGCTGCAGCTGCGTCCGCACCCGCACGAGTTCGAGCTGTACTTCGACGTGTGAGCCGTGCGCGCTCCGTGCGCCCTCCGGCTCCGTCCGAGCCCCCGCCACCGCCCCGATGGGCGGGGGCGGGGGCTCGGTGGTGTGCGGAAGGGTCATGCCGTCGGGTTGACGGTCTGGGTGTCGGTGCCGGAGGACGGCAGGAAACTGGTGTCGCCGTTGTAGAAGGCGACCACGGGGGCGGTACCGACGCCCAGGGTGCTGAGGGACAGTGTCGCGGTGCCCGCCGTCAGCGGTTGGACGAACGTGCCGCCGCCGATGGCGCCGATGATGAAGGTGACCGTCCCGGTCGGGACGCCCGCGCCGGGCGCGACCGGGGTGACGGTGGCGGTGAACGTCACCGATTCACCCAGCGTGGACGGATTCGGCGTCGAGGACACCGATGTGGTGGTGGCCGACTGGACGACGAGGATGACGTTGGTGCCGGTGGACGGGGAGAAGTTGGTGTCACCGCTGTAGTTGCCGAGGACGGTGTGGGCGCCGACGCTCAGATTGGGGACGGTGACCGAGGTCGTCCCGCCCGACAGGGTTCCGGTCACGGTGGGGCCACCGGTGATGACGAAGGTGACATTGCCGGTGGGGGTTCCGGTGCCGAGCGGGATCACGGTGGCGGTCAGCGTGACCGACTGTCCGAAGGTGATTGGGTTGGGTGAGACCGTGACCAGGGTGATCGTGGGCGTAGCCATGGGTGGCCCTCCAAATGGTGTGGGGTGGTGGGCCATTACTCGCCACGCATGCGGGAGCAAGGCGCGGCTGCGCATCGGAGTCAGGGGTTGCGCGCATACGGCGATCCACGCGGGGGCATCCCGCGTCGCCGTCCCCCGGCAGATGTGGAACCCACCGGTCTGTAGCACCAGTAGGCGCGCGACTCGCCGTCACCCGCCAGGGATGTGCCGCCGAATTACCCCGGATAGCGCAGCGCTCGGCGGCCTTCCCCGCGCACACCATCCGCCCCGTGCGGCGCGCGTTCCCCGTGGCCGGGGCACCGCGTACGCACCGCGCACAGGGCGGGTACGCGCGCCGCCATGTCCCCCGGCGCGGCATGGCTGGGCCCCGCCACCGCCCCTCTCGGGCAGTGGCGGGGCCCAGTGCTGTGCGATCAGGCCGTGGCCATGGTGCCGGTGACGGTCTGGGTGTACTGGGAGACGCCCGAGGCTCCGAAGTCGGCGTCACCCGAGTAGACCGCGCTGACGTCGTACACGCCCGCCGGCAGCGCCTGGTCGGAGAGGAAGGCGAATCCGGCGGCGTCCACGGGCCGTACGGTGCTGACGCTGAACGTCCCCATGTGGATCGTGAAGGTGACCGTGCCCGTCGGGGTGCCGCCGCCGGGCGCGACGGCTGCCACGAAGGCGACGAAGTCGATGGGCGAGCCCGCCCCGGCCGGGTTGGGGTTGGAGCTGAGCGAGGTGCTCGACACCGCCAGGTTCACCACCTGCGTCAGCGTCGCCGACGACGCGGCGAAGTTCGTGTCACCGCTGTAGTTGGCCATCACGGTGTGCGAACCCGTGCCCAGGCCGCTGGTGGTGAACGTCGCCATGCCGCCCGACAGCGGCTGGGTGAACGAACCGCCTCCGCTGCCACTGATCACGAAGGTGACCGTGCCGGTCGGGACCCCGGTGGCGGGCGCGTTCGGCGTGACCGTGGCGGTGAACGTCACCGGCTGCCCGAACACGGATGGGTTCACCGAGGACATCGGCGTCGTGGTCGTGGCCGCGGGCCCGGGGTTCACGGTGTGGGTGCCGGTGCCGGTGGACGGCAGGAAGCTGGCGTCGCCGCTGTAGACGGCGACCACGGTGTGGGCGCCGACGCCGAGAGTGCTGAGGGAGAGCGTCGCCATGCCGCCCGACAGCGGCTGGGTGAACGAACCGCCTCCGCTGCCACTGATCACGAAGGTGACCGTGCCGGTCGGGATCCCGGTGGCGGGCGCGATCGGGGTGACCGTGGCGGTGAACGTCACCGGCTGCCCCGGCGTCGAGGGGTCCGGCGCCGACGTCACCGATGTGGTCGTGGACGCCTGGATCACGACGACGGCCGTGGTGCCGGTGGACGAGGTGAAGTTGGTGTCGCCGTTGTAGGTGGCGGTGACGATGTGGGTGCCGACGCTCAGACCGCTCGCGGTGACCGAGGTGGTCCCGCCGGACAGCGTCCCGGTCAGGGTGGGGCCGCCGCTGACCACGAAGGTGACGGTGCCCGTGGGCGTTCCGGTGCCGAGCGGTATCACGGTGGCGGTGAGCGTGACCGACTGCCCGGCCACGGCGGGGTTCGGTGCCGCCGTGACCAGGGTGATCGTGGGTGAAGCCATGATGGCCCTCCGAGGGGGTGGAGTGGTGGGCCGTCGCTCGCCACGCGGGACGGTGACCGCGGCACGTGGCGGCGCATCAGGGGTTGGGGGTGCGCGCTTACGGCGTCCGACGCGAGATGCGCGTCTCGCCGTCCCCCGGCAGATGTGAAACCCACCGGTCTGTAGCACCAGTAGGCGCGCGACATGCCGCCAACACCATGGATAGACCCCCGAATTACCCCATCCGGCGCAGCGCCCACCCCCTCCGCCGGCGCACCTCACACCCCAGGCGCGGCGCTGCGTGCCCGGCCGTCAACCGCCCGCGCACGCGGGGCGCCTGGCGTGGTGTCAGAGGAAGTGGCCGCTGGCCAGGTAGGGCGCCGGGGGCGGCATGGCGCGGAGGGCCAGATAGCCCTCCTGGCCGATGTCGAGGCGGGCGGCCAGGCCGACGTCGACCGCCCATTCGTTGGCGGGGGTGATGCAGTTGACGAGGGTGTCGCCGCTGGAGGCGGCCAGGGCCTCCCAGAGCAGGTCCTGGGCGGTGGCCGGATGGGCGGCGGCGAGGAGGGCGGCGCGGCCCCGGTCGTCGATGTAGACATAGCCCGGTCTGCCATAGGCGCGGGAGACGACGAGCCGCAGGGTGCGCCGCATATAGGCGTGGTCGGGGCCGTGGCCGGAACCGCGCAGGCGCCGGTCGAGGTGGTTCATCCAGTCGATGTCGTCGTCCCGTCCCTCGTGGAGGCCGGTGATGGCGGGGAGGGTGGCGCGGTCGACGGTGCCGACCATGCGCATCTGGGGGTGGAGCGAGAACCCGGCGAGGCGGTAGCGCCGGGTCGCCCCGGGGTGGACGGTGGAGGAGAACATGCCCTGGCGGCCGTCGGCATGGGCCAGGGTGGCGTCGATCAGCCGACGGCCGATGCCCTTGGCCTGGTGGCCGGGGAGCACGCCGTAGGTGGCGAGGAACCAGAACGGGCCGCGGTTCTGGGAGATGGCGAAGCCGATGACGCCGTCGTCGCCTTCGGATTCGTCCACGGCGACCCAGCAGCCGCCGGGGTCCTCGGTGCGGAAGTGGCGCATCCGGTCGATCCACTGCCGGGAGGCGGCGGCCGGGCGGGGCCGGGGCTCGGGTTCGCCGACCCTCCTGCCGCGCCGGTCGGCCTCGAGGAAGGTGATGGCCGAGGCGCGTTCGGCGGAGGGGAGGTCGTCGGAGCGCAGCGGCCTGACCCGGACGGAGTCCATACAGGCCCTAGTCCGCGCGGCCGGTCGCGGCGACGGTGACGCCGAGGCCGATCATGGAGAGCCCGCCGACGCCGCCGACCATGGCGAGGCGCCGCGGGGAGCGGGCGAACCAGGTGCGGGCGGTGGCCGCGGCCAGCCCCCAGACGCTGTCGGAGACCACCGCGATGGCGTTGAAGACCAGCCCGAGCAGCAGCATCTGCGGCACGACATGCCCCTGCTCGCGGTCGACGAACTGGGGCAGTACGGCGGCGAAGAACACGATCGTCTTGGGGTTGGCCACACCGACCGCGAACCCCTCCCACAGCGTGCGCAGACCCCCGTGGGCGGGGCTGTCGCCGGTGAAGGCGGCCCGCAGCGAGCGGCGCTGCCGCACCGCCTTGACCCCCAGGTACACCAGATACGCGGCGCCCACCAGCTTCAGCGCGGTGAAGACGAGGACGGAGCGCTCCACCACGGTCCCGACGCCCAGCGCCACGGCCACGACCAGCGCATACGCCCCGAGCGTATTGCCGAGGACCGTGGTCAGCGCGGCGCGGCGGCCCTGGGCCAGTGCCCGGCCGACCACGAAGAGCACGCTCGGACCGGGGATCACGATCAGCAGGAAGGACATGGCCGCGAAGGCGAGAAGTCGGTCGATGGACACCATGAAGCGCATCGAAGCACGCGAACGGCGCGCGGCTCCAGCGTTTTTCCCGGTCGTGTGCCGCACACCGGACGCGCTCCACGATCGGTGGACCTCGTCGTAAACCCCGGGCGCCCGGGTCCCGGTCTGCGGCAGTCTGAGACATACCGAATGGAAAACACACCCTCGGGGGGATTTGTGACGTCTCGAACCACACAGCAGGCAGAACAGCCACCGGAACAACCGTCAAAACCTTCGGACCAACCTTCGACTTCGGACCAACCTTCGCAACGGCCTTCGGACCAGCCGTCGGAACCGCCTTCGGACCAGCCGTCGGAACCGGCGGCCGAGCGGCCCGGCGAGGAGTTACGGTTCCGGCCGCCCACGCTGGTGGCCCTGGAGAGGCATCCCGTCACCACCCGGGCCATGGCCCGCCGGCTGCCCCAACTGGTGCGGCGCTCCCTGGCGTTGGCCTGGAAGGTGGACCGTAAGGCGGTGGTGGCGCTGGTGGTGTGCCAGGCGCTGTCGGGGTTCTTCGAGGCGTTCGGGCTGCTGGCCACCACCGGCACGATCACGGCGCTCATCTCGTCCGGCCACATCACCGACCGGCTCCGGGACGCGCTGCCGTCGATCACGGTGCTGGCGGGCGCGGCCGGGCTGCGGGCGCTGCTGGGGATCGCGGTCGGCAACATCTCCAGCCGGCTCTCCCCGCGGATCTCCCGGGAGGCCGAGACCCAGATGCTGGACGCGGCGATCAACGCCGAGCTGGCGGCGTACGACAACCCCGGGTTCAACGACAAGTGGGACGCGGCGGACCGGGGCGCCGAGGTGGCGCGGGAGCTGATCACCGAGTCGCAGCAGCTCATGGCGTGTCTCTCGTCGCTGATCGCGGCGGCGGGCGTGGTCACCGTGCTGCATCCGGCGCTGCTGCCGCTGTTGCTGCTGGCCGCGCTGCCGCAGGGGATCGCGGGGATGAAGGCGGCCCGGGTGCAGTACGAGACCAGTCGCGCGATCAGCGCGGACCGGCGCACGCTCGGGCTGCTGCGCTGGTACATGGTGGACAAGGACATCGCCGATCAGCTCCGTTCCGGCACCATGGCGGAGTTTCTGCTGAAGCGGTACCGGGCCATCGGCGCCCGGGTGGACGCGGCCACCGACAAGGCGGTGCACCGGGGCGCGCGGTACGCGGTGCTGGGGGCGGTGGCCGGCGGGCTGGCATCCGGGCTGGTCTGGGCGTCGCTGGCGCTGCTGCTGGGCGCGGGGCAGATGTCGGTGGCGTCGGCGGGTACGGCGGTGTTCGCGCTGCGGACGGTCGGCGCCTCGCTCCAGGGGATGGTCGGCTACGGCACGCGGCTGTTCCGTACGGGGCTGTATCTGGACGACTGGGCGGAGTTCATCGAGGAGGCGGGCGGGCACCGGATGCGGCGCGGCGCGCTGGTTCCGGCGGCGCCGCGGGTGATCAGGGCCGAGGGGCTGACGTACGCCTATCCGGAGTCCGACGCCCCGGCCCTGGACGAGGTCACACTCGAGGTACGGCGGGGTGAGGTGCTCGCGCTGGTCGGCGAGAACGGCTCGGGCAAGACCACCCTGAGCAAGCTGCTGACCGGGCTCTATCTGCCCACCAAGGGCACGGTGACGTGGGACGGCGTGGGCGTGGCGGAGCTGGACCCGCAGGCGATGTGGCGGCATACGGCGGTCGTGCCGCAGGACTACGCGCACTGGCCGCTGTCCGCCCGCGACAACATCACCCTGGGCCAGCCGCACGGCGGGGACGAGCGGGTCCGGGAGGCAGCGGTCCACTCCGGGGCGCATGAGGTGGTGGACGAGCTGCGCAGCGGCCTTGACACCCTGCTCGCCCGGCAGTGGTGGGGCGGGGTGGAGTTGTCCGGCGGGCAGTGGCAGCGCATCGCGCTGGCCCGCGCGTTCCACCGGCCCGCGGGGCTGCTGGTGATGGACGAGCCCACCAGCGCGCTGGACGCCCGCGCCGAGCACCGGATCTTCGCGGGGCTGCGGCGGATGGCGGAGGACCGCGCCGTGGTCCTGGTGACGCACCGGCTGGCGAACGTGGCCGTGGCGGACCGGATCGTGGTGCTGGAGCGGGGGCGGGTGATCCAGCAGGGCACGTTCGCGGAGCTGACGAGGTCGCCGGGGCTGTTCCGGGAGCTGTGGGAGCTCCAGAACGACCGCGGGGTGCCCGCGCCGCGCGGGGCGGCACCCTGACCTTCGGCCCCGCTCAGGGGCTCTGGGACCGGCCGGTTTCGGCCGCGCGGGCGCGGGAGGCGGCTATCTCGGCGTAGGCCCGGTCGCGGCCCTCCCAGTGGGAGCCCTCGACGGACTTGCCCGGCTCGAGGTCCTTGTAGACCTCGAAGAAGTGGGTGATCTCCTTACGGTCGAACTCGGGGACGTCGCCGATGTCCTGCACGCCGACATAGCGCGGGTCATGGGCCGGGACGCAGAGGATCTTCTCGTCCGGGCCCTGCTCGTCGCGCATGCAGTACATGCCGATGGCCCGGCAGAGGATCACACAGCCGGGGAAGGTCGGCTCGGCGACGGTGACGAGGGCGTCCAACGGATCGCCGTCCCGGCCGAGGGTGTGGTCGACATAGCCGTAGTCGGCCGGGTACTTCGTCGAGGTGAACAGCATCCGGTCCAGCCGGATCCGGCCGGTCTCATGGTCCATCTCGTACTTGTTGCGGGATCCCTCGGGGATCTCCACGACCACATCGAACTCGCCCTGGTCCATCGCGGCCTCCGCTCCCCGTCGCGCTCCGGTGTCCCTCCAGTGTGCGCCGGGCCCGCGGGGCGGGCAGCTCGGCCCCGGGCACCTCAGCCGCCCCGCACCAGGGCGTCGATCTCGGCCTCGAAGAGGACCGAGGGATCGAAGCCCATGCCCGCGAACTGGCCTTGCACATCAAGGCTGATCACGCCGTGGAGCCGGGTCCAGGTGCGCAGCGCACGGCCCTTCAGCTCACCGCCGGGCTGCTCCCCGGGCACCCAGGAGTCCACGCCCTCGAGATGGCGCGCCAGCTCGGCCTCGAGCTCGGTGAGGGGCTGCGGCCCGTGGCTCGCGGTGGCGCCGTGCGCGGTGGCGCCACCGCCATCGGCACCACCGTCGGCATCACCGACGGAATCACCGACGGAATCACCGACGGAATCACCGACGGCGGAGCAGGCCTCGAAGATGGTCCGCATCATCCCGGCCGCGATCTCGGCGGTCTCCGGCGGTGCGTGGTAACCGGGCACCGGGGTGCCGTAGATGAGCAGATAGCGGTCCGGCTGGCGCTTCGCCCAGTCGCGCAGGGCGCGGGCCATGGCGCGGAAGCGGTCGGCGGGGGCGGCGTCGGCGACGGCCTGGGCGAGGGTTTCGGCCAAATCGCGGTAGGTGTCGGTGATCAGCTCGGTCAGCAGCTCGTCCCGGCTAGCGAAATAGCGGTAGAGCGCGGGCCCGGTCATCCCCATCGCCTTCGCGATCGCGTTCACCGAGATGCCCGCCGTGCCCGACTCGGCCAGCTGGGCCAGGGCCACGGCCTTGGCCTCCTCCCGGGTCTGTTTGCGGTAGCGCTCTCGCCGTGCTGTCGCCATGGACGCGCCTCCCGTGCGGGTCTTCGAATTCGGACTTGACACCTTGAGAGTAACAGGTTCATTGTTTGGTTAGAAGCTCTCACAACCGCGAGAACTCCTCGCGCCGAAACGAGGTCAGCCATGCTCACCGAAGTCGTTCTGCCGGGCCAGGTGGAGCCCGAAGGGCTCGAGATCCGCACCCGCCCGCTGCCCGAGCCCGGTCCCGGGCAGGCGCTGGTGGCCGTCGAGGCGTCGGGGGTCTCCTTCGCGGAGCAGCAGATGCGCCGCGGGAAGTACTACGACCAGCCGCCATTCCCCTTCGTGCCCGGCTATGACCTGGTGGGCACGGTGGTCTCGACCGGCCCCGGGGCGGACCCGGTCCTGCGCGGCCGCCGGTTCGCGGCGCTCACGAAGATCGGCGGCTGGGCCAGCCACGCCCTCGTCGACGCGGGCGATCTGGTGGAGGTCCCCGAGGGGGTGGACGCGGGAGAGGCCGAGACGGTGGTGGTCAACGGGATCACGGCCTGGCAGATGCTCCACCGCGTGGCCAAGGTGCGCCCCGGCATGACCGTGCTGGTCCATGGGGCCAACGGCGGGGTGGGCAGCACCCTGGTCCAGCTCGCCCGCCACTCGGGCATCAAGGTCATCGGCACCGCCTCGCCCCGCCATCACGACACGGTGCACACGCTCGGCGCCACCCCGCTCGACTACCGCGACCCGGACCTGCCCGCCCAGGTGCGGGCGTTGGCGCCGGGCGGGGTCGACGCGGTCTTCGACCACATCGGCGGCGAGGGCATCGCGGACTCCTTCCGGCTGCTCGCCCGCGGCGGCACGCTGGTCTCCTACGGCACGGCGGCCACCCGGGACGTCCCCGGCTCATCCCGGGCCCCGGTGCTCAAGCTGCTCGCCCGGCTGGCGCTGTGGAACCTGCTGCCGAACGGACGGCGGGCGCACTTCTTCAACCTCTGGGCCGGGCGGCGGCGTCTGACCGCCTTCCAGGGGCGGGTCCGCGCCGACCTGGGGCAGGTGCTGGCGCTGATGGCGAAGGGTGAGTTCACCGCGCTGGTGGCGGCGAGGATTCCGCTCTCCGACGCCGCGAAGGCGATGCGGCTGGCCGAGTCCGGCACCGTCGCCGGAAAGGTGGTCCTGGTCGCGGACGAGGACGCCCGCCGGAGCGGCGAGGAGGGCGCGCGATGAGCGAAGTCCGGGGCATCCACGGCCGCTGGATACCCAACCTCCCCGGCGCTGCCACCGGTCCGTGATAATTTTCGTATACGAGTTGTATGCGAAGCAGCATGGGGGCCCAGTGCCAGCGCAGTCCGGACGAGAAAAGGCGTACGCGTTCCTCAAGGAGACCGTGCTGACCGATCCCGACATGCAGGGCAAGTTCCTCACCGAGCAGGAGATCGCCGACCGGATCGGCATCTCCCGGACCCCGATCCGTGAGGCCCTGCTCCTGCTGGCGGCCGAGGATCTGGTCCAGCTGGTCCCCAAGCGGGGTGCGCATATCGCCCCGCTCTCCGGCCGGGAGATCACCGAGCTGATGGAGCTGCGCGGGATCGTCGAGCGCCACGCCGCCGAGCGGACCATCGAGGCGGGCACGGTGCCGGTCGCGAAGCTGACCGAGCTGCTGGAGCGGCAGCGCGAGCTGATGGGGCCGGAGCAGGCCAAGGAGTTCATCGCCGTGGACCACCTCTTCCACGCGACCATGATCGCCGCGGTGGGCAATGAACTCCTCAACCGGCACTACGACGGGCTGCGCAGCCGCCAGATCCGGGCCGGGGTGGTGGCCCTGTACACCCAGACCGGCCGCCAGGAGGAGGTGCTCGGTGAGCACCGGGCGATCCTGGACGCGGTGGCCTCCGGGGACCCGGAGGCGGCCCGCACGGCGATCAGCGCCCATCTGGAGTCGACGCTGAAGGTACTGCTCGCCGGATGAGCCACCGCCCGGGGGCGAGCCACGCCCGGGGGCGAGCCACGGCTGGGCTCACCGCCCGGGGCCGAGCCACCGCCCAAGCGTGAGCCACCGCCCGGTGCCGGGTGCGTTACTGCCCGGGTGCCGCCTCCGGATAGGTGATCACCAGCATGGTGACGCCCTCCTCGGAGACCCAGGGGCCATGCGGCATCCCCGGCGGCCGGCAGGCGTAGAAGCCGCGCGAGAAGGTCTCCCCCAGGGTCAGATCGCGCATGCTGCCCTCCAGGAGATAGACCTCCTCCCAGCCGTCGTGGCGGGACACCCCGGACGGGGAGGTGTCCGTCCCCGGCTCCCAGCGCACCAGGGCGGTGGTGTGGGTGCCGCTCCCGTCCGTGGCCAGGATCTGCTCGCCGACCCCCACGGCCGCGCCCGGCGGCCGCCGCCAGGGCGCGGAGGGCAGATGGAACTCGAGCTCCGGTTTGGCCCCGGCGGTGCCGCTCTTGGCCGTATGCCCGGCCCCGCTCATGACTGTCCGCCCAGCTTGCGGTTGGCCAGGACGGACACCGTGCGGCGCACCGCGGCGACCTCCTCGGTGTCCACCTCACCCACCAGCAGTCCGGGCCCCGCGTCCAGCCGCTCCCGTACGGTGCCGTCGGGGCCGATCAGGGCGCTGTGGCCGATACCGGTGGGGGCGGAGGACGCGGCGGTCACACCGGACGCCGCCGGGTCGGCCTGGCCCACGGCCGCCAGCCATACGGTGGCGTCCAGCGCCCGCGCCCGGGTCAGCAGCTCCCACTGCTCGCGCTTACCGGGCCCCGCGCCCCAGGAGGCGGGCAGCAGCGAGAGCACCGCGCCCGCGTCGGCGTGGGCCCGGAAGAGCTCGGGGAACCGTACGTCGTAGCAGGTGGCCAGGCCGATCCGGACGCCGTCCAGGTCGAAGGTCACCACCTCGGAACCCGGGGCCACGGTCTTGGACTCGGCGAAGCCGAAGGCGTCATACAGATGGATCTTGTCGTAGGAGGTCTCCACCCCCGGGCCGGTGGCCAGCAGGGTGTTGGTCACCCGGCCGTCGGGCGCCGGGGTGAACATCCCGGCCACGACCACCAGCCCGGCGTCCTTCGCGATCTGCCGGACCTCGGTGGCCCAGGGACCGTCCAGGGGTTCGGCGATGGGGCCGAGCCGGGTGCCGAAGCAGGCCATGGCCGCCTCCGGGAAGGCGACCAGACGCGCCCCGGCAGCCGCCGCCCGCTGGGTCTCCTCGCGCAGCAGGGCGAGGTTCGACGCCGGGTCCGGGCCCGTGGTGATCTGGCTCAGTGCGATGCGGAGGGGCATGGCGGGTGCTTGCCTCATTTCCTGGTCGGAGGGTCGGGATGCGGTATTTCCCGGCCGGGAGGGTCGGAGCGCGGTCGGGGCTCGTGGCCCCGGCGGAGTATGCGGCCCCGGTGGGCACGTGGTCCCGGCGGGGTACGTGGCCCTGACGGGGTACGCGGTCCCGGCGGGTACGCGGTCCCATCCCGCCCCTTCCCCGGTACGGCCCGCTTTACAGCTCCACGAGGCGGGACGGGGACGGGACGGGAACGGGCGCGCGACGGGAACGGGCGCGGGACGGGGACGGGGACGGGCGCAGGGCGGGACGGCGGTCAGGACACGGTCGTGGAGGCGGTGGTGCCGACGGGGAGCGGCTCCGGCTCCTCCTCCTGTGCGGCGGACGGGTCCCGGCCCAGCCAGAGGCCCGCCACCGTGACCGCGGCGGTGACCGCGATGTAGACGGCCAGCGGCACCCAGGCGTGATAGGCCCCGAGCAGCGTGGTGAAGAGCAGCGGCGCGATCGCGCCACCGATGATCCCGGCGAGGGTGTAGGCGAGCGAGGACCCGGTGTAGCGCAGCCGCGGGGAGAACTGCTCGGCGATGAAGGCCGCCTGCGGCCCGTACATCAGCGAATGGATCACCAGCGCGCCGACGACCCCGAGGGTGAGCAGCGCCCAACTGCCGTCCGCGACCAGCGGGAAGAACAGGAACGGCCAGACCCCGGCGGCCACCGCCGCGCCCCCGTACAGCAGCCGCCGGTTGACCCGGTCCGAGAGCGCCCCGGCCAGCGGGATGAGCACGATCTGCAGCGAGGAGCCGATCAGCACGGCGGTGAGCGCCGAGCCGCGTGACATGCCGAGTTCCTCGGTGGCGTAGGTGAGCACGAAGACGGTGAACATCGCGTACAGCACATCGGGGGCGACCCGGCTGAGGATCGCGGCGGTCAGCGCCCTCGGCTGGGTGGTGAACACCTCGCGCAGCGGCGCCTCCGGGCGGTCCTGCGCGGCCTCCATCGCCTTGAAGACCGGGGTCTCCTCCAGCTTGGCGCGGATCCACAGGCCGAACACCACCAGGAGTCCGGAGAGCAGGAACGCCACCCGCCAGCCCCAGCTGTTGAACTGGTCCTCCGTCAGCGCCGCGCCCAGCGCGGCCAGGACACCGTTGGCCAGCAGATTGCCCGCCGGCGGGCCGGCCTGGGCGGCGGAGGCGTAGAAGCCACGCCGCCGCGGATCGCCGAACTCGCTGGACAGCAGCACCGCGCCGCCCCACTCACCGCCGACGCCGACGCCCTGCGCGAAGCGCAGCAGCACCAGCGCGGCCGGGGCCGCGACGCCGACCGTGGCGTAGGTGGGCAGCAGCCCGATCAGCAGTGTGGCGCCGCCGATGAGCACGAGCGTCGCGATGAGCACCTTCTTGCGGCCGATGACATCGCCGAGCCGCCCGAAGACGAAGCCGCCCAGCGGCCGGGAGACATAGCCGACGGCGTAGGTGGAGAACGCCAGCAGGGTGCCGGTGGTGGGGTCCTTGGAGGGGAAGAAGAGATCGCCGAAGACCAGTGCCGCGGCGGCGGAGTAGACGGCGAAGTCGTACCACTCCAGGGCGGTGCCGGTGAGGCTGGCGACGAAGGCGCGGCGGACCCCGGACCGGTCGGCCGGGGGTGGCGGTGCGCTCGATGCGGTGGGCTGCATTTTCCGTCCTCGAGGTGGTGCATGAGGCTTACGGGATGGTACGTGGCGTTTTCGTGGCGATGCGAAGGGTGGGGGTTGCGCGGATCGACCTTCCGGCATACTTCTTGTATACCAAGCGTATGCGCAACCCCTTCGGAGGAAGTTAACCGCTTCGAAACCGCGAAGAGCGCGGTCACCCGCGGCCGCGGGTGACCGCCCGGCAAGCGCAGAGACCGCAGATCGCCCCCACACGCCCCACCGCGCCCTGGAGAGCACAGCAGCCATGACAACGAAGCCGTCGCAGCCCGCAGCTCAGTCCGCCCCGTCCTCGCTCACCTTCGAACTCCCCGACGGATCCCTGCACCATGTGGAGGTCGTCCAGGTGCTCAACGCGGGCTACGCGGGCCGTAGCCAGGAGGATGTGGCCGCCCATGTGGCCGAGCTCGCCGAGCTGGGCGTGCCCGCGCCCTCCGTGACACCCGCCCTCTACCCGGTCGCCCCCTACCTGGCCCAGCAGACCGGCCGCGTCAGCGTCCAGCACGCCCGCACCTCGGGCGAGGCCGAGTGGGCGCTGGTCGTGGCCGCGGACGGGGAGCTGCTGCTGACGGCGGCCTGCGACCACACCGACCGCGAGCTGGAGGTCCACGGCGTGGCCTGGAGCAAGAACGCGGCCCCCGATGTGCTGGCCACCCGCGCCTGGCGGCTGTCCGATGTGGCGCCCCGCCTCGACGATCTGACGCTCCGCGCCTGGGTCACTCACGACGGTGAGGAGACCGAGGTGCAGAGCGGCACCCTCGCCGAGCTGCTGCCGCCCGCCTACTGGGTCGAGGTGCTGCGCGAACGCGGCGACCTGGTGCCCGGCACCGTGCTGATCTCCGGCACCATCCCGATGGCCGAGGGCGTGGACCAGTTCGCCGGGCGCTGGCGGGTGGAGCTGGGCGACCCGGCCACCGGCCGGACCATCGAATGCTCCTACGACGTGGTCCCGCTGCCCGAGCCGATCGGCTGAGACCCGCGCAGGAGCCCGCGCCCGAGCATGGACGCCCCAGAGCGTGGGCAACGCGCGAAGGCCGCCCGCCGCACGGCCCCGAAGGGGATGCGGTGGACGGCCTTCGCCGTTGTCCAGACGGTTCGGTGATTCAGCGTCCGGTCAGGTTTCCCTGCCCTTCCGCATCACCATGCCGGCTGCGATCAGGCCGAACAGGCAGGTGACAGCACCCACGACGACATTGTTCACGATGATCCCGGCATCGGCGCCCCGGGCGACCACCCAGGGAGAAATGATCATCCATACACCGATCGCGGACATGGCCCAGCACAGGCTGTACATCCTCCTCGGCGCCGTGGTGAGGCCGAGCCCCAGCAGGGCGATGGTGATACCGAGGACGAGGTTGTTGACCATGAGGTTGGGGCTGGTGCCCGAGAAGTGCACCACCCAGGGAGAGATGGCGAAGTACAGACCGGCGAGAAGCACCGGCCCGTCGAGGAAGACAACGTCCCGCGCGTCCATCATGCGTGCGTAGCGCTCCCGCATCTCGGACACGTCGGGGTGGCCCGTTATATCGCCTCTCGCACGTGAGACGTCGGCCATTCGACTCGCCTCCTTCGATCCATGCAAGTCTGACCGCACAGTGCGGCAAGAACACCGCACCCCCATTGTGCGCCTCGACTTGGTATATAGGTAGATGCCGGATTTGCACTTAAAGGTGTACCGTGCGTCTCCGTCAGGCGGGATGGACCACCTCGTGCTTCTGGTAGCAGTCCCGGTCGAGATCCCGCACGTCGACGGTGGTCTGCACGGTCAGCCCCGGCACCGGCGCCACATGGGCGCGTGCCACCTCCACCACCGCGGCGGACAGCTCCCGCTTGGTCTCCGCGTCGCGCCCGGACAGGATCGACACCTCGATGTGGATCATGGCGAGGTCCTCGGCGCCGTCCGCGAGATGGGCCTCCGCTATCCGCCGGAACCGGGTCTTGCAGCCCGCCACCGCCGTGTCGACGGTCTTGGCGACCACCGGGTGCAGGGCGGCGCCGAAGCCGGGGCGGTCGAACGCGTCGGTCAGGGTGTCGGAGTATTCGACGACGATATGCGGCATGGGCTTGCGCTCCTCACAGGGGGTACGCGGCGGCCTGGAGCTTTCCGCGCGGGGCCTCTTACCGGGGCATCGTCGCACCTCTTCCCGGTCAACGGCCGAGCGCCCCGGGCCCGGTATCTGCTTCAATAGGGCCATGGCCAGCCTCCACGACATCGCGACGGGTCGTTACGACCTCGAGCCGTTCTGGCCGTCCCGGCAGGCGCACCACTTCGACCGCGAGTGTTGCCGCGCATCCGATGCGCGGGCCCGCTCGCTCGGCCGCTGACCTCTCCGCCCGGCCGCCCAGCCCGCGCGCACGACGTCCACTGACGCCCTCTCGCGCGAAAGAGCTGACCTCATGACGAACCTCCGTGGCCTGTCGTCCGCCTCCGCCCCTGCCTCCGCTCCGGCGGCCCCGTCCAGCCCGACCGTCCCACCTGCCCGCCAGCGGCTGCGAGCCGTCGCACCGGACGAGGTGCCACCGGTCGCCGATCTGCTGCACCCCGGCGCCACCTGGCTGCCCGCTCCCCCGCACACCGTGCCCGCGCTCCCCGGCCATCCGCCGATGGTCGGCTATCTGGTGCTGGTCCCGGCCGACCGGCAGCGCCCCGAGGCGGCGGGGCCGCCCCCGGAGGCGGTTCCGGCGACGTCGGGTGACGAGCTGATACGGATCGACCCCGACCAGCGCACCGCCGAGGTCGCCGGGCGGCCGCTGGATCTGACGTACCTCGAGTTCGAGCTGCTGACCCATCTCGTCGCCCATCCGCACCGGGTGCACACCCGCGATCAGCTGGTGACCACGGTGTGGGGATACGGCCATGTCGGCGACGGCCGGACCGTCGATGTCCATGTGGCCCGGCTGCGCCGCAAGATGGGCCCCGAGCACCGGGGGACGATCGTGACGGTGCGGCGGGTGGGGTACAAGTACGTGCCCACCGTCTGAACGCGCCAATGAACCCATGACGCCCGCCGTGCCCGGCAGGCCAGGAGCCTGTCCGGCACGGCGGGCGCATGCGCGCGGCGCGGGTCCGGGCCCTCAGCGGCCCGCCCCCACCAGCGGCGGCCGCGGCCGCTCCACCGGCTCCTCGCCGTGGCTCACGCTCGGCAGCCACCGCAGGGCGCGCGGCAGATACCAGTTGCGCTCCCCGAGCAGCGCCATCACCGAGGGCAGCAGCACCATCCGCACCAGCGTGGCGTCCACCAGCACCGCGACCGCGAGCCCGACGCCCATCTGCTGCATGTCCTGCATCCGCAACAGCGCGAAGACCGCGAACACGGCGACCATGATGGCGGCCGCCCCGGTGACCGAGCCCGCCGTCGTCCGGATGCCCTCGCGGATCGCGTCCCGGGTGGCGAGCCCCCGCTCATGGGCCTCCCGGATCCGCGAGACCACGAACACGTGGTAATCCATCGACAGCCCGAAGAGGATGACGAGGACGAACAGCGGCATCCACCCCTCGATCGCCCCGGCCGGCTCCATCCCCAGCCACTCCGCGCCCCAGCCGTGCTGGAAGACGGCGGTCATCGTGCCGTACGCGGCGCCCACCGACAGCAGGTTGAGCAGGATCGAGACGACCGCGATCGGCAGCGACCGGAAGCAGAGCAGCATCAGCACGAAGGTCACGGCGGCGATGAAGAGGAAGACCGGTGCGATGTCGGTCTTCAGCTGGTCGTTGAAGTCGCGGCTGGAGGCGAGCTCACCGCTCACGTACACCTGGTCGGAGACCGGTCCGAGGATCCTCGGGACCAGATCCTCCTCGAGCGTGTCCAGAGCGCGCCGGGAGGTGGCGTCCTGGCCGTCCCCGGCCAGCGGCACCTCGATCCGGGCCACCCCCTGCGTACGGTGCGCCTCGACGTCCACCGTCTTCCCGAACCGTCCGGAGGCGGCCAGCTCCTTCCTGAAGTCCGCCACGGCCGCGTCGAAGCGGGCCGAGTCGACCTCGTCGGAGCGCAGCACCACCTCGGCCGGGGCGGGGCCGCCGGGGAAGGCGCCGGTGATCTCCTGGTACGCCACGGTGATCGCGGCCTCGGAGCCGAACTGCTTCTCCAGGCCGAGCTGTTCGGTCTTCATCCCGAGGGCGGGGACGCACAGCGCCAGCAGCAGCGCGCCCGATACGGCGGCGAACAGCTTCGGCTTGGCCAGGACCGGCCGCATCAGCTTGCCGGAGAGGCCGCCGCCGGCGTGCACGCCCTTCCGTGCGCCCCTCTTCCGGCGGCGGTTCAGCAGCGGCACCCGCTCGGCGTCGATCCGGTCGCCCAGCCAGGACAGCATCGCGGGCAGCACGGTCACCGAGCCGAGCATCGCCATCAGCACGACCAGGATGGTGGCGACCGCGAAGCCGTGGAACAGCAGCAGCCCGGACAGGAACATCCCGGACATCGCCAGCATGACCGTGACCCCGGAGATCAGCACCGCCCGGCCGCTGGTGGCGGCCGCGATCCGCAGCGCGGTCCCGGCGTCCCGGCCCGCGGCCCGCTCATCGCGCTCCCGGCGCAGGTAGAACAGCGAGTAGTCGACGCCGACGGCCAGGCCCACCAGGAACATCACCGAGTTGGTGGAGTCGAACAGGGGCAGTTGGTGGCTGACGAGGGCGAGCAGTCCGAAGGTGCCGACGCAGGCGGTCACCGCGAGCAGCACCGGCAGCAGCGCGGCCACCAGCGCCCCGAAGACCACCAGCAGAATGCCCAGCGCCAGCGGTACGGCGGTCAGCTCGGCCTTCTTGAAGTCGTCGGTCAGCATGTCGTCGAGCCGATGCTGGGCGGTGGCGTCGCCGAACTCGTAGGCCACCACGCCCCGATGGGCCGACTCGGTCTTCTCCACCGCCTCGACGACCGGCCCGACCCGCTCCCCGGCCGTGTCCGGGTCGCCCTTCATCTCAAAGCTGATCAGTGCCTCCCGTCCGCTCTCCGAGCGCACCGGGGGCTGGACGCGCACCATCTCGCCGGTACGCTCCAGCCGCGCCGAGAGGTCGCGGGCCGCGTCCCGCCAGCCGTCCGGGTGGTCGCTGCGCAGCATCACCATCTCTCCGGCCGGGGTCTGGAGGCCCGCGTCCTCCAGGATCTTCTCGGCGCGTGCGGAATCCCCCGCGCCGTTCTCGGAGTTGGTCATCTGCCGGGACCCCGACATTCCGCCGACCACGGCGACGACCACGACGAACAGCAACCATCCGATGATCGCGGTCCTGCGGTGGCGGATGCTCCACCCGCCCAGCCGCACGGCCAGGCCCTTCCTCGTTGCGCTCATGGCGTCTCTCCCCGTGCGGTACGGACGGAACAGGTCATGCCACGACGTTAGAAATCCGCAGGTCCGCGCCCCAGCCGGGCAGCCACCCGGTCGCCGAGCCATAGGGCGAGACGGGGAGGTGGTGCCAGGTACACCCCGGGACGGTGTCCGGCCCCCGTGTCCGGGTGGCGGGCCGCTGACACACTGAGGTGGCCCGCCGGTGCGGGCACGACGTTCCGACCAGCGAGGGGGAAGCCTGATGAGGGCACGTAGAGCGCTGACGGCCTGCGCACGGGGGTTCGCCGTCTCCTGGCTCGCGCTGGTGTCGATCACCCTGTCCGTGCTGACGATCCTGTCGATCGCCTTCATCCCGCTGGCCATCGGGGTGTTCACCACCCCTCCCCTGATCCGCGCGGTGCGGGCGCACGCCAATCACCGCCGGCTGCTGGCCGCCGCCTGGGCCGATGTGCGGATCCAGCTGCCGTATCGCGCGCTGCCCGCCGACCGGCGCTCCGGGGTCACCGGGCAGGTGGAGCTGTGCACCTTCCTGCTGAAGGACCCGGCCACCTGGCGCGATCTGCTGTGGCTCCAGGTCGACATGACGGCCGGATACACCATCGCGCTGCTGGCCTTCGCCTTCCTGCCGTACGGGCTCGAGGGGTTCGTGCTGGCCGCCGGGGTGTGGGAGCCGATCGTGGACGCGGGCGGCACCTACTGGTACGCGTTCCTGCCCATCGACTCGCTGGGCACCGCCCTGCTGGCCGTCCCGGTCGGCATCGGCTTCGTCGCCCTCGGCTCGGTCCTCTCCCCCGTCCTGCTGCGCGGCCACTTCCTGCTGGCGCGCTCCTTCCTGGACCCGACCCCGCATATGGCGCTCGAACACCGGGTGCGGCGGCTCACCGAGACCCGGCACGACGCCGTGGACACCTCCGCCGCCGAACTGCGCCGCATCGAGCGCGATCTGCACGACGGCGCCCAGGCCCGGCTGGTGGCGATGGGCATGAGCCTGGGCACCGTGGAGGCCCTGATCGAGAAGGACCCGGCCAAGGCCAGGGAACTGCTCGCCGCGGCCCGTACGAACTCCGCCGAGGCCCTGGCCGAACTGCGCGACCTGGTCCGCGGCATCCATCCGCCCGTACTGGCCGAGCGCGGCCTGGGGGACGCGGTGCGCGCACTGGCGCTGCGGATGGCGGTGCCGGTGGAGGTGGACGTGGAGCTTACGGGCCGCCCCGACGAACCGGTCGAGTCGGCGGCGTACTTCGCGGTCAGCGAGGTGCTGACCAACGCGGCCAAGCACGCGGGCGCCTCGCGGATGTGGCTGGACATCCACCACCAGAACGGCATGCTGCGCATCACCGTGACCGACGATGGCCGCGGCGGCGCGGAGATCACCCCGGACGGCGGGCTGAGCGGCGTCGAGCGGCGGCTGGGCACCTTCGACGGGGTCCTCGCCGTCAGCAGCCCTCCCGGCGGGCCCACCATGGTGACGATGGAGATCCCCTGCGCCCTCTCGGCGCCCAACGCCGCCCGATGACCGCACCGAGCAGTACACCGGCGAGACCAGCACCGTCCCTGGCGACATTGGCCGCCGTCGGCCGATCGCAGGAAACCGGACAGGTAGTCCGGTGCTCCCGCTGCCCAAGAGCGCGTCGCCCAATGGCCACCGGGGCGCGCCGGGGCCGGTAGCGGCCGCCCCCGGCGCGGTAGATTCGACGGCGATTCGGCCGTGTCCCCGCCCGGGGCCCGAGGACGTCATGGAGCAGTCGTGCGTGTTGTGGTCGCCGAGGATCTGTTCCTGCTGCGGGACGGGCTGGTGCGGATGCTGGAGGCGTACGACTTCGAGGTCGTGGCCGCCGTGGAGAGCGGGCCCGAGCTGAGCAAGGCGCTGGCCGAGCTGGAGCCGGACGTGGCGGTGGTGGATGTGCGGCTGCCGCCGTCGTTCAGCGACGAGGGGCTGCAGTGCGCGCTGGCGGCGCGCCGGGCGCGGCCGGGGCTGCCGGTGCTGGTGCTGTCGCAGCATGTGGAGCAGCTGTACGCGCGGGAGTTGCTCGCGGACGGCAGCGGCGGCATCGGGTACCTGCTCAAGGACCGGGTCTTCGACGCCGATCAGTTCATCGACGCGGTGCGCCGGGTCGCCGCCGGGGGCACCGCGATGGATCCGCAGGTGATCTCGCAGCTGCTGGACCGGCGCGCCCAGGACCGGCCGCTGGGGCGGCTGACGCCGCGGGAGCTGGAGGTGATGGAGCTGATGGCGGAGGGGCGGTCCAACGCGGCGATCGCGGCGCAGCTGTTCGTCACCGAGCGGGCGGTCGCCAAGCACACCTCCAACATCTTCGGCAAGCTCGGCCTGCCGCCGTCGGACGACAACAACCGGCGGGTGCTGGCGGTGCTGGCCTACCTCGACCGGGGCTGAGCCGGCGGCGCCGGCCGGCCGTGACGGGCCGGCGAGGTCCGGGCCGGGACCTCCCGTACGCCCCATTGCTCCCACCCCACAACGCTGGTTAAGTGCCTTGTCCATATGACCCATTGGCCGTAGTCCGTTGGGGGGCGCATGAGCGACCTGAGCAGACGCACGCTGATCGGAACCGCCGGAGCACTCGGGGCCGGGGCCACGCTGGGGAGCCGGATCCCCGCGGTGGCCGACGCGCCGCACGACGCACAGGACACCGCCGTGACCGCATTCGACACCGCCCCCGCACGCGCCGCGCTACGGCGGCTGCTGCCGGACCACGCCGATCAGTTCCGGCTGGTGGCACTGGAGAAGCGGGGCGCCGAGGAGCGGTTCGAGGTCGGCGGGTCCGCGGGGCGGCCGACGGTCTCCGGGACCAGCCCGGCGGTGCTGCTCACCGGAGTGCACTGGTACCTCAAGTACACCTGTCACGCCCAGATCACCTGGTCCGGCGATCAGCTGAACCTGCCGGGGAAGCTGCCCGCGCCCGCCGAGCGCGTCACCCGCTCGACCGCGCTGCCGCACCGCTTCGCGTTCAACGACACCCATGACGGCTACACCGCGCCGTTCGCCGACTGGGACCGCTGGGAGCACCTGATCGACGTCGCGGCCCTGCACGGCTGCAACGAACTGCTGGTCACCGCCGGTCAGGAGGGTGTCTACCACCGGCTGCTGCAGGACTTCGGCTATACGGAGGACGAGGCGCGGGCCTGGCTCCCCGCCCCCTCCCACCAGCCGTGGTGGCTGCTGCAGAACATGAGCGGATACGGCGGCCCGGTGTCCACCGCGCTCCTGGCCAAGCGCACCGAGCTGGGGCGGCGGATCGCCGACCGGCTGCGGGAGCTGGGTATGCGGCCGGTGTTCCCCGGCTACTTCGGCACCGTCCCGGACGGCTTCGCGGACCGCAACCCGGGGGGCCGTACGGTCCCGCAGGGCGACTGGAACGGGCTCCGGCGGCCCGACTGGCTCGACCCCCGCACCGAGGTGTTCCGAAAGGTGGCCGCCGCCTTCTACCGCCATCAGCACGAACTGTTCGGCGAGGCCGAGCTGTTCAAGATGGATCTGCTGCACGAGGGCGGCGACCCCGGCGACGTCCCCGTGCCGGAGGCCGCCCGCGCCGTGGAGACCTCGCTGCGGACCGCCCGCCCCGGCGCCACCTGGGTGATCCTCGGCTGGCAGGAGAACCCCCGCCGCGATCTGCTGGACGCCGTCGACCACGACCGGATGCTCATCGTGGACGGCCTCTCGGACCTGGACACCGTCACGGACCGGGAGAAGGACTGGGGCGCGGTGCCGTACGCGTTCGGCACCATCCCCAACTTCGGCGGCCGCACCACGATCGGCGCCAAGACCCATATGTGGACCAAGCGGTTCACCGTATGGCGCGACAAACCGGGCAGCAAGCTGGTCGGCACGGCCTATATGCCGGAGGCGGTCGAGCGGGACCCGGCCGCGCTGGAGCTGTTCAGCGAGTTGGCGTGGCGGGACGAGGCGGTGGACCGGGCCGAGTGGTTCCGCACCTACGCCGATGTGCGCTACGGCGGACGGGACACCAGGGCCCGGGAGGCGTTCGCCGCGCTGCGCGACACCGCGTACGAGATCAGCAGCAAGGACGGCCGCCCGCATGACTCGGTGTTCGCCGCCCGGCCCTCCCTGACCGCGCGTTCGGGCACCAACTACTCGACCCACACCCCCGCCTTCGACCCGGCCGGGTTCGACGTGGCCTTCGCGGCGCTGCTGGGCGTGCGCGCCGGGCTGCGCGACAGCGACGCCTACCGCCACGACCTCACCGACATCGCCCGGCAGGCGCTCGCCAACCGCTCCTGGCAGCTGATCCCGCAGCTCCAGGACGCCTACGGCCGTAAGGACCGCACGGCCTTTCAGACGCTGGCCCGGCTGTGGCTCAAGCTGATGCGGCTCAGCGACGACATGACCGGCGCCCACCGGCGGTTCCTGCTGGGCCCGTGGCTCGAGGACGCCAAGCGGATGGCGTCCGGCGAGGCGGAGTCGGCCCAGCTGGAGCGGGCCGCGCGCACCCTCATCACCACCTGGGCGGACCGCGCCACGGCCGACGGCGGCAACCTGGCCAACTACGCCAACCGCGACTGGAGCGGCCTCATCGCCGACTTCCACCTCCCCCAGTGGCAGTCCTATCTGGACGAGCTGGAGGACGCGCTGGCGGAGAACCGGGCGCCGCGCTCCTTCGACTGGTTCGCCGTCGAGGAGCCGTGGACGCGGGAGCGCAAGAGCTACCCCGTACGGCCGACGGCGGACGCCCACCGCACCGCCCAGCGGGTGTACGAGGCGCTGGCCAAGGCCCCGTACCAGGGCACGCTGACCGTCACCGCGGAGCCCGCCACCCTGCCGCCCGGCGGCTCCGCGTCCCTCACCGCCGCCCTGCGCAACGTCAACGGGCTGCGCCCCACCGGCCGCGTCGACTTCGACCTCACCGTGACCGGTCTCGACCCGTCCCCGGACGGGCCGACCCGGCTGCCGGGCGTCCCGGCGGGCGGCACGGGCGAGGTCTGCTGGCGCACCACCGCGCCCGGCGAGCCGCCGCGGCACCCGCTCGAGCCGCTGCCGTACGAGCTGGGCGTCACCTACGGGCCGCGGGGCGAGGAGCGGGTGCGGGCCGTGCGCACCGGGACGCTGTGGATCGCCGGACCGCTGGCGGAGGGGATGCGGACGGTCACCAACAGCGGTGCGGTCTTTGGCCAGTTGGACGAGCGGTTCGCGATCGACGGCGCGGGCCAGGACCTGTGGAAGGGCACCGCCGAATTCGGTTCCGTCTACCGCGATGGCGTCCTTACGGTGGGCACGGCCATGACCGTGAAGGTGGACGCCCAGGCGGCCACCGGGCCCTGGGCGCGGGCCGGGATCATCGTCCGTAACGACCTCGCCACGGCGGGCTCCCCCGGCTTTGTGAACCTCTCCGTCACCCCGGCCAACGGTGTCGTGCTGTCGTACGACTCGGGTGGCGACGGCACGCTGGACACCTACCAGCGGATCACCGGCGTCAAGGCGCCCGTACTGCTGCGGCTGACCCGCACCGCCGCCACCTCCTACACCGGCGAGCTGTCCACGGACGACGGCGCGAGCTGGCGGAAGGTGGCCACGGTGACGGCGCCGGGCGGGGCGGCCGCGCAGGACGCCGGGATCTTCATGAGCGCGGCGAACGGGGGCTCGGGGGCCCGGGGGACGGTCGAGTTCGACGGCTGGACGACGGGTACGCGGTAGCGGGTCGGGTCGGGGCGCAGGGAGTGTCCGGCGGTACGCGTACGCCTGCGGCGGGCTGTTCCCCTACCCGCCCCTTCCCTCAACTGGGGCTCCGCCCCAGACCCCGCTCCTCAAACGCCGGAGGGGCTGATTTCAGCCCGTCCGGCGCTTGAGGACACGCCCGAAGGGCGTCCGGGGTCCAGGGGCGAAGCCCCGGTTCGGGAAGGGGCGGGGAGGGGATAGCAGCCCGCCGCAGGCGCCAAGTCCCGCCCGACACCCCCGTAGGTGACCTACCCACCCCGCCACTCGTTCACGAACCGTGGACCAGCACCAGGCGACAGCCGCCACCGATGACGAAACCACCGGCCCGATCGACGTCGAGCAGGCCGAGGCCGCCATCGTCGAGCACTACCCACGGCTGGTGCGGCTCGCGTATCTCATCCTGCCGCCGGGCATCGGGCGCACCCGCCGGGTGCTCGCGGCACACGCCCTCGCCCAGCGCGCCCTGCCCCGCAACCGGGGCTACGGCACCGGCCCGGACCCGCACCCCGATGTCGAACTGCCCTGGCAGCGCGGGACGAAGAGCCCGGGGGCCGACACGGGCTACGCCTATGTGCGGCTGCGGGTGCTGCGCCTGGCGCTGCGCGCCGCCCGGCAGCGGCCCTGGTGGCAGCGGCCCCCGGCGCTACCACAGGTGTTCGGGCTGCGGCTGTTCCCGCGCTCCGGCGGTGCCGATGAACTCGCCCTGGAGAAGGCGCTGTCGGAGCTGTCAGGACCCGGCCGCGCCGCGTACGTCCTGCTGGAGCTGGAGCAGCTCGACGAGCACGAGACGCGCGCCCTGCTGCGCTCCGCCGGGGTCGCCGACGCGCGGGACGCGGTGGACGAGGCGGAGTCGGTGCCGGATCCGGCGGGCAGCCGGGACGAATCGCTGCTGGAGTCCGCCGAGTTCGACCCGTGTTCGCTCCAGGCGCGGCCCACCGATCTGATGCGCCGCCGTCAGCATCTGCGGGCGGTGCTGGTGGCCGTGGTGGCGCTGGTGGTGTGCGGAACGCTGCTGGGGATGCCGGGGCGGGGCTGGGGGCCGAGCGGCGCCGCCGCGCCCTCGTACGCCCGCAATCCCGCCTCCGAACGGGCCCTGGACCCGGACAGGTTGACCCGCGCCGCGCCCGACGCCTGGCGCACCGCGTCCCGCGCCGACTTCTCCTCCTGGCCCGCGCGCGGCGACCGGGTCCGGGACACCGCGCTGCTGCGCCGCGCGCTGGCCGTCTGGGCGCGGCCGGGCGGTTCGGTGCGGGTGTCGGCCACCATGGGCACGCAGTCCGGGCCGCCGTCGGGGCCGCCGCAGTTGCTGTTCGCGGGCGAGGTGGACCAGGCCACGGTGGTGCTGCTGTACGACGGGCTGCGGGTGGCGCGGTACGCGGAGGCGGTCGAGGGCCGCGCGGTCGCGCTGGACTTCGCCCGGCTGGACGCCGCCGACGCGGGCACCTCGACCGCGCTGGTCCTCAGCCGCACGGACGGCAACGTCCGTTATCTGACCGCCCCTTGGGTGCGCCACGCCTGGGTGCGGGATCTGCTGCACCCGGCCGGGGCGCCGCGTCTGCTGCGCCGCACCGGGGACGGGGTGACCGACCCGGTGCGCACCGTTCCGCGGCTGCGCCCCTGCCGTGGCTGGCCCGCGCTCCAGTTCGGCTCGCGGCTCGTGGCCGACCTCGGCGAACTGGCCCCGGCCCGGCTCACCTACGGCACCCCCGGCGCCGGGGTGCGCGATGTGGCGGGGCGGGCGGCCCGGACGAGCTGGGCCAGGACCGGGTGCCGACTGGCGCTGATGCGGGCGCGCGGGGTGCGTTCGGTCAACGCCTGGCGGTTCGCCGCCCAGGCCCTGCCGGAGGCGGGCGGTCACGCGGCCTGGCTGTGCACCCGCGCCGACACCTGGCGGGGCACGGGCAGCAAGGTCCTGGCCCAGTTCCAGCCGTGGGACACCCGCCGGGGCAAGGCGGGCGCGGTCGCGGCCGGCGCCGACAACTCCCCCGCCTGCGGCCCGCGCGAGCCGCGGGTGCTGGCGGGGGTGCTGTGGAAGGCGCGGTCCGGCCACTGGTATCTGCTGGCCGCCGGAAGCCGCCAAGTGACCGGAATCGTCGCCACCGGCGGCGTCCGGGGCCGCACCTACGGACGCGGCCTGACCCTCCCCGCCAAGGCGGGCGCCCGCGCCGACTTGAGGGCCCGCCTGGCGAACGGCGACCGGCTGCGCCCCCTGCGCTGACGCTCCGCCGGAAGTGGCCCCACCTGCTGGCCGTCGATCGTCTGCGGCACCGTCGTCGCCGGTCGCGCCCACGCGGCGGAGCCGCACATCGGCGCGGCCCCGCGTCCCTTCGGGGCGCTGCTCAGCGCCCGGCGGCCCCCGCCGTGAAGACCGCGACCGTGCGGCCGGGCACGGTGAAGGTGCCGGTCGCGCGCTCGTAGCCGGACGTCCGCACCGTGGCGTCGGCGCCGTGCGCCTGGATCGGGTGGAGGGCGTACGGGGCCCCGGCCAGGGCGGGGACGGTCTGCGACTGCCGGGACGGGGCCGCGTTGAAGACCACGACGAGCGGGCCGAGCCGCATGGTGATCACGCCGGGCGTCTCCCCGGTCCCGGACAGCGGGAAGGACATCGCCCGCCGCACCCCCTCCGCCGTGGTCTGGCTGAACGCCTTCTCGGTGGTGCGGATCCGCACCAGATCCCGGTAGGCCGCCGAGGCGCCGGTGATCTCGGAGCAGTCGGGGCGTGCCGCCGGGTTGGTCAACAGGGGCTTGGCGTAGGGCCACTTGGACTCGTTGTCCGCCGCCGGGGGCAGCCCCCGGCCGAAGCCGTTGCCGGACGCGCAATCCCAGTGGATCGCGTTGAACCAGTCCCCGCTGTCGAAGGAGTTGCGGTCCAGCGACTTCGAGCGCAGCAGATCGGTGCCCGCCTGGCTGAGCGCCGGGCCCTGGGAGAGGGTGGCGGTGGCCAGGGCAAGGACCTGGGCCCGGCCCCGGTCGGCGGCCGAGGTGGTGGCGGGGAGCTTGTAGGCGAGCGCGTCGTAGAGGGTCTCGTTGTCATGGGCGTCGGCGTAGGCGAGCGCGTCGCCGGGGGCGGCGGCGTAACCGGCCGGGGCGCCGTTGTAGTCGACCTCGGAGCCCTTGACCCGGCGTCCGCCGGTGTCGGTGAAGGTGTAGTCGGCGAGGTTGCCGGAGAGCCCGACCTTGATCAGGTCCTGGGCGTGCAGCAGCCGGGCCCGCTGCTCGTCCCGGCCGCCGTTGGCCGGTGAGCCGTTGGGGTCGGTGAAGAGCCCGGAGGCGAAGCCCTGGACGCGGGGGTCCTCGTCGAACGGCCCGCCGCCGCGCACCGCGTCCCGCGCGCGGTCGCTGAAGGTGGCGATGCCGGTGCCGGCCATGTTGCGCTGGGTGGCCTGGACGAAGCGGGCGTCGTCGGCCACCTCGCCGAAGTTCCAGCCCTCGCCGTAGAGGATGATCGACTTGCCGTCCACCCCGTCCTTGGCGGGGGTCAGGGCGTCGAGGGCCTTGCGCACGGCCAGGATGTTGGCCTTGGGGTGGTGGCCCATGAGGTCGAAGCGGAAGCCGTCGACCTTGTACTGCCTGGCCCAGGTGACGATCGAGTCCACCACCAGCTTGCCCATCATCGCGTGCTCGGGCGCGGTGCCCGCGCAGCAGGTGGAGGTGGCCACGCCGCCGTCGTCCAGCAGCCGCTGGTAGTAGCCGGGCACGATCCGGTCGAGCACCGACTTGTCGTCCTGCCCGGCGGCCACGGTGTGGTTGTAGACGACGTCCATGACGGTGCGCAGCCCGGCGTGGGCCAGGCCCTGCACCATCTGCCGGAACTCGCGGGTGCGGGCCGGGCCGTCCGGGTCGCTCGCGTAGCTCCCCTCCGGCACGGTGTAGTGCAGCGGGTCGTAGCCCCAGTTGTAGCCGTCCCGGTCGGCGGTCCCGGCCACGCACTTCTGCTGCTGGTCGGAGTCGGCGGGCAGGGCGGCCAGATCGCAGCCGGGCCGGGCCTGGCCGGAGCGCCGCTCCGGGACGGTGCCGAAGTCGAACGCGGGCAGGAGGTGGACGTACGAGGTGCCGGACCGGGCCAGCCGCGTGAGGTGCCGCATCCCGTCCGAGCCGCGGTCGGTGAAGGCGAGGTACTGGCCGGGGTGGGCGCTGGTGCGGTCCGCGATGGAGAAGTCGCGGATCTGCAGCTCCTGGATCCGGGCGTCGCGCAACGGAACGGCCCTGGGCTTCTTCAGCGCGGCCCAGCCGGCGGGGGCGAGCCGGGGATCGGCCAGATCGGTGACCAGGCTGCGGGCGGAGTCGGCGGTCAGGGCGGTCGAGTAGGGGTCGGTGACCTCGTTGGTGACGGTCTTCCCGACGCTCGGCGCCCACACCCGGACCCGGTAGCGGTAGGGCCTGTCCCGCCAGTCGGGGCTCCCGGTCACGCTCCACACCCCGCTGCCGGGGTCCCGGCGCATGGCGACGGTGCGCCCGTCGAGGTCGAGCGACACGGTCCGGGCGGTCGGCGCCCAGACGGAGAGGGTGGGGCGGCCGCCGTGGAAGACCGGGCCGAGGCGGGCCCGGCGGGCCCGGTCGGCGTAGAGGTCGTCCAGGACTCCGGGGATCTGCACCCCGGTGCGGTGCAGTACGTGGTCGCGGTCGTCGGCCGCGCGCTGGACGGCGGTGAGCGGGCCGCGCAGCGCCGTGGCGGCCTTGCCGCGGTCGCGCGGGTCGAGCCGATAGGCGGGGCGGTCGGCCAGTTGCGGGTAGGCGGCCTTCTGCGCGTCGGTCAGGGCGGCCGGGGCCAGCCGCAGGGTGCCACCGTCCGCGAAGCGCAACTCCTCGGCGGTCGCGGCGGTGTGCTCGGCCTTCCAGACGACGGTGGCCCGGTCGATCCACTGCGCCTCGGCGGTGGCGGCGGTCGCTGCCGTGGCCCGAGCGGTCTGCGAAACGGCGGGCACGGCCGCCGCGCCCAGCGCCAGGGTGGCGAGCGCGGCGGCCGTGCGAAGCAGGGTTGATTTCACGGGTTTCACGGCCGTGGTGGCTCCTTGAGGTGTGGTGTGGGGGTGGGCTCCGCGCGCCCGTCGAGGCGTGGGTATGGGCTCCACGCCCCCGTCGAGGTGTGGTGTGAGTACGGGCTCCGCGCGCCCCAGTCCCCGGCCCGGTGGCGGGGCCGGGGGCCGCCCGCCCCCGGCCCTCCACCGAGCGGCGGAGAGCCTCGGGACGAGGGAGGCCGCGGCGGTGCCGGGCCCGGGGCAGGGGCGGAGCCCCTTGCCTCCGGGCCCGCCGGTGTGGGCCGGCGGCCTATCCGCAGCTACGCGCGCCCGTGTGCAGGGCCACCGCCGTGTTCGCGCCCAGCGTGGCGGTGAACTGGCCCGAGGAGTCGACCGTGACGGACTTCCCGCTCTGGACGTCGCAGTAGCCACCCGCCGGGAGCGAGGTCTGGAAGGTCCGGGTCAGGGAGCCGCTCTCGTGGTTGATGGCCACGTACGCCTTGTCGCCGCGCCCGAACGCGATGGCGTTGTTGCCGTTGTCCCACCAGTTGGTCACCGAGGCGCCCCGCGCCGTGTTGCGGAAGGCGACCATGCTCACGATCTCGGGCCACTTGTGCTGGCACTTCCAGCCGTCCTGGTAGCAGGCGCCCACCGCGCCGCCGTTCGGCGGGCCCGCGTCGTTGTCGCTGAACTCGTAGCCGGAGTGGACGTCCGGGGAGCCGTAGGGCCAGGCCAGCATGAAGACGTTGGCCAGGGTGTAGTCGGCGCCGTTCTTGTAGGTGAGGGTCGAGCCGTTGCGCTCGGTGTCCCAGTTGTCGACGAAGACCCCGGACTGGCCGCCGGCCATGTACCCCCAGCCCTCGCCGAAGTTCTTCAGATACGCGAGCTTCTCGCTCTGGAACACCCGCTTGAGGTCCCGGCCGTAGCGGAACTCCTGCACATCGCCGTTGCGCAGATACTCCGTCGGGGAGACCGCCTCGCCCGCGCCGTAGATGACCTCCTGCTTCCAGTAGACGCCCGGGTCGCTCAACTGGCCCTTGATGGCGGCCAGATCGTCCGTCGGGATGTGCTTGGCGCCATCGACGCGGAAGCCGTCCACGCCGAGCGAGAGCAGGTCGTTGAGGTACTGCGCGAGCCGCTTGCGGACGTACTCCTCACCGGTGTCCAGATCGGCGAGGCCCACCAGCTCGCAGTGCTGCACATTCCAGCGGTCCTGGTAGTTGCTGATCTGCGCGGTGCAGTCGTCCATGTCCTGGGGCTGGTAGATCCCCGGGTAGTCGTACTTGGTGTACGAGGAGCCACCGGTGCCGGTGCCGGACCCGGCGGACATGTGGTTGATGACGGCGTCGGCCACGACCTTCACGCCCGCGGCGTGACAGGTGTCGACCATGTTCTTGAACGCGGCGCGGTCGCCGAGCCGTCCGGCGATCTTGTAGCTGACGGGCTGGTAGGAGGTCCACCACTGGCCGCCCTGGATGTGCTCGGTGGCCGGGGACACCTCGACATAGCCGTATCCGGCGGGGCCGAGGGTGCTGGTGCACTCCTTGGCGACGGAGTCGTACTTCCACTCGAAGAGTTCGGCGGTGACGTCCTTGGTACCGGGCGGTGTCGCCCGCGCGGACTGGGGCAGGGCGACGAGCGTCACCGCGCTCGCCGCGAGGGCGAGCGCGGTGGCGAGGGGGATGCGGCTGCTGGCCATCGTTCCTCCGTGGGGGGAGTTCGGGGGTGCCGATTGAGCCTCGTACGGCAACGCGCCATGCCCGTAAGGCCAGTTGAAGGTTCTTGCTGCAAGGCGTCAGTGGTGGGGCGTGACGGGACCGTACTCGCGAGTTTTTGTTGTTGCAAGACCTTTCGCAAGCAATTGCGGCGGTGTTACGTTCAACCGCGTTCTCCGATCCGGCCGGCCGGGGGCCCGTCCAACGGGCCCCACGCGCCCGGCCGGTCGGATCGGTTTCCACGGGGTGCCCGACGTGCGGACCACGCGGCGGAGCCGCACATCGATACTTCCCCCTCCCCGCCCCTTCCCATGGCATCGGTATGCCGCTCCACCACGTGGTGGGGGCTCCGCCCCAGGCCCCGACCGGGCGAACCGGATGTGCGCGGGCGTCCGCCCGGCCAGCCGCTCGACCACCGCCTCGCAAGGTGGCACGCCCCGGGGTCCAGGGGCGGAGCCCCTGGTAGCGGGAAGGGACGGGGAGGGGAACAGCCCCCGCGGAGGCGGCGCGGTCCGGTGGGTGCTCCTAGCGGAGCCTCGCCGTGGAGCCGCGCACGACCAGGTCCGGCTGGAAGACGAACTCCGTTTGCTGGACCGGGTTTCCGGCCATCTCCTCCAGCAGCGCCCCCACCGCCGCCGTCGCCATCGACTGCACCGGCTGGCGGACCGTGGTCAGCGGGGGATCGGTGAAGGCGATCAGCGGGGAGTCGTCGAAGCCGACCACCGAGACATCGTGCGGCACCCGCAGCCCGCGCCGGGACGCCTCCCGGATCACCCCGAGCGCCATCAGATCGCTGCCGCACACGATGCCCGTACAGCCCTGGTCCAGCAGCGTGGCCGCCGCCACCTGCCCGCCCTCGACGCTGAAGAGCGTATGCCGCACCAACTGCCGTGCCTCGTCCGCCGATCGATCCAGCAGCTCCGCGCTCGCCGCGAGGAACCCCTCGACCTTGCGCAGCGCGGGGACATAGCGGGCCGGCCCCACCGCGAGGCCGATCCGGTGGTGGCCGAGCGCGGCCAGGTGGCGGATGGCCATCCGCGCCGCCGCCCGGTCGTCGGGCGAGACGAACGTGGCCTGGATGTGCTCGTTGTAGCCGTTGATCAGCACGAACGGCACCCTGCGCCCGGCCAGCCGGGCATAGCGGGCGGGGTCGGCCGTGGTGTCGGCGTGCAGCCCGGACATGAAGACGATGCCCGCCACATCGCGTTCCTCCAGTTGCTCCACCAACTCGTCCTCAGTGGCGCCACCGGGCATCTGGGTGCACAGGATCGGGGTGTAGCCATGACCGGCCAGCACCTGCTCGATGATCTGCGCGAAGGCGGGGAAGACCGGGTTGGTCAGCTCCGGGATGACCAGGCCGACCAGCCCGGCGCTGCGCCGCCGCAGCCGCACCGGCCGTTCGTAGCCGAGCACGTCGAGGGCGGCGAGCACCCGCTGCCGGGTGGTGGCCGCCACGCCCGCCTTGCCGTTGAGCACCCGGCTGACGGTGGCCTCGCTGACCTTGGCCTGTGCGGCGATATCGGCGAGCCGCGGCGGCGCCCCCGGTGAGCCCGACGCGGACGGGCCCGACGCGGGTGAGCCCGACGCGGGTGAGCCCGACGCGGTCGGGCCCGACGCGGGTGAGCCCGACGCGGACGGGCCAACCGCAGGTGAGCCCGGCGCGGACGGACCGGCCGCAGAGATGTCGGCCGCGGACGGCCCCGCCGCCGGTGGCCCCGCCTCCCCTGCCCGCGCCGCCGACGGCCCCGCCGCCAACGGACTCGTCACGACTTGGTCGCCCCGGCCGTGAGCCCCGCCACCAGATGGCGCTGGGCCCAGGAGAACACCAGCGCCGCCGGAATGGCGATCATGACGGCCGCGGCCGTCATCGAACCCCAGTCGGAGGTGTACTGGTTGACGAAGGTCTGGAGACCCGCCGCGAGTGTGAGGTTCTCCTCCCCCGTCATGAAGGCGGAGGCGTAGGCCACCTCGGCCCACGCGGTGATGAAGGTGTAGAACGCGGTCACCGCGAGCCCCGGTTTGGCCAGCGGGACGACCAGCCGCCAGAAGGTCCCGAAGGGGTTGAGCCCGTCGACCCGGCCCGATTCGTCGATCTCCACCGGGATGGTGTCGAAGAAGCCCTTCATCATCCAGGCGCAGAACGGCACGGCCACCGTGAGGTAGGTGACGATGAGCGAGATCGGCTGGTTGAGCCAGCCCAGCGTCGACATGATGTTGTACAGCGGCACGATGAGGATGGCCACCGGGAACATCTGGGTGATCAGCAGCAGCCACATCAGCGGGCGCATCCCGGGGAACCGGAAGCGGCTGACGGCGTAGCCGGTGGTGGCCGCCACGAAGACGCCCAGGAGCGTGGTGATGACCACGATGAACAGCGAGTTGCCGAACCAGGTCAGGAACTCGGTGTCACCGAGGACGTGTTGGTAGTTCCGCAGCGTCGAGTCCTTCACCACATCGGTGCTGAACGCCTCGCTCTTGGGCTTGAACGAGGTCACCACCAGCCACAGCGGCGGGAAGACCGCGATGGCCGAAGCAAGGATCAGGGTCGTGTGCAGCCCGACGGAGGCGAGCGGGCCGCGTCGTTGGTCGCGCATGGCTACCACACCTCTCCCTGTTTGCGGAGCGAACGGCGGTAGATCACCGCGAAGAGCATGAGGATGAGCAGGATCAGCACACCCCAGGCCGAGGCGCCGGCGAAGTCGCGCGGGCTGTTGACGAAGGAGAGCCGGTAGGCGTACGTCACCAGGATCTCGGTGGAGTCGCCGGGCCCGCCGCGGGTCAGCAGGAAGATCACCGGGAACATGTTGAACGTCCAGATGGTCGACAGCAGGATCACGGTGGAGCTGACCGAGCGCAGTCCGGGCAGGGTGATGTGGCGGAACCGCTGCCAGGGGCTCGCCCCGTCCATCTCGGCGGCCTCGTACAGCTCACCGGGGATGGACTGCAACCCGCCGAGCAGCGCGACCAGCATGAACGGCACCCCGAGCCAGATGTTCACGGCGATCACCGAGACCTTGGCCATGGTGGGGTCGTTCAGCCAGGGCACCGCGTCGATCCCGCCGCCGTGCAGCACCTTGTTGAGGATGCCGTTCTTCTCGTTGTAGAGCAGCCGCCAGGCGAAGACGGAGACGAAGGCGGGGACGGCCCACGGCAGGATCAGCAGCGACCGGTAGAGCGCGCGTCCGGCGAACCGCCGGTTGAGCAGTACGGCCAGGCCCAGGCCGATGGCGAAGGTGAGCGCCACACAGCTGACGGTCCAGGTGACGGTCCAGCCCAGCCGGTCCCAGAAGACCTGGTCCTTCAGGATCGCCTGGAAGTTGTCGAGGCCGACGTTCTTGTAGGTGGCGGGGATGTGGTTGATCCCGATGGTGCGCTCGACGTTGGCCTCGTTGGCGTCGGTCAGCGACAGATAGACGCCGCGGACCAGCGGATAGCCGATGATCAGCCCGATGACGAGCACGACGGGCGCGACCATGGCCCAGGCGTACCAGTGGCGGGCGAGCGCGTCGCGGATCCGGCGCGGCGGTGGGGCGCCCGGTTTGCGGACCCGGCCGCCCCGGCCGCGGGCGCCCTTCGCGCCCGCGGCCGGGTCCATCGCCGGGCTGGTGTCGACAGCCATCGTCGTCGGCCCTACTTCCAGTCGCCCTTGAGGAGCTTGCGGTACGCGTCACCGACCGACTTCGCGGCCTTCTCGGGTGAGGTCTTGCCGGTGAGGACGCCCGGGAACTGCACCAGGATCGCCTGGAAGAGGCTGTTGCCCTCGGGGATCCAGGGGCGCTCGACCGCCTTGTCGACGGCGGCCTTGAAGAACTTCACATTGGGGTTCGCCGCGACCGTCTTGTTGGAGTAGACGGAGGTGCGGGTGGGCAGCAGGGAGAGCTTCTCGGTGGTCTTGGCCTGCACCTCGGCCGAGCTCATGTACTGCGCGAAGGCGTAGGAGGCGTCCAGGTTCTTCGATCCGGCGTAGACGGTGAGGTTCTGGCCGCCCTGCGGGGCGCCCTGGCCCTTGCTGCCGGCCGGGACCGGGACCACCCCGAGGTTGGACTTGTCCTTGAACGCCTTGCCCGCCAGGGTGTCCTCGATCGCCCACGGCCCATTGATCGTCATCGCGACGTCGCCGTTCTTGATGGCGTTCTGCATGTTGTCCCAGCCGTCGGTGGCGTCGGTCTCCGCCGCCTTGGAGGTGACCAGGTCGCGGGCGGCCGCGAACGCCTTGATGCCGGGCTCGTCGTCGACGGTCACCTTCTTGGCGCCGGTGTCGAGGAGGTCGCCGCCCTCGCCGTAGATGAAGGGCAGGTACCAGTACGCGTCGTCGCCGCGCAGATAGAGGCCGGTCTTGCCGGTCTTCTCCTTGATCTTCTTGGCGGCGGCCTTGAGCTCGGTCCAGTCCTTGGGCGGCTGGACCCCGGCGTCCTTCAGCATCTTCTTGTTGTAGAAGAGGCCGAGGGTGTCGATGACCTGCGGTACGGCGTACGTCTTGCCCTTGAACTCGGCCCCGGCGAGCGCCTTGGGCAGATAGTCGGACTGGTCGGCGAGGGCGGGGGTGCCGTCCAGCGGGGCGAGATAGCCGATGTTGGCGAGGTCCTGGGTCCAGGCCACCTCGGTGCGCAGGACGTCGGGCGCACCGGAGCCGCCGGAGCCCGCGGCGTTCTTGAACTTGGCCAGCGCCTCGCCGAAGGGCACATTGACGTAGTTGACCTTGACGTCGGGGTGGTTCTTCTCGAAGCCCAGGGCGAGCTCCTTGTACGTGCTCTTCTCCGCGTCGTTCGACGTGTCCCAGTACGTCACGGTGCCGGAGAGATGGCCGCCGGACTTCTTGTCGCCGCTGCCGCCGTCGTCACCGCCGCACGCCGTCGCCGCGAGCGCCAGGGCCGCGACGAGTGCGGTGGCCGCTATGCCACGTCGCATCTGAACTCCTCCAAAGCCGGCCGCTCCCTCGCGGCCCCAAGTTGCGGAGGAACGTAACAGGGCCGCAAGCCCGCCGAAAGACCTTGCGGCAAATTTCTGCAAGGCGCCCGGCATCGTTACGTCCGCGTGTCCCCGCGGTGGCCGCTCCGCTCCCGTCCCGGCGCTTGACATACGCCCACAGCACGACCGGAGCGCCCCCGAAGAGCACCAGCGCACCCTGCAAGCTCTTCCGCAAGCCATTGCAGAGCTGTTACGTTCGCGCCATGACCCAGGAGCTCACGACCTCCCTTGCCACCGAGCCGGCGCGACCGTCCGAAGGCCCCGGATGGTGGCGCGACGCCGTCATCTACCAGGTGTACGTACGCTCCTTCGCCGACAGCGACGGCGACGGGATCGGCGATCTGCGCGGCGCGCGGGAGCGGCTGCCGCACCTCGCCGGGCTGGGTGTGGACGCCGTCTGGCTGACCCCCTTCTATGCCTCCCCGCAGGCCGACGGCGGCTACGACGTGGCGGACTACCGCGCCGTGGACCCGCTCTTCGGCTCCCTCGGCGACGCCGACGACCTGGTGCGCACCGCCCATGAGCTGGGGCTGAAGGTGATCGTGGACGTCGTCCCGAACCACAGCTCGGACCAGCACCCGTGGTTCCGCGAGGCGCTGGCCGACCGGCCCGGCGGCGCGGCCCGCGCCCGCTACCACTTCCGCCCCGGCCGCGGCGCCCACGGCGAACTGCCGCCGAACGACTGGGAGTCGGTCTTCGGCGGCCCCGCCTGGACCCGTACCACCGATCCGGACGGCGCCCCCGGCGAGTGGTATCTGCACCTCTTCGCCCCGCAGCAGCCCGACCTCAACTGGGACTCCCCCGAGGTCCGCGCGGAGTTCGACTCGGTGCTGCGCTTCTGGCTGGATCTGGGCGTGGACGGCTTCCGTATCGATGTCGCCCACGGCATGGTCAAGGCCGCCGGGCTGCCCGACATCGGCCGCACCGAACAGGCCAAGCTGATCGGCTCCCAGGTGCTGCCGTTCTTCGACCAGGACGGGGTGCACGAGATCCACCGCTCCTGGCGGCGGCTGCTGGACTCCTACCCCGGTGACCGGATCGGCGTCGCCGAGGCCTGGGCGCCCACCTCCGAGCGGCTGGCCCTCTACGTACGCCCCGACGAGCTGCACCAGGCGTTCAACTTCCAGTTCCTGAAGTGCCCGTGGGACGCGGCCGCGATGCGCGAGGTGATCGACGAGTCGCTGGCCGCGACCGGCTCCGTGGGCGCCCCCACCACCTGGGTGCTCTCCAACCACGATGTGGTCCGGCACACCACCCGCTACGCCGACGGAGCCGGCGGCGGCCCGGAGCGGGGGCTCGCCCGCGCCCGCGCCGCGGCCCTGCTCATCCTGGCGCTGCCCGGCTCGGCCTATCTCTACCAGGGCGAGGAGCTGGGCCTGCCCGAGGTGACCGAGCTGCCGGACGAGCTGCGCCAGGACCCGGCCTTCTTCCGCACCTCCGCCGACGGACAGGAGGGCCAGGACGGCCAGGACGGCTTCCGCGACGGCTGCCGGGTGCCCCTGCCCTGGACCCGCTCCGGCGACTCCTACGGCTTCGGCCCCGGCGGCAGCTGGCTGCCCCAGCCGGGGGACTGGGCCGGGCTGTCCGTGGAGGCGCAGACCGGCGACCCCGGCTCCACGCTGGAGCTGTACCGGGACGCGCTCGCGCTCCGCCGTGAGCTGCCGGGTCTCGGGGACACCCCGATGAGCTGGCTGGACGCCCCGGCGGGGGTGCTCGCGCTGTCCCGGCCCGGCCTGGTGTGCACGCTCAACACGCTCGGCGAGGAGGTCGAACTGCCGGTTCCGGGGCGTGCGCTGCTGTCGTCGGCGCCGCTGGCGTACCAGGCCGGAACCGTGTGCATTCCGCCTGATTCATGCGCGTGGTGGGCAATCTGACACGCGACCGGTACAGTCCCACTCCATGACCGCACGGCTTGCTGACATCGCAGCCCAGGCGGGGGTCAGCGAAGCCACCGTCAGCCGCGTCCTCAATGGCAGGCCGGGGGTGGCGGCGGCCACCCGCGAGTCCGTCCTCGCCGCTCTGGACGTCCTCGGCTATGAGCGGCCGGTGCGGCTGCGGCAGCGCAGCGCCGGGCTGGTGGGACTGATCACGCCCGAGCTGGAGAACCCGATCTTCCCCGCGCTCGCCCAGGTCATCGGGCAGGCGCTCACCCGGCAGGGCTACACCCCGGTGCTGGCCACCCAGACCCCCGGCGGTTCGACGGAGGACGAGCTGACCGAGATGCTGGTGGACCGGGGGGTGGCCGGGATCATCTTCGTCTCCGGGCTGCACGCGGACACCTCGGCCGATATGCAGCGCTATGACCAGCTACGCGGCCAGGGTGTGCCGTTCGTGCTGGTGGACGGCTTCTCGCCGAAGGTGCGGGCGCCGTTCATCTCCCCGGACGACCGGGCGGCGATGGGGCTGGCGGTCACCCATCTGGTCTCGCTCGGGCACACCCGGATCGGTCTCGCGCTCGGGCCGAAGCGATTCGTACCCGTACTGCGCAAGATCGAAGGCTTTCAGCAGGCGATGCGGGACCGGCTGGGGCTCTCCCCGGCCGAGTCCGAGGAGCTGATCCAGCATTCGCTGTACACCCTGGAGGGTGGCCAGGCGGCGGCGACCGCGCTGATCGACCTGGGCAGTACGGCGGTGGTGTGCGCGAGCGACATGATGGCGCTCGGTGCCATCCGGGCGGCCCGGCAGAAGGGCCTTGCGGTCCCCCAGGACATCTCGGTGGTCGGCTTCGACGACTCCCCGCTGATCGCCTTCACCGATCCGCCGCTGACCACGATCCGTAAACCGGTGCAGTCGATGGGGCAGGCGGCGGTGCGGGCGCTGCTGGAGGAGATCGGCGGCACCCCGGCCCCGCCCAGCGAGTTCGTCTTCCTGCCCGAACTGGTGGTGCGCGGCTCCACGGCGTCGGCCCACGGTATGGAGTCACGGGGCCGGGCGGCCGGGGGCGCGGCCTAGGCGGTGGCCGCCGGGGGATCGTGGCGCCTGCGGCGGGCTGATCCCCTACCCGCCCCTTCCCGAAACTGGGCTCCGCCCCAGACCTCCGGGGTCCAGGGGCGAAGCCCCACCTTCCAGCCCCTCCGGCACTTGAGGACCCGGACCTGGGGCAAAGCCCCACCTACCAGCCCCTCCGGCACTTGAGGACCCGGACCTGGGGCAAAGCCCCACCTTCCAGCCCCTCCGGCACTTGAGGACCCGGACCTGGGGCAAAGCCCCACCTACCAGCCCCTCCGGCGCTTGAGGAGCGGGGTCTTGGGGCGGAGCCCCAGTTTCGGGAAGGGGCGGGTAGGGGAAAGCCCCCCGTCCGGGGCCCCGTCCAGCGGCCCGGCACCCAGTGGACGTATAGGGGCATACGCCCCTTGGAGGACCCCCCGGACCAGGACATAAGCAACGAAGACCCGATGCCGTGGATGATCTGCGGGTGGACGTCGTCTGGCAGACTGTTGCCCTATGGGTGGAGCGACGATCAGGACCACGGCAGGCCGAACAGCCACCCCGGCACCCATCGCGGACACCGACGCGGAGCGGGCGCCGGGCACCACCCTGATGAACCGGCTGCGTACCCCCAGAAGGCCCCGGCTCTGGTTCGAGATCGTCCTCATCGCCGTCAGTTACTGGACGTATTCGCTGATCCGCAACGCCGTCCCGGAGCAGCGCCCGGAGGCGCTGCGCAACGCGACCTGGATCTGGGAGTGGGAGCACCGGTTCGGATTGGCCTTCGAACGGGGCGTCAACCATGCGATCGACTCGGTCAGCTGGCTGATCGTGGGCATGAACTACTACTACGCGACGCTCCACTTCATCGTGACGCTCAGCGTGCTGGTGTGGCTCTACCACTGGCATCCGGGCCGTTACGCCGCCACCCGGCTGGCGCTCTTCGCGACCACGGGCGTGGCCCTGCTCGGCTACTACTTCTTCCCGCTGGCCCCGCCCCGGCTGATGAGCGGCGGCCATTTCATCGACACCGTGGTGGTGCACAACACCTGGGGCTCGATGGCCTCGGGAAACCTCGCCGATATGTCGAACCAGTACGCGGCGATGCCCTCGATGCACATCGGCTGGTCGCTGTGGTGCGGTCTGACCATCGCGACACTGGCCCGTCCGCTGTGGGTGAAGGCGCTGGGGCTGCTCTACCCCTCGGCCACGCTGCTGGTGATCGTCGCCACCGCCAATCACTTCTGGATGGACGCGGTCGGCGGGGTCGTCTGCCTCTCCTTCGGCTTCGCGCTCTCGTGCGCGTGGTACGGCTCGCTGCCGTACCGGCTGCCGAAGCAGGTGGCCGTGATCTGCACGGCTTGATCGTCCCCGGCGGAGCCGCCATTCTCTGTTCCGCAAGGTCGACATGAGTTCACATGCCGACATGGTTCAGGGGCTCCATGTGTCGCGCTGATCGACGCGGAATGAGCACGATGAGCGTGACGAAAGGGACCACCCTCCACCGTGCACACCGCCGACACCGCCGACACCGCCGCCGCTGCCGCCGCTGCCGCTTCTTCCGTATCCCCGGGCGCGCTGCTCCCCCGGCCGCGTACCGCCGGGCGGCCCCGGTTCCCGCTGGTGGCCACCGACCTCGACGGCACCCTGCTGCGCGGGGATCTGACCGTCTCACCGCGCAACCGTGAGGCGCTCGCCCAGATCCGGGCCGCCGGGGCGCGGCATCTGGTGGTCACCGGGCGCCCGGCCGCGTCCTGCCGGGAGTACCTGGCGGCGATCGGCTACCGGGGGCTCGCGGTGTGCGGGCAGGGCGCGCAGTTGTACGACGCCTCCGCGGACCGGCTGCTGGTCTCGGCGTCGCTGGACCGGGAGCTGGCCCGGTCGGTGGTGGAGCGCACCGAGGAGGCGCTGGGCGCGGGTCCGCTGGAGCTCGCCGTGGTGACCGCGGCGCCCGAGAACCGCTTCGTCGTCACCGCCGGCTTCACCGACCGGAGGCACCCGGAGTGGGGGCTGGCCGAGCGGGAGGAGTTGTGGGCGGCGCCGATCGAGAAGGTGCTGATGTGCCACCGGACGGTGGCGGACGGACTGGTCGCGGCGGCTGCGGCGCGGGTGGGCGGGGGCGAGGTGGCGGTGACCCACTCCGAGAAGGGCATGATCGAGGTGCTCCCGGCCGGGACGGACAAGTCGGTGGGGCTCCAACTGGCCGCCGACCGCATGGGGTTCACCCCGGCCGAGACGATCGCGTTCGGCGACATGCCCAATGACATCCCGCTGCTGGGCTGGGCCGGATACGGGGTCGCGATGGGCAACGCCCACCCGGATCTGAAGGCGATAGCCGACGAGGTGGCGCCGACCAACGAGGACGACGGGGTCGCGGTGGTGCTGGAACGGCTGTTCGCCCACCCTTGAGCGGCTCTCGCACCGCACTCGCGATGGGCTCGAGCAGCCCATCACTCCCTTGACTAGATATACACAACTAAACAAAATATCTAAGGTGCGAGCTGAACCAGGATCCGAACCCCACTACGTGGACGAGCGCTCCGGCGCCACGTACCCGATCGACGACCCCCGCTGGTGCGGCGATGACGGGGCTCCCCTCACCGTCTCCGCACTGCCCGGCATCACCCGTGAGCAGGTGGACACCGGGGCCCGGTCACTGTGGCGCTACCGAGCGGCCCTCCCGGTGCGCATCGACGCCCCGGTGTCACTGGGAGAAGGGTGCACCCCGCTGGTCGAGAAGAGCTGGGGGGAGGATCGGATTCGCTTCAAGCTGGAGTGGTTCAGCCCCACCGGCAGCTTCAAGGACCGCGGCACCAGCGTGATGATCTCGCTGCTCGCCCAGCGGGGCGTACCGGAGGTCATCGAGGACAGCTCCGGCAACGGCGGGGCCTCCGTCTCCGCGTACTGCGCCGCCGCCGGCATCCGGGCCCGGATCCTCACCCCCGCCACCACCTCCCCCGCGAAGGTCCTCCAGAGCCGGGCCTACGGCGCCGAGGTCCAGCTGGTGCCGGGCGACCGCGACGCCACCGCGGCCGAGGCGCTGCGCCAGTCGGCCCATACGTACTACGCCAGCCACAACTGGCACCCCTTCTTCCTCCAGGGCACCAAGACCCTGGCGTACGAGCTGTGGGAGGACCTGGGCTTCACCGCACCGGACGCCGTGGTGACCGTGGCGGGCGCGGGCAGCACCGTACTCGGCTGTGACCTCGGCTTCTCCGAGCTGCTGGCCGCGGGCCAGATCGCCCGCCGCCCCCGGCTGCTGGTGGCCCAGCCCGCCCACTGCGCCCCGCTCCACGCCGCGTTCCGCGCGGGGGCCGAGACCCCGGTGCCGTTCGACCACGCCCCGACCATCGCCGAGGGCACGGCCATCCGCGAGCCCGTCCGCTTCCCCGAGGTGCTGCGCGCCATCCGCCGCTCCGACGGCGACATGGCGGCCATCCCGGAGGACGCGATCGCCTCGGCGGTCCGCCGGCTGGCCGCGATGGGGCTGTACGCGGAGCCGACCAGCGCGACCGCGGCCGCGGCGATCGAGGTCTTCCGCGCCCGGGGCGCGATCCGCCCCGGTGAGACCACCGTGGTGCTGCTGACCGGCTCCGGCCTGAAGGCGACGCCGACGATGACGGAGCTGTTCGGATGACCGGGGAGAGGCGTCAGGAGACGACCGGAACCCCCGAGGACGAGCTGCTGCTCCGCGAGGCCGAGAAGATCGTCGTCGCCCTCGGCCGGATGTTCCCCGGGCTGTGCGAGGTGGTCCTCCACGATCTGCGCAACCCCGACCAGTCCATCCGCGCCATCGAGAGCAATCTCTCCGGCCGCGAGGTGGGCCAGCCCGCCACCGAGCTGGGCCTGGCCCGGATGCGGGACCCCGGCTTCCCCGACATCGTCCAGAACTACGCCAACCGCTTCCCGGACGGCCGCCCCGCGAAGAGCACCTCGATCGGCATCAAGAACAGCGCGGGCCAGTACGTCGCCGCCATCTGCCTCAACCTGGACGTCTCCCTCTTCGCGAGCGTGGCCCGCAGCCTCACCAACCTCGTCCGGACCGATGAGCAGGAGCAGCCGCTCACCGAAACCCTCCGCGCCCGCACCGCCGCGGAGCTGCGCACCGTCATCGAGGAATTCGCCGCCGCCCGCGGCCAGACCCCGCGCAGCCTGGGCACCCCCGCCAAGAAGGAACTCGTCCGCACCCTCAAGACCAGCGGCTACCTCCAGGTGAAGCACTCGGTCCAGGTGGTCACCGAACTGCTGGGGGTCTCCCGCGCCACGGTCTACAACTATCTGCGTTCGCCTGACGCCGGAGACCACCCCTGATGACCCCACCGGCCCACCGCATCGACGTCCCCGAAGCCTTCGCCGCGTCGTTCGGCGAGCACGACGCCGCCGGACGCGCCTGGCTCGCCGCGCTGCCCCGGCTGGCCGCGGACTTCCTCGACCGCTGGGATCTGCGCCCGGCCGGTCCCGCCGCCCATGGCATGGCCTCGCTCGTGCTCCCGGTGACCGGCGCGGACGGATCTCCCTCGGTCCTGAAGCTCCAGCAGGTCAGGGAGGAGACCGAGGGCGCCCCACTGGGCCTGCGGACCTGGAACGGCGACGGCGTGGTGCTCCTGCTCGACCACGATCCGGACACCGGCACCATGCTGCTGGAGCGCCTGGACGCCTCCCGTCCGCTCTCCTCGCTGCCCGACGACACCGCCGCGATGCGCGTCCTGGCCGACCTCCTGGCCCGGCTGACCTCGATGCCCGCCCCCGGCGGCCTGCGCCGCCTGTCCGACATCGCCGTCGCCATGCTCGAGCAGACGCCCGACGCCGTACCGGCCCTGCGCGACCCGGCCGAACAGCGGCTGGTCCGCGTCTGCGCCTCCGCCGTGGCCGAACTCCTCGACGCACCCGGAGACCGGCTGCTGCACTGGGACCTCCACTACGACAACATCCTGGCCGGCCAACGCGAGCCCTGGCTGGCCATCGACCCCGAACCGCTCACCGGCGACCCCGGCTTCGAACTCCTCCCGGCGCTGGACAACCGCTGGGACGAGATCCTGGCCACCGGTGACCCCACCCGCGCGGTGCTCCGCCGCTTCGACCTGCTGACCGAGGCCCTCGACCTGGACCGGCGGCGGGCCACCGGCTGGACCCTGGGCCGCGTCCTGCAGAACGCCCTCTGGGACATCGAAGACGGCAAGACCACCCTGGAACCGGCACAGGTCACCATCGCCACGGCCCTGCTGACCCACCGTTAGCCGCTTGCCGCTCTGCCCTCGGCAAACCCCCGTGCGGGCGGGCCTTGCACCGGGCGACCATGACGGGATGGCCAACGACATCTCCGTGCGCCGCCTCGACCTCGGCTACTTCGTCCGCCCCGCCCCCGAAACCGGCGGACCGGAGCCACGGGTCGAACCCGTACTCGCTTATCTGGTCCGACACGACCGTGGGCTGATCCTCTTCGACACCGGCATCGGCGCCGCCGACCCCGAGACCGAGGCGCACTACCGCCCCCGCCGCCGCGCCCTGTCGAAGGCGCTGGCGGCGGCCGGGGTCGGCCTCGCGGACGTCTCACTCGTCGTGAACTGCCACCTCCACTTCGACCACTGCGGCGGCAACCCGCTGCTGCACGGCAGGCCGATCCTGGTCCAGGACGTGGAGCTGGCCACCGCGCGCGGAGGCGGCTATACGTTCGACGAGCTGCTGGACTTCCCCGGCGCCACGTACGAGGAACTCGCCGGGGAGGCCGAGATCTGGCCGGGCGTCCACATCATCCCGACCCCCGGCCACACCGACGGCCATCAGTCACTGGTCGTCCGCCAGCCCGATGGCACGGTGATCCTCGCTGGTCAGGCGCATGACTTCGGCTCCGAGTTCGCCTCCGACCACTTGGCCCGCAGGGCGGCCCTCGATGGCGTGACGCAGCCCCTTCCGCCGTACCGGCCCTGGCTGGACCGCCTTGCCGACTTCGACCCCCGCCGCGTCCTCTTCGCCCACGACTGCGCGGTCTGGGAGCCGTCGGACGGCTGACGGTCTCGTCCCAACTTCCCGTTCACCCCATGGTCTTGGCGCCGTCCAGGGACTCGCGAATGATGTCGGCGTGCCCGGCGTGCTGCGCGGTCTCGGCGATGATGTGCAGCAGCACCTGACGGGCCGACCAGCGTGCGCCGGACTCGAACCACGGCGCCTCCGGCAGCGGCTGGGTCGCGTCCAGGTCGGGCAGGGCGGCGATCAGCTCGTCGGTCCGGTGGGCCACCGCCGCGTACTCGGCCAGTACGCCGGCCAGCGTCTCGCCGGGCAGCAGCCGGAACTCGTCAGCCCGCTTGGCGAAGTCGGCCTCAGTCATGGCGGTGAAGTCGGGCATGGCCGACGGGCCCTCCAGGATGAAGTCCACCCAGCCCCGCTCCACCGCGGCGACGTGCTGCACCAGGCCGCCCAGGCACAGTGCGCTGACGGTGGTGCGCAGCCCGGCCTGCTCGTCGGTGAGATCGCGGGTGGTGAAGCGCAGGAAGTGCCGGTGCTTGTTCAGCGTCCGCAGCAGGTCGGCGCGCTCGCCGGTGAGGGTCGCCGACTCGCTCAGGCTCGGGGTCTCGGTCATGATCTCCGCCTTCGGTTGGTCCCGTGTTCCTCGGTCAAGAACGACAGTAGGAGTCACTGCGGACAACTTCTGTCCTCAATTCCGGGAGAATCGGAGACATGACGAACACCAGCGCGTGGGCTTTTCCCCCAGGGCTGTGCGGACTGGGAGCCGTCGGGCGACTGACGGCCTCGCGCCTTCGGCGCCTTTGAGCATGGGGCCGGGGGTGCCGGGCTCGCGCTTTCGTCGCCGAGCGGCGGGCCGTGGGTGGCGGGGCCGGTGGCGGCTCCCGTACTCAGGGGCCTGTGCCGATGCCGGACCGCCGGGGGTGGGGTACCCCCCTGGAAAACCTTTGATGAATTAGTTGCTTCAGATCAAGCGTTTTTGAGAGGGGTACCCGGAGAGGCCGTCAGTCCGGCCGGGTCCCAGCCCAGGAGCACAGGAGCCGCCACCGGGCCCACCACCACCGGCCCGTCACCCGGCGGCGAGGCCCGCGCCCCCATCCCCCGCCCCCCATGCTCAATGGCGCCGAAGGCGCGAGACGAAACCCGCACCGCGCAAGCGGCCCCAGCACAGGAACGCGGCCACGACGGTCACACGCTCCCCGACAGATGGTCGAAATCGCCCCGCTTGAGCCCACGGATAAAGGCAGCCCACGGGGCTGGCTCCGTGGCGATCACGGCCGCCGGGGCATCGCTTTCACGGATGAGTATGAGGTCGGCAGACGGTGCCGAGACCTCGACACACTCTGCGCTGACTTGACCACTGCTGAAACTCGACTTGCGCCAACAGGACATGTCCAGGGCTCCCCTTCACAAGGTGTACAGCAAGTGCTGGATGAGCTGGAGTGAATCCCTCTCGGTATAGCACTTGCGTTCGCCCCGGAGGGCAATGGGCGGGAGAGCCACCGCGCTGAGGTGCTCGAAGGCCGAGTTGTACTGGGTCAGATGCTCACGGTCCCCCAGGAACACCGATGAGACCGGATGCTCGACATAGACCGTGCTCAGTTCGGGGACCCGACTATCCAAGAGGCTGAAAGGTGCTCCCGGCGTCGTCGAGTTGACGTCCGACTTGAACGGCAGCAGCTGGATGCGCACATGAGGCAACTCGGCCATGGCGACGAGGTGCTCGATCTGGCGGCGCATGACGTCGCCGGGCACGAACTTCATCAGGAGGGCGGCTTCATGGATGACCGCATGGAAGAGCTGCGATCCGTCGGCCAGCACGTGCTGTCGCCGCTGCCGGAACTCAACTCCCGCATCGACCACTTGCGGGCTGTCCGGCTGCCCGCTCTCGAACAGGCAGCGCATGTACTCCGCCGTCTGGAGCAGACCTGGCACGTACATCCACTGGAACGAGCGGTGCGCCACGGCACTCGCCTCCAGTTCCGCGAGATCGAGGGCTCGGGCGTTGTGGCTGACTTTGTAGGGCGACCACCACCCCCGACCTGTGGCCCGGCTCAGCTCACACAACCCTTCGACCAAGGGATGGCTTGTGCAACCGTACGCCGCCGCGAGAGCCCGTAGTTTCTCCTCCGGGATGGCCGTGCGACCCGTCTCGATGTGACTCATGTGCGCTCGCCCGAGCCCCGCGTGGGCTCCCGCCTCCGTTGCGGACAAGCCACTCGCCTCGCGCAGCTTCCGTAGCTCCTCACCCAGCCGTCGTTGCCGTTGGGTCGGGTTGGCCCGAAGCCCCATCGCGTGACTCCCTTCATGGATCAGGCGCAGTCTGCCCGCTTTTGCGGCGAGCGGTCCACTCGGGAGGGGGAATTTCCGACATTAGGTTGCGCTAGCTAAACCGACATCTCTACCGTCGAAGGCACATCGCCCAACCGGCGTCCGCCGAACGGCCGTTGGCCGAAGGAGGCAACATCACCATGAGCGCCCAGTTCCCCCGCGCCGACTTCTCCCTCGTCTTCCCGCCCGACCCCGGTTGGGTCCGTACCGCCCGGGAAGCCGTCCGCACCGCCCTGCACACCGCGAAGCGCACCGACTTAACGGATACCGCTCTGCTGCTGACCTCCGAGGCCGTC